>NZ_JBIVHM010000001.1:0-868735 GCF_044749185.1 Paenarthrobacter sp. NPDC089675 | reverse complement strand
TCGTCAATGCGTTCTGACCTGCGCAAACGTTGGATACGTCGCGGGACGGGAGTTCTCGCAGCTACTTCCACTCCCGTTGTTTCTGCGCCGATAATCTACATTATGTAAAGTAAATCGATCTCGACCCTCCTCCACCGTCAACGGATACCTACCGATTGCGGCGAATCGATGAACCGCCAATCCACCGGACCGCGCCACTACGGCGCGGCCGGAATTTCAACGATCGCAAGGTTCCAACGGTCAGTTGTAGGAGAAACGTCATTGATTGTCACAGAAGTGCCACTGCTTGGCGTGGTGGCGTTCTGGCGTTGAACCCAGTACGTGTCGCCCGCTGGTGCAAGGTACTGGTCTACGAGCGTCTGGTTCGGCCCCGGGGCGCGTGATATCGCGTTGGACCAGTCCGTGCCGACACCCCACACCCAGGAACCGGCCCTCGTAGTGTTCAGGGTGGCCGTTGGGGCGCCGGACAATGCATTCGCACCGAGTGTTGCACCCGTCGTGATGTCAGCTCCGCGGAAGGCGGCAACCGTCATGGCGGACTGCCAAGTACCCAAAGCTTGCGTGGCGGTAACGGTCACGTTCGACAACGGACCGGCGGCGACGGCTTGCCAGATCTCCGCGGTACCTGGCTGGGTATTGGATCGTTGCCTGAGCGTCCAGTTGAGCCCTCCCCCGGACACACTTGCCATTTTGGCCGAGTTTGCGGAACTGGATCCGTCCGAACTTATGAAGGCCAGGAGGAGTTCGTTGGTTCCCGTGGTCGTCACGCCCGGGGCGCTGATCGTCGTCGAGCTGGTTCCTTGGTGGACGGAGACGATCTTATCCACCGTTATTCCACCGGGCGTACCGACGGCCTGCATCGCCACGGCGTTCGACGGCGGGCTGACATTGCCGGCAGCGTCGAGGGCAGAGACCGTGTATTTGTAGGTAGTGCCGGCAAGTACCGAGCTGTCAGTGTAGTGGGTCGACGTCGAAGTCCCGATCACGGTTCCGTCCCGCGAGACGCGGTACGAGGTAACACCCACGTTGTCCGTGCTGGCAGTCCAGTTCAATGCGATCTGTCCCGGGGACGCTGAGCCCACCAGGTTCGCGGGTGCTGTGGGCGCAGTGGCATCCTGGCCAGGCGCCGACAGTCGGATCATCCCGGCTACGGAGGGAACACCATTGCCGTCTACGATCGACAGCAGGTAGTACCCCGGGGGCGCATAATTGCCGTTGACTGGCATTTGGACGTTGAGGCCGCCGGAGGCCTGGGCGAAGTTCAGGCTCATCGCCCTCGCATTTTCGTCAAAAGCATGGGTTACGGATCCAGTCTTGATCAGGGATACGGATTGGATCCGGGGAGCATCCGGGGTTCCGATGAACGCCGTCGAACCGTACGGGGCGCTGCCCGGTACGGCAGTGATGCTTGGCCGCGCGCCCTTGAAAAGGTACGGCGGGGAGTAGATCTGGTAGCTTCGCTGGTCCGCTACCCCGTCGTCCCCGCCGCTGCCGGAGACGAAGACCCTGCCATCAGGGAGCAGGACTGCCACGGAGTGGTAAAGACGCGGAACCGACATCGCCGCCAGCGTGGTCCATGTTCCCGCGGTCGGCTGCCAGGCCTCGGCCTGCATCACGGCTCTGCTGACGTCCTGGCCGGATCTGTCGGTCCCGCCGCCCGTGGCAAGGACTGTGCCATCGGGAAGGTTCGTCAAGTTCACGAAGCTGCGAGGGAACGCCATTGGGGCCGTTACCTGCCACACGGGGTTCTGCGCGGTTATATCCAGGGTGAAGGCGGTATTGCTGGACTGGCCCGTGAATCCACCATCCGACGCGGAACCGGCCTTGATGAACTTACCCGGCGCATAGTTTGCAATCGAGGCGCCGTCCAGGACGCGGGAATCAACGGTGGCCCACTGCTGCGCCGACACATCGACGGCCAGGCTTGAGGTGGCCTGTTCGGATGCTCCGGCCTGGAGGACGCGCCCGTCAGGCAGCTGATACATGAAGGGATAGTACGGAATAGTCCGGCTCGCGCCCGTCAGGTCGGTCCAGGAGTTCGAGGTGGGCGAATACACCTCAGGGACCGGCACGAGGTCGGTCAAACTCGTGTTCGAACCCGAGGTCACCAGGACCCGTCCGTCAGCCAAGGTAGTCGCAGTCGGATACCACCGTGGGTGGTTCATGGGCGCCAAGGATTGCCAGGTTTCCGTGGCCGGGTCGAAGGCCGTCACATCGCGGATGCCCAGTCCCCCGTTGGTGGACGTTCCGCCGACAACCAGAATGCGGCCGTCGGGAAGGACAGCCTGCCCCGCGCAGAAAAGATCGACGGCGGCGCTCGGTACCTGGATGTAATTGCCTGTCACGGGATCGAGCAGATACTGCTCACCACCTCGGGAGAAGTCGCCTTGCCAGGTGAGGACCTTGCCGGTTGGTGTCAAGGCTGCGTGGATGGACACCTCCGGCCACGCAACGACAGGTCCCCAGGATCCGACTACTGATGGGTCCGTTCCAGACCCGCCGGCTGTGGTGAACGTGGCGTCACCCGAAACGGCAAGATTTCCTGCCGCATCGGCGGATTTCACGCGGTAGTGGTACAGGGTGCTGGCCGAGAGCCCGGACAGGCCCTGCGAGTGCGAAGCTTGAAGCGCCGAATTTTGAACTGTGCTTTGGCCGTATGCCGTGGTGGTGCCATAGTCCACCTGTGACGTGGATGCTTCATCGGTGGTCCAGCTGATGGTAGCTCCGGTGGAAGAGGGAGTGCCGGCAGACACCGCCGAGATCACGGGCGCAGTGGTATCGCCTGTTGCGGGCGCGGCCGGAAGAATTTCGATGACGGAGAGGTTCCACTGGTCAGCCGTGGGTGCAGTGTCATTGATCGTCACCGACGTGCCGCTGGTTGGCGTGGTGGCATTCTGTCGCTGGACCCAGAACGTGTCGCCTTGGTTTGAGAGGTACTCATCGACTTTCGTCTGGCCGGTGCCGACAGTTCGTGCTGTGGCTCTATCCCAGTCGTTTCCCGCGCCCCACACCCATGACCCGGCGCGCGTTGTGGTCAGGGAAGCACTGGGAGCCCCTGAGGCGGCGCTGCCCGTTCCGACACCGCCGTCGCTTGCCAAGTCCGCGCCTACGAATGTGGCCACGGTCATCGACGACTGGTACGTACCCGAGTTGGTGGCCGTAACAGTAACGTTCGACAAGACAGTGGGCGCTACCGCCTGCCAAATCTCCGCAGTTCCCATCTGGACGTTCGTCCGCTTGCGCAACCGCCAGGTAAGGCCGCCGCCCGTCACGGAAGAGAAGGCAACTCCCCCGGCGGATTTGGGCCCGTCCGACATGACGAAGGCAAGAAGGAGTTCATTCGTCTGGGTTGTGGTGAAGGCGGGCGAGGCGATGCGTGTAGAAGGGCTGCTTTGGTGTGTGCTGACGATGCGGTCCGCCGCCAGCGGGACGGCTGCTGCCGCAGGTGGCGCTGCCGGGAGGACACTCATTACAGATCCGGCGACTGCCAGGGAGAAGCTCGCGAGTGTTGCGAGGACCCATGAGGAAAGGGTGCGTTGCATGGCTGATCCTTCGAGGCCGTGAAGTCGCGTTTGAACACCTCACGGTTCTGCTGGGAAACGCAACACCCATCGGGCGGAGACCATGCGTTCAACAATTGGCACGGGAGAACCCCTGACGGCGGCAACCATGCCGCCCGAGGCACCGGCTGGTTGCGGTGCCGGTGTGGAAAGACTTTATTGAGCCGGCATTGCTACCCATCCCCCGATTCTGAGTCCATCTCGCGCATGGCTATCGCCAGCAACCGCGCTTGAAGCGGCGGCAGGCCACCAAGCTCATGCAGATATGCGTCAAGGGTTAGTTCATCTGCTTCGCCGCCCAGCCCGTAGAAGTACATCCACACTTTGCCCAGACCGGCGCTGCCTTCACGGAACCACGTTGCTGCAGTGCGCCGCTGTTCAGCGGCCCATGGTTCGATTTCATGCCCCTCGGGCACCATCACAACGGTTCCCCGTCTTGTAGACCGGGAGCCCCGATACGACTGTCCCGGGAACCGTCCAGGAATGTTTTGGAGATGGTGGCCGCGTGTTCTTCGACAGCCGCCACTGTGGCCTCGTCAAAGACCCCCAGACGGGCCTTTGCGTAGTGCCCCCACCGCTTATCCGCGTTCAGGTCCCCAATCAGCACCGTACGTTGGTGACGAAGTGCGGTAAGGCAGGGGCCGTCGTCGAAAGCGTACTGTTTTTCATCCAAGCGCCTCGCCGCGTCGGTGCTGCTGGCCACCGTTGCCGGCGATTCATTGTGTTCCACGGTGATGGCGCAAAGCATCCGCTCCTTGGGTCCCAGCATGGATGCCGAAATTGCCGTCAGGCCCAGAAGGAACTCAGAGAATCCGGGACTTTCAAGGAGCAAGTCCTGAAGTTGCTCCACAGTAGGTGCTGCGTCGTTTCCGACCATGTGCGTGCCTCGATCCAAATGCCAAGAACGCGTGCAAGGCCTGCCGACGGCACCGCCCTGCGCAGAAAGACGCTAGGCCCCAATGGCGTATATTCCGTGGACCGGGACATCTTGCTGAATCTCTCACCTCTACGGTACGCCTCAGCAAGTCTTTTCACACCAACGCGAATCTCCTAGGTGACACTGCCCGGCAAAGTCGGACCCGCCTACCCAAGGCCGGCCTAGTCCTTCCCGACGTCGTCACCGCTGTAACTGGCCCGGCTGCCGTCAACCCCCAAGCCATCGAGCGTTTCGTTCAAGGCCCGCGCAAGGAGAATATGCTCAAGCGGCACGTCGGACTCCTCAAGGGCAAGTTGGAATCGGAGTCGCTGGGCTTCCTCGTCCTCTTGAAAAGCCATATGAAACCTTTGGTGAAGCTGCGTTCCATGTGCCATGCGATCGAGTTGCACGGCGGCGAACTGCTTCACCAACGGTTATCACCATTGAATGAACCGGTGCTTGAAGCTGTCAAGAGCACCATTACCGCCAGCGGCCAATGGCGCCTCTCCCCCGGCGTGGGGACCCTTTGACACGCGGCCTGAAGACTGGAAGAGTGAGGAGTTCGCTGTTGCAGACCGGCGTGCCCTTTAAAGAGGCCGGAGGCCTTGGCAATGACCGATACCCAAATCCAAAAATTCCTCGACCTATGCACAGTCACGAACGGCACCAACGAGGACGGATTGGACCTCACAGCGCTTTTCGCTGGCTATGTCAGCTGGTGCCTGGCGGGCGGAACCGCGCCCATGGCAAACAGCACGTTCGTCACCGCAATCCGCCACCACGGAGTACAGCACGACGACGATCAGGGAACCATCCGCTTTTATCCAGGACTGAGGCTGGTGGAGCCCATGTCCGGGGGCGATGTTCCGGGCAGAAGGCATGCGGAAGCCGGAGTCCCGGGCACCCTTGATCCGGATATCCTGCCCGCGTAATTCGTTTCGTATTCCACCAAGGCTTGGGGCCGGCACCGACAGCGCCGGCCCCAGCCTTATGCGTTCACGCTGCGGCGCCCGCCACCTCGGAGAGATCGGCCTTTCCGTTGGCACAAAGCGGAGCAGCACTGCACATGACATAGTCACGTGCAGCGGGTCCGATCATCCTCAACCCGACCAGCACCCAGCTGCCTTCGTAGCGACCCCAGCGGAGGTGGTGCCGCCGAAGGGAAGACAAGAAAGCCTGTTCGGGCTCCCGTTCGACCGCAGCCATCCCGCACCAGCTGATATACAGCCCATACAGGGTGTCGAGGTCCAAGCCGTCATCGGTATCTTCTTCGATGACGAGGCATTCCTGTAAAAAGCGCGCAAAAGTATCCGTGGCCATGATGGCCTCCAATGGGATGGTAGGCAAAAGCCGCCGGGCTGCATCGGCGAGGAGCCTATGACTTAACGCTACTCATACCTGTCAGACACCACAAGGGGTACAGGCACCACACTCCTATTTACTAAGCATGCTTATGATAAATATACTCGGCTAGGTTGCCTGGAGAATCCCCTGTCCCCAATGTCACGCTCAGGAGTGGAAAGCCATGCCAAAATCACCACTGCTTGACCGCATGGATGCCAAAGCCGGCCGGCTGGGCACTGGCGCTTATGCTGCCAGCCTGGCCGCGGTCACCCTGGCTGCAGCCGGGCTGCTGGGACTCGGGTCGCACCTTCCATGGCTGTTTCCCAGCCTCGGCCCTACTGTCATGCTGTTTTTCGAGTCACCACACGAGGAATCGTCCAGCCCCAGGAACGCCTTGGTTGGACACGGAATCGGACTACTGGTGGGAGCTGCTTGCGCGTACGCCTTCGGCCTTCAGGATGCACCCCCGGCACCCGTAGGCGGGCTCTCGCCCCAGCATGTCCTCGCGGGAGTCCTGTCCGTCGCAGTGACTTCGTTCCTCCTGATGGTCGTCAAGGCACCGCACCCCCCCGCCGGCGCCACAACGCTGATCGTCAGCCTTGGAATTCTGACGACGCCCGTTCAGCTTTTGACGATGGCTGCAGCCATCACCCTTGTCACCGCGCTCGGTTGTGCTTTGAACCTCGCTCTGGGCACGCGGCCGGCACGATGAATCAGCGCGAGGCCCCCTGGGCGGCCCAGGGCCTACCAAGCTAGAATTGGACCACGATGTCCGTACGCCCAGCCCGCCTTTTAGTGGCCGGGATCGCCGTCGCGGCGACCCTCCTGACGGGCTGCACTCCCCCCGCCGGCGGCGAGAGGCAGGACAATTCGAATTTGACCGCGCCAACGGTGGCCGTGGATGACTCGGCAGCCACCCCACTGCCAGCTGCCCCCGATCCCATCACAACAGGCACTCCGTACAACGTGCCACCACCACCGGCGCCGCCCCTCCCCTTCGCCCTCAACCTCTATGAGGAAGGGGACTTCGTACCCCAGTACACCTTCGATTGGTGCGTGGCAGCCAGTATCCAAATGGCGCATAACCTGGCCCGCCACAACGGTCCAGCGGACGGCACGTGGGCAGGAAGGGAGCAGCAATCCGAATTATGGAACATGGCGCGGGCGCGTTCCACGGACGCCTTCAACGGCGCCAATCCATTTGGCTGGGCGGCGGTACTCACGGAAGTGGGTATGGGCCCCTACACAGTGGTCAGCATCCCTGACTACGGGGATGCCTTGCGCGCCGCAGCAAAAGCGCTCGGGACCACCGGCCGCCCTGTAGGGCTGGTGATGTGGAGCGGGCGGCACGCTTGGGTCATGAGCGGATTTGAGTCTGTCGGCGACCCCAAGCTGACCGATGACTTTCTCGTCACCAGAGTACGCGTACTCGACCCGCTTTACCCATACGGCAGCGGCCAATGGGGCCCTTCGCCCGAACCCGGCTCATTACTGGATCCAGGTCAACTGGCCGGACAATTCGTCGTGCGTGAACCAAGACGCTGGAGCAGCGGCCTGCCCGCCGGATATCTGTTGGTCATGCCGCTCGCCCAAGCCTGATACGCCGGTTTGACGCAAGCGTGGTGCCCGACCCTGCCGGGGGCCGGACACCACAAGACGCGGACTGGACTGGTTCAGGCGTCCTGTCCCGGCTGCTGCTCACCTGCGATATTAACGAGCCAAGCGATCCCGAACTTGTCAACGCACATACCGAAAACATCGCCCCAAGGAGCACTCTCCAGGGGCATGGTCACCGTTCCGCCCTCTGCCAGCTTGTCCCAATAACCGCGGAGCTCGGCTTCATCGGAAGACTCCCCGCTCAGAGAAATGGAGATGTTGTTTCCGGGGTTGTACTCCATACCGTTCGGGGTGTCAGAGGCCATCAGCGTCAGCCCGTTCGGAGACACCAACATGCCGTGCATGACCTTGTCGGCTTCTTCAGGGTCCTGGCTGGCTTGGTAATCGCCAAAGGTACTGATAGTCAGGTCTCCGCCAAAGACGGATTCGTAGAACGTGATGGCGTCCCGGGCATTGTCCCGGAAGGAGATGTAAGGGTTGAGGCGGGATGTCATGGTCAATGCTCCTCGGATAGTCGTCGGCGAAACACGTCGCCGTGCGGTTATGGTACAGCGCCTCCCGGCGCCTGTCTCCCTACCATTCAGTCGCCGTCGTAGGCTTTTCGCAAGGCGTTGATGTCAAGCTTTCGCATCCCCATCATGGCGTCCATGGCCCGCCGGGATGCGTCAGCATCCGGGCCCGCCAGGAGGTTGGCGAATCCGAGAGGAATAACCTGCCAGGACAACCCGAACCTGTCCTTCAGCCACCCGCACCGCCCCTCTTCGCCGCCATCCACGAGCGCCTCCCAGTAACGATCCACCTCGTCTTGGGTTTGGCAGTTGACAACCAGGGAAACCGACTCATTGAAGGTGAAATCAGGGCGGCCGTTGAGTGCAAGGAACTGACGGCCTTCGAGTTCGAACTCAATGGAAAGTGGCTGCCCGTCCGGTCCGGGCATGCTTGCGCCCAGCTTGGAATTGCTGAACGTGGTGGTGTAGAAACCGGCCGCCTCCGCGGCCCGTCCGTCGAACCACAGACACGTTGAAACTTTCTGCACGGCTCGGGTCTCCATTCCGCCGGGAGCACGTCCCGGGCTGCAACTAGTCACCAGATGTACGGATGCGGCTCACCAGGCCAACAGTATTGTCCTCGCTGTCCAAGATAAAGGCCATCCACTCCTCCGAACCAGCGGGGCCCAATCGGTCATCCTCGTGGACGAAAATCAAGTGCGGCTCTGCGACAATGTGGACACCCTGCACACGGAGGTCGTCAACCGTGCGTTGGAGATCGCCCACTTCAAGGTAGACCAACGACGGCGGCGCGCCCTTCTCCAGCAGCAGGCGGGTGCCGCCTATATCGAAGAACACCAACCCGGGAGGATCGAATACCGCCCGCGGTTGTGCGCCGATCAGATCGCCGTAGAAGCTTGTGGCACGTTCCAGATCCTGGGCGCGGAGCGCAACCTGGACGAGCCTCATTGGGACCTCCCTCACCGGGAACAGCGTTCCAGCCAATGTTTCCGGTACAACCCGGCATCTGCAAGACCACAGCCGCTTTTGCTTTTCGCGATCCTGGGCCGCCACGGATAGTCTCGAAGCCATGCCTCACTCCCGGAACCGTTGGATTATCGCCGCCGCTGCAGACATCCTGCTCATCCTCGCTTTCGCGGCCATCGGTCGCGATGCACATGCCCGTGGCGACATCATTGGCGGTGTCTTCCTCACCGCGTGGCCCTTCCTGGCGGGCGCGGCCGTGGGATGGGTCGGGTCACGCGCTTGGAAATCAGCCCTTGCGCTCTGGCCGGCAGGCGCCTCCGTGTGGATCGGTGCCGTCTTGGTGGGAATGTTGCTTCGGGCTGCGACCGGCCAGACGGTAGTACTCCCATTCATCATCGTGGCCACGCTTGCCCTCGGCGTGTTCCTGCTTGGCTACCGCGCACTCGTGGCGGTTTTGGGACGCCTGGCGCGGAAACGAAAATCAACGGTCTGAAGGCCGTGCCCGACGGCCCATGCACTAGGCTGTAAGGCGTCCGTAATGACGCTTTTCCGGAAAGGCCCCACGTGATCACCGCCTTCGTACTGATCAAGACCAACGCTTCACGGATCCCCGAAACGGCTGAACAAATATCCGCCATCCAGGGCATCAGCGAGGTCTACTCGGTAACCGGTGAATGGGACCTGATCGCCGTTGCCCGTGTCACGAAGCATGAAGACCTCGCGGACGTCATAGCGGACCGACTCTCGAAGGTTCCATCGGTAGTGCACACCACCACGCACATCGCGTTCAGGGCCTACTCCCAGCACGATCTCGATGCTGCTTTTGCGCTGGGATTCGAGTAGCCGGGACCGCTGGCAAGAGGCCGACGCAGAACGAAAACCGGGCGCGCCCACCAATTCGGTCGCGCCGAGCTGAAGCCGAGCTAAATTTGGCTCAACGCAGTCCATTTGGCGAGGACTCCGGCGGCCATTCCCGAATCCACCGATTCAGCGGCACGCGCGTATGCGGACCGCATGCGGTCCAGCAAAGTTCCATCTGCAGCAAGGTCGGCTGCGACAAGTCCGGCCGCAGCGTTGAGCAGCACGGCATCCCGAACGGGACCTGTCTTGCCGTCAAGAATCTCGCGGACCACCCCCGCGTTTGCGACGGCGTCGCCTCCACGCAGGTCGGCGACGGTCGAAGGGGCGATACCGAGATCCGCTGGCGAAAACACCTGTTCCTCAACCCTCCCGTCCCGAATTTCCCAAACGGTTGACGGACCGGTGGGAGTCAACTCGTCCAGGCCATCGTCACCACGGAACACGAGGCCGCGGCTTCCACGGCGCGCCAGGACTCCGGCTACCAGTGGCGCCATCCGGGCATTGGCCACCCCCACCGCCGAGGCCTGCACGTGGGCCGGGTTGGTCATCGGACCAAGGAAGTTGAATGCGGTGGGGACGGCCAATTCGCGTCGTGGAACGGCCGTATGCCGGAAAGACGGATGAAAGACCTGGGCGAAACAGAACGTTATCCCGGCTTCTTCGGCGTTACGCGCAACTTGCTCGATCGAGAGGTCCAAACGAACCCCGAGCGCCTCAAGGACGTCGGCCGAGCCGGAGGAGGAGGAGGCAGCACGGTTTCCGTGCTTCACCACCTTTGCGCCGGCACCGGCTGCAACCAGGGCGGCCATGGTGGAAATGTTGACCGTGTTAAGTCGGTCTCCCCCCGTCCCCACGATGTCCAGCTTCTCTCCCGAGATCTGAATGGGGTTTGCGTTGCGGACCATTGCTTCGACGAGCCCGGCAAGCTCTTCGACCGTTTCACCCTTTGCCCGCAGCGCCACCAGGAACCCGGCGATCTGTGCGGGCGTGGCGTCACCGGCCATGATGGTATTCATGGCCCACTCTGTGTTGCCCGCTGCAAGGTCGTCGCCATTGATCAGTGCGGAGATGAGGCCTGGCCAGGTGTTGCTGGCCACAGGTGCCGATGCCGGAGAAGTCACTCACTGATGCTATCGACCGAGCCACGCCGATGACCAATGTGAACCGGGCCGGGAACTTTTCCGCGCGATTTCGCGTCTTTGTAGAAAAAGTCTCCCGAATCGGTGGTTTGCATTGGGAACTCTGGACTTTTACAGACATAATGTCCTTGTGACATCTGCGACCCATGCCCCCAGTACCCCGGCGCACCCGACGCTGAACCGCCCGAACCTGGTTTCTGTTGGAACCGTTGTTTGGCTGTCCAGTGAGTTGATGTTCTTCGCCGGCCTCTTTGCCATGTACTTCACCCTGCGCTCCACATCAGGCCTGATGTGGGCTGAGGAGACGGCCAAGCTCAACTTCCCGTTTGCGCTCGTCAACACCATCGTCCTCGTGGCCAGTTCCTTCACTTGCCAGATGGGTGTGTTCGCCGCTGAGCGGCTCGAACCGCGCCGCACCGGCGGCCTGCTGCAGTTCACCCGCTGGGGCATGAGCGAGTGGTTCGTCCTCACGTTCATCATGGGTGCGTTCTTCGTAGCCGGACAGACCACGGAATACGCCATGCTCGTCTCAGAGCACGTTTCCCTGTCCTCGAACGCTTACGGCTCCGCCTTCTACATGACCACCGGCTTCCACGGCCTGCACGTCATCGGCGGCCTGATCGCATTCCTCTTCATCATTGGCCGCGCCTTCGCAGCCAAGAAGTTCGGGCACTTTGAAGCAACGTCGGCGATCGTCACCTCTTACTACTGGCACTTCGTCGACGTCGTGTGGATCGGCCTCTTCCTGGTCATCTACGTCCTCAGGTAGCCCGGCTTTGACTCTTTTTCTACAAGAGGCAGAATTTCAAGAAGCGGCTCACGGAGCCGACGCAGGATCGAATAAAGGAACCACCACGTGAAGGCACTCTCGCAGAAGCGACGTCACCCACTGGCAGCCATTGCGCTGCTGCTGATGGGCCTCCTCCTCACTGGTGGGCTTTACGCCATTGCCACATCCGTCAACCAGGCCAAGGCCGACACCACGAGCTACAGCGCAAGTGACGTAGAAGAGGGCGGCAAGCTGTTCGCCGCAAACTGCGCCACCTGCCATGGCATGGGTGCCAGCGGAACCCAGGACGGCCCCTCGCTGGTCGGCGTGGGTGCTGCAGCAGTTGACTTCCAGGTTGGCACCGGCCGTATGCCCATGCAGATGAATGGCCCCCAGGCACAGAAGAAGCCCGTTCAGTTCAATGACGAGCAGACCAAGCAGCTCTCGGCCTACGTCGCATCGCTCGGCGCCGGGCCCGCCATTCCGGAGGAGCACCTCCTGGATGAGAAGGGCGACGCCGCCAAGGGTGGCGAACTGTTCCGCGTGAACTGCGCCATGTGCCACAACGCAGCCGCCGCAGGTGGCGCGCTGACCCGCGGCAAGTTCGCGCCGGCCCTTGCCGATGTCACCGGCAAGCACATTTACGAAGCTATGGCTACGGGCCCCCAGAACATGCCCGTGTTCAACGATTCCAACGTCACCCCGGAAGACAAGCGTGACATCATCACGTTCCTGAAGACGATCGAAGCCAACGGTTCACCCGGTGGTGCCGACCTCGGCTCCCTGGGCCCGGTATCCGAAGGCCTGTTCGTTTGGGTCGCTGGCCTTGGAGTAATCATCGCTTTCACCATCTGGCTGACATCACGCACGTCCTAGTCCGGACGGCAACATACTTCTGCTGCCCTGACAGCAGTTTTGAACTGAAAACAAACTCGGCGCAGGCCGAGACAACGAGAGAAGGATGAGGCGAATTATGGGCAACCATAGTGACGGCAGTCCGAACCACTCGGGCACCGTAGCTACGGCTGGTCAGAATGAGGTGGAGAAGTTCCAGGATCCGGGACTTCCTCCGCATCGTTTGCGCCTGGCTGACACGGACCCGGTAGCCGCAAAGCGCGCCGAGCGTCAGGTAGCCATTCTGTTTGGCGTTTCTGTCATCGGCACGCTGGTTTTCCTGGTGGCGTACTTCGCCATTGATCTTGGCCACGACTCCACGATCGCGACCATCCGCACGCAGAACCTGCTTCTGGGCCTGGGCACGGCCTTTGCCATGCTCGGCATTGGTACTGGCATCGTGCACTGGGCCAAGGCCCTGATGCCGGACCATGAGGTTTCGGAAGAGCGCCACGCCATCCGTACCGAGGAAGACCGCCAGGCGGCCGTCCGCATCGTGGATGACATCGTCGAGGAAACCGGCATCAAGCGCCGTCCGCTGATCCGCAACACCCTTCTTGGCGCAGTTGCACTGGCACCGCTTCCGGCCCTTGCCATCTTTGGCGACCTTGGCCCGCGGCCCGATGACAAGCTGGCCCACACGATGTGGGCGCCCGAGAACGGCAAGCTGAAGCGACTCACCCGCGATCCCGATGGCACACCCATCAAGGCTTCGGACGTAACCATCGGTTCCGCGTTCCACGTTATCCCCGAGGGACTCAACGAACTCCACGAAGGCAAGCTGAACGCCAAGGCCAAGGCCGTCGTCCTGCTGATGCGTTTGGACCCGAACTCGTTGAACCCGTCCCAGGGCCGTGAAAACTGGAGCTACAACGGAATCGTTGCCTACTCCAAGATCTGCACGCACGTTGGTTGCCCTGTTGCACTTTATGAGCAGCAGACCCACCACCTCCTGTGCCCCTGCCACCAGTCCACGTTCGACCTCACGCAGGAATGCAAGGTCATCTTTGGACCGGCCAGCCGTCCGCTCCCCCAGCTGCCCATCGCAGTTGACGCAGAGGGCTACCTCGTCGCTACCAGCGACTTCAAAGAACCCGTAGGACCGAGTTACTGGGAGCGTGACGAGCATGAGCGCCTCATCAACAGCTGAAGCCCCCTTCGTAGCGAAGACCAAAGTAGGCCGTTTCACTGACTTTGTCGACGAACGTGTAGGTGGCTCCGGCATCCTCCGCGAATTCGGCCGTAAAGTCTTCCCCGACCACTGGTCATTCATGTTCGGTGAGGTGGCGCTGTATTCCTTCGTCATCCTGCTGATGTCCGGGACGTTCCTGACGTTCTTCTTCGACCCGTCCATGGCTGAAACCCACTACCAGGGTTCGTACACGCCGTTGTACAACGTCGAAATGTCCGTTGCCTACAACTCCTCGCTGAACATCTCCTTTGATGTTCGCGGTGGTTTGTTCATGCGCCAGGTTCACCACTGGGCGGCCTTGCTCTTCGTAGCATCGCTCGGTGTCCACATGCTGCGTGTGTTCTTCACGGGTGCGTTCCGCAAGCCCCGTGAAATGAACTGGGTTGTTGGTGGCGTACTGCTCATCCTCGCTATGGCTGCCGGCTTCACCGGCTACTCCCTCCCCGATGACCTGCTCTCCGGCAACGGCCTGCGCATCATTGACGGCGTGATCAAGTCCATCCCGGTGATCGGCACCTACATCTCGTTCTTCCTGTTTGGTGGGGAGTTCCCTGGCACAGCCATCATTGGCCGCCTTTACGTACTGCACATCCTCCTGGTGCCGGCCCTCATCCTCCTGATGATCGTCGTCCACCTCTTCATGGTGGTTGTACACAAGCACACCCAGTACCCCGGCCCTGGCCGCAACGACGGAAACGTGGTTGGCTACCCCCTCGGTCCGGTTTACGCGGCAAAGGCCGGCGGCTTCTTCTTCATCGTGTTCGGCGTCCTCGCGCTCATGGCCGCGGCGTTCACGATCAACCCGATCTGGAACTACGGCCCCTACGACCCCTCCCCCGTTTCGGCTGGTACGCAGCCTGACTGGTACATCGGGTTCGTGGACGGCGCCCTGCGTCTCATGCCCGGCGTGGTGAATGGGTTCCACTTCGAATACATCATCTTCGGACACACGTTGACGCTGAACGTCCTGCTGCCGGCCTTGGTACCGGCAGGCATCATCTTCACTGTCCTGTTCACGTACCCGTGGATCGAACGCTGGGTCACCAAGGACAACCGTGAACACCACGTTCTGGACCGTCCGAGGAACGCCCCCACCCGTACCGCCATTGGCGTCGCTGGCTTCACCTGGTACTGCGTCATGTGGGCAGCTGCAGGTTCCGACCTGATTGCCACCCACTTCCACGTCTCGTTGAACGATGTCACGTACTGGCTGCGCGCACTGTTCTTCGTTGGCCCGGTTATCGCCTTCATCGTGACCAAGCGCATCGCCCTGGCGTTGCAGCGCAAGGACCGTGAAATTGCACTCCATGGCCGTGAAACCGGTCGTATTGTCCGCCTCCCCCATGGTGAGTTCATCGAGGTCCACGCTCCACTGGACGAGTACAAGCGATACAAGCTGGTTGGCTTCGAGTCACCCGCCCCGCTGCCGGCGCAGCCGAACGAGCACGGCGTCGTCACCCGCAAGGAAAAGCGCCGCGCGGCACTTTCCAAGTGGTTCTTCGAAGACCGCGTTGCTCCGGCAACACCTGCGGAACTCGAGGCAGCGCACTCGCACGGTCACCACGAGGCCATCGAGGCCGGTGCTGACCAAAAGAGCCTCAGTCACTAACTTGGACTGAACAAGCAAAGGGCGGGCCCGATCCTGAAGGATCGGGCCCGCCCTTTGTCGTAACTCATCAGTGGTGCAGTCCATGCACGGTACCGGGCTACTGGGTACGGTACCCGGACGCGTAGTTCCGCGTGGGCCTAACGCCAGGCCTTTGAAGCGGGATCCAGAGCTTATAGCGGTCAGCCCGGTAGTACGAGACCGAGTAGTCCACCATGGCGCGTGCGACGAATGCGTGGCGCTGGATCTTCAGGAGCGGCGAACCGACGTCCACATTGAGGAGGCGCGCCGTTGACGGCGAAGCAGCGGTGGCTTCGATCATATCTTCGCCCCATTCCATGACCAGGCCGAACCGTTCGCTGAGTACGTTGTACAACGACGTCGGAGGGGCCTCGTCCAAGAGACCGGGAACGCGGTGGGCAGGAATGAAGTTTTCGTCAACGCTCATGGGCTCGTTGTCCGCCAGGAGGAGCCGACGGAAACGCACAAGCGGGGTGCCTTCCTCCAGTTGAAGCTCCCTGGCGAGAAACGCGCTGGCGGCGATCTGTTCGAAACTGAGCACCTTCGCCGCGGGCACCATCCCGCGACGCTGCATTTCCTCACTGTAGGACGTCAGTTTAACCTGCAGGTCAAGTTTCGGCTTCTTGACGAACGTCCCCAACCCCACGACCCGCTCAAGTACCTCTTCACCCACCAAAGCATCGATGGCCTGCCGGACAGTCATCCGCGCGAGCCCGAATCGCAGGGACAGGTCCCGCTCGGAGGGCAGGGAGGATCCGGGAGGACAGGACTCTCCGATGAAGGCCCTGAGGATTTCCCGCAGCTGGATGTAGATGGGGGTACTGCTGGTACGGTCAATCTCCCCGGCAATGTTGGCTGCTTCAGGCATGGGCAAATCCTGCGACTCGATGGTGCATGAATCAAGGATAATTCAGCCTGACGGTCGGTCTAGACCAGTTGCGTATTGATGCGGAAATTGCGGCACGGCCCGCTACGCTTGTAAGGATCAAAATCCGTTTGGGGTCCCCGTAACCAGGAGCAGGCTTGCTGCAGCATAAATCGTTCGTCGCCGCCGAGATCGGCCTTCACGCCCGCGCGGCAGCGGTCTTCGTTCGCGCCGTCAATGAAACGGGGCTTCCCGTCACCATACGTAAGTCCGGTGGCGTAGCAGTTGACGCTCGTTCACTGTTGGAAGTTATGACGGAGGACTTCGAGCACGGGTGCACGGTGATTCTCGAGGTCGCTCAGGAGGCGCTTTCTGAGGATCAAAGCCCGGAAGAGGCCTCTCATGCCCTGGTCAGCCTTTCAGAGGTTCTGGAGGCAAGCCACGCCCGATGAGTGGTACCTGAGCGGCAGCTGACTAAACAGCAAATGACGACGGCGGCCCCCACCTTTTGGTGGGGGCCGCCGTCGTCGTACTTTGTCTGTTACTTAGTGTGCGTGGTCGCCGCGGCTGTACTCGAAGACCCAGCCAACCAAGGCTACGAGTGCAAGGCCGCCTGCGATGAAGGTCACCCAGAAACCGACTGCCAGGCCGAGGAATCCGCCGGCACATGCCAGCCCGAGGACCAGCGGCCACCAGCTCCACGGGCTGAAGTGACCCTGCTCGCCTGCGCCTTCGTGGATCTCAGCGTCGGGGCGGTCCTCAGGACGAAGGCCGATGCGGCGGCCTGTGAAGCCAAGGTACGCACCGATCATGCCCGCAAGGCCCCCGACGAGGAGGATGCCCAGAACGCCGACCCATTCGTGCCATTCAGTCAGGAACCCGTAAACGATGGTTACCGGAATGAAGAAGAAGACTCCGGCTCCGAAGAGCCACGATTCGATTTTCACTTGCGGACGTCCTTCTGGTCAGCGTTACCGAGCAGCACTGCTGCCGGGTCCGGAGCCTGTGCGGTGTGGACCTGTGCAAGCTCAGGGTGGTGCAGGTCCAGCGCCGGGCGTTCGGAGCGGATACGGGGCAGGGAGGTGAAGTTGTGACGCGGCGGCGGGCAGGAAGTAGCCCACTCAAGCGAAGCACCGAAGCCCCACGGGTCGTCAACCTCCACCTTCTTGTTGCTCCGCCACGTGATGTACACGTTCCAGAAGAACGGCAGCAGCGAGGCGCCCAGGACGAACGAGGAGATGGTGGAGAACTGGTTCATCCAGGTGAAGTTGTCCTGCGGCATGTAGTCGGCGTAACGACGCGGCATGCCTTCGACACCGAGCCAGTGCTGGATGAGGAACGTGCCGTGGAAGCCAAGGAACAGGAGCCAGAAGTGAATCTTGCCCAGGCGCTCGTTCAGCATCTTGCCCGTCCACTTCGGCCACCAGAAGTAGAAACCGGCGAACATTGCGAACACCACGGTGCCGAACACGACGTAGTGGAAGTGCGCCACCACGAAGTAGGAATCCGAGACGTGGAAGTCCAGCGGCGGTGAGGCCAGGATGATACCGGTGAGGCCACCGAAGAGGAACGTCACCAGGAAGCCGATGCTCCACAGCATCGGGGTTTCGAAGGTGATGGAGCCCTGCCAGAGCGTACCGATCCAGTTGAAGAATTTCACGCCCGTCGGTACAGCGATCAGCATGGTCATAAAGGCGAAGAACGGCAGCAGCACGGACCCGGTGACGTACATGTGGTGTGCCCACACAGTCACGGACAGGGCAGCAATGGCGATGGTTGCGTACACGAGGCCCTTGTAGCCGAAGATCGGCTTGCGGCTGAAGACCGGGAAGATCTCAGACACGATGCCGAAGAACGGCAGGGCGATGATGTACACCTCGGGGTGGCCGAAGAACCAGAACAGGTGCTGCCAGAGGACAGCGCCGCCATTCTCGGGGTCGAAGATGTGCGCACCGAAACGACGGTCGGCACCGAGGGCGAACAAAGCGGCTGCCAGCGGCGGGAAGGCCATAAGGACCAGGATGGCCGTTACCAGCGTGTTCCAGGTGAAGATCGGCATGCGCCACATGGTCATGCCCGGGGCACGCATGCAGATGATGGTGGTGATGAAGTTGACCGCACCAAGAATCGTTCCGAAACCGGACAGGGCGAGACCGAAGACCCACAAGTCACCGCCGACACCCGGGCTGAAGGTTGTATTCGACAACGGTGCGTAAGCGAACCAGCCGAAGGAGGCAGCACCCTGCGGGGTGATGAAACCGGAAACGGCAATGGTGGAACCGAACAGGAAGAACCAGAAGGCCAACGCGTTCAGACGCGGGAAGGCAACGTCCGGAGCACCGATCTGCAGCGGCATGATGACGTTGGCAAAGCCGGCGAACAGCGGCGTTGCAAACATCAGGAGCATGACCGTGCCATGCATGGTGAACATCTGGTTGTACTGTTCCTTGGTCTGCAGGATCTGCATTCCGGGTTCGAACAGTTCAGCACGGATCAGCAGCGCCATGACGCCGCCGAGGCAGAAGAACACGAACGAAGCAATCAGGTACATGTACCCGATGGTCTTGTGGTCCGTGGACGTGATCCAGTTGACGACGATACGTCCCTTGGACTTAGGAACTACTGGAGCCTCAAGGACCCCGGCGGATTGAGTGTATGTAGCCACGTCGCTCCCCTTACTTGGTTTCGTTCAGGTTCGGGTTGCGGTCATATTCCGCACCGAGCAGGCCCGTGTTGCCCTCCTGGCGAAGCTGGTCCATGTGAGCCTTGAATTCAGACTCGGAGACAACCTTGACGCGGAAAAGCATTTCGGAGTGGTATTCACCGCAAAGTTCGGCACACTTACCGTCGAAGGTGCCTTCCTTCGTTGGGGTGAAACGGATGTAGTTGGTCTTGCCCGGGATCATGTCGCGCTTCTGGAGGAAGGCGGGAACCCAGAAAGAGTGGATGACATCGCGGGAGTTAAGCTCCAGGTCAACCGACTTGTTGACGGGCAAGTACAGGGTGGGGAGGAGGTCCTTGTTGACTTCATTGCCGGTCAGGTGTGCCTGGACGCCAGCCTCGTGGAGGTCCTCGGAAACAACCTGGCCCTGCTTGTAGTTGAAGTCCCATGCCCACTGCTTGCCGCGGACGTCAACGACGACGTCTGCCGGCTGCGAGCGGTCATCAATCGCACGCTGGTCCTGGTCGGTGAAGTAGAAGAACACCAGCACCATGAACAGCGGGATGGTCAAGTAGAAGACCTCGAGCGGCAGGTTATAGCTGAGCTGCTTGGGGAATCCCGTGGTGCCCTTGCGGCGACGGTAGGCAATGATGCACCAGACCAGCAGGCCCCACGTGATGATACCGACTGCCAAGGCGGCGATCCATGAGTTGACCCAGAGGTCCATGATCCGGTCAGTGTGGTTGGTGGTGCCGCGCTCTGTAGGCAGCCAACCCTTCTCTACCTCTGGTGAACATCCGGTCAAAACCAACGCGCCGGCTAGTGCCAAGCCAGTGATCGAGGTGATCTTTATGCGTCGGCTGCCGGTTCGGTTCTGCGAACTCACAGACGGCCCTTCCTCTTGTTGCTGTCTCCCGGCAGGCCAAAGGCCCACCGGGCACACTAAAAGTTTTACTACCCGATGTAGAGCTTACCGCTATGAAGCGGTTTTCGCGCACATGTCGGCACCGTGGCTCCGATCGCGGACGAACGCGACCGGGACGGTGCCGACATGCGGCGGCAGCTCACGTCAGTGGAACGAATCGCCGCAGGCGCAGGAGCCACCGGCATTGGGGTTGTCAATGGTGAAACCCTGCTTCGAGATGGTGTCTTCGAAGTCGATGCTGGCGCCGCTAAGGTACGGCACGCTCATCTTGTCAACGACCACTTCGACGCCGTCGTAGTCGCGGACGGCGTCGCCGTCGAGCAGGCGCTCGTCAAAGTAAAGCTGGTAGATCAAGCCTGAACAGCCTCCCGGCTGGACTGCAACACGCAGCCGCAGGTCAGTGCGTCCTTCCTGTTCCAGGAGGCTGCGGACCTTGCCGGCGGCAACATCGGTCAGGTTGACCTCGTGCGTGGGAAGCTCATCGCCCGTGGCGAGCTGTGCTCCAGTGCTGTTTTCGTTGGTTGCAGTGCTCATTGGCCTACCTTCTTATAACGCGTTTGGCGGCTTCGCCTGGACGAAGCCGGCCCTTACCCAAATGACGTACGGGTTATAGCTCCATGCTACGTCGCGCAGACGCTTAGCTATAACTCCTGACGTAACTACGCGGCGTCATCCGTTGTTCCCGCGGCACCACGCATCGGTCGGGTTTGGAACGCAGGAATTACCCCTGCAGCCCCTGTACATTCAACCGTGCCAGCATCAAGGCCTCCGCCAGCACCGCGTGCCGGAAGTCTCCTATATGCAGTGATTCGTTGGCGCTGTGGGCACGGGAGTCGGGATCTTCCACACCGGTCACCAGGATTTGCACTTCCGGGTACGCCTCCGTGAGGTCGGCAATAAACGGGATGGAGCCACCGATTCCCATCTCCACGGGCTTGACTCCCCAGGATTCGGCCAGCGCCCAGAGGGCCACTTGGGCGGCGGCGGAGGAGGTATCCGTGGCAAAGGCATTACCCTGCTCCCCCGGGGTGAAAGTGACCTTGGCGCCGAACGGCGCGTGTGACTCGACGTGTTCACGAAGGGCAGTCATGGCGGCTTCGGGATCCTGGCCCGGAGCGAGCCGCATGCTGAACTTTGCCCGCGCCGCAGGGATCAGGGTATTTGAAGCCACGTCAACCGAGGGCGCATCGATTCCAATGATCGACAATGCCGGCTTGGTCCACAACCGCGAAGCGATGGTGCCGCTACCGGCGAGCTGTACGCCGTCGAGCACGGAGGCATCTGCCCGGTAGTCCGACTCTTCAACGTCGACCTCTACCTCGTCCCGGCCCACCAGACCCGCAACGGCAACATTGCCGTGTTCGTCATGGAGTGTGGCGATAAGGCGGGACAGCAACGTAGGAGCATCCAGTACCGGTCCTCCGAACATCCCGGAGTGCACTGCGTGGTCCAACACCCGTACTTCGAAGGTGCCGTCTACCAGGCCGCGAAGACTGGTGGTCAACGCCGGAACACCGACCTTCCAGTTGCTGGAGTCCGCCACAACAATGATGTCCGAACGCAGCAGCTCACGGTGCTCCTCCAGGAAACGGCGGAAGGTCGGGGACCCTGCTTCTTCCTCGCCTTCGAAGAAGAAAGTCACCCCCAGGCCGAAGTCCTCGCCAAGAACCTTCGATGCTGCCGCGTAGGCGGCGAGGTGGGCCATGATGCCCGCCTTGTCATCCGCGGCTCCGCGCCCGTAGAGGCGGTCGCCTCGTTCCTCGGCAACGAAGGGTTCGGATTTCCAGAGCGCACCGTCTCCCGGAGGCTGGACGTCATGGTGGGCATAGAGCAGGATTGTCGGTTTACCGTCCCGCGCGGGGCGGCGCGCGACGACGGCAGGTCCACCAGGAGTGCCGTCGGTTTTCGGGACGCGCAGGATGCGGACGTCGTCCATTCCAGTCTCGCGAACCAAGGTCGCAACGGCCTCCGCGCTCCGGTCCAATTCGGCCGGGTCGAAGCTGGCCCAGGCAATCCCGGGTATGGCCACAAGATCCTTCAGGGAGGAAAGGGTGGCGTCAAACCCGTCGTTGACAGCCTTGGTCAAGGCCTCGGTGTCGATACCGGGGACGGGCTTGCCTGCGACGGGGGTATTGTCGGCGTTCCTTTGCTGGGTCTGCGGGATCTCCGCATGTTCTGAAGTCATGGTCCACACCTTACCGCCGCCCCCCGGAGTGGCGCGGTTCCCCGGGCTGTGTCAGGACCGTCGCGTAACGTGCGCCACCTGCCCGCGCTGTATTCTGTAGTGGTGTTCGGACGCAAAAAGGAAGAGCCAAGCGCTCAGTCAGTAGTAGACCAGGCCCACGCCGCCGCCCAGGAGCCCCTCGTCGGGAAGGGCGCACCCACGCCCAAACGGAAGGTTCAGGAGGCAGCTCGAAAGCGGCCCTTGGTCCCCACCGACCGCAAGGCGTCCAAAGAGGCCGAACGTGTCGCCATCCAGGACCAGCGGCAGAAGATGCGCCAGGCCCTGGACACCGGCGATGAGAAATACCTTCCGCTGCGCGACAAGGGACCCCAGAAGCGCTTTGTCCGTGACTTCGTAGACGCAAGGTTCAGCCTGGGCGAATACCTGATGTTCGGCGCCCTGCTCTTTGTGGTGATTTCCTTGGTGGTTCCGCCCAGCAGCGACCAGATCTCCTACGTGCTTATCGGATTCTGGATCATGTTCCTGGCGGTGTTTGTGGACGCGTTCATTCTTTCCCGCCAACTGCGCAAGCGCCTCGTTGCGAAATTCGGCGAGGTGGAACGCGGCACTGTTTGGTACGGCTGCATGCGCGCGTTGCAGTTCCGTAAGCTTCGCCTTCCCAAGCCCTTGGTCAAGCGCGGGCAGTACCCGTCCTGACACAACCACTGACAAAAGACCCCGGACCATCGGTCCGGGGTCTTTTTTTGCCAAGGATAATCAGGGAGCTGCCCGGCGTATTTTTGCGAGGCCCTTATTGATCGACGATGCCCAGAACGGTCCTTCGTAGAGAAAAGCCGTGTAACCCTGAACGAGGGTGGCCCCCGCGTCCAGCCGCTCCTGTACATCCGCGGCCGTCTCCACACCACCAACGGCAATGAGCACAAGTTGGTCGCCGACGGCTTGTTTCAGCCTGCGCAGCACCTCCAGGGAACGCTGCTTCAGCGGCGCGCCCGAGAGGCCGCCCGCACCCAGTGACTGCACCTTGGCGGAATCGCTTGATAGGCCGTCCCTGCCGATCGTTGTATTCGTGGCAATGATCCCGTCAAGTTTGAGATCCAGTGCCAGGCGGGCGACGTCGTCGATGTCCTCGTCGCTCAGGTCCGGAGCAATCTTGACCAGGAGGGGAACGTGCCGCCCTGCTGCCTCGTCGGCCGCGTCGCCAACGGACCTGAGGAGCGGACGAAGTGTCTCGACGTTCTGCAGCAGCCGCAGTCCCGGCGTATTCGGCGAGCTGACATTCACTACGAGGTAGTCCGCAGCCGGCGCCAGGCTGCGCGCGCTGACGAGATAATCCTCGATGGCGTCATCAAGTTCCACGACCTTGGTTTTTCCGATGTTGACTCCGATGATTGGCCGAACGGAAGCGTACTTCCGCTGCAGGGCAGCCCTCGCAGCCCGGAGCCTCGGTGCCACTGCGGCCGCGCCGTCATTATTGAAGCCCATGCGGTTTATGACAGCCCGGTCCTCGATCAAGCGGAACAATCGGGGTTTCTCGTTGCCCGGCTGGGCTTGGCCGGTGATGGTACCCACTTCGACGTGCCCGAAGCCGAGCTCGGCGAGGGCCTCGATCCCGTGACCCTCCTTGTCGAAGCCTGCTGCGAGGCCGAAGGGGGAAGGGAACGTCAGGCCAAGTGCATGCGTCCGCAGCGAAGTGTCCGGCGCTGTCAGCCTGGCCAGGACACGCCCGGCACCGCTTCGGTGGGCGGCCCGAATGGCCTGGAAGCCGATCTTGTGGGCTTTCTCCGCATCCATCCAGGAGAAGGCGAGCTTGAAAAAGGTGGGGTAAACACGCATGCTCCTAGTTTTCCGGTTCAGCCACAGCAGACCAAACCCATGACCCGGGTGCGGCTAGCATGTAGCCATGTCACTCCAGGATCGTGATCAACATCATGTGTTGCGCTATGAAACCGATGTCCTGGTGATCGGAGCCGGGCTTTCCGGGCTGGTTGCAGCTTCCATGGCCTATGCAGCAGGCAAACGGGTTGCCATAGTGGACCAGGAACCCGCCGCATCGTCCGGTGGGCAGGCCCATTGGTCATTCGGCGGCCTGTTCATGGTTGGCACCCCCGAGCAACGCCGCCTGGGTGTCAAAGACAGCGCCGAACTGGCCCTCGGGGACTGGCTGGCATCCGCGGCCTTCGACCGCCCGGAAGATGCTTATGGCCGATCTTGGGCAGAGGCCTACGTGGACTTCGCAGCCGGCCCGATGCGCTCGTGGCTCAAGAACCTGGGAGTCGGCTTTTTCCCCCTCGTCCAATGGGCGGAGCGTGGCGGTTACGGACCGCTTGGTCACGGAAATACCGTTCCGCGTTTCCACGTAGCTTGGGGAACAGGTCCCGCCGTCGTCAGGCCCTTCCTGGACAAGGTGCGCGAGGGTGTGGCCGCCGGCCGCATCAGTCTTCATTACCGTCATCGGGCCTCATCCCTGGTGCAGGACTCCGGCGCTGTAACCGCCGTCGCCGGTGAAGTCCTGGAACCCTCGACGGCGGCGCGCGGCGAGCGTTCGACGAGGACCGTCGTCGGGCATTTCCAGGCCGCGGCAGGTGCCGTGGTGGTGACCACGGGCGGAATCGGCGGCAACCATGACGCCGTTCGAAGCCAGTGGCCCGGAGGCCAGGCACCGGATTACATGCTCAGCGGTGTCCCAGCCTCGGTGGACGGAGAATTCCTTCGCGTCGCCGCATCTGTGCGTGCAAACCTGATCAACGGCGACCGCATGTGGCATTACCCGGAGGGTATCCACAACCATGATCCGGTGTGGCCCATGCATGGCATCCGGATCCTCCCGGGACCGTCGTCCCTTTGGCTGGATGCGGAAGGGCGGCAACTTCCGGCACCCCTGTTTCCCGGCTTCGATTCCCAAGGGGCTCTCCAACACATTGCCGCGACGGGGCACAGCCATTCGTGGTTCGTCCTCAACAGGACCATCGCCTTGAAGGAACTGGCGCTTTCGGGGTCCGAGCAGAATCCCGACCTGACAGGCAAGGATATCCGGCTCCTGCTTTCACGCCTGAAGCCCGGCGGAGACACTCCCATTGAACGCTTCCTGCAGAGGGGCGTCGACTTCGTGCAGGGATCTTCCATTACCGAGTTGGCGGGGCGGATGAACAACCTCGCTGGTGGCGAACTCATCAGTGCCGCAGACCTGCAGGCATTAGTCTCTGCCCGCGACCTCCAGGTGTCGAGCGGCCTCGGCAAGGATCCGCAGCTTGCCGCAATCCGGGCCGCCCGCCGCTTTGCGACGGACAGGCTCATGAGGGTCGCTCCCCCGCACCGGCTCACTGATCCGGAGCATGGCCCCCTCATTGCCATCCGCCTTTCCGTGGTCACCCGGAAGAGCCTCGGCGGTTTGCAAACCGATCTCCGTTCCAGGGTCCTGGGCATCGATGGCCACCCGGTCACCGGTCTTTATGCCGCCGGCGAAGCCGCCGGATTCGGTGGCGGGGGTATTCACGGCTACTGGGCCCTGGAAGGTACCTTCCTCGGCAGTTGCCTTCTCACCGGCAGGGTTGCAGGCACGGAGGCGGCGGCCAGTGTCTAAGCTGAGGGCATGGAATGGTCCACTGACATCCTCGGCGCAGACTTCCAGTCCTGCACCCTGGAAACCGAGGGGGCGGACGGCGCCGTGCGCCGTGCCACGCTGGTCCGGTACCGTCCGGGCCGCGAAGACGCCGCTACCGCCCCGGACGGCACCGGTTCCCGAAACCACGACGCCGGTCCAGGTGCAGTCCTGTTTCTCCATGGCTGGAGCGACTATTTCTTCAATGTGGAATTGGCACAGTTCTGGGCCCGCCAAGGCTACGAATTCTATGCACTGGACATGCACAATCACGGCAGGAACCTGGACTCCCGGACCGTCGGAGGCTACGTAGCCGACCTCTCCGACTATGACACCGAAATCAACCAGGCGCTGGCACTGGTCCGGGACACCGCCACGGGCGGAGGCAACGGAAACCTGGCACTCATGGGACATTCCACCGGCGGCCTCGTGGCAGCTTTGTGGGCCCGGCGGCACCCCGGAATTGTCCAGTCCCTGATCTTGAACAGCCCATGGCTGGAAATGCACGGGAGCTCAATCGGGCGCCTGGCAACACAGGCCATGGTGGCACCGCTGGCCCGCCTGCGACCCGAGATGGTGCTGCGGCTTCCGGAACGGGGCTTCTACTTCCGCAGCATCAGCGTCACCGCCGAGGGCGAATGGCCGCTCGATGAACGGTACAGGCCGCCCTTCGCTTTCCCCGTCAGGGCGGGTTGGCTTAAGGCTGTGCTGGCAGGCCACAGCCAAGTGGCACGAGGCCTCGGCCTGGAGATCCCCGTACTTGTTCTCACGTCAGCAGCCAGCGCCAACGGTATGGTCTGGCAGGAATCGATGCGACGCTCCGATGCCGTACTGGACGTAGACGTGATTGCAATGCGCGCAATGGCCCTGGGCCGGAGTGTCACACTGGAACGGATTGAAGGGGGCCTGCACGACGTGTTTCTTTCCGCTCCGGAAGTCAGGGCCGACGCCTATGCACGCCTGGCACGCTGGATCAAGGGATACATGACGGACGACACGACGCCCGCACGGAGCATTGGGGACGAATGACCACGACTGATGAAACCCTGACCACTTGGCAGCCCGATGTGCTGGGACATGGGTTCGAACGCCTCGACCTGCCGCTGCCTCCGGATGAGGAAGGCGCGGTCAAAGCAACGCTTGTCCGGCATGTTCCGTCAGCAGCGGCACCACTCCCCCACGGCATTCTCGACTTCTTCCCGGCGTTTACCAAGCGGCGCCGACGGCGCGTGGAGCCGGACGCCGCAGCGGCCCCGCGTGCCGTCCTCTACCTCCATGGTTGGGCCGACTACTTCCTGCAGACCGAACTCGCTGAACACCTCACGGCTTCGGGTTTCCACTTCTATGCGCTGGATCTGCGCAAGTTCGGCCGTAGCCTCCTTCCCGGGCAGACGCCCGGATACGCTTCCGACCTGGCCGTCTACGACGCCGACATTGCAGCCGCCTTGGCCCGGATCGAGCAAGATGTGGCAGCCCGGACCGGTAATAACGTTCCACCGACCATCCACCTCGTGGCACACTCCCTTGGCGGCCTGATCGCCTCCCTGTGGGCAGACAGGAACCCCGGGCGCATCGGCACGTTGGTTCTTAACTCACCATGGCTGGAACTGCAGGGAAGCAGCCTGGTGCGGAGTATTGCCATGCATTTGGTTGAGCCCTTTGCCCGGACCGACCCCAAGCGCCCCTTCCGGTTTCCTGACATGCCCGCCTATTGGGAGAGCGTCAGCAGCCAGGCCCATGGAGAGTGGTACCTGGACCCGGAGTGGCGGCCGCGCGCCTCGTTTCCCATCCGCGCGGGGTGGACCAAGGCAGTTCTCGCCGGACACAGCGCGGTGGAAAGAAAACTCAACATCGACGCCCCGGTGCTGGTTCTGCTGTCCGGACGCACCCGGATCCAGGCCGAATGGACGGCGGACCTCATGCGCGCCGATGCAGTGATCGACGTAGAGGAAACAGCCAGGCGGGCCTTGGGGCTGGGACGCAGGACCGCAGTCTTCCGGTACCCGGGGGCACTGCACGACGTCTTCCTGTCACGCAGGACAATCCGCCAGCAGGCTTTCCACGACGTCGCCGTGTGGCTCTCCTCCTACCCGTATTAGCGCTTCCTACGCTTACGAACGCTGAAAAAGCACGGGCGTGCCAGTCATTTCGCCGGAGCGGCATCCACGGCGCCGCCATACCGCCTATCGCGCTTGGCGTAGATCTCTACGGCCTCCCAAAGAGTGCGCCTGTCCACATCCGGCCACAGGGTGTCCATGAAGACAAACTCGGCATAAGCAGACTGCCACAAGAGGAAATTTGAAAGCCGCTGTTCACCTGAACTCCGGAGGAAGAGGTCAACGTCGGGGAGGTCGGGTTCGTCCAAGTATTTCTGGATGGTCTTTTCGCTGACCGCTCCCGGCTTCAGGATGCCTGCGGCGACGTCCCGCGCAATGGCCGAGACGGCGTCGGCGATTTCGGCCCGGCCACCGTAGTTAACACACATGGTCAACGTGCAGGTTTCATTGCCCCGCGTGTATTCCTCGGCCTCTTGGAGTTCGCGAATAACCGACCCCCATAGCTTTGGCTTGCGACCGGCCCAACGGATGCGGACTCCCCATTCATCGAGTTGGTTCCTCTGCCGGCGTAGCACTTCCTTGTTAAATCCCATGAGGAAGCGGACCTCCTCCGGGGACCTCCGCCAGTTCTCAGTGGAAAACGCATAGACGCTCACGTATTTGACGCCGAGCTCGATAGCCCCCGCCATGACGTCCAGCAATGCTGGCTCGCCGGCCTTATGGCCTTCTACGCGGGGCAGTCCCCGCTGGTTGGCCCAACGGCCGTTCCCGTCCATGACGATAGCTACGTGTTGGGGGATCAATTCCTGCGGTATCTGCGGCGGCACGGCTCCGGAGGGATGCTTGTACGGCGCCGCTACCGGTTGGGTCCGTGTGCGGCCATTGTTCTTTTTTCCAGGTACCACTGTCAGCTTCGCTCCACGTGTTTAAGTGATTTCACGGCGCGTTCCAAATGCCATTGCAAATAGCTGGCCACCAGGCCGGCGGCCTCCCGGCGATGCCGCGGATCGGAACCATCCGCTACGCTCCAATTTCCGGTGAGCAGCGCACCGAGCAAAAGAACTGTTTCGGGTGCCGGCGCAGGCGACCCCGGCGGCCGGCAATCAACACAGACCATGCCTCCGAGAGGGGCGGCGAAAGCCGTGTGCGGTCCCGGCCTGCCGCAACGGGCACAGTCCGTGAAGCTCGGCGCCCAGCCGCCGGTCGCCAAGGCACGCAAAAGGTAGGAGTCCAGGATGAGCTCAGGAGGGTGTTCCGAGCGGCTCAATGCGGCCAGCGCACCCACGAGGAGGTTGTACTGCGCCGTTCCCGACTCGGCATCCGCGTCCGTTAGTTTCTCGGCGGTTTCGGTCATCGCTGCCGCTACGGTAAAACGTCCATAGTCCGCTGCGATGCTGCTGCCATAGGCACCCTTTGCGATCGCCTGCGTGACGATGTCGAGCGAGCGTCCGGAAACGAGCTGCAAGTCCGCCACCATGAACGGCTCAAGCCGGGCACCAAAGCGGCTGCTGGTCCTGCGCACTCCTTTTGCCACAGCCCGAACTTGCCCGTGGTGTTTGGTTAACAGGGTGATGATCCTGTCCGCTTCGCCAAGTTTATGGGTGCGAAGCACCACGGCATCGTCCCTGTAAGAACGTGCTGCGAAGGACGAAGGATTGGCCACACCTAATCTTCGCATCCGGTAGCCCCGGGGAATGACCGCCGGGCCGTGTGGTGACGGATTGCCACGTCACCACACGGCAATCTGCGCATCAGGCCTGGGCGTCCCGGACTGCCCGGTTCACGGCGGAGATCAGGGCTTTCAACGAGGACGTGGTGGTGCTGGGGTCGATTCCCACACCCCACAGGACCCGTTCGCCAACAGCACACTCTACGTAGGCGGCCGCACTTGCACTTCCGCCCTCGGACAGCGCGTGCTCGCTGTAATCGAGTACACGGACGTCCACGCCGTCGTGATGCAGGATGTCCAGCAGCGCTGCGATCGGACCATTGCCATGGCCGGTCCTGCGCACCTCTGCGCCATCGATGCGGAGGTTGGCGTTCATTGTCACAGCGCCGGACTCGTCGGTTTCGGTGCTGATACTGCCCAGCGAGTAGCGTCCCCACTGCGACTGTTCCTCGTCCGAAGGCAGGTACTCGTCCTGGAAGATCTGCCACAGCTGTGCGCCGCTGACTTCGCCGCCTACGGCATCGGTGCGGCGCTGGATGACGCCGGAGAACTCAATCTGGGCGCGGCGCGGCAAGTCCAGGTTGTGCTCGTTCTTGAGCAGGTACGCCACACCGCCCTTGCCGGACTGCGAGTTGACCCGGATGACGGCCTCGTAGCTTCGGCCCAGGTCCTTGGGGTCGATGGGCAGGTACGGAACCTGCCAAGTGAAGTCGTCCACGGGAACACCCGCCGCTGCTGCGTCCTTCTCCAGGGCCTCGAACCCCTTCTTGATGGCGTCCTGATGCGATCCGGAGAAGGCCGTGAAGACGAGGTCGCCACCGTAGGGAGAACGCTCGGGAACGGGCAACTGGTTGCAGTACTCCACCGTTCGCCGTACCTCGTCGATATCGGAGAAGTCGATCATGGGATCTACGCCCTGAACCAGCATGTTCAGGCCCAGAGTCACGAGGTCGACGTTGCCGGTACGCTCGCCGTTCCCGAACAGGCAACCCTCAATACGGTCCGCTCCTGCCAGGTAGCCGAGTTCCGCCGCCGCGACGCCTGTACCACGGTCGTTGTGCGGGTGCAGGGAAATGATGATGCCTTCCCGGGGGTGCAGGTTCCTGTGCATCCACTCGATCGAGTCGGCATAAACGTTGGGCGTGGCCATCTCAACCGTGGCGGGCAGGTTGATGATGACCTGCTTATCAGCGGAAGCTTCGAAGACATCGGCAATGGCGTTGCAAACGCGTGCCGCGTACTCGAGCTCGGTACCGGTAAAGGACTCGGGCGAGTACTCGTAAGTGATGTGGGTGTCCGTCAGGGTCTCTTCATACTTTTTGCACAAGCGTGCGCCCTGCAAGGCAATATCCAGGATGCCGTCTTCGTCCTGGTTGAAGACAACGCGGCGCTGGAGGACCGAGGTGGAGTTGTAGAGGTGGACAATTGCCTGCTTGGCACCCACCAGGGACTCATAGGTCCGTTCAATCAGGTGCTCCCGGGCCTGGGTCAGCACTTGGATGGTGACGTCATCGGGGATGTGGCCGCCCTCGATCAGCTGACGGACAAAATCAAAGTCCGTCTGCGAGGCCGAGGGAAAACCGACCTCGATTTCCTTGTATCCCATCTTCACCAGCAGCTGGAACATCTTCAGCTTGCGGGCCGGGCTCATGGGGTCGATCAACGCCTGGTTTCCGTCCCGCAGGTCGACGGCGCACCAGCGCGGGGCTTTGGTGATGACCTTGTCCGGCCAAGTGCGGTCCGGCACCTCCACCGTGATCTGGTCCTGGAACGGGACATAGCGGTGGATCGGCATACCTGAGGGCTTTTGTGCATTGCGCATGTCGTGTGGCCTTTTCTCTAAGAACTAAGTGAAAGCTTAGCCGGGCACAACGAAACTCCGCGGCGAGGATGGCCCAGCTTTCAGTTAGCTTTCAGGCCTCGCCGCGGCAGCTAAGAAGAAGCATTTCCGCACGCACAAGTTCACAGTAACACGGTGCGTATGATGACATTGCAACACCCAATGCAACGTCCACTATGCAGACGCCGCGACGGTGGCAACGCCGGCTGCAGCGTCCACACAAGGAGCCACAGTGCCACAGTCGGGGATCACTCTTTCCAACATCGACACGAACGTCCGGCCGCAGGACGACCTCTACCAACACGTCAACGGCGCTTGGCTGAACAGCACAACAATCCCTGACGACAGGCCACTCGAGGGAACCTTCACGGCGCTGCGCGACGAAGCGGAACTCGCCGTTAAGGCGATTATCGAAGAGGCCGCCGGCAAGGGCGAAGCGGCTACCGGCGTCGAAAAGCAGATCGGCGGACTCTACGCGAGCTTCATGGACGAGGCCGCGGTGGAAGCCAAGGGCCTGGATCCCATCCGGCAGCGCCTCGAAGACGTCCGGAACCTGGGCTCAGTGGAGGATCTGGTTGCCCTCGCCGGTCGCCTCTTCCGCTCTGACGTCTCCGGGCTGTTCGGCATCTACCCTGCCCCCGACGCCGGCAATCCCGAACGCATCCTGCTCTACATCGGACAAGGTGGACTAGGGCTGCCCGATGAGTCCTACTACCGCGACGACAAGTTCGCACCCATAGTCGGCGCTTATAGGGAATACATTTCCAAGCTTTTCGGCCTGGCCGGAGCCCCCGACCCTGCTGCTGCCGCCGAACGAATTGTGGAACTTGAGAAGTCCCTTGCATCCCACCACTGGGACAACGTCACCCTGCGGGACCCCCAAAAGACGTACAACCTCAAGTCGGCCGAAGAAGCGGCCTCACTGTTTCCCCTGCTGAACACCTGGTTCGATGCTGCCGGGATCGACCCCGCCAAGCGCAAAGAACTCGTGGTCAGCACCCCGGACTTCTTTGCCGGGGCTTCGACCCTCTTGGAAACCACCGCGCTGGAGACCTGGAAAGAATGGCTGGCACTGCGTGTTCTTTCCTCCGCCGCGCCTTATCTTTCGGCTGACTTCGTGGCAACGAATTTCGATTTCTACGGGACGGCCCTTAGCGGGACGCCGCAGAACAAGGAGCGTTGGAAGCGGGGAGTTGCGGTTGTCGAAGGTGCCCTTGGCGAGGCTGTGGGCCAGATCTACGTGGAACGGCATTTCCCCGCAGGCCACAAGGCGCGCATGCAGACACTCGTGTCCAACCTGATCGAGGCCTACCGGGAGAGTATCTCGTCCTTGGAATGGATGGGCGAAGCCACCAAGGCAGAAGCCCTCAAGAAACTTGAAGCGTTCCGTCCGAAGATCGGGTTCCCCGAAAAGTGGATCGATTACTCCGCAGTCGAAATCGATCCCCATGACCTCTTGGGCAACGTGGAGCGCGCGCATAACGCTGATATCGACCGGCACTTGGACGAGATCGGCAAGCCTGTGGACCTGGACAAGTGGCTCATGACGCCGCAAACAGTTAATGCCTACTACCACCCGATGCTCAACGAGATTGTCTTTCCCGCAGCCATCCTGCAGCCGCCCTTCTTCAACGCGGAAGCAGACGACGCCGTGAACTACGGCGGCATCGGCGCAGTCATTGGCCACGAAATCGGCCACGGCTTTGATGACCAAGGCTCCCAGTTCGACGGCAGCGGAGCCCTCCGGAACTGGTGGACCGAGGAAGACCGGGCCGCCTTTGAATCGCGTACGGCCAAGCTCGTAGCACAGTATGACGCCCTGTCCCCGTATGCTGCCCCGGACCACAAGGTCAACGGAAAGCTGACGCTTGGGGAAAACATCGGAGACCTTGGCGGCATGACGATCGCTTACAAGGCCTACCTCCTGAGCCTCAACGGCGCCGAACCGGAAGTAATCGACGGGTTCACGGGCTACCAGCGCTTCTTCATGTCCTGGGCAGCAGGTTGGCGGCAGGTGATCCGCACGGAGGAAGCCATCCGCCGGCTCGCGACGGACCCCCACTCCCCCAACGAATTCAGGACCAACGCGATCGTGCGAAACCTCGATGCTTTCCATGAGGCATTCGGGGTCACCCCCGAGGACAAGATGTACCTGGCGCCTGCCGAGCGCGTCAGCATCTGGTAAAGCTCCCAAACCCGAAGTGGCCGGATCCCGTTGGGGACCCGGCCACTTTCAGTTGGGACAGTTGCGCGCTACTGGGTGATGTAGAGCGGATTCACCTGCTGGCACACAGCGTCTTTGGCAGTCTGGTTGACCACGTCGGTGGGCACCGAGGCGGCCCCGTACGCGGTCCCGGAGGCAAAGTCAGTACCGACGTAAACCTGCACACCGGACACACCTGCTGCCTGCTTGACCTGAGTAGCCGGAATTCCGTACAGTGCGGCGACATCCGTGGCAACGTCGGCAAAATCGGCACCGTAGTAGACCACTGTCTGTTCCACCGGGTTGGCCAAGTAGGAAACGGCCTGTGTGAATCCGTTGCCGGTCAGGACAGCCAGGATTTCCTGGGCGCGCGTGCCCACACCGCTGCCGTTTGCCACGGCCACTGGCTGGATAGCCTTGTTGTAGGCCGGCGCAGGCGGAGCTGCAGTGGTGGGAGGAGCTGCCGTGCCTGTGGGCGCAGCTGAGGCCGAGGGACTCGACGTTGCGCCGGGGTTGGTCAAATCAAGGTCCGCCCGCAGGGCCGCGAAAAGCTGCGAAGCCTGGGGTTCAACCAGCTCAAGCCGGTTGGGATCGATGGCTGCAGGCTGGGTGGGCACCGAGACGAAGGCCACCTTGGACACATCAATGTCCTTCAGCCGTCCACCAATGGTCAGGAGGGTCGGCACGGATGCCAGCCCTTCGTCAACGGTGAGGTTCTGGGTCACGACGTCGGCAATCTGCAAGAGCCGCTGAGGATTGCCCAAGGTGCCCTCGGACTTCAACTTCCTGGTCAGGGATGAAAGGAATGCCTGCTGTCCCTTGATCCGGCCGAGGTCGCCACCATCACCAAAGGCGTGCCGTGTACGAAGGAAGGACAAGGCCTGCTCGCCCTCAACCTGGGAGTTGCCCTTGGCCAAACGGAGTCCGGAGTCGGGGTCGAAAACGGGATCGCTGACGCAAACATCGACGCCGCCTACTGCCTTGGACAGTTCCTTGACGGCATTGAAGTCGGCCATCATGAAGTGGTCGACCTTAAGTCCGGTGAGCTTGTTGATCGTATCCACGGCGCAACCGATGCCGGCCTCGGCCATGGCCTCGTTGATCATGACCCCGTTGCGTGCGGGGAATGTCTGGTTGGTTTTACGGTCCGTGCATTGCGGAACATCCACGAGGAGGTCACGCGGAAAGCTCATGACACTGACGCGTTTGTTGTCCGCGGAGATGTCCAGGAGCATCATGACGTCCGAATGCCCGTAACCGGTGGAGTCCTCCGACGTGCCGTACTGGGAGTTCTTGCCGTCACGGGTATCCGAACCCAAGATCAGGATCTGGAGCCGGTCCGTCTTGTCATTGACCACGGCATCGCCGGTGTCGCGGGTGTCTCCGGCGCTCAAGGGAGCCTTGGTGATGTTGTTTTGGAGGCGGATGAACCAGAAAGCGGTAAAGGCAACTCCGGCAACCAAGGCAACCGAGACAACGCCCGTGACGATCTTCAGCCATAAGGGAAGACCTTTGGGCGCGTTCATGTGCCGCGGAGTCGCCTCCGGATCTCCTCCATGGCGCGCCGCGCCGGGAGCAGCGGTGCCGGCGCCCTGCGACCGGGCTTCACGACGTCGCACTATTCGGTTACCTTTCCTCAAACACGTGGATCCCCGCAATCATAATGGCCGTTTCTGGGAAGTTGCCTATCGGGCAACTTCCCACGCCGGTGATTCTTGGCAGGTCAGAAGCCCAGTTTGACCAATTGCTTGGGGTCGCGCTGCCAGTCCTTGGCCACTTTGACGTGCAGATCCAGGTAAATCCGGGTCCCAAGCAACGTCTCGATGCCCTTGCGGGCATTGGTGCCCACTTCGCGCAGGCGGCTCCCGCCCTTGCCGATGATGATGGCCTTCTGGGACGGACGCTCCACGTAGAGATTTACCCGGACATCAAGCAAGGGGTTGTCTTCGGTGCGCCCTTCCCGGGGCACAATTTCTTCCACAACCACAGCCAGGGAGTGGGGAAGTTCGTCGCGGACACCTTCAAGCGCCGCTTCGCGGATAAGTTCGGCGATCATGACGGCTTCCGGTTCGTCGGTCAATTCTCCGTCCGGATAGAGGGGTGGCGACGACGGCATGTGGCCGATGAGGACATCCGCTACTGTATTGACCTGGAATCCGTCTGCCGCAGAAACGGGGACGACGTCCGCCCAGCCCTGGCCACCGAGGACTTCACGGCCGAGTTCGGCCACCGCGAGGAGTTGTTCGGTGAGGGCTTGCCGGTCCACGAGGTCCGTTTTGGTCACGATGGCAACAATGGGCTTGCGGCCTACGGCTGCCAACTGCGCGGCAATGTACTTGTCGCCGGGACCGATCTTCTCGTTGGCCGGAAGGCAGAAACCGATCGCATCAACTTCCGCCAGGGTATCTGCCACGAGTTCGTTGAGGCGCTTGCCCAGCAATGTGCGCGGCCGGTGCAGGCCAGGTGTGTCAACGAGGATCAGCTGGGCGTCCTCACGGTGGACGATGCCGCGGATCGTGTGGCGGGTGGTTTGCGGCTTGGCCGAGGTGATGGCAACCTTCTGGCCCACCAGCGCGTTGGTCAGCGTCGATTTTCCGGCGTTCGGGCGGCCCACCAAGACCGAGAATCCCGCGTGGAAGCCGCCGAAATCATGATCGGCGTCGAATTTATTACTTTGCTTGCTCACGTGGAACTCCCTGTTGCGTTGTTTCTGCCTCGTCAAGAAGGTCTTCAAGGTCAGTTTCTTCTTTTGGCATCGCCGCCGCAATGATGTGGCTGACCCGGTTTCGGCGACCCTCAAGCCTATCGGCCTTCAGCGAAACTCCGCTCACTTCCACGGAACTGCCAACGATCGGGACCTGCCCCAAGGCTTTGGCAAGCAGGCCACCCACGGTGTCCACCTCGTCGTCGTCCAGGTCGATGCCGAACAGTTCCCCGAGGTCATCGATGCTCATCCGCGAACTCACCCGATAGGTGCCGTCGCCGAGGTCAACCGCCTCTTCCGCGGCAGAGTCGTACTCGTCCACGATTTCACCGACGATCTCCTCGATGAGGTCTTCAAGGGTCACCAGCCCGGCGGTGCCGCCGTACTCGTCGATCACGATCGCAACGTGCGTGGATTCCTTCTGCAGTTCGGTAAGGAGGTCGCTCACCGGCTTGGACTCGGGAACGTAACGGACCTCGCGGGCCAAAGAGTCGACGTCGTGCGGTTGCAGGTGGGGCTCGGTACGGTGCAGTGCCGCTGCCACGTCCTTAAGGTAAAGGATTCCCTTGATCTGGTCGGTGTTCTCTCCGATGACCGGAATCCGGGAATAGCCGGACCGCAGGAACAAAGCCATGGCCGCTTCCAGCCCCGAGCCGGTGCCGATGCTGACGATGTCGGTACGCGGAACCATGACCGAGCGGACCAAAGTATCGCCGAAGTCGAAGACGGAATGGATCAGTTCCGCCTCGTTGTCTTCGATCATGTCCGATTCGGCGGCACGGTCCACGAACTCACGGAACTCTTCCTCGCTGACGAAGGCGTCGTCGCCGGCCGGTGCCCCCGGCGCCACGGCAGTACCCAAGGCCACCAGCCAACCGGGAATGGGCCCGAGGATCCAGCAAAGGAACCTGATCAGGGGCGCCGTGAAACGGACCACGGGACCCGAATGTGCGCGTCCCAGCTGCCGGGGCGATACCCCGACCAGCACGAATCCGATGATCGCCATGATGCCCGTGGCGGCCAGGCCGGCGAGCCACACGTTGTCCAGCAGGCTGTGAAGAACGACGGCGACAGCCACCGCGGCTGCCATCTCGAACCAGACGCGCCAAAACCTGAGTGCCCTGATGTGGGCGACCGGGTTCTTGAGGATACTTCCAAGGGCCTTGCCCTTGCTTCGATGGACCGATTGCTCGGCCTCGTGCCTGGGCAGGAAGTTGAAGGCTGCCTCGGCCGCGGTCAGCAAGGCGACAAAGCTAAGGAAAACCAGCGCCATGCCGACCAGGATGAGCGAGGTCACTGCATGGTCTCCATGGGGGCATCCTTGCCCAGGAACTCAGACAGCAATTCACGCTGCAGGCCAAACATCTCTTCCTTTTCCTCCGGCTCTGCGTGGTCGAACCCAAGGAGGTGGAGGATGCCGTGGGTGGTGAGCAGGAGCATTTCGTCCTGCGTCGGGTGTCCTGCATTCCGCGCCTGGACCTCGGCTACTTGCGGGCAGATGGCAATATCGCCCAGCATTCCCTGGGGAGCGGGCTTATCCGGGGTTCCGGGCGTCAGCTCGTCCATGGGGACTGACAGGACATCGGTGGCACCGGGTTCGTCCATCAGTTCAATGTGCAGCTTTTCCATCGCTGCTTCATCCACGAGCAGGATGGACAGCTCGGCCTGGGGGTGGATGTACAAGCGCTCAAAGATGAAGCGGGACAACGTCACCAGCTGGGCTTCATCCACCTCCACGCCGGACTCGTTGTTTACTTCAATGCTCATTTACGTTCTCCACGTTTGTGTTGGGCGGCAGCGCCAGGCCTGTGGGCGTCGTCCCATTTGCTGTAGGCAGAAACAATGTCCGCCACCAGCCGGTGCCTGACGACGTCGCTTGCCTCAAGGATCGAAAAGTTCACGTCATCGATGCCGCTGAGAATCTCCCGGACGATTCGCAGCCCGGATGTTGCCCCGAAGGGCAAGTCGATCTGGGTGACGTCACCGGTGACCACCATCTTGGACCCGAAGCCCAGCCTGGTCAGGAACATCTTCATCTGCTCCGGGGTGGTGTTCTGCGCCTCATCCAGAATGATGAAGGCGTCGTTGAGCGTGCGTCCGCGCATGTAAGCCAGCGGAGCCACTTCGATGGTGCCCGCCGCCATCAGGCGCGGGATGGATTCGGGGTCCATCATGTCATGCAGGGCGTCGTACAGAGGCCGCAGGTAGGGGTCGATCTTGTCGCTCAGGGTGCCGGGAAGGAATCCCAGGCGCTCACCGGCTTCGACTGCGGGCCGCGTCAGGATGATGCGGCTGACTTCCTTGTTCTGCAGGGCCTGCACGGCCTTCGCCATCGCGAGGTAAGTCTTGCCCGTACCGGCTGGCCCAATCCCGAAGATGACGGTGTTCTCGTCGATGGCATCGACGTAATTCTTTTGGTTCAGCGTCTTGGGGCGGATGGTCTTGCCCCTGCTGGAAAGGATGTTGTGGGTGAGGACATCCACCGGATTCTGGACCGACTGGCTGCGCAGCAGCGAAACCAGCTGTTGCAGCACATCGGGAGTCACCACGGTCCCCCTGGCCACCAGTCCACGGACCTCCTCGAGGAGGCGCATGATCCGGGGAATAACCGTTGAGGGTCCGGACATGGAAAGTTCGTTGCCCCGAACGTGGAAGTTCACATCAGGGAATTGATCCTCGATATAGCGCAAGGCCTCATCATGGCTGCCCAGCGAATGAACCATCTGATCGGAGTTGTCGAACGTGACGATTTCCGTGCGCGTGCCCGGTAATGTGTGCGGGAACTCGGCGGCCGCTGGGTTCCCGTTACCGGTCCTCAGCCGCCCATTCAGGGATTCACTCATAGTGCTGGCCGTACGGCCTGTTCTCCTCCGGTTGTCCTTCGCGTTATATCCGACGATCCGGGCAGGGCCGATAAAAGGGCCCGGCCTTTTGCCGGAATGCCTTCAATCCTACGCCAGCCCCGGCACATGGGAACCTCCAGCACCCGGACAGCCTGGCCCGCGGCAGGGCCTCGACATTTTGTCTCAACTCGGCATCAAGCGGATATCAATCCTGTTTCAGTTGGTGGCGGTGCCCGCCAAACCCCGCCGTCCGTCGTCGTTCATATGCCAAGCTGGCAAGGCGGGCATAAGAGGGCCCGCGCAGAAACCGGCCTTCACGGGCCGCTAAGCAAGGAACACCCATCACCCAGCGAGCAAACCAGCACAAGGGCGCGCGACACCTGTCAAGGTCCGCGATTGCCGCCCCGGCGATGCTTGCTGTCCTCCTCCTGACGGGATGCATCGCCAACGGCGGAACCACGCCTGTGACAACGAGCCCCGCGGTAAGCGTCCAGGACGCTCCAGCCAGCAACGCCCCCTTGGAAACCACCCAGGCGTCCACCAAGATCCCTGTCTACTGGATCGGCCGGAGCAAGGACAACGTCTACCTATACCGGGAGTTCCGGGACATCTCCGGCGACGAGAACCCCGTAACCACGGCGCTCCGGATCATGATGGCCGAAAAACCGCTGGACCACGACTTCTTCACGCCCTGGCAGGAACCCGGTAGTCTCGCCACGTCAATCTCGGGCAAGAACGTGATCACTGTGGACATCTCGCGGGACGCCTTCAACTCCAACCTCGACGCCGGCATGGCCCAACGCGCAATCCAGCAATTGGTGTACACGGCCACCGCTGCAGCCTCGTCCTCGGGCCTGATCAACTCCGGCCAGCAGATTCAGGTGGTCATCCTGGTGGATGGCCATACGGATTTCATGGCCTTCGGTCAAGTGAAGCTTGGCCAGCCGATGGCCCGCGATGCATCCCTGGTGGCACCGGTGTGGATCATCGATCCACAGGAAGACACCACATTGGCCGCGGGGACAATCAAGGTGAACGGCCGAATCACAGACAGCTCCAAACCGGTCAACTGGCAGATCCTCCAGGACAACGGGAGCGGCACTCGGACCAGCCTCCTGACGGGCCAGGTCAAGGCTGTCGGCGAACCGGGCCAATTCGGGGTCTTCTCCTTCAGCGCGAACCTCAAGCCAGGAAAATACGAACTCCGGGTCGCTCAGGGAGACGACTCCGGGCACTCCGACGAGTCCACACTCGATACGAAGCTCTTCAGCGTCAACTGACGCCAGGCCTTTTAGCTCCAGCGGCCCAGGATGTCGCTCGCCAGCACGACGGCGGCCGGTCCTGCCGTTGATGACCGCAACACATGGTGTCCCAACAGTGCGGTAACGGCACCTGCATCGCTGAACCGGGTTACCTCCCTGGGAGAAATACCACCTTCGGGGCCCACGATCAGCAGCACCTCGCGGGGCGCCTCCCCCGCTGCCCATTCGGAGGCGCCTTCAAGGACCGTACGGAGCGGGTTCTTTGCGTCCTCGTGCAGGATGACAGCGAGGTCAGCGGCAGCCACCGCCTTGGCCAAGGCAGCAGAGTCGAGCGCGGCGCGCACCTCCGGAATCCAGGCCCTCCTGGCCTGCTTGGCGGCGGCCGTAACCACCGACTGCCATTTCGCGTGGGCCCTGGCAGCCCTCTCGCCCTTCCAACGGACAATGGAGCGTTCCGCCTGCCAGGGCACCACGGCGTCAATGCCCAGTTCGGTGGCCGTCTCAATGGCAAGTTCGTCCCGGTCACCTTTTGCGAGTGCCTGAACCAGGACCAGCCGGACTGCAGGGGCTTCTTCGAAGACCACCGTGGACGCCGTAACGGACAAAGTGCCTGGCCCGGCGTCGGAGACGATGCCTGTCAGCCTGGCGCCGGCGCCGTCCACGATATCCACGGGCTCGCCAATACCAAGGCGCTTGACCGTCACGGCATGCCTGGCCTCGGAACCCTCGAGGACAAACAGGGACCCGGGACCGGTCCCGTCCAGGCTTCCGGCAGGGACGAAGAAAACGGGATTGCTCACCGCTACAGGTTACCGAGCTTGTCCCGGAGCTTGGCGAACATGCCACCGCTGGCCACGAGCTTGCCTTCAGTGAATTGCTCCCCCCGCAGCTTGGCGAGCTGCCGGAGCAGGTCTTCCTGGGCCGCATCGAGCTTTCCGGGCGTCTCGACGTGGAGATGGACCTTCAGGTCGCCACGCCCGTAGCCGCGAAGGTGCGTCACGCCGAGGCCTCGAAGCGTAATGATCTCGCCCGATTGCGTGCCGGCCTTGACGTCGATTTCCTGGGGTCCGTCGAACGTTTCGAGGCTGAGTTCGGTACCCAGCGCCGCCGCCGTCATGGGAACGCTCAGCGTCGCATGCAGGTCGTCGCCTTCACGGACATACGTCGAATCGCTGTTGACGCGGATCTCCACATACAGGTCGCCCGCAGGACCGCCTGCGGGGCCGGCTTCTCCCTGTCCCGACAACTGGATGCGCGTGCCCGTTGCCACGCCGGCCGGGACCTTGATGGTCAGGGATCGGCGGCTGCGGATACGTCCTTGGTCGTTGCACTCGTTGCAGGGGTCCTTGATGATGGTCCCGAAACCTTCGCAGGAGCCACAGGGCGCCGTTGTCATGACCTGGCCAAGGATGGAACGCACTGCACGCTGTACCTGGCCGCTGCCGCCGCAGATATCGCAACGTTCAGGGTGGGTGCCGGGACGGCAGCAGCTGCCATCACACGTGGGGCAGGTGACTGCAGTGTCGACTTCGAGTTTCTTGTTGACACCGAAGACGGCGTCCTTCAGGTCGATCCTGACGCTGATAAGCGCGTCCTGGCCGCGGCGCACGCGTGAAGCGGGCCCGGCGTGGCCGCCGCCCCCACCACCGAAGAACGTGTCAAAGATGTCCTGGAAGGCGAAGCCCTGGCCGGAGTAACCCCCGCCGAAGCCGTTGTCCGTTCCGTTTTCGTTGCCAGTGGCGTCGTAGACCCGACGCTTTTGCGGGTCTGACAGGACTTCGTAGGCGTGCGTTACTGCCTTGAACTGTTCCGCGACATCTTCCCCGGGGTTGACGTCGGGGTGCAGTTTTCGCGCCAACTTGCGGTACGCCTTTTTGATCTCTTCTCCGGTGGCTTCCGGGGAGACTCCCAAAACGTCATAGTGGCTGCTCAAAGTCGGTATCTCTTCCTTGTTGTACTGCGGTTCATTGGCGGCGGCTGGTGTCAGCCGCCGAGGATTCGGGAAAGGTAACGGGCCACGGCGCGAACGGCGGCCATGGTTGTGGGGTAGTCCATGCGGGTTGGTCCCAGGATGCCCACTTTCGCCCCGGAGCCGTAGCCGGTGGCCACGACTGAAGCTTCGGCAAGACCGTCGTACGGATTTTCCCGTCCGATGCTGACCGTGACTCCGCGCGGGTCGTCCCCCATGTCCGACAACAACCGAAGCATGACCACTTGTTCCTCAAGGGCCTCAAGTACCGGACCGATGCTCAGCGGGAAGTCCACGTTGGAGCGGGCGAGGTTTGCGGTTCCCGCCATGAGGATCCGCTCTTCGCGGCTGGTGTCGCTCAGCGCCTGCAGTCCCACGGCCAGGGCCTGCGCTGCACCGCGGAGTTCAGGAGGGCATAAGGCCACAACGGAGGGAAGGACCTGGGGGAGCAAATCGAGTTGGGTTCCGGCGATGCTTCCAAGGAACCTGGAGCGCAGCACCATCAGGGCCTCGTTGCTGACGTCCGCACCGGCGTCGACGACCTTTTGTCCCACGCTGCCGGTGTCCGCTATCAGGACCGCCAGCACCTGCTTCGGGGCCAGCAGCACAAACTCCACGTGGCGGACCAGCGCCCGCTTTGAATGTGGATACTGCACGACGGCGACCTGGTTGGTCAGCTGCGAAAGGAGCCGCACGGTCCGCTCAAGAATGTCGTCAAGGTCATCCGGCCCCTCCAGGAGCGAATGGATGGCCCTGCGCTCAGCAGCGGACAAGGGCTTCACCTGCGAAATCCGGTCCACGAAGAGGCGGTAACCCTTGTCCGTGGGGATACGGCCCGCGCTGGTGTGGGGAGCGGCGATGAGTCCTTCTTCTTCCAAAACCGCCATGTCGTTGCGGATGGTGGCGCTGGAAACACCGAGGTGGTGGCGCTCCACCAGAGCCTTCGACCCGACAGGCTCACGGGAATGCACGTAGTCCTCAACGATGGCCCGCAAGACTTCCAGTTTGCGCGGCTCACTCATTGCAACACCTCCTGACGACCATCCGGGTCCACGCGGCCGGCGCCTGGGGGACCTTCAAAAAAACACATCACCATCACCATCTGCTTAGCACTCAACATGCCCAAGTGCTAACAAGTCTAGTATGGGCCACCGCGTTGCTAGCATTGAAACCGTCCGCTGCCCCCATCCGCAGCGGGGCCGGCGGCATCCGCGTGCCCGGCTGGATTCCCAGCGCAAAGAGGTATGAGCTCCTTGGCTTTCGACACTTGGGGTCCGCAGGACCTGACGGCACCGGCCAAGCGAAAACTGCCGGAAGTGCCCGTCCAGCGCGGAATGGTCCTTGAAGATGTCCAGTCAGGCTGGGTAGGGGAAGTGGTCCGGGTTGAAAAGTCCGGCGGCATGCACATTGTTTCCCTCGAGGACAGACGTGGAAAGGTCAAGTCCTTCCAACTGGGGTTCGGGTTCCTCCTCGAAGGTGCACCGATACAGCTGATGCCCCCGGCAGCGAGAGTGCCCGCAGGCGCAGTTCCGGCCGGGCGTACGGCCTCCGGCTCCGTCCGCGTTCAGGGCCAACGGGCCCAGGTGGCCAAGGCCAGCCGCATCTGGGTGGAAGGCAAGCACGACGCCGAACTCGTGGAGAAGGTATGGGGCGACGATCTCCGCGTTGAGGGCATCGTGGTGGAGCCCCTCCACGGCGTGGACGACCTCAAGTCAGCCATTGCATCCTTCGGGCCCGGACCGCAGCGCAAGCTCGGGATCCTCGTGGACCACTTGGTGGCAGGCTCAAAGGAATCCCGGATCGCGGCCGAGGCCATGACGGTCCCAGGCGCGGCCGGCAATGTCCTGATCGTCGGACACCCTTACGTGGACGTCTGGCAGGCCATCCGCCCCAAGGTACTTGGGATCCCCGAATGGCCGGCGGTCCCGCGAGGGGTCGACTGGAAAACAGGGATCCTCAGGGCCTTTGGCTGGCCTCACCAGACAGCGGAAGACATCGGGCTGGGCTGGCAACGCTTGCTTGGCGCCGTGCGGAGCTACGCCGATCTTGAGGCTTCTTTGCTGGGCCGGGTCGAGGAAGTGATCGACTTCCTCACGGCCCCTTAGACCGGGCCGCAAGCCATTCCGCGGCATGTGACACCAACCCCTTCAAGGAGGCCGTGGTCTTCCGAAGCAGCCTCGACCCAGTATTCTGGGACAGCAACACCGCAACATTTTTACAGCAAAGGGAAGACACCGTGGCAGAGAACGCTCCAGAAGAACCGGGCAGGGCCGCAGGCCAGCCCCAGTATCATGGTGCACCTGCAAACGCACTCCCGCTGACCGCGGGCGAGGACCGCCAGTGGGCTACCCTTGCGCACTTCGGCGGCATCCTGGGTTGCCTGCCGTCCTTGCTGATCTACCTGATTTTCCGGGAACGCGGTCCCTTCACCGCACAGGAGTCCAAGGAAGCCTTGAACTTCACGCTTCCCCCCACGATTGCGGCCGTTCTGGCAAACCTTCTGGTCCTGTTGCCTGTGGTTGGAAACATCTTTGCGGTGATCGCCACCGCGATCTGGGTAGCACTGACCTGCTTCTCCGTCTCGGCGGGAATCCGGGTGAACCACGGTCAACCACACCGCTACCGCTTCAATCTGCGCTGGATCAAGTAACAGGCCCGCCCGGTCCCGGGTAAAGGCGTTAGTCCGGCAGGATCCGGCGCACCACGGCATCGGCCAGCAGCCGGCCTTTGAGGGTCAACACCAACCGGCCCTTGAAGGCAGCGGCCGGGTCCACGAGCTTGTCAGCTATGAGGCCTGCCACGGCGTGCCGGCCCACCTTATCCAGCGCATCCACCGCGAGCCCGGAACCAAGCCGGGCTTCCAGCATGATGCGCTCCACTTCCCGGGTTCCGGCGTCGAGCGTTTCCCTGCCTGCGGCGGGCGAACTCCCGGCCGCCAACCTGGCCGCATAGGCCGTGGGATGCTTGACGTTCCACCACCGCACGCCGCCTACATGCGAGTGCGCTCCCGGCCCGATCCCCCACCAATCGTCACCGCGCCAATAGGCCAGGTTGTGCCTGCAGGCTTGTTCCGGGGTCCGGGCCCAATTGCTGACCTCGTACCAATCCAGGCCTGACGCTGAGATCATTTGATCCGCCAGCTCATATTTGGCGGCGTGGTCGTCGTCGTCGATTCCGGGCACTTGGCCGCGCCTGATCTGCGCGGCAAGCTTGGTGCCATCCTCAACTATCAGCGCATAGGCGCTGATGTGATCGGGCTCGTAGGACAGTGCCGTCTTGAGCGAGAGTTCCCAATCCTCCATGGACTCCCCGGGGGTCCCGTAGATCAAGTCCAGGCTGACAGACAGGCCTGCCTCGCGGGCCCACTGCACCACCTGCGGCACCCGGCTCGGGGTGTGGGTACGGTCCAGCACTTTAAGAACATGCGGCACGGCCGACTGCATGCCAAAGGAAACCCTGGTGAAGCCGGCGTCAGCTAACAGCCTCAGCGACTCCGGAGTCACGGAATCCGGATTGGCCTCGGTGGTCACCTCGGCGCCGGGCTCAAGACCCCAATGGCCTACGGCAGCACGAAGGATCTGCGCCAAATCTTCCGCGGGCAGGAGGGTGGGCGTGCCGCCTCCGAAGAAGACAGTGCTGAGGGGCCGACGCGGGAGGCTCGAGGCATCAAGGGCCGCAGCCGCGAATCCGAGTTCGGAGACCGCCGTCGACGCATAGGCATCCTGCGACGCACCGCCGCCCAGCTCGGTGGCCGTGTAGGTGTTGAAGTCGCAGTAGCCGCAGCGGACAGCACAGAACGGGATGTGCACGTAGAGACCGAATTTGCGCTGCTCTACGCCGTCCAGCACCTGCGGCGGCAAGATGCCGTCCGCAGGTGCCGGATCGCCCAAAGGTAGGACGCTGGGCATTTACTTCTTGGCCTTGTCCTTGGACTCGTCGGTGGTCAGCGCTGCGATGAAGGCTTCCTGGGGCACCTCAACACGGCCAACCATCTTCATGCGCTTCTTGCCTTCTTTCTGCTTTTCGAGCAGCTTGCGCTTACGGGTGATGTCACCGCCGTAGCACTTGGCAAGAACATCCTTGCGGATGGCCCGGATGCTCTCGCGCGCGATGATGCGGGAGCCGATGGCAGCCTGGATGGGCACCTCGAACTGCTGCCGCGGAATGAGTTCGCGGAGTTTTCCGGTCATCATCACACCGTAGGCGTAGGCCTTGTCGCGGTGGGTGATGGCGCTGAAGGCGTCCACCTGTTCGCCCTGGAGCAGGATGTCGACCTTGACGAGGTCTGCCACTTGCTCGCCGTCGGCCTTCCAGTCCAGCGAGGCGTAGCCGCGCGTCTTGGATTTCAGCAGATCGAAGAAGTCGAAGACAATCTCGGCCAGCGGGATCCAGTAACGGAGTTCGACGCGGTCCTCGGACAGGTAGTCCATGCCCTTCATCTGGCCGCGGCGGCTTTGGCACAGCTCCATGATGGCACCGACGAACTCATTGGGCGCCAGGACGGTGGCGGAGACCATCGGCTCACGAACTTCGGCAATTTTGCCCGTGGGGTACTCGCTGGGGTTGGTGACGTGGACAACCCGCTTGTCTTCCAGGGTGACCTCGTACTCCACGTTGGGTGCAGTGGAAATGAGGTCGAGGTTGTACTCGCGTTCCAAACGCTCGCGAGTGATTTCAAGGTGCAGCAACCCAAGGAAGCCAACACGGAAGCCGAAGCCCAGCGCAGCCGAGGTCTCAGGCTCGTAGACCAAGGCGGCGTCGTTGAGCATCAGCTTTTCCAATGCGTCGCGAAGCACCGGGTAGTCCGTGCCATCCAAGGGGTAGAGGCCGGAGAACACCATCGGCTTCGCATCGGCGTAGCCGCTCAGGGATTCCGAGGCCGGCTTGGCCTGGTTGGTGACAGTATCGCCAACCTTGGACTGACGGACATCCTTCACGCCGGTGATGAGGTATCCCACCTCACCCACACCCAGGCCCTTTGACGGGGTGGGCTCAGGCGAGCTCACCCCTATTTCGAGGAGTTCGTGGGTTGCGCGGGTTGACATCATCTGGATGCGTTCGCGTGGGTGAAGCTTGCCGTCAACCACACGGACGTAGGTGACGACGCCACGGTAGGTGTCATAGACGGAGTCAAAGATCATGGCACGCGCGGGCGCGTCGGGATTGCCAACAGGTGCCGGAAGGTCGCGGACAATCTTGTCCAGCAGCGCCTCAACGCCTACACCGGTTTTACCGGAAACCTTGAGCACATCCTCCGGGTCTCCGCCGATGAGGTTTGCAAGCTCAGCCGCGTACTTCTCCGGTTGCGCCGCTGGGAGGTCGATCTTGTTCAAAACCGGAATGATGGTGAGGTTGTTTTCCATCGCCAGGTACAGGTTGGCCAACGTCTGGGCCTCGATGCCCTGCGCCGCGTCAACCAGCAGGATCGCGCCCTCGCAGGCTGCCAGGGACCGGGAGACCTCGTACGTGAAGTCGACGTGGCCCGGGGTGTCGATCATGTTCAGGGCGTAGCTGGTGCCATCAAGTTCCCAAGGCATGCGGACAGCCTGCGACTTGATGGTGATGCCGCGCTCACGTTCAATGTCCATGCGGTCCAGGTACTGGGCCTTCATGTCGCGTTGCTGAACGACGCCGGTGAACTGCAGCATGCGGTCGGCCAAGGTGGACTTACCGTGGTCAATGTGGGCAATGATGCAGAAGTTCCGGATGATGGCCGGATCTGTTGCGGCGGGCACCGGTGCGGTGCGGGCCATGGGAGACACGCAAGGTCCTAACTGTCGGCATTCACGCGGTTGAGCCTCAAGCCGGGCATGGGCCAGCAAAGGAAATACCGCATCTCTGATCCTCCAGTGTCCCACGAACCGGCGGTTCCACGTACATTGCGGCGCATCCGCACCTGATCCAACGATAGCTTTGTCCCATGGCCCTGAACCTGCGACCACTTGGCACATTCATCCTCCGATCCCTCCGGGCGCTGGGAGGCGCCGGCACCAAGCCGGCTTCCCCGAACCCCACCCCCGGACGCCCTGGTTCCACCAGACACCAAGGCCGACCCGCCGACGTCGTGCCCCAGGCAGTTGCCTACCCCGGCGATTTCCGCGGCAGCGTCAGCCCCCGGTACTCCCCAAAACCCGACGGCAATCCGGACCCGGGGGAGATCGTCTGGAGCTGGGTCCCTTACGAAGAGGACTACACACAGGGAAAGGACCGGCCTGTGCTGCTGATAGGGCGGGACGGCCGCTGGCTCCTGGGTTTGATGCTGACTTCCAAGGACCACGACAACGGCGTCCGGGCAGCGGGCTACGTGGACATCGGAACCGGCCCATGGGACCGCCAAGGCCGCCCGAGCGAGGTCAAAGTGGACCGCGTCGTCCGCATTTACCCCGGCGCAATAAGGCGTGAGGGGGCGGTGCTGGGCGAGGCCCGCTTCCAGGAGGTAGCGCGGGCACTCCAAGGCCGGCGGGGCCAAGGATGATGGTGGGTGGACCGACTCAACCCTAACGGCAAGTATCTGCTATTATTTATAGCTGTGTGTCCGTGCAGGTCGACGGCCACGCATGGTTGGCTGCCATAGGCATCCCCACGCCGCTCAGTCGATGGCCAACCTGATAACCCTCTAGACCATTTCCGCATTAAAAAGAGAGTTCATACGTGGCTAATATCAAGTCCCAGAAGAAGCGCATCCTCACCAACGAGAAGGCCCGCCTGCGTAACAACGCAGTCAAGTCCGAGCTGAAGACCGCCATCCGCGCAGTCAACACCGCCGTTGCGTCTGCTGACAAGGATGCTGCTGGAACTGCACTTGCTGCTGCCAGCCGTAAGCTGGACAAGGCTGTCAGCAAGGGCGTTATTCACAAGAACAACGCTGCGAACCGCAAGTCGGCGATCTCCAAGAAGGTCAACGCACTCTAAGGTTTTTCCAGTTCGACTGAGCTGAACAGGAGGCTGGCACCCGTTGGGTGCCGGCCTCCTGGCTTTAAGCGGTTGCCCGTCGGCCTTTAAGCTGGCGTCCGACGGCGGATCCCGTTCCGCTGCGACTTCTGCTCAACGCCCCCGGGCCGATGAGGCAATCACGGTGACGGCGTGCTCCACCGCGTAGACAGGGTCCCGGGACAAGCCCTTTACCTGAGCATCCGTCTCGGCGATCACCTGAATGGAACGGATCAGTCCTTCGGGCGTCCAGCGACGGACGTCTCTTTGCGCCTGTTCCACGAGCCAGGGCTGCATTCCAAGACTTTTTGCGATCATGGCAGAGGAGCCCTTGGCCCCGGCCACCTTTGCGAGCGTGCGCAGTTTGGCCGCCAGGGCGGCGACCAACGGAACCGGATCGACCCCCGTGGAGAGAGCGTGCCTGAGCGTGGAAAGAGCCAAGGGGCCATTGCCCGCCATTGCGGCATCTGCGACCTTGAAGGCCGTGGCTTCCACCCGTCCGCCGTAGTACCGGTCGACGGTGGCTGCATCCACGGCAGTGGTCGCGTCCGCGATCAGCTGGTTGCAGGCTGCAGCCAATTCGGAAAGGTTGGCACCTACAGCATTCACGAGAGCCTGGACTGCCTCACCCTCTATTCTTCGTCCGCCGGCCTTGAACTCGGCAACAACGAAGGACACTTTGTCTGCGTCCTTCTTCAACGGCTGGCAGTCAACAACCGGCCATCCGTCAGCTTTGATGGCATCGAGCAGTTTCTTTCCCCTGACGCCGCCCGAATGGCGAAGTACCAGGACAACATCGTCCTCCGGTCGGGAAAGGTACTTCATGGCGTCTGCCAGGAAGGCGTCGTTCATCGCCTCCAGTCCTTCGACCTCAACGAGCTTGCCTTCACCGAAGAGTGATGGAGCGACCGTCATGGACAAAGAACCAGGCTCATAGGAACCGGCGTTGAGCTTGCTCACCTCGACGTCCGGAGCAGCCGTGCGCACTTTCAAGCGAATGCTGTCCATGGCGCGAATACCCAGGTATTCCTCAGGACCTGAGATCAGGACTACGGCGGCCGGCGAAGCATCCCGCCAGCTGACGGTGTTCGCCGCGACGCTCTTGGCCCGGTTGTTTTGGGCAGCAGCCACGGATGGTTCCTTCCGGAGGACGTTGTGGAGGCTTTAAGTCTGCCACGTCTTGGGCGGTGGTCTTGCAGCCGTTCCAGCCACTCCAATCCCTTCATGACCTTCCGATGCATGACCAGGATCTCCCCTGGGAGAAGGGTGGGCCTCAGCGCAGCCATGACAGCAAGTCCCATGACCACGGAGAACAGGACCATGGCAGCAATGCCCGTTCCGCCTTCGGACCAGGGCAAGGCGGCCCCCGGTAGTCCCGCAAAAAACCTTGCGACGCCCGCAACGGCGGTGGCGCAAAAGCCCGCAACTGCCAGCGGCGCCGCGGCCAGCCAGGGCGCCGCGGAGGCAAGAGGCATAGACAAAGTACCTAGAACGGTCACCGGGGCGACGAGCGGACCGGCCAGGACGTTTGCAGGCAAGGAGTAAAGGGTCAGTTGCGGCTGCAACGCAACAATGACGGGCGCGCACATGAGCTGCGCGGCCAAAGGGACAGCTACGCCAGCGGCCAACCATGAAGGAACACGCGAGGGAAACCAGGAGGCGATGCGTCCAGCGAAGAGGACGATCCCCAGGGTCGCCAGGACAGACAGCAGGAAGCCGATGCTCCCGGCCAGGAAGGGGTCGGAGAGCAACAACGCCGTAATGGCCAAGCACAGGAAGGAAAGTGACCGGCCACGGAGCCCTCCCGCGACAGCGGCGAGTCCAACGCACCCCATAACCGCGGCCCTGAGGACGCTGGGATCCGGACCTACGAGCACCACGAAGGCTGCCAGCCCGCCGGCTGCCACGACGGCAGCGAACGGACGCGGCAATCGAAGGGTGCGGGCCAGCATGAGGAAGCCACCCAGGATCACCGCACAGTTGGCTCCGCTGACGGCCGTCAAATGTGTCATTCCCGTAGTTTTCATTGCAGCGACGAGGTCCTCCGGAAGTGCGCTGGTATCCCCCGCGACCATACCCGGCAACAATCCGGCGGCATCCGGAGGCAACCGTGAGGACGCATCACGGAAACGCTCACGGGCTGCGGCCGCAGGGGCCTGAACGTCAAGAACCAAGCGCAAGAGAACGGGCGCCGTGGAGGCGTTGAGGGTGGCTGCCTCCGGTCCGCCGGGCCTCGCTTCTTTCAAGATTCCGGTCGTCCGAAGGGATTGTCCGGGTCGGGCATCGCGCCACTCCTCCCCTCCCATGACGGTGAGCTTCGCGTACCCGTGGACAACGTGGCCTCCGGTTGTAAGGGACTCCAATTCTGCCGGGACAGCCCAGCGCACGGCTCCGGACCCGCCCGGGGGCGGCGCAGCGATGGGGGCGCCGGTAACCCGCAGCTCGATCAGCACACTTTCGCCGATATCAGCGGCAGCTTCGAGGGGACCGTGGTCCCGCCGTTCCGTGACTAGGGCGCAGTGGAAGGCCACTGCGGCGCCAAGGACGCAGGCGAGCCCCAGGGTTGACGGAAGGGTACGGGGCCTCGAGGGGCGCCGGCTTCGCAACCGGCGCGGCCTGGTTCCCGACAACAGAACGGCAGCAGCAACGGCAAGGGCAGTGCCCAGGACAATCCGCCACAGCTGGGGAACAACCACGCCCGTAAGTGCGGCGGCCCAAACGAGAACGGCCGAAGGAACAAGTCTAAGATCCAGCCTCCTGCTCCGCGCAACTGCTCCAGCCGGCTCACCCATCGTTGACCGAAACCAGGTTCCTTAGCGACTCCATCAGCTTGGGACCGATTCCCTCGATGGCGTCCAGCTCGTCCACCGACGCGAATGGCCCGTGTTCCTTGCGCCAGTCTGCTATGCGCTGCGCCATGACGGGTCCAACCCTGGGCAGTGTCCCCAATTCGTCCACGGAGGCCTTGTTGATGTTGAGCTTGCCGCCCGCTCCGGGCGAACCAGCCTCCGGAATCGCACCGGCAACGGGAACCTCCCCAGGTACAGGAACGGTGACCTTGGCGCCGTCGCTGACTGGCTCGGCAAGATTCAATTGGTCGAGGGCGGCCCCCGGCGTCGCTCCCCCGGCCGCTTCAATGGCCTGGTAGACCCGGCTGCCGGCGGGCAGCGAGACGACTCCGGGCTTGAGGACTGCCCCTGCCACGTGCACCACGACCATTTCACCCGCCTTGGTTTCCGGCGGGACGGCTTCCGGGTTCGCCGATGAGGTCTGAAGGCTGCCGCCCCCGCTGCCTGCACCGGTTACGGACTGTTGCAGCGGCTCCGAAGTAGTCTGGTCCCGGGCAGCCTGCCACACGAAGCAGGCAAGGACCAGCACGCTCACGACGACTACGAGGATTGCCACTTTCCGCGAGGTACGGAAGCGGACCCGCGCCGGGACCGGCACGCCGGCTTCCGCCTCCCCCTGAATCTCCGGGAAATCCTGAATCTCGTCAGGGCCGGGAAGTCTGAGCAACGACTCTTCAGCTCCGGACGTGCCCTCGCAAGGGGAAAGCCTCCGCCTGAATGCCTGTGCTGCGGCATCGGTGGATGCGTCGTGGTTCCAGCGTGGCATACCTCGAACCTAGGGCGGAGCGTGCTCGCTGCCGGCTGGGTTCGGTGACTATGTGGATAACCCCCGTCAACTACCGGGCGTGCTGCTTTCGCCGACTATGACCGCAAGGACGCCAAGGCCTGCGTGAGCCGCCAGCACGGCCGGCAGCGAACTGATCTGTGCGGGTGGGCAGTCCCGGCACTTCGCGGCAAGCCGGGCAGCGAGCGATTCTGCTTCCGCGGGGTTCCCGAAATGGTGGAGGGCAAGGCGGGCCTGGCCAGGCGGGCGGGACGCGACATCAGCCGCCACGATTTCCTCCAGGCGTGCGACGGCTCGCACAGCGGAACGCACCTTTTCGAGGGGCACGATCCTGCCCCCGTCCACTGCCAGTATCGGCTTGATCGAGAGCACGGTCCCGAGCAGTGAAGCTGCCGCCCCAATACGCCCTCCGCGCCTCAGCTGTTCCAGGCTCGGAACGTAGAAGTAGACCTTGGTGCGCTCCATGCGTTGCTGGGCGAAGACCCGGACCTCGTCCACGGGCTGGCCTGCTGCCGATGCCACCACTGCGCTCTGGACCCCCATGCCCTGGGCCATCCCGACCGTGAGCGAGTCGACCACTTGGACGGGGATGTCGACGCGTTCGGCCGCCAGGCGGGCGGCGTCGACTGTTCCCGAAAGCGCCGACGAAATGTGGATGGAAATCACGGATTCGAACCCGCGGCGCTGGGCCGCAAGATAAGCCTGTTCGAACTGGCCCGGGGACGGGCGGGAAGTCTTGACCGAGGCACCTGCGGCAAGAGCCACCGCAAGGGTTTGAGTGATGTCATCCTCGCCTTCGCCGAAAATCTCCTCCCCCACCATGACCGGCATCGGCACAACGGCCAAACGGCCGTCCGCGGAAAAAGCGCTGACCCAGTCCGCGGGCAGCGCGGCTGCAGAGTCTGTCACCACCGCAGTCCGTACGACGGCGGAACCCGCCTCGTCCGCGACCGGGACAGGCGCGACCGGCATCCGAAGGCGCGACAGGCGGTCTTTCAGCCAGATCCATGCTGGGGGTTCACGCTCCGGCACGACGGAATTCTCCTTAAAGGTCAGCGGCCGCCGGCAATCCTGCCGGCGGCCGCAATGTCTACACCTGAGGGACCGTCAGGCCGGAACGATGTTCACCAGTTTAGGCGCACGCACGATCACAGTTCGGATGCCGCGGCCGTCCATGGCACGCTGGACATTTTCGGAGGCCAAGGCGAGCTCGCGCAATGCGTCCTCGCTGATGTCCGGGGAAACCTCCAGACGGTCGCGAACCTTGCCTTGGACCTGGGCCACGGCGGTGACGGTGTCCTGGACCAACAGGGCTTCGTCGTGGGTGGGCCAGCCGGCGTTTGCCACGGAAGCCGGGTGCCCAAGCGCGTTCCAGAGGTCCTCAGCGGTGTACGGGGCGAAGAGGCTCAGGATGACAGCAACGGCTTCGACTGCCTCGCGGACGGCGGGGTCAGCCGCGCCGGCACCGGAGTCAATGGTCTTGCGGGTGGCGTTGACCAGCTCCATGAGTCGGGCCACAACAACGTTGAACTTGTTGTTGTCCAGAAGTTCGGCAGCGTCGGCAATGGTCTTGTGGGTCACCGTGCGCAGGGCGCGGTCACCCGTGGCCGGGTCGACACCGTGCTCGCTGCTGACGTCCTGGCCAAGACGCCAGGCACGCGCCAGGAACTTGGCCGAGCCCGACGGCGATACATCCGCCCAGTCGACGTCGTCTTCCGGCGGTGAGGCAAAGACCATGGTGAGGCGGACGGCGTCGACGCCAAACTTGTCCAACTGCTCACCGAGGTCCACGCCGTTGCCGAGGGATTTGCTCATGGCCTTGCCGCCGTTGAGCACCTGGCCCTGGTTCAGCAGGGCGCTGAAGGGCTCATTGGTTTCAATGAGGCCCATGTCCTTGATGACCTTGGTGAAGAACCGCGCGTACAGCAGGTGCAGGATGGCGTGCTCCACGCCGCCCACGTACTGGCCAACGGGCATCCAGTCGTTGATCTTCTCAGGATCAAAGGGACCCTCGGTGTAATCAGGCGAGACGAAACGCAGGAAGTACCAGGAGGAATCGACAAAGGTGTCCATGGTGTCCGTGTCACGCTGGGCGGCACGTCCACAGTTGGGGCATTCAACGTTGACCCACTCGACGGCAGCAGCCAGCGGAGAGGTCCCCTTCGGGGCCAACGCTTCACCACGCAGGTTGTCGGGGAGCCTGACCGGCAGCTGGTCATCGGGCACGGGTACTTCGCCGCATTCACCACAGTGAATGATCGGGATGGGCGTGCCCCAGAAACGCTGGCGGCTCAGCAGCCAGTCACGCAAGCGGAAGTTGACGAACTTTTCGCCGGTTCCGAGCTTTTCCAAGATGCTGATGGCTGCCGGAATGGCCTCGGACTTCGAAAGGCCGTCCAGTTCACCGGAATTCTGCAGCGTGCCTTCGCCCGCCGTCGCCACGCCTGTCTCGGCCGGGTCCTCTTCGCCTGTGTCCAGCACTGCCCGGACAGGCAGGTTGAACGCCTTGGCAAAGTCGAGGTCGCGCTGGTCGTGGGCGGGCACGGCCATGATGGCACCGGTCCCGTAGTCGGCCAGCACGTAGTCTGCGGCCCACACCGGCAGCTTTTCACCATTGAGCGGGTTGACGGCGTAGCGGCCGGTAAAGACGCCGGTCTTCTCCCGCTCGGTGGACTGGCGCTCGATCTCCGAGAGGGCCTTAACCTTCTCGCGGTAGGCCATCAGCTCGTCATGCTGCTCGGGGGTCACCAGGTCCAGCGCCAGGTGTGCGTCAGCTGCGACGACGAAGAACGTTGCGCCGTAGAGGGTGTCCGGACGGGTGGTGAACACGGTGACTTCGCGCTCCGGCTTGCTGCCGGCCGCCTCGATGACGAAGCGGACGTGGGCACCTTCGGAGCGGCCAATCCAGTTCCGCTGCATGGCCAGGACGCGTTCGGGCCAGTGACCCTGCAACTGGTCCATGTCCTCCAGGAGGCGGTCGGCATAGTCGGTGATCTTGAAGTACCACTGGTTCAGCGACTTCTTGGTCACGGGGGTGCCGCATCGTTCACAGGCGCCGTTGACTACCTGCTCGTTGGCCAGGACGGTGAGGTCCTTGGGGCACCAATTTACGGGCGAGTCCTTGCGGTACGCCAGGCCGCGCTCGTAGAAGCGCTTGAACAGCCACTGCGTCCAGCGGTAGTACTCGGGGTCGGAAGTGTGGAGCCGCCGCGACCAGTCAGCGGAAATGGCGTAGCGCTTGAACGACGCCGCCTGGGTGTCGATGTTCGCGTACGTCCATTCGCTGGGGTGCGCATTCCGCTTGATGGCAGCGTTCTCCGCGGGCAGTCCGAAGGAGTCCCAACCGATGGGGTGCAGGACATCGAAGCCCTTCTGCCGAAGATAGCGGGCAACGACGTCGCCCATGGCAAAAGCTTCCGCGTGGCCCATGTGGAGATCACCGGAGGGGTACGGGAACATGTCCAGAACGTACCTACGGTCCCGCGAACCGTCGTCGGCCGGAGTGAAGACCTTAAGGTCTTCCCAAACCTGCGGCCACTTCGCTTCCATGGCTGCGAAGCTGTACACACCTTCTTCCGGCGTCGCCGCCGTCTGTGCTGTTCCGGTCTCTGTCTCCGGCTGAACGCTCACTGCTGCCCTCTTCTGTTCTCGATGGCGGTATAGTCCCCTGCTGCTGTCACACGCACCGGGACCGCAATGCCCCGGACACACAAAAGCCCCTCGACAATGGAGGGGCGGCCGCACGGCTCAAAGGCCGCGCGGCTAACTAAGCAGAAGGTTCGCACGCATAGATCTACAATAGCGCACCTTTAAAATCTCCAGTCGCAACGGAGGCTTCTGGAGCTGACAGGAGAGTTGATGACGGCCGCGCCTCGCCCGGGGTGTGGTGGGCACCGCGAAGCGGGCGGGGCAGGCGCAGCCGTCATCAACGACAGGCCAGACTACTTAACGTCCTCGTCGACCCAATCCATGGACTTCGTCACGGCTTTCTTCCATAGACGCAACTGCCGCTCCTGTTCTTCCTTGTCCAGTTGCGGCTCCCAGCGCTTGTCTTCGCCCCAGTTGGCGCTGAGCTCGCCGAGGTCGTTCCAGAAACCGACAGCAAGGCCTGCAGCGTAGGCGGCGCCGAGCGCGGTCGTTTCGATGACCTTGGGCCGTACCACAGGGACGCCCAGGATGTCCGCCTGGAACTGCATGAGGGCATCGTTGGCGACCATTCCGCCGTCGACCTTCAGCTCGGTGAGCGGAACTCCCGAGTCCGCGTTCACGGCATCCAGCACCTCTCGGGTCTGGAAGGCCGTCGCCTCCAGAGCGGCACGGGCGATGTGTCCCTTGTTGGCGAAGCGGGTCAAGCCCACAATGGCACCACGGGCGTCGGCGCGCCAGTACGGGGCGAAGAGACCGGAGAAGGCCGGGACGATGTACACGCCGCCGTTGTCCTCCACCCCTGCGGCCAGTTCTTCCACCTGCGGGGCGGAGCTGATCATGCCGAGGTTGTCGCGCAGCCACTGGATCAGCGAACCGGTCACGGCGATGGAGCCTTCCAGCGCGTAGTGCGGCTTCTGGTCACCGAGCTTGTACCCAAGCGTGGTGAGCAGCCCGTTCTTGGAGTGGACGATTTCCTCACCGGTGTTGAAGATCAGGAAACAGCCCGTGCCGTAGGTGTTCTTGGCTTCGCCGGGCTGGAAAGCCGCCTGGCCGAACGTGGCTGCCTGCTGGTCTCCCAAGATGCCGGCCACGGGGGTTTCCCTCAGCAGTTGGGACGTATGCACGTTGCCGTAGACCTCCGAGGAGGACTTGATCGCAGGCATCATGGACGCCGGAACGCCAAAGATGTCCAGGATTTCCTGGTCCCATTGGAGTGTCTCAAGGTCCATGAAAAGAGTGCGGGAGGCGTTGGTAACATCCGTGGCGTGGACACCGCCGTCGGTACCACCCGTGAGGTTCCACAGCACCCACGCGTCGGTGTTGCCGAACAGCAGGTCACCGGCTTCGGCGCGTTCGCGGGCTCCGTCCACGTTGTCCAGGATCCACTTGATCTTGGTGCCCGAGAAGTAGGTCGCCAGCGGCAGGCCGACCTTCTGTTTGAAGCGGTCTCCCCCGCCGTCCCTTGCAAGCTCGTCGACGATCGACTGCGTTCGGGTGTCCTGCCAGACGATGGCGTTGTAGACCGGTTCACCCGTGTTCTTGTCCCAGACCACCGCGGTCTCGCGCTGGTTGGTAATTCCGACGGCGGCAATATCGTGGCGGGTCAGGTTCGCCTTGGACAGGGCCGAGGCGATGACCTCGCGCGTGTTGTTCCAGATCTCGGCCGCGTTGTGCTCCACCCAACCTGCTTGCGGGAAGATCTGTTCGTGCTCCATTTGGCCCGAGGAGACGATGCTGCCCGAGTGGTCGAAGACGATGGCCCGGGTGCTGGTGGTGCCCTGGTCAATGGCGATGACGTATTGGTTCACGGTGACGTCCTTGTCTTTGTTGTTATGGGTTTACGTTTTGTCGAGGGAAAATCGCTACTGGATCAGCCGGCCACGGCGGGCATGATGTCCGGAACCCAAAGGGCAACCAAGCCGGCCAAGGCACCACCGACCAGCGGACCAACCACGGGGATCCAGGAGTAGGCCCAATCGCTGGAGCCCTTGCCTTGGATGGGAAGCACAGCGTGGGCGATGCGCGGGCCAAGGTCACGCGCCGGGTTGATGGCGTAGCCCGTTGGGCCGCCGAGGGAAACACCGATGCCGACCACGAGGAGTGCCACGGCAAGGGGCCCAAGGCCGGACGGAGTACCGCCGAAGGTCAGGATCACGAAAACCAGCACGAAGGTGCCGATAATTTCAGTCACCAGGTTCCATGGAGTGGATCGGATGGCCGGACCAGTGGAGAAAGTGCCCAGCTTGTTGGCCGGAAGCGGCTCGGCGTCGAAGTGCTGCTTGTAGGCGAGCCAGCAGACCACTGCGCCCAGGAATGCACCCAGGAGTTCACCACCGAAGTACGTCAGCGTAGATCCGAAGCTGACCGCCACATCGGGCGCATATTCCTTGCTGCCTTTGACAAGCAGGCCAAGGGTGACGGCCGGGTTGAGGTGCGCACCTGACTTTGCGGCCACGAATACGCCCGCGAAGACCGCAATTCCCCAGCCCCACGTCACCATCAAGAATCCGGCGTTGTTGCCCTTGGTGCCTTTGAGCGCAACGTTAGCCACAACGCCGCAGCCCAGAAGGGTCAGCATCATGGTTCCGAATACTTCGGATAGGAAAACAATTCCAAGAGACATCTTTGACTCCTCTATTTTCTGTTGTCAGCCCCCTCGCGGGTTGAAGGAGCTGTTGGGACGGCACCGTCTCCGGCGCCGTCCCGATGGTGGGTTTAGTCCACCAAGCTGTGCACATTGACCTTGTGGTAGCGCCGGAGGACTTCCTGGGCGTGGCGGACTTCCGCCTGCCTGGCCGCGGAGTCCCAACCCATGGGGCCGCCCAGTGCGGCAGCGATCTCATTGAGCAGTTCGCCGGTCACCAAGCCACGGAAGGCCAAGGACGTGCGCCGGATGAGCACGTCGACCAAGTGGCCGACCTGCTCGTTATGTGCCATGAACTCCAATTCCCTGACGCTGAGTTCCCGGGTTGACCGCAGTGGCGCATCGTCACCGGCTCGGAGGTAGGCAATAACTTCCTCGGCCCGGGTTCCATAACGGGTCAGCAGCGTTTCTACCCGGGTGGCGTCAAGGCCCGGTCCCTTGTGCTTCTTGATCCATTCCTGTTCGGCTTGGGCAGTGGCCGGGAATCCTGCGCCGCCACCAATGGCGAGTTTCGCCGTGGAGGTCTTCCGCTCCATGCCCAATTCGCGAAGGACATCGTTGGTCATGTGTTCGGCCAGGGCGCGGAACGTTGTCCACTTTCCGCCTACCAGGCTGAGCACGACGGCGGGCTTGCCGCCCGGCGTCGCGGTGTTGCCGTCGCCGCTCCGGACACTGCGTTCGATCCTGTAGTCGCGGGAAACGAAACCCGGCTGCGTGGCGTCGTGCCTTGGCAACGGCCGTACGCCGGAGAAGCTGTACACAATGTGCTTGCGGTCAACGGTGATGGTCGGGAAGACGTGGCCTACGAGATCGAAGAAGTAATCCACTTCCTCTTCGGTGCAAACGGCGTCTTCGGCCATGTCGGCATCCACATCGGTGGTTCCTACCAAGACTCGGTCCCCCATGGGGTAGATCAGGACGATACGGCCATCAGTGTGTTCAAAGAAGATCTCCCGACCGTTGCAGGCAGCCAACAGCTCCGGGTGGTCAAGGACAATGTGCGAACCTTTGGTTCCACCCATGAACCGACTGGCCGCCCCCATGGCTTCGTTGGTCAGGTCCACCCATGCCCCGGTGGTGTTGACGATGACATCGGCCTTGAAGTCAAACTCCACGCCGGTCAATTCATCGCGAAGACGCGCACCCTCCGGACCCATGCCCACAAGGGAGATGTAATTGCTGGCACGGGCAGTTCCACCCTTCCGGGATTCCCCGGAGCGCCCCGCCTTCTCACCGTCCTGCAGGACGTCGAGCGTCAGCCGCTCAGGGTTGTGGACGGATGCGTCGAAGTACGTCGCCGTGTATTTGATTCCCTCGTGCAGGCGCGGCAACTCGGCCAGCGCCTTGTCCCTGCCAAGGAAGCGGTGGCGCGGAACCGTACCTCCGTCGCGGGAAAAGAAGTCGTACATGCTGAGGCCGAGCTTGATCAGGAAAGCTCCGCGTTCCTTGGGCTTGCCCTGCTTGTGCGTCAGGAAGCGGATCGGTGCGGCCAGGACGCCCGAGAACGTGCTGAAAATCGGGATGGTGGTTTGCAGGGGCTTGACGTAGTGCGGGGCGATGCGCAGAAGACGGTTGCGCTCAACCACGGATTCCTTGACCAGCCGGAACTCGCCGTTCTCCAGATAGCGGATTCCGCCATGGATCATGTGGGATGAGGCACCACTGGCGCCCTGGCAATAATCCCCGCGCTCGACGAGGGCGACGTCCACGCCTTGGAGGGCCAGGTCCCGGAAGGTTCCCACTCCGTTGATGCCGCCGCCGATGATCAGGACCTGGGCCGAGGGCCGCGCCTGCAGTGCTGTGGCAGATTCACGTCGATGTGCATCCGGTGAAGGGCCTGAAATCCTGTTGTGTCCCAAAACTGCTCCCGTGGGCTTGGTTCGTGCGTGGCTTGCCTGCCGTCGCACCTTTCACCACTAATCTGGCGAAGGTGGAAAATGGAGTCAAGCTATTTGCACAAACGTGCAGCAAGGAAGTGAGATGGGACGATCACGGCATTCGGATGCACTCCGGGCCGCACAAATGTATTACCTGCAGGACCTGACCATGGACGCCATCGCCCGCGAGCTAAGAACCTCCCGCTCAACGGTTTCACGGCTGCTGTCCTCAGCCCGGGAAACCGGACTGGTACAGGTCCAGATCAGGAGCCCTTTCGACACGGCTCCCGAACTGGAGGGCCAGATCCGGGATCAATTCGGCGTGGATGTCCACGTGGTGCCCGTGCTGGACACGCTGAACGAGGCCGAGACGCTGGACCGCGTGGCCATGCAGGCGGCCAGGACCATAGGGCCGCTTGTGGATTCAAATGCCATCATCGGCGTGGCCTGGGGTGCCACCTTGAGCGCGGTCAGCCGACACCTCACCAGGAAAGTCACGCACGACTGCATCGTGGTGCAGCTCAACGGCGCCGGCAACATGCAGACCACCGGCATCACCTACGCAAGCGACATCATGCGGCGCTTCGGCAGCGCCTATGGTGCACGGGTTGAACAGTTTCCCGTACCGGCGTTCTTCGATCATGCCGCAACCAAGACCGCGATGTGGAATGAACGCAGCGTTCAGAGGATCCTGGACCTGCAGGCCCGCATGAGCATCGCCATCTTCGGGGTGGGTTCAGTTGATTCGGACTATCCCAGCCACGTTTACGCCGGCGGTTACCTCGATGAGCAGGACCTGGCAGTGCTTGCTGCCGACGACGTTGTGGGAGACGTTGCCACTGTGTTCTTCCGCAGTGACGGCTCCTCCGACGGAATAACCCTGAACGAGCGGTCCACCGGGCCGAGCCATGAGCAACTGCGGCAGGTCAGGCGTCGGATCTGCGTTGTCTCCGGCGCCTCGAAGATCAACGGGCTCCAAGGTGCACTGGCTGCGGGACTTGCCACGGACCTGATCCTTGACGAGGCCTCTGCCCGGCGGCTGGTGAGTTTCAACGGGCAGGCCTGAGGTAATCCAGCCCGCAATGGGTAGAGTCTTTGCTATGAGATTCCCCGGACGGCAGACCTTGAACAACGGCGTCATGATGGACCGCTTGGGGTATGGACTCTACAAGGTCCCGCCTGCCGGCGCCGAGGCCCTGGTCAGCACCGCGCTTGGGGAAGGCTACAGACGGTTCGACACGGCGGCCATGTACGGCAACGAGGTTGGTGTTGGACGGGCCATAGGTGGCGCGATCGGCGATGCCCGGGAGGCCAACCTCGGAACAGGCGGCTCAGGCGAATCCGTGCACGCACTGGCGCGCGAGGACATTTTCGTCACCACCAAGGTCTGGAACGATGACCAAGGCTACGACGCGACGCTGCGTGCGTTCGATACCTCGATCGCCAACCTCGGCTTGGACTACGTGGATCTCTATCTGATCCACTGGCCGTGTGCATCCCGCGGACTCTTCGTGGAAACCTACAAGGCGTTGGAGACCCTCTACCGCGAGGGCAAGGTGCGCGCCATCGGGGTATCCAATTTCGAGCCTGGCCACTTGGAACAACTCATGCAATCTGCCGAAGTCGTTCCGGCCGTCAACCAGGTGGAGATGCACCCCTGGCTTCAACAGACAAGGCTTCGCACGCTCCACGAGCAGCTCGGAATCAAAACCGAGGCCTGGAGTCCCCTGGGCCGGGGACAGGTCTTGACGGACCCTGCCATCGTGGCCCTGGCCGAAAAATACGGGCGCACGCCGGCCCAGATAACCATCCGGTGGCACCTCCAACTCGGCAACCTGGTCATACCGAAGGCAAGTACCGCGGGACGGATCAAGGAAAACTTCGCTGTTTTCGATTTCGAACTCGATGAAGAGGACCTGGACGGAATCGCAGCATTGGAACGCCACCACCGCACCGGGTCCCACCCGGACAACGTTAAGTAGGAATTGCTGAATGGAAAAAGTGGACACTGCCCACAACTCCGGCAGTGCACAGGCCCCCAGACGCTTCTTCAGCTCATCTCTCCCGGGACGGACACGGGCCTCCGACGTCGAAGTTGATGGTTGCACCGTTGCCTACTGGACCTATGAGCCGGTCAAAGCCGACGACAAAACCCGGACCATCCTGGTTATCCACGGTTTCCGCGGCGACCACCATGGACTGCTTCGGGTGGCTGATTTGCTCCCCGAGATGCGCATCATCATGCCGGACCTGCCAGGCTTCGGCAGTTCGGAACCATTCCTTCAGGACGAACACACGGTTGAGCGCTACGGCAACTTCATCTCCGGCTTCATGGCCGCGCTGGGTCTGGGTCCGTCAACGGTCCTGGTGGGACATTCCTTCGGATCCATCGTCGCAAGCCACTTCGCCGCGGCCCATCCGGGCGCGGTGCATCCCCTGATCCTCATCAACCCCATCGCGGCCCCCGCGCTGGAGGGACCCAAGGGCGTGATGACCAAGCTGGCAGTCTTCTACTACCAGGCCTCGGCCTGGTTGCCCCGGCGCGTGGGGCTGGCCCTCCTGCGAAACCGCGCGATTGTCCGCATCATGAGCATCACCATGGCCAAGACCAGGGACAAGCAGCTCCGCCGTTTCATCCACGGCCAGCACGACGCTTATTTCAGTGCGTTTGCGGACAGGAAGAGCCTGCTCGAAGCCTTCAAAGCGTCAGTTTCCGGCACCGTGGGCGATGTTGCCGGGCAGCTGCACCTTCCCGTTCTGCTGATCGCAGGAGAAAAAGACGAGATTGCCACGCTGCCCAACCAGCACAAACTCATGCAACGCCTGCCCAACGGCAAGCTGGTGGTGATTCCCGGCGTCGGCCATCTGATCCATTACGAAACCCCCGCCCGTGCAGCCGCCGCCATCCGGACCTTCCTGGAGGAACATCCCGCGTGAAAATAGTCATCGACGCCAGATTTACCCGCACAGACCACCACGACGGCATCAGCCGCTACGGATCGAGCCTCATAGCGGCCACGGCGAAGATCGCGGACGTCACCATGCTCGTAAACGACGAACGTCAACTTGCCCTGCTGCCGGATGTTCCGCACGTCATGGTCAACAGCCCGTTGTCCCCGTTGGAACTTTTTGTTGCCCGCAAAGTGAACACCCTGGGCGCGGACGTGGTGGTCTGCCCCATGCAAACAATGGGCACCCTCGGCCGAAACTACGCCCTGATCCTCACTCTGCACGACCTCATCTACTACGAACACCCCACACCTCCCGGCTTCCTGCCCGCCCCTGTCCGCTTGCTGTGGCGGCTGTACCACAAGGCGTTCTGGCCCCAAAGGGTTCTTCTCAACCGCGCCGACATCGTTGCCACCATCAGCCGGACCACCGAAGCCCTCATGGCAAAGTACCGTTTGACGCGCAGGCCGGTGCGAATCGTGGGTAACGCTCCCCAACCTGGTCAGTCACCGCGGGACCCTGTGGCTGGGGCCGACAAGTCGCTGGTGTACATGGGTTCCTTCATGCCCTACAAGAACGTGGAGACCATGATCCGGGGCATGGCGGAACTTCCGGATTACACCCTGCATCTCCTCAGCCGCATCACTCCGCAGCGAAGGGCCGAACTGGAAGTCCTCATTCCCAACGGCGCCAAGGTGGAGTTCCACAATGGCGTCACAGATGACGAATACGAGGAACTGCTTCGCCGGGCGACAGCGCTCATCAGTTTGTCCAAGGCAGAAGGCTACGGACTTCCGCTGGTTGAGTCGATGGCGCTCGGCACGCCCGTGGTGGCCAGCGACACCCCGATCTTCCGCGAGGTCGGAGCTGACGCCGTGACGTACGTGGACCCGGAGTCGCCGGCGGACTTCGCGGCCGCCGTTGCCGCTTTGGATGACAGCGTTCTGTGGGAGCAACGCTCGCGCCGATCGGTGGAACGCGCTGCGGAGTTCAACTGGGACGAGTCTGCACGCCAACTGCTCGCCGCTGCGGAAGAAGCGGTGGCCCTGCACCGGAACAAACGCCACTCCCCCCAACCGAAAGTTGAGCAATGATCGAGATCCTGAGCCCGGCGGAAGTGGACAAGGCACGGGTGACCGGTGCATTGGTTGCCGACATCCTGCAGGCCATGAAAGAACGCTCCACTGTAGGCACCAACCTTTTGGACATCGACCGGTGGACCAAAGAGATGATCCTCGAGGCGGGCGCCGAGTCCTGCTATGTGGACTATGCGCCCTCATTCGGCCGGGGACCGTTCGGCCACTATATCTGTACCGGAGTCAACGACGCCGTGCTCCACGGCCTTCCCCACGATTACGCCCTTGTGGACGGCGATCTGCTGACGCTGGACCTTGCCGTGTCCAAGAACGGCATCGCTGCGGACTCAGCCATCAGTTTTGTTGTTGGCAGCACCGCCCGTCCCGAGGGGGTGGCCATGATCGAAGCCACCGAGCGTGCCCTTGCTGCCGGGATTGCCGCAGCGGCTCCCGGCGCACGAATCGGCGACCTCTCCCATGCCATCGGTTCCGTGCTCAAGGACGCCGGATACCCAGTCAACGTCGAATTCGGCGGCCATGGCATCGGCTCAACGATGCACCAGGACCCGCACGTCCCGAACACCGGCAGGCCGGGACGCGGCTATGAATTGCGTCCCGGGCTTCTGCTGGCCTTGGAGCCTTGGGTCATGGCGGACACCGCGAAGCTTGTCACCGACCCTGACGGCTGGACCTTGCGCAGTGCCACCGGCTGCCTGACAGCGCATACCGAGCACACCATTGCCGTTACCGAAACGGGCGCCGAAATCCTCACCCTGCCCTCCGGTTCCTGACTCGCTTACAAAACGTCCACGCCATCGAGGCGCAGTTGCACCGGCCCTGACGTGCGCTTGGCTGCATTGGCCGCCTTGACAGCGCGCATTGCCTGTGTGGCGGCCGCCGCATCTCCATAAGGGATGAAGAACAACGTCCTTACATCCGCATCCGCCTCCGCGCTTCCAGCTGCGTATAGCTGCACGGGAGCCGGCCCCGCACTCCGAAGGGGAGCCACGCCTTCCTGGTCCAGCTCAGAACCGAGCGACTCGGAAAAGTGGACGACGTCGGCCCTCGGGCCGGTGACAGAGGCCACGCGGACCGCAGGGGGCAACTGCAGTTCCTTCCGGAGTGCAAGTTCCCGGGACGCATAGCCCGGGGCGTCCCACCGGAGCAAGGCACCGGTGGCACCGGAATCGTCCGCAGTGACCACTACCAGGCCGCCCTCACCGGCCGGACGGACCAGCGAGGCAGCGTTAAACCAACGGCGCACGGTATCTTCTCCTGCCCGGAGGTTCTCCCGTCGCAGCAGGGAGTTGCCGTCGAGGAGCAGGGCTGCAGCGTAGCCGCGCACGGCCACCGGCTCCGCGCCGACGGTGGCGACCACCAGCGCCGGCGCGTCCGGGACACTGCCCTTGATGTTTTCCCCTGACGATGTGATGACCGTATGGCCGGGAAAGGCCCGGCCCAACTCCTCGGCAGTCCTGATAGCGCCGGTGGCACCCCGACGCAGCCGAACCCCATTGCAATGCGTGCACCGCCATTGCGGCGCGGGGGTAGAGCACCACCGGCAGGCCGGCATGGCGGAACCGCTGGACAACGCCAAAGGGCCTTGGCATGTATTGCACCGCGCAGGCTCCCGGCAGGCCTCACACACCAAGGACGGCGCGTAGCCCGCGCGAGCCACCTGGACCAGGACCGGACCGCGTTCCAAGCCTTCCTTTGCCGCCCGCCACGCGGCTCCGGGCAGGCGGGCGACGCGCGCCAAGGGATCACGCTCCTGCTCGAAGCTGTCGGCAGTGTTCAGGACACGGGGAACAGTTGCACGAATAACCGGTCTCGGAGCCTCGATGGGCACCGCCCACTGCAGTTCAACCAACCGTTGAAGTTCGGTGCTCCTGCTGTGCGAGGCCAAGAGACAGGCAGCATTTTCCTGGCCTGCACGCGTCAGCAGCACTTCCCGGGAGTGGGCATAGGGTGCCCGCTGGTCGATGTGGAGATCGTCGGCGTCGTCCCAACAGACCACCAGGCCGAGGTCGTTGACGGGTGCGTAAGCGGCCGAACGGGTTCCGATGGCGACTCCGGCCTCGCCCCTGAGCACCCGCAGGAAATTCCGATAACGCGGAGTCGGTCCGTCGTCGGCCGTTAGCCTCGCGATGTCCTCCGCCAGCAGCACGGAATTGAGTGCCGATTCCAATCGCTCAAGGTCCCGGTAGTCAGGGACCACCACCACCGCACCGCGTCCGGACTGGCGGACGGCAGCCACAGCAGCGGCTATCAATGCCGGCCAACCTGCGGGACCAAATCCCTGCAATGCCGTGAGTACCGCTTTAGGCGAGCCGCCCGCTGCCAAATGGCGGAGAAACGGACTCCCGTTAGAGTACAGGGACCACCCGGGATCTTCGATACCGCCCTGCCCCGGGGCCTGGGCCGGTTCCTCCCCGGCCGGTTCCTTCTCCACTTTGGCCACCCGCGGCGGAATTGCCGTTCGAAGTACGTCGCTGAGCGTCCCCGCATATCGGGCAGCGACGGCGGTTGCCAACGCGCTGACCTCGGGCGTCAGGACGGGAACGGGCGAGACGACTTTGTGCAGCGACGTCAATTGCTGCCCGGCCTCGGAAGACTCCCTCCGTTCGAGCACGTAGCCGTTGAGTTCCTGCCCGTTGAACTTCACTTTGACGCGGACGCCCGGCAGCGCCGTGCCCGAAAGTTCCGCCGGCACGCTGTAGTCGAAAGGCCGGTCCAGATGTGGCAGGGGTGATTCGAGCAGCACCCGGGCGACGGGATTCTCCGATGCCAGAGGCGGACCCTTGAGGGTGGTTTTCGCCGACCTTTCCGGGAAACCCTGCAGCAAAGAAGGTTGGAGCAGCGCCGGCTGGACGTCAGGTCCCGACATACCCATCAACCTCCACTCGTTTCCATCAGGTCAGCAGCTGCATCAACGCAGGATGCCCGCAGTGGGATCGACCCACTGCGGGCATCTCTGACTCAAACCAATCATGGACCACCGACATTCTTCCAATGCCGGGTGGCGCCAAGGGTCAGGCGTTGAAGAACTCCTTGAGCTCGTCCACCCGGTCAAGGCGCTCCCACGTGAAATCGGGCTCGTCGCGCCCGAAGTGTCCGTGCGCAGCCGTCTTGGCGTAGATAGGCCGCTTCAGGTCCAGGGCATCGATGATGGCCCGCGGACGAAGGTCGAAGATCTCATTGATCGCCTCGCTGATCCGCGCGGGATCAACGGTTTCCGTGCCGAACGTCTCAACGTAGGTACCCACGGGCCGGGCCTGGCCGATCGCATAGGCAATCTGGATCTCGGCGCGCTTCGCCAGGCCGGCCGCCACGACGTTCTTGGCGACCCACCGCATGGCGTACGCCGCGGAGCGGTCAACCTTGGAGGGATCCTTGCCGGAGAAGGCTCCACCGCCGTGGCGGGAGAACCCACCATAGGTATCGACGATGATCTTCCGGCCCGTCAGGCCGGCGTCGCCGACGGGACCGCCGATGACGAAGGCACCTGCCGGATTGAGGATGTTCGCAGCCCGGGAGAGATCAAGGTTGGATGCGGCCAGGACGGGGTCGATCACGTGGCTTGCGAGGTCTGCGCGCAGCTGCTCCAGGCTCGCTTCTTCTGCGTGCTGGCTGGAAATGACCACCGTTTCAACGGATACCGGCCGGTCGCCGTCGTACCCTACCGTGACCTGGGTCTTGCCATCCGGCCGCAAGTACGCAAGTTCGCCGTTCTTGCGAACCTCGGTGAGCCGCTCGGACAAGCGGTGGGCGAGCCATATGGGCGTGGGCATGTAGGACGCGGTCTCGTCGCTGGCGTAACCGAACATGATGCCCTGGTCGCCGGCTCCTTGAAGGTCGTAGTCGTCCTCCTGGCGGCCTTCGCGGGCCTCCAGGGAGTTGAACACTCCACCGGCGATGTCGTTGGACTGCTGGCCGATGGACACGGAAACTCCGCAACGGGCACCGTCGAAACCGTTGGCGGACGAGTCATAGCCGATGCCGAGGATGGTTTCGCGGACGATCTGCGGAATCTCTACGTAGGCATCCGTGGTGACCTCGCCGGCCACGTGCACCAAGCCTGTGGTGGCCATGGTCTCGACGGCCACCCGGGACTCAGGATCTGCGGCGAGTAGCGCATCGAGGATGGAGTCGCTGATCTGGTCGCAGATCTTGTCCGGGTGCCCTTCAGTAACCGACTCGGAAGTGAAGAGCCGGAGCTTGGACGGGTTGCCATGGTGTTCATGGTGCAGCGGTAAAGTCACTCGACCACCTTACTGGGTTGAGGGGCGGCGGTATTTGCCGTGTGTCCCCATGCTAAGAGTTACGTTGCCTGCGCTTGCGCTAGCGGGCCGGATGGGACCGGGAGAGTTCGACGACGGCCCTGTCCACGACGGCGGCGGCAACATCAGCCTTGGATCCGGTGGCCGACTGCGGTTCAGCGCCATGCCCCGAAAGGATGACAACGGAGTTTTCGTCCTGCCCGAAGACCCTTCCAACGCCCACTTGGTTCACCACCAGGAGATCGCAGCCTTTACGCTTCAGCTTTGCCGTTGCATGTTCCAGGACGTCGCCCTGCGCGTCGCCCGTTTCGGCCGCGAAACCCACGATCAGCTGCTGGCTGCCGGCGGCATTGCGACGCTCGACGAGCTCATGCAGGATGTCCGGGTTGCGGACCAGCCGGACAACCGGGGCTTCTTCGCCGTCGACCTTCTTGATCTTGGTGTCGGAGACTTCGGCCGGGCGGAAGTCCGCAACAGCGGCCGCCATGATAACGACGTCGGCATCGGCTGCCGCTTTGAGCGCAGCCTCGCGCAGCTCAAGGGCCGACTCGACGCGGACCAGTTCGACGCCGGCCGGCGGCTCGACGTCCATATGGGCGGCGAGGAAACGAACGGTAGCACCGGCCGCGAGGGCAGCGGCAGCCAAGGCAGCACCCTGCTTGCCCGAGGAGCGGTTGCCGAGGAAGCGGACGGGGTCCAGCGCCTCCCTGGTACCGCCGGCGGAAATCGTCACCAGACGGCCGGCCAGCGGACCCGGCCGATCATCTGCACCTGACGTGGTGTCCCCGCCGGCCAAAGCCATGGCCGCGGCGAAGATTGCCTCAGGCTCCGGAAGCCGTCCCGGCCCCGAATCGGCACCGGTGAGCCTGCCGCTGGCAGGTTCCAGCACAGTGACTCCACGGCTGCGCAAAGTTTCGACATTCGCTTGCGTAGCTGCGTGCTGCCACATCTCAGTGTGCATTGCGGGAGCAAAGAGGACGGGCCCGTGGGCCATCAGCAGGGTGTTGGTGAGAAGGTCCCCCGCCTGCCCCGTAGCCGCCTTTGCAAGCAGGTCCGCTGTTGCCGGTGCCACGACGATCAGGTCGGCCTCATGCCCCAGCCTGACGTGGTTGACCTTCTCCACGTCATCGAAGACGCTGTTGCTGACCGGGTTGCCGGAAAGGGCCTCCCACGTGGCAACGCCGACGAAACGGGTAGCCGCCTCCGTGGGGATGACCGTCACTTTGTGGCCGGCTTCAGTAAAAAGCCGGAGGAGCGATGCAACCTTGTAGGCTGCGATCCCTCCCCCGACTCCGAGGACTATGCGCACGTGACCTCCGTCAACAGGCAGTCTGTTTTATTCTGCGGGCTCGATCGGCGTGGAAACCAGGAGGCCTTCATTGATCTCGCGCAGGGCGATCGAGAGCGACTTCTCGTTCAGCTTGGTGTCGACCAGCGGACCGACGTACTCAAAGAGGCCCTCGTGCAATTGTGCGTAGTAGGCGTTGATCTGGCGGGCACGCTTGGCGCCGAAGATCACCAGGCCGTACTTGGAATCGGCGGCCTCAAGCAGCGAGTCGATCGGCGGGTTGATGATGCCTTCAAGGTTCGTGGACACGAAATCTCCAAATTCTAGCGGGCCGACAGGTGCAAGCGCTTAGCGCTCGTGCGGGGTAAGCCCCATGAGTGAAACAAGCTCGTCCGCTGCCCGGCGAACGTCGTCATTGATGACGGTGTGGTCAAACTCCGGTTCAGCAGCAAGTTCCAGTTTAGCGGTTTCCAGCCTGCGCTGCTGTTCCTCGGCTGTTTCGGTGCCCCGGCCCACCAGGCGACGCACCATTTCATCCCAGCTTGGCGGAGCCAAAAAGACGAATTTCGCGTCCGGGACGGCTGCTTTCACTTGGCGTGCTCCCTGCAGGTCGATCTCCAGGAGCACCGATTTGCCCTCGGCAATTGCCGCGTCCACGGTGCTCCGCAAGGTGCCGTACCGGTTGTGCCCGTGCACTACCGCCCATTCCAGGAACTCCCCTTCCGCAACCAGGGAGTCGAATTCCTCGGCGGACTTGAAGAAGTAGTGGACGCCATCCGTCTCGCCCGGGCGGGCGGCGCGGGTAGTGGCTGAAACGGACAGCCAAACCTCTGGATAGTTGTCCCTGATGTAGGTGGATACGGTTCCCTTGCCAACAGCAGTTGGGCCTGCAAGGACAGTCAGTCCAGGTTTCGTGCTCACGGATTCCTTCGGGTGATGCTTAATCGCTTTGCTGGGTATCCATAAAATCTACCAGCGCGCGGGCCTGGTGGATTCCCAGCCCCCGGATCCGCCGCGATCCGGCGATACCTATGTCTGCCATGATCGCGGCGGCCCTAACTGGTCCTATGCCGGGAAGAGCCTCGAGCAATTCGATGACACGCATCCGCGCAATGGCCTCATCAGTTGCCCCCGTGGAGATAAGCTCGGCGATGCTGACTTCACCACGCTTGAGCCGCTCCTTGGCTGCAGCACGGATGGCCCGTGCTTTAGCGGCCTTTTCCAAGGCGTCGGAACGCTCCTGTGGTGTCAGCTCTTTCAGGGCCATCGCCAAACTCCCGTCAGGTCGGAATTGTGACACGGAACACGCGGCTGATGCTGAACCTACCGGCAGCGGCCTAGCCGCGCAAGCCGCCCAGGGTTTCCTCGGTGGCGTTGCGCAATCCTGCCACGGAAGGCCCTGCCGCGAGGATACCCCGGCTGGAGGTTGCCAGGACCGCCGGATAGGCGGCCCCGAACGTTTTCCGCAGGTCAGCGGGGGTGGCACCTTGCGCACCCAGCCCGGGGGCAAGGATGGCGCCCCGCAGCGGACCGAGGTCAATGCCGAGGTCGTCCAAGGCGGAACCGATGGTGGCTCCCACCACCACGCCCACTGAGCCCAGGGATCCCCCATACCGCTCATTCTCAGCCGCGGCTTCCACCACGATCCTGCGCGCAACTGAATCGGCGCCGCCAACGTGCTGGACGCTCTTGCCCTCGGGATTGGACGTCAAGGCGAGCACGAACACTCCCCTGCCGTACTCCGCTGCCAGGTCCAAGGCAGGTCGAAGCGACTCAAAGCCAAGGTACGGGCTCAACGTCACGGAATCCGCGGCGAGGGCTGAACCATCGCGGAGCCAGGCATCAGCGTAGGCGGCCATCGTGGAACCGATGTCGCCACGCTTTGCGTCCGCGATACTGAGCACTCCGGCTTCCGTCGAAGCGGCAAGGGTCCGTTCCAGCACCGCCATACCGGCAGAGCCATGGCGTTCGTACAAGGCCACCTGCGGCTTGACCGCGGCAGCGAGGGAAGCCACGGCCTCCACAACGGTGAGCGAAAAGCGCTCCAGCCCGGCGACGTCGTCGTTCAATCCCCAGTCCGCCAGCAGCTGGGGGTGGGGATCGATGCCGACGCACAGCGGACCACGGGAGTCCATGGCCGCAGCCAGCCGGGAGCCGAAAGACTCCCGGGCAGGCTGCTGTGTTTCATACTCGGTGCCGGACTCAGGCATTGGCCGCTTCCGTTGCAGATACCAGGTTGGCTGCGTGCTCCTGAAGGCTGGTCACCGACCACTCGTAGGTGCGGAGTGCTTCGATGGCCTGGACCGCGGCGTTGAACTCCGCCACGGTGGTGATGCAGGGAATTCCGATGGACGTTGCTGCCGCGCGGAGTTCGTAGCCGTCGCTGCGGGCCTCGCCGCCGGAAGGCGTGTTGAACACCATGTCGATCTCGCCGGCAACAACGAGGTCGGCAATGGTGCCCTCGCCTTCGGCACTGCTGCCTTCGGCGACCTTGCGGACCGGGGTGGCCTGGATGCCGTTGCGGCGCAGGACGTCGGCCGTTCCACCGGTGGAAACGATTTCGAAGCCGAGGTCGGAGAGGCGCTTGACGCCCATGATCACCGAGCGCTTGTCACGGTTTGCCACGGAGACGAAGATCTTGCCGCCGGTGGGCAGAGCGTTGTTGGCACCGGACTGGCTCTTGGCGAACGCGGTGTCGAAGTGCTTGTCGATGCCCATGACTTCACCCGTCGAACGCATTTCCGGGCCCAGGAGGGAATCAACGACCTTGCCCTCGGGGGTACGGAAGCGGCTGAACGGAAGCACGGCTTCCTTCACCGCGACCGGGGCATCCAGCGGGAGCGTGGAGCCATCGCCGGTCTCGGGCAGCATCTTGTAGGCGCTGCGCAGCTGGTTGATGGTCACGCCGGTACCGATGAGCGCCGCGGCCTTGGCCATCTGTACACCGGTTGCCTTCGAGACGAACGGCACCGTCCGGGAGGCACGCGGGTTGGCTTCGAGTACGTACAGGACGTCCGATGCCAGCGCGAACTGGATGTTGATCAAGCCGCGGACGCCAACACCCTCGGCGATGGCCCGGGTAGCCTCGCGAACACGCTCGATCACGTTGTTGCCGAGGGTGATCGGGGGCAGGACACACGCGGAGTCACCGGAGTGGATACCGGCCTCTTCGATGTGTTCCATGATGCCGCCGAGGTACATGTCGGTGCCGTCGAAGAGGGCATCGACGTCGATTTCGACGGCGTCCTCCAGGAAGCGGTCGATCAGCACCGGGTGGTCCGGGGTGATTTCCGTGGCATTTGCGATGTACCGGGACAGGTTGGCTTCGTCGTAGACGATCTCCATGCCGCGGCCGCCAAGAACGTAGGACGGACGTACGAGGACCGGGTAGCCGATCTCGTCGGCAATCTTCTTGGCATCCTCGAAGGAAACCGCGGTGCCGTTCTTCGGGGAGGTCAGGCCGGCCTCATCCAGGACGCGGGCAAAAGCACCGCGGTGTTCGGCGAGGTCGATCGCTTCCGGCGACGTGCCAAGGATCGGTACGCCGGCGTCGGCAAGCTGCTGGGCGAGCTTCAGCGGAGTCTGGCCACCGAGCTGGACGAAGACGCCCATGACTCCACCGGTGCGCTCTTCAGCGGCGATGACTTCGAGGACGTCCTCAAGGGTCAGCGGCTCGAAGTAGAGGCGCGTGGAGACGTCGTAGTCGGTAGAGACGGTTTCCGGGTTGCAGTTGACCATTACGGTCTCGTAGCCGGCCTTGCGCAACGCCATGGAGGCGTGGACGCAGGAGTAGTCGAACTCGATGCCCTGGCCGATGCGGTTGGGGCCGGAGCCAAGGATGATGACGGACGGCTTGGAGTGCAGGCCGACTTCGTCTTCCTCGTCGTACGCCGAGTAGTGGTACGGGGTGTACGCAGCGAATTCCGCGGCACATGTATCCACCGTCTTGTAGACCGGGCGGATGCCAAGGGCCTGGCGGACGCCACGGACAACGGCCTCGGAGTTGTGCGTCAGGGCACCGATCTGCTCGTCCGAGAAGCCGTGGCGCTTGGCGTTGCGGAGCATGTCCTCGGTGAGGACGCCGGCCTTGCGGATCTCCTGGGCCGTTTCATTGAGGAGCTGGAGCTGGTCCAGGAACCAAGGATCGATCTTGGTGGCCTCATAGAGGTCCTCCACCGTGGCGCCGCCAAGGAGGGCGCGCTGGACCTGGTAGAGGCGGTCCGTGGTGGGGCGCTTGGCCTTCTCGATCAGCTCGGCCACTTCGTACTCCGGTACGGAGCTGAAGTCCAGCTGCGAGCCCTTCTGCTCCAGGGAGCGCAGGGCCTTCTGCAGGGCCTCGGTGAAGTTGCGGCCCATGGCCATGGCTTCGCCCACGGATTTCATGGTGGTGGTCAGTGTGTTGTCCGCAGCGGGGAACTTCTCGAAGGCGAAGCGCGGGACCTTTACCACCACGTAGTCGAGCGTCGGCTCGAAGGAGGCCGGGGTCTTCTGCGTGATGTCGTTCGGGATCTCATCCAGCGTGTAGCCAAGGGACAGCTTGGTGGCGATCTTGGCGATCGCGAAGCCGGTTGCCTTGGAAGCCAGCGCGGAGGAGCGGGAGACACGCGGGTTCATCTCGATAACGACGACGCGTCCCGTGTCCGGGTTGATGGCGAACTGGATGTTGCAGCCACCGGTGTCCACGCCGACTTCGCGGATCACGGCGATGGCGACGTCGCGCAGCTTCTGGTACTCGCGGTCCGTCAGCGTCAAAGCCGGTGCAACCGTGATGGAGTCACCGGTGTGGACGCCCACGGGATCGAAGTTCTCGATGGAGCAGACAACAACGACGTTGTCGTTCTTGTCGCGCATCATCTCCAGCTCGTATTCCTTCCAGCCAAGGATGCTCTCTTCGAGCAGGACCTCGGTGGTGGGGCTGTACTGGAGGCCCTGGCCTACGATGCGGCGCAGGTCGTCCTCGTTGTAGGCCAGGCCCGAGCCCAGGCCACCCATGGTGAAGGACGGACGGACGACCATCGGGTAGCCGAGGTCCTCGGCCGCCTTGAAGGCCTCATCCATGGTGTGGATGATGTGGCTGCGGGCGGACTCCGCCCCGCAACGCTCAACGACACCCTTGAACTTCTCGCGGTCTTCGCCGAGTTCGATTGCCGCAATGTTGGCGCCGATCAGCTCGACGTTGTACTTCTCCAGCACGCCGTTCTTGTCCAGGGCGATTGCGGTGTTCAGTGCAGTCTGGCCGCCAAGGGTGGGAAGCACGGCATCCGGACGCTCCTTGGCGATGATCTTCTCGACCACCTCGGGCGTGATCGGCTCCACGTAGGTGGCATCGGCGAACTCGGGGTCCGTCATGATGGTGGCCGGGTTGGAGTTGACCAGGATGACCCGAAGCCCTTCGTCCTTGAGGACGCGCAAGGCCTGGGTTCCCGAGTAATCGAACTCGGCCGCCTGGCCGATGACGATGGGGCCGGAACCGATGACAAGGACGCTCTTGAGATCTGTACGCTTGGGCATTACTTCTGGTCCTCAGTCTTGGTTTCGGTGTTCTTTGCGGCGGCCGCTTTCGTATCGGCCATGAGGTCGATGAAGCGGTCGAAGAGGTAGGCGGCGTCGTGCGGTCCCGCGGCCGCCTCGGGGTGGTACTGGACCGAGAAGGCCGGGATGTCGAGGCAGGCGAGCCCTTCAACGACGTCGTCATTCAGCGAGACGTGGCTGACCTCGACGCGGCCGTACCGCTCTTCGGGGGCCACGCTCGCACCGTTCATGGGCGCATCAACGGCGAACCCATGGTTCTGCGAGGTGATCTCCACCTTGCCGGTGCGGCGGTCCATGACCGGCTGGTTGATTCCGCGGTGGCCGTAGCGCAGCTTGTAGGTGCCGAAGCCGAGCGCGCGGCCGAGGATCTGGTTGCCGAAGCAGATGCCGAAGTACGGCAGCTTCTCGTCCAGGACCGAACGGAGGAGCTTGACCTGGTGGTCAGCCGTGGCGGGGTCGCCGGGGCCGTTGGACATGAAGAAGCCGTCCGGGTTGACTGCGTTGACGTCATCGACCGTAGCGGTGGCCGGCAACACGTGGACGCGTACGCCGCGCTCAGCGAAACGGACGGGGGTCATCGCCTTGATGCCGAGGTCGACGGCGGCAATCGAGAACCGCGGTTCGCCGTCCCAGCCGTGGTCCTTGGGCTCCACGACGTAGGCTTCATCGATGCTGACTTCCTCGGCGAGGGCCGCACCTTCCATCGGTGCGCTGGCCAGGACGACGTCCAGCAGCTCCTTGTCCGTAGCCTTGGCTGCCTCACCGGAGAAGATGCCGGCACGCATGGTCTTGTGCTCGCGAAGGTGGCGGGTGATGGCACGGGTGTCCACACCCTGGATGCCCACGATGCCCTGTTCCACCAGTTCCTCGTCGAGGCTGCGTTCCGAGCGCCAGTTCGAGGGACGGCGGGCGGCGTCGCGGACGATGTAGCCCGCAACCCAGATCTTTCGGGACTCAGCGTCTTCGCTGTTGACGCCGGTATTTCCGATGTGCGGAGCAGTCTGCACTACCAGCTGGCGGGCGTAGGAGGGGTCCGTGATGGTCTCCTGGTAGCCGGTCATGCCGGTGGCGAAGACGGCTTCACCGAGGGCAGTGCCCTGGGCGCCGTAGCTGCGGCCGCGGAACGTCCGGCCATCTTCCAGCACTAATACGGCTGCTGAGGGGGTTGGTGTGGTGGCTGCGTTGCTTTCCGTCACTTTATTACTTTCCACTATCGGCATCTGCCTGAGGGGCTGCGGAGGTCAATTCTTGAAGGGCTTGGAGAAGGAGTTTTTGGTCTGCGGAGCGCCTGGATCGGAAACCGGTATCGAGTTCACGGCTCCCCAGCATCCAACTGATGACCAGGAGTCCGTCCTTTTCGACGAACTTTCCGGCCATGCCCGCGGCCTGTCTGCTGTCCGTCACCGCTGCGCGCGGGATGAACACCGGGGCTGCTCCTGGCCGGTCGAACAGGACGCCTTCGGCATGGATACTCAGTTCCGCGTTGGTCCGGAGGCCCAGGCCCTGGACAGCGATCCGATCCAGCCAGTCCCCGGCAGTCGTGGTGGCTACGTACTGGCCTTCCGCTGCGACTGTGGCCGGTGACAAGTGCTGCGGCACCTCCGGGAGGCGTTCGACGTCGGACTGGCGCCGGAGCCTGCTCCGCCACCCCAGCCCGATCATCGTCAAAACGACGACGATCAGGGCTACAGTGACGAGGGCTGAGAGCATCTGGGTGTCCATCAGGCGCCGCTGACCGCCCCGGCGGGCGTTTCGAGGATTCCGGGGTACCGGTAAGGGGTGTTGAGCCGGCCGTTCAGGACGGTCGGGTGGCCTTTGAAGAACGTGGCCACGACGGATCCGGGCAGCTCCTTGCCCTTGAACGGTGAATTGCGGCCCATGGTGGCCATCTTATGGGGGTCCACCGTCCATCGCGCAGCCGGATCCACCAGGATGACGTTGGCCGGCTCGCCTTCCTCCAGGGGGCGGCCCTGGTCAGCCACCCGGCCGATCAGCGCCGGCGTGAAGGACGTGACGCGGGCGAAGTCCGCCCAGGTCATGAGGCCGGTTTCGATCATGGTTTCCTGGACCACGGACAACGCCGTCTCCAGGCCGGTCATGCCCATGGCGGCCTGGGCCCACTCGCATTCCTTGTGCTCGCTCGGGTGCGGCGCATGATCCGTTCCAACGACGTCGATAGTGCCGTCCGCGAGACCCTCCCGGAGGGCCTGGACGTCCGCATCGGTGCGAAGGGGCGGGTTGACCTTGAAGACGGGGTCGTAGCTCCGGACCAGCTCGTCCGTGAGGATGAGGTGGTGCGGGGTCACCTCTGCGGTGACGTTGATGCCGCGGGCCTTCGCCCAGCGGACAATTTCCACGCTGCCGGCCGTCGAGACGTGGCAAATGTGCAGGCGGGAACCCACGTGCTGGGCCAACAGGACATCCCGGGCGATGATGCTTTCCTCGGCAACAGCCGGCCAGCCTGCCAGGCCGAGCACGGCGGACACGGCGCCTTCATTCATCTGCGCACCGGCAGTAAGGCGTGGTTCCTGTGCGTGCTGGGCCACCACGCCGTCGAACGCTTTGACGTACTCCAGGGCACGGCGCATCAGGACCGGATCGTGGACGCAGATGCCGTCGTCGGAGAACATGCGGACCTGGGCGCGCGAATCGGCCATGGCCCCCAGTTCGGCGAGTTGCTCGCCGGCCAATCCGACCGTCACTGCTCCCACAGGGCGGACATCGACCCAGCCCGAAGCGCGGCCGAGGCTGTGCACCTGTTCCACGACACCGGCGGTGTCTGCCACCGGGTTGCTGTTGGCCATGGCGTGCACGGCGGTGAAGCCACCCAGGGCAGCGGCGCGGGTGCCGGTCTCCACCGTTTCCGCGTCTTCACGGCCGGGCTCCCGCAGGTGGGTGTGGACATCAACCATGCCCGGGAGGGCAACCAGGCCAGCAGCGTCAATGACGGTTGCCTCGTCGTCCACCAGGTCCTTGCCGCGTTCGGCAATGATGCCGTCGCGAATCAGGAGGTCTTCTGCTTCGCCGCCCAGAATGGCGGCCCCGCGGATCAGGTAAGTGTTCCCGGCCATCAGTTGTTCTCCTTGGTGGGCTGGTTGCTTGCAGTGGTAGCGGCTTCGCGGGGATCCCCGGAGAGCAGCAGGTAGAGGGCTGCCATGCGCACGGAAACACCGTTCCGCACCTGGGCGAGGACAGTGGAGCGCGGCGAGTCTGCGGCCGCCGAGGAGATCTCCAGGCCCCGGTTCATCGGTCCCGGATGCATGATGATCGTGTCCTTCATGCCCAAGTCATCCAAGGTTTTCAGGCGTGCGTCGTCGAAACCCCAGCGGCGCGAGTACTCGCGCGTTGACGGAAAGAAGGAAGCGTTCATGCGCTCACCCTGGACGCGAAGCATCATCATCGCGTCCACACCCGCTTCGAGGGTTTGGTCAAGGTTGTAACTGACCTTGCAGGGCCAGTGTTCGACGCCGATCGGCAGCAGAGTGGGTGGCGCAACGAGGGTGACCTCTGCGCCCAGGGTCTTCAGGAGCCACACGTTGGAGCGGGCCACGCGGGAGTGCAGCACATCGCCGGCGATGGCGACGCGCATGCCTTGGAGGTTCGCGCCCGCGGAGGCAATGCCGTTGATCTGCGACCAGTGGCGGCGCATGGTGAAGGCGTCCAGCAGCGCCTGGGTGGGGTGTTCGTGGGTGCCGTCGCCTGCGTTGATCACCGCGGCATCGATCCAGTCCGTGGCGGCCAAACGATGCGGCGCACCCGAGGCCCAGTGGCGGATCACCACGGCGTCGGCCCCCATGGCGGCCAGGGTCTGGGCGGTGTCCTTGAGGGACTCGCCCTTGGACACGGAGGATCCCTTGGCTGCGAAGTTGATGACATCGGCAGACAACCGCTTGGCTGCAGCCTCGAAGGAGATCCTGGTGCGCGTGGAGTCCTCGAAGAAGAGGTTCACCACCGTGCGTCCGCGCAGGGCGGGAAGCTTCTTTACCTCGCGCTCCCCCACGGCAGACATTTCTTCGGCGGTATCCAGGATGCGGATGGCATCACGGGCGCTGAGGTTCTCTGTGGAAAGGAGATGCTTCATTTGCCCGCCTCGATGACTACCTCATTGACCGGCGTGCCGTTGACCGAGTCGGTTTCCTCCAGGTGGACACGCACTTTCTCCACGGATGACGTGGGGAGATTCTTGCCCACATGATCGGCGCGGATCGGGAGTTCACGGTGGCCGCGGTCAACCAAGACCGCCAGCCGGACGATCCTGGGGCGGCCTAGGTCCACCAAAGCGTCCAGTGCGGCCCGGATGGTCCGGCCTGAGTAAAGGACGTCGTCGATGAGCACCACGACCTTGTTGTCGATACCCGAAAGGGGCAGACGCGTATGGTGGGGGGGCCGCGTGGGCTGGTGCGAGAGATCGTCGCGGAACATGGTGACATCCAACTGGCCGACGATTGTTTCGGCATTCACCGCGGGGTCAGCGGCCGCGATCTTATTCGCGAGCCGGACAGCCAGCGGGTAGCCACGGCTGGGAATGCCGAGCAGGACAAGATCCTGGGAGCCCTTGTTGGCCTCGAGGATCTCGTGGGCGATACGAGTGAGTGCACGGTCAATGTCCGCCTGGTTGAGTACAACCCTCGACGGAACCTGTGCTGAAGCAACTTCAGTCATCGCTCGTCTCCCCTTTCCCCGCCTCACGGGACGGAATTAAAAAAGGAATATTTGCCCTTCAAAACTACCACAGCAGGTTGCGGGGCCTGAGGGGATGACGGCGGCAAAGAGTGAGTTTAAGGTCACAGGTACGGACGGTGGCTTAGGCTCGGAAGAATGAGCAGCACCAACGATGGCCGGCAACCTTACCCACGCCCCTATCTGGAACCGGCCGCAAACCCAACGTGGATTGGACGGGTCCAGCCCGGCAACTTCCAGCCTGCCCCGGGCAACCCGGTTGACTTGCCGCGACAGCACTGGGCGGCGCCTTCCCCCGCACGCCGGCAGTGGGGGTTGCTTCCCTTGCTCTTGGCCGGTGGTGTGCTGGTCTTAGGAAGCCTTGTTCTGGTGGTTCCGTTCCTTTTGGGCAATACCGGGGTCGCAGGTTTCGCCATCGGATTCATCGCGTCGCTGGTTCCACTGACGGCGGTGCTGCTGGCAGTCAGGCTCATCGACCGCTGGGAACCGGAGCCGCGCAGGCTGCTGTGGTTCGCCTTCACGTGGGGTGCTGCGGTATCCGTCGCTGCAACGCTCCTGATCCAGCCGGTGTTCGCCCTTGCCGCTCCGCGGACCAGCGAGGACGCCTTCGCATATTTCATGGCCACAGTCGAGGCCCCGGTCGTTGAGGAGTTCAGTAAATCCCTGGGGCTGCTCCTGCTGCTCCTGGCTGCGAGGAAATACTTCGACGGACCGGTGGACGGCGTTGTTTTTGCCTTCACCATTGCGGCTGGCTTCGCCTTCACCGAGAACATCCTCTACTTCGGACGGGAAATCGCATCGTCGTCGGAGCCCGGACCTGATTTCCTGCGCATCTTCATCCTCCGCGGCGTCATGTCTCCGTTTGCCCACGCCATCTTTACTGGCACCACGGGCCTGGTGATGGGGTTCGCGGCTCGGAAGTGGCATGCCGGCTATGCAGTTCTTGCGTTCTTCGTCGGCCTTGTCCCGGCCATGTTCCTGCATAATCGCTGGAACAGCATGGGCCAGGACTTCCTCGCAGAGTACTTCGTGGTCCAGGTGCCCATCTTCCTGGTCGCAGCCCTGGGTATTGTCCTCCTTCGCCTCGCGGAGGGAAAGCTTACGCGGCAGCGGCTGCTGGAGTATGCACGAGCCGGCTGGTTCACCCCGGCGGAAGTGGAAATGCTGGCGACCGCCCACGGCCGGAGACAAGCGCACCGCTGGGCGGCGTCGCGCGGACGGGCTGCGCAAATGCGGGCCTTAATCCGCGGCGCAACAGCATTGGCCTTTACCCGGCAACGCATCCTGAGCGGCCGCGACGTGCAGTTGCACCAACAGGACGAGCTCGAGCAATTGCAAGGCATCCCGGCGCTGCGATCGGCCGTCCTCCAATAGGAAAACCCGCTGCCACAGTCTCCTGCGGCAGCGGGTTTAAACGTTTGGTGCTTCGGCGTGCCGGCTAGGCCAGCAGCGAAGGCTTGAGCTTCTGCAAACGCCCGAGCAATCCGTTGATGAAGGCCGGGGATTCATCCGTGGACATGGTCTTGGCCAAGGCCACGGCTTCGCTCACGGCGACGCCGTCAGGTACGTCGTCGTTGTAGAGCAGTTCCCAGGCTCCGATGCGCAGGATGATGCGGTCCACGGACGGCATCCGTTCCAGCGTCCAGCCTTGCGCGTAGGTTTCCAGGAATTCGTCGATGGTCGGCTGCAACGACACCACGCCCTCCACGATTTCCACCGTGTAGGGGTTGATCACAATGTCTGTCTTCTCCCGGCGCGCACGCAGCGCATCGAAAGCCGAGACGGAACGCTGTTCCGCTTCGAAAAGTACTTCCAGGGCCCTGCTACGGGCCTTACCGCGGGCACTCACTAGTCGTTGACCCGGCCCAGGTAGCTGCCGTCGCGGGTGTCCACCTTCACCTTGGTGCCCTGTTCAACAAACAGCGGTACCTGGATTTCGTAGCCGGTCTCAACAGTTGCAGGCTTGGTGCCTGCGGAGGAACGGTCGCCCTGGAGGCCAGGTTCGGTGTAGGTGATCTCGAGGACCACGCTCGGCGGGAGTTCGATGTAAAGCGGAGTTCCTTCGTGGATGGCGATGTTCACCATCTGGTTCTCCAGCATGAAGTTGGTTGCGTCGCCGACCGTCGCGCCCGAAACGTGGATCTGGTCGTAGTCGCTGGTGTCCATGAAGACGAAGTCTTCGCCGTCCTGGTACAAGTACTGGTAATCGCGGCGGTCTACCGTGGCGGTCTCGATCTTCAGGCCGGCATTGAAGGTCTTATCCACTACTTTGCCGGACATGACGTTGCGCATCTTGGTGCGGACGAAGGCGCCACCCTTGCCGGGCTTGACGTGCTGGAACTCAATGACGTTCCACAGCTGGCCCTCGAGCTTCAGTACGGTTCCGTTCTTGATGTCGTTTGTGGTTGCCACTCGTATCCTCTGGTCTCTCGCACTGTCCAAGCCGGCTTTTTAAGTGTCCAGCCATATGCCAAGCCGGCATGCCAAACGGCCAGCCAGCGCGTATTTATCAAAAATCCAAGAACCATTCTACCGGCAATTGCCGGAAGGCTTGCGACCGGGGCCTCCAGGCCCTGCTAGGACGCGACTTCCACCACGTCCCGGGCGCGCTGCAAGGCAACGGCCGAAGAGTAGATCAACGCAGCGTCGGCGGCCATGGCAACCCTCAGGTCCAAGGCCCTGGCAAACTCCTCCGAGGCAGCCAAGGCGTTGCCGCTCACAAAGAAAGCGCGGCCAAGGTACTGGTGGACGACAGCTTCCTTGGTGGTGCCCTGCACCTCGTGGAGCAGTTGCCGGAACAACTGGACCGCGCGGTCGTGCCGGTTGGTTGCGCGATGGACCTCAGCCTCAAAAATCCTGAGGCGGAAGGACTCGGGGTCCTTATAGCGTGCCTCGGCCAACAGCTCGGCGGCCTCTTTCGGCTGGTTTTCCAGCAACAGGGCCATTATCCGGTCGGCCGGATCTTCGGAGGCCGCAAGGGCCGACTCGAGGGCGTCCTCGTTGACCACGACAGGCAACAGCGTGTCCGGGTTCATCCGGACACCGGGGAAGCCCGCTGTTGGCCAGTCGCTGACGCCTTCTCCCACAGTGGCCGTCATGATGCGATCTCCTGGTATGCGGCAAAGAGCAGCGACGTATCGGGAACGTCGAGGATGCCGGGCTTTGCAACACCGTCCAGGACAACGAAGCGAAGGAGGTCCCCGCGCGACTTCTTGTCACGGCGCATGCCGTCCAGCAAGCCCTGCCACCGGTCCTTGCGGTAGGTGATGGGCAGCCCGAGGCTCTCCAAAATCGTGCGGTGGCGGTCGGCGTCGGCATCGGACAGCCGCCCGACGCTTCGGGAAAGCTCGGCGGCGAACATCATGCCGACAGAAACGGCCGCTCCATGCCGCCATGAGTAACGCTCGACCAGCTCAATGGCATGGCCGAGCGTATGTCCGTAGTTCAGGATTTCCCGGAGTCCGGATTCCTTGAGGTCCTGCGAGACCACATTGGCCTTCACCGCAATGGCCCGCTCGATCAGTTCACGGATAACTGCGGAACCGGGGTCGGACACTGCGTCGGTGTTCTTCTCCACGAGGTCCAGAATGGCCGGGTCTGCAATGAATCCGCATTTGATGACCTCGGCCATGCCGGAAATGAGCTCGTTTTTCGGGAGCGTCTGCAACGTGTCCAAATCGGCGAGGACGGCTGCCGGCGGGTGGAACGAACCCACGAGGTTCTTCCCTTCCGCGGTGTTGATCCCTGTCTTGCCGCCAACAGAAGCGTCCACCATGCCCAGCAGGCTCGTGGGCATGTGGATGACTTTGACGCCGCGCAGCCAAGTGGCCGCAACGAAGCCTGCCAGGTCCGTGACGGCACCTCCGCCGACAGCCACAATGGCGTCGGATCGAGTGAAATCGTTCTGCCCCAGGACCTGCCAGCAGAACGCCGCAACTTGGATGTGCTTGCCCTCTTCGGCGTCCGGGATCTCGGCAGTGAGCGCAGTGAAGCCCGCGGACTCCAGTTCGTCACGGACGGTATCGCCGGTCAGTCGCAGGGCGCGGGGGTGGATGACCAAAACACGGCGCACACGTTCACCGAGCCGCGCCGGCAGGGACTCCAGGAGTCCTCGACCCACGACGACATCGTAATTGTCAGAGGGAGATTGCCCGGTGACCTTGATGACAGTTGCTTCGTTGCTCACTTTTCAACTTCCTCTTTCAAGGCTGCGTGCTCGCGCAGCCGCTCCTCCAGCAGGAGGGCGATTTCCGCCACGGAACCGGTCCTGACATCCAGGACAATGTCCGCGAGGCGCTCGTAGACCGGCCGCCTGGCAGCAAACAGGGTTTCCCAACGGGACATGGCGTCCCCCTGCAGCAACGGCCGGCCGGTATTCCGCGCGATCCTGTCCGCCACGGTTTCGGCATCGCATTCCAGGTACACCACGATGCACTCCCCCAGGATTTGCTGTGTGCCGGAGTCCAACACCGCGCCTCCGCCCAGGGAGATGATGGCGGGCTCTTCCTTGGCGGATTCGACCGACTTGGCCACCGCACGGGCTTCGATCTCACGGAATGCATGTTCCCCGCGCCCGGCAAAGATGTCCGCGATGCTGCCGTGCGCAGCAACCACAACGGCGTCGGTGTCCACGAATGGAACATCGAGCTGTTGTGCCAACTGCAGGCCAATGGCGGACTTTCCCACCGCCATTGGACCCACGAGGACAACGGGCCGGCCTATCCTGCCGCCCGGAATCACGGGGGCCACTACCGGCCGACCGTGTCCAGGGTTGCCGGGATGTTGTCCAGGTAGCTCTGCAGGTTGCGTGCTGTCTCGGCGACGGAGTCGCCACCGAACTTCTCTGTGATGGCCTCGGCCAGCACCAGGGCCACCATTGCTTCGGCGACCACGCCGGCGGCGGGTACGGCACAAACGTCCGAACGCTGGTGGTGGGCTTTCGCGGGCTCGCCCGTGCTGACGTCAATGGTGCGCAGAGCACGCGGGACTGTGGCGATCGGCTTCATGGCGGCACGGACGCGCAGGACCTCGCCAATGCTCATGCCGCCTTCGATGCCGCCGGCACGGTTGGTTTGGCGAACGATCCGGCCGTCATCATCCTTGACGATTTCGTCGTGGGCGGCAGAACCGCGGCGGGCTGCGGTCAGGAAGCCATCGCCAACCTCAACGCCCTTGATCGCCTGGATGCCCATGAGAGCTGCCGCCAGGCGCGAGTCGAGCCTGCGGTCCCAGTGGACATAGCTGCCCAGTCCCGGGGGCAGCCCGTAGGCCAGGACCTCAACGACGCCGCCCAGGGTTTCGCCTTCCTTATGCGCGGCATCCACCTCGGCCACCATCGCATCGGAGGTTTCACGGTCAAAGCAGCGCAGCGGATCCGCATCCAGGGCGATCACGTCGCCGGGCAAGGGCAACGGACGGCCTTCCGGGACAGCCACGCTGGCGATGGAGACTGTGTGGCTGACGAGCTCGACTCCAAGCTGCTTCAGGAACTGTGCAGCGACGGTGCCGAGCGCCACGCGCGTAGCGGTCTCGCGGGCGCTTGCCCGTTCCAGGACCGGACGGGCCTCATCGAATCCGTACTTCTGCATACCGGTGAAATCTGCGTGTCCGGGACGCGGTCGGGTCAGCGGAGCGTTCCGGGCCTGGTCCGCAAGGAGCGCTTCGTCCACGGGGTCGGCAGACATGATTTGCTCCCACTTGGGCCACTCGGTGTTTCCTACCTGGATGGCCACAGGGCCGCCCTGGGTGATCCCATGGCGCACGCCACCCATGATGGTGACCTCGTCCTGCTCAAACTTCATGCGGGCACCACGGCCGTACCCCAGGCGACGGCGCGCCAGGGCGTCGCGAATCTGCCCACTGGTGAGTTCAACACCAGCGGGCACACCTTCAACAATTCCGATCAAAGCCGGACCGTGGGATTCACCGGCAGTCAACCAACGCAACATATAACCAATCCTGCCATGTAAGGCCTCTAGAACACCCGCCGGGGAAGCCCGACTGAGTCGCACATCACATCTATGACGGCGGCATCCACTTCGCGTCCGGTAAAGAGACGGATCTGCTCCGCCGCTTGGTACATCAGCATCTCCAGCCCGGGAACCACTTTTCCGCCGTGCCGTTGCCATGCCTCTGCCAGTCGGCTGGGCCATGGATCATAGGCAACATCGAGCAAGACGCCGCCCGCGGTGTTCGGAAGTGCTGAAATCTCCTCCGCCAAGGCATCCGCCGCGCGCGGCGGGAACGTCGAAACCACCAGGTCGCAGGCTGCCACGGCGGTAGCCGCCTCGGCCAGCGGCCTTACCGACAAGGAAAGTCCGACGGCGGCAGCGGCGTCCCGGGCTTCTGCGGCCCGTGCTACATCCCGCACGAAGACGTCCACGTGGACTGCCCCAAGCGCGTGCACAGCCGCGATCGCTGCGGCTGAAGTACCACCCCCACCGAGCACGGCCGCCCGGGCCGTCGAGGCAAGGCCCGCGTGCCGAACCGCCTCCACGATGCCCGGAACATCGGTGTTGTAGCCAACCCGACGGACCGAACCGCCGTCGTCCTCAAATGCAACCGTGTTCAGGACCCCCAGGTGGGCGGCGGCTCCACGGAGCTCATCGACCTCCCGGACCATGGCGGTCTTCAACGGCATGGTCACCGAGAGCCCGCACCATGCGGCATCGCGCCTGACCGATTCCATGAAGGAAGGCAGCGTTTCGGCGGTCAGGTCGATCGCCGAATACTCGATGTCCACCCCGAGCTTCGCATACGCGGCAGTGTGCATCGCCGGAGACTTCGAGTGGGAGATCGGGTGTCCAAGAACCGCGGCCCGGCGGCTCACACGCAGCGTCCTGCGTTGGCCGCGCACCAAGCGTTGTACTGCTCAACGTAGGTGTTGTGCTCGGCCAGCGTCTTGGAGAACTTGGTTTCCTTCGTATCGAGGTTGATGGTCACCCAGTAGAGGTAGTCGTTCGGCGTCGGCTTGGCCGCGGCATCGATTGCGGTCTTGCCCGGAGAACCGATGGGACCGGCAGGCAAGCCCACGTTTGCGTACGTGTTGTACGTGTTCGACTTGTCGGCCTTCTCTTCGTCGGTCAGGTGGAAGGATTTCTTGCCCAGCCCGTAAGTCACCGTGGCATCGGACTGGATCAGTCCGTTGGTCTCCTTGTTGTCCGGCTTGAGCCTGTTGTAGATGGCGCCCGCAACGTTGCCGTAATCGGCTTGGCCGCCCTCCGCCTGGACAATGCTGGCGATCGTCACGACGTCGTATTGCTTTGCAGGGTCCGTGACGCCCTGGGCCTTGAGTTCATCCAAGGTGGCCTTCACCAGGCTCTGGATGATGTCCTTACCGGAGGTTCCCAGCGGGAAACGGTACTCACCGGGGGCAAGGAAGCCCTCAAGGTTCTTCGCCTTGGCCGGGAGCCCGAACTGTCCCGGCGCCTGGTTGAGGGCGTTGAGCTGCTGGATCGGGATTCCGGACCCCTTGGAAATGGCATCCAGCGATTCATTGATCCGGAGGCCCGCGCTCAAGGCAAAGTAGATGACCTTGGAGGCGTCCTTGTTGGAGAGGATGGCGACCGCATCGGAGTTCTTCATCTCCGTCTTGAAGGTGAAGTCCCCGGGCGACAAAACGCCACCCTCGGCCACGAAAGCCTTCACGAAGCTGTCGGCGTCGGCAACGACCTTCTTCGATGCAAGATCGGCGGCAACCTGCTTGGGACCTGCGCCTTCGGGGACTGTGACTGTGACTGAGCCTGTACCTGGACCCGGGTAATCAGTCACCTTGTCCATGCCTAGAAGCGGTTTGAGGAACTGCGCCCCGATAGCGATCGCGGCAACGAAGACACCCAGCGTGATCAGCAGCGCGAGGATACGACGACGACGGCGGGCCTTGCGGGCAGCAGCCTTGGACACCGGCGTCTCCACTGCGGGAAGGAACTCGTGCTCATGCTCCTCGGCAAGCCCGTGGTGGTCCTCGGGGTGGACCTCGTGGTGCTCTTCGTAGTCGTAGTGGCTGGCGTGGTCCGGGTGGATCCCGTCGGCGGGGATTAATCCGTGGTCCGCGTGGACCTCGTGATCGGGGTGGTGGACGTCGTGAACCTCGTGGTCGGGGTGGACGTCGTGGACCTCAAGGTCAGGGTGGACCTCGTGGTCCGCCTGTTCTTGGTGGACGTCGTGGACCGTGCCCACTTCCTGTTCCGTTGGGCCTTGGTGGTGGTCGGGTCCGTGGGACGGGTCCTGCCCATGGTCGGGAATCCGGCTCCCCGTGCCTGTCCCGGCGTCGATATGGCCGGCATATGCGTGGACCACAGCGGGCATGTGGGTGGTGGAGTCTTCCGTTGCGGCCACGGGCTCCCGGGCTGCCTCGGACTCTGCCGCGACGGGCTCCGGAGCGCTGGCCGGGGCGGCGTCCGGAACAGGAGGCACCACGGTAGGCGGCGCTGCAAAAGAACGCTGCGCGCCTGCGGCATTGGGGACCGCAGGCACGGGACGGGGCAGTTCGGGCTCCGCCTCGGCGGGAGCACCTGCTTCGCCTGGCGTGGCCTCCGGAACGGGTACCACGTTCTGGTTCTGCGTGGCGAGGAATCGTTCCCGCGCACGCAATTCCTTGCGGGTCAGCGGCATGCCACCGCTGCTCGCACCGCTGGAGGGGTCGTTGTTGACCGGGCTCACAGTTGCAGTCCCCTCGTAGAAGAATCTGGTTCACTGCCGGAGGCGTCCCGCGGCGTTGGGGCGCTGCTGGGTACATCGGACTGCGCCTGCACGCGGCGGCCTACGTCCGTTCCTCTGGCTTTTTGCATGTCGATTGCGTGCTGGAGTATTCCTGCAGCAGCAACCTGATCAACCACTTTACGGTGGTTCTTGCTGCTCATGCCAGCTTCGTGCAGGTTGCGGTGCGCCGTAACGGTGGATAAACGCTCATCCACGAGGTTGACCAGGACGTCCAATCCGGCACGAAGCAGGGCTTCTGCCAACAGTTCGGCATAGGCCCCGGCCATCTGCGCGGACCCCCGTTCCTCGCCTTTCATGGTGCGCGGCAGGCCCACAAAAACCTGGACGGCTTGGAGCTCCGCCGCGTGCTTCACGAGGACACCGATATCGGAGTTCTTCTTTGTGTCCCGTCCGATGGTCTTCAACGGCGTGGCGAGGATGCCGTCAGGGTCGGAGACTGCCACCCCCACCCGGACGGTGCCGACGTCCACTCCCAGCTTGATGCCGCGGGGGTAGACGCCGGCGTTAGTAGTGGAACCCACCGTCAGCGCTTGCCTATCGCATCAACGACGGCGGAGAGGGCGTCGGTGACCTTCCCGGCGTCCGTGCCGCCGCCCTGGGCGACGTCGTCCTTGCCTCCGCCGCCCCCGCCGAGGATTCCGGCCGCGATTTTCACCAGCGCACCTGCCTTCACGCCGATTTCACGTGCGGCCTCGTTGGTTGCGACCAGGATGATCGGCCGATCGTTGCTGACACCCGCTACTGCCACGGTGGAAGCCTCGGAACCCAATCGGTTACGCAGGTCCAGGGCGAGGTTCCGGAGATCGTCCGCGCCACCTACCTGGCCGGCGTCGTGGGCGATGACCCGCACACCGGCTGCATCGCGCGCAGTTCCAACAAGGTTTGCGGCAGCAGCTGCGAGTTGCTCCTTGCGGAGGCGGTCCAACTCCTTCTCCGTGGCCTTGAGCTTGTTCAAGGTGCTGGAAATCCGGTCGGCCAACTGGCCGGAGGGAACCTTGAGCAGCTCCGTGAGCTCGGTGACCAAAGCACGTTCGGCAGCGAGGTGGCGGAAAGCGTCCAGTCCGACGAACGCCTCGACACGGCGGTTCCCGGAACCAACGGACTGCTCCCCCAGCAGCGACAGGCTGCCGATGAGGGACGTGTTTGACACGTGGGTGCCACCACAAAGCTCACGGGACCAGGCGCCGTCGATCTCCACCACGCGCACTTCGCTGCCGTAGTTTTCACCGAACAGTGCCATGGCGCCGAGCGCCTTGGCCTCTGCCAGGCCCATCACCTTGGTATCCACCCGATAGTTGTTCCGGATGGCGATGTTGGATACTTCTTCGATTTCCGAGCGGGTGGCGGCACTGAGGCCTTCACCCCAGGCGAAGTCGAAGCGCAGGTACCCGGCCTTGTTGAAGGAGCCGCGCTGGGTGGCTTCCGGCCCGAGGATCTGGTGGAGGGCGGCGTGCACAATGTGCGTTCCGGTGTGAGCCTGCTCTGCTGCGTGGCGGCGTTCACGGTCGACGGCGGCACGCACCAGGGCGTCGCCGGCGATCTCGCCCTCGCGGACGATCGCCTTGTGGACGCTCAGGCCCTTGACGGGACGCTGGACGTCCAGGACTTCCACCACGAACCCATCGCCGGTAATCAGGCCGGTGTCCGCTGACTGGCCGCCGGCCTCGGCATAGAACGGAGTTTCGTTGAGGACGAGCTCGATCTCGTCACCCGTGGAGGCATGACTGATCCGGCGGCCGCCGCTGACGATGCCGCGAACCCGTGACTCGCCTTCCAATTCGTCGTAGCCGGTGAAGACGGTGTCGCCCTCGCCCAGCAGCTCCTGGTACGCGGCGAGGTCGGCGTGGCCGCCCTTCTTGCCCTTGGCGTCGGCCTGGGCGCGTTGGCGCTGTTCCAGCATGAGGGCACGGAATCCTGCCTCATCCACTTTGAGCCCGGCTTCTTCAGCCATTTCCAGCGTCAGGTCGATGGGGAATCCGTAAGTATCGTGCAAGGTGAACGCATCGGCACCGGACAACGGCACACCAGCGGCCTTGGATTCCGCCACTGCGTCCTCGAGGCGTGCGGTACCGGAGGCAATGGTGCGCAGGAAGGCCTTTTCTTCGGCGTAGGCGATGCGGCTGATCCGGGCAAAGTCCGTGTCCACTACCGGGTATACGCCCTTCATGGCGTCACGCGAGACGGGAAGCAGCTCCGGGAGGCAGGCCGACTCGACACCAAGCAGGCGCATGGCCCGGACAGCGCGGCGGATCAAGCGGCGCAGCACGTAGCCGCGGCCTTCGTTCGACGGGGCAACGCCATCGGCAATAAGCATCAGTGCCGAGCGGATGTGGTCGGCCACGACCCTCATCCGGACATCGTCCGTGTGGTGCGGATCCTCAGCCGTCTCGGCCGAGGTGTACTCCTTGCCGGACAACTCGGCTGCCTTGTCGATGACGGGACGGACCTGGTCGGTCTCGTACATGTTCTCCACACCCTGGAGGATCATCGCGAGGCGTTCCATGCCAAGGCCGGTGTCAATGTTCTTGTTGGGCAGTTCACCCACGATGTCGAAGTCCACCTTCGAGCGGACATTCTCGATCTGGTACTGCATGAACACGAGGTTCCAGATCTCGATGTAACGGGTTTCGTCAGCGATGGGGCCGCCTTCGATCCCATATTCCGGACCGCGGTCGTAATAGATTTCCGAGCACGGTCCTGCAGGGCCGGGCTGGCCGGTGTGCCAGTAGTTGTCAGACTTACCCATGCGCTGGATCCGCTCGGCCGGAATGCCGGTGTTCTTCAGCCAGAGTTCCTTGGCTTCGTCGTCTTCCTCGTAGACCGTCACCCACAGGCGCTCGGCCGGAAGTCCATAACCGCCGTCGTCAACGCTCTTGGTGAGCAGCTCGAAAGCGAACTTGATGGCGTCTTCCTTGAAGTAGTCGCCAAAAGAAAAGTTGCCGCACATCTGGAAGAACGTGCCGTGGCGGGCGGTCTTGCCGACTTCCTCGATATCGCCGGTGCGGATGCACTTCTGCACACTGGTAGCCCGGCTGTAGGGCGGCTCTTCGCGGGCCGTGAGATAAGGGATGAACGGCACCATGCCGGCCACGGTGAACAGAAGAGACGGGTCGCTGGAAACGAGCGACGCGGAGGGAACGGCTGTGTGACCCTTGCTGACAAAAAAGTCCACCCAGCGCTTGGTGATCTCCTGCGACTTCATTTGCTGATTACTTACCCTTCTCATTTACTGCACGCGTTGTGCGCGGTACCGGCCGGCGCCGTTCCGCAGCTTTCCATTCTGCCCTGTTGCGGGCGCGGGGGCGAACCCGGCGTTACCTCTTGCCGGCCTCGTTGATGCCCAGGGCGGCCCGAAGGTCCTCTTCACGCTCGTGCATGCCGAGCCGAACAGCGTCCGCGAAATCGAACAAGCCGTCGGCCAGGCGGCCCACCGCCCGGTTGAGTCCGTCGGGACCTATGTTCGCCTGTGCTTCGTTGAATTTCTTGAAAGCAATGACGCCGATCGCGACGCCGATGCCCATCCACACGATTCTCTTCATGAGTCCTGTTCTCCCGTCAGGTCAGCGGCTGCGGCGGCCGGAAGAAGGGGCACGCCGTCCGGCGAATGCCGAACGGACACCGTAACTGAAGGCGGCAACCTTGATAAGCGGGGAACCAACGGTGGCTGCAACCAAGGAGGACAGCGCCGAAATGTTGGCCGAAGCGTCCGAGACGTTGGAGGCGATTCCATCCACCTTCTTCAACTGCTGGTTGGTGGTGGAAACCGTAGCGGTCACCTCGTCCATCAGGGGCGCCGCACCGTCGCTGATGGAGCGGATGGACGTGCGGACTTCGTCAAAGACGCCGCCGAGCTTCAAGATAGGCACGGCCAGCAACAGCACCAGGAGCGCGAAGACCCCTGCGGCAATCAGGCCGGCGATGTCGCCACCAGACATAGAAATTCATCTCCTAGGATCGTTGCGCTGCCTGTACCCGCCGGATCCGGCACGGCCAAGGCCTCCCCCAAGTACATTACAGACAAATGGAGCCCGGCCTCACCTGGAATGTGCGCGGGCCGCAAAGACAAAGAAGCCCGTGGCTGGTGCCACGGGCTTCTTTGGATACGCTGCCGGAATTTAGCGTGCGTAGAATTCGACGACGAGCTGCTCTTCGCAGATCACGGGGACCTCGGAGCGCTTGGGGCGGCGAACGAGGCGTGCCTGCAGAGCTTCGATCTTGACGTCGAGGTAAGCCGGCGTGGTTGCCAGGACGTGTGCACCTGCTGCTGCTGCCTGGAACGGTGCCATGACCTCGGAGCGGCTGTGGACGTGGATGAGCTGGCCTTCACTGACGCGGAAGGAGGGGCGGTCCACGCGGATGCCGTCAACCAGGATGTGGCGGTGCACAACCAGCTGGCGGGCCTGGGCGATGGTGCGGGCGAAGCCTGCACGGAGCACCAGGGCGTCCAGACGCATTTCGAGCAGCTCAACCAGGTTTTCACCGGTCAGGCCCTTGGTGCGACGTGCTTCTTCGAAGGCACGGGTCATCTGGGCTTCGCGGATGCCGTACTGGGCGCGCAGACGCTGCTTTTCGCGCAGACGAACGGCGTAGTCGGAGTCCTGCTTCTTGCGGGCACGGCCATGCTCACCGGGGCCGTACGGGCGGCGCTCCATGTACTTGGCGGCCTTGGGGGTCAGAGCAATGCCGAGTGCACGCGAGAGGCGTGCGGTACGGCGAGCACGAGTGTTGTTAGCCACTTGTGTCCTTCCAATTACTGCGGTGTGTCAGTGTTACTGGCCTCCATCAGGGAGAGCATCGGCCAACCGCTGCCTCTTGCTACTGGCCCACGGCACAGCACCATTGAAGAAACTTCACTGGGATTGTGCGTCGGGTCATGCCAGACGAAGATCAATCCTACCATGCAGGAGGGGGCGGGAGAGCCGTACCGGCCGTGCTACCGGCCCCGGACGATCTTGCGGAGCCGCTCAAGCCTTGCGGCGATATCGCGCTCAGCACCGTTGGCTGTGGGCTGGTAGTAGTCACGTCCCACGAGGTCGTCAGGCGGATACTGCTGGGTCGCCACACCATGGGGCTCGTCGTGGGCGTACTTGTAGGCCTGCCCGTGGCCGAGCTGCTTGGCCCCGGGATAGTGGGAGTCCCTCAGGTGCATGGGAATGCTGCCGCCAAAACCCGCCCGCACGTCCGCGATCGCCTTGTTGATGCCCAGGTATGCCGCATTGGACTTCGGGGCAGTTGCGAGGTGGACCACGGCCTCGGCCAGGATGATCCGCCCTTCCGGCATGCCGATCAGCTGGACGGCCTGGGCCGCTGCCACAGCGGTTTGCAGTGCAGTTGGATCCGCCATGCCCACATCCTCGGCTGCCGAAATCACGATCCGCCGGGCAACGAACCGCGGGTCCTCCCCTGCTTCCAGCATGCGGGCCAGATAATGCAGGGACGCGTCTACATCCGAACCCCTGATCGATTTGATGAAGGCACTGGCCACGTCGTAATGCTGGTCGCCGGCGCGGTCGTACCGCACGGCGGCCGCGTCAAGCGCCCGTTCGGTATGCCGCAGTTCCACCAGCACCGGTTCGACGTCGTCGGCAAGTCCCCGTGCGCCGTCGTCGGCAAGTCCCGCTTCGCCGTCGTCGGTGCCGCCCGCTTCGACGGCGGCGCTGTCGCCGAAAGCCACGCCGGCCGCTGCCTCAAGCGCGGTCAGCGCCCTGCGGGCGTCGCCGCCGGAAAGCCTTACCAGATGCTCCAGGGCCTCTTGGCTAAGTTCCACACGGCCGCCCAAGCCGCGGGCGTCGGCCACGGCACGCTGCAGCAGGCCGGAAATGTCGTCATCGGTCAACGGCTTGAGGGTCAGCAGGAGCGACCTCGAGAGAAGGGGCGAAACCACGGAGAAGGACGGGTTTTCCGTGGTCGCGGCCACCAGCACCACCCACCTGTTTTCCACGCCGGGCAGCAGAGCATCCTGCTGCGCCTTGTTGAAGCGGTGGATCTCATCCAGGAACAGGACAGTGGTCTTTTTATAGAGGTCCCTGGCGGTCAATGCCTCATCCATCACCCGCCGCACGTCCTTGACGCCGGCGGTAATGGCCGAGAGTTCCACGAACTTCCGGCCGGGCCCCCTGGCGATGACATGGGCCAGGGTGGTTTTCCCGGTACCCGGGGGACCCCAGAGAATAACGGAACTCGGACCGGCCGGGCCGGATGCCTCCGCTCCTGCGGCCAACTGCCGGAGCGGCGAACCGTGGCCCAGAAGGTGTTGCTGACCCACCACATCGTCGAGGGTCCGCGGACGCATCCGCACGGCCAGCGGGCTTCGCTGGGATGCCATCCAGCCGGCATCCGTGACTGCCCCGGTGGCAGGAGAATCCTCGGATTCGTCCTCTGCCGCGCCGGAACCAAAGAGATCTTCCACATGGATAGGCTACTCATAGTTCCAGCAAAGGAGACATCGACGTGGTCCGGCAGACCCCCAGCCCGCAACCCGGCGAGCCGCGTAACAACAGCCGCACGGCCTTGGTTGGCGCTGCCCGCCTCCAAGGTTGGACAGAGCGCTTCGAGGCCAGCCACGGCCCCACGGAGCAGGATTTCGACGGGGACGGGCTGCTCCTGCGTGCCGCCGACGGTACCACCGCCCTTCTGCGTGCACCGTGGCCCGTCGATGGGCGGCCCGGACGCGGCGCCAATGAACTGGAACGGCTGGCCTCGCTGGCAAGCCAGGAACGCGGCCTTGGCCTGGTGTTGGTCCGACGCGGCGGCTATGTGGTCGCGGCTGCGTCCGGAAGTAAAGTACTGGCCTCAAAGAGCGGCAACCGTTACGTCCAGTCGCGCACATCAGCAGGTGGGCAATCCCAGCAGCGTTTCGCCCGGCGCCGTTCCAACCAGGCCGATGCCTTGGCGGATGCGGCAGCCGAAAACCTGGCCAGGATCTTTGGCGGGCACCGGATCGAGTACATCGTGCCCGGGGGCGACAGGGCACTTGTGGACCAGGCGCTCAACGCCCCGGCGTCGCGGTTCTGGGCCAGCCGGACCAGGCTGGCATTCCTCGATGTCCAGGAACCCCGGACCGGGGTCCTGCCCAAGGCAGCCGCCGACGCCTGCGCCATCCGGATCACCGTCACGGATGGTCCCGGCAGGACCTAGCAGCCGGAAAGGGCTCTCTGCAACGGCGCCTGGCGGTAGAGATAGCTGCCGTATTCTTCGAAACCCGCCTGCCTGTACAGGCTTTGGGCGTTGTGGTTTGCCGCAGTGACAAGCAACCAGAAACCCTTCAGGCCCAGAGTGCTGCCCTCGTTAAGCAAAGCAGCCAACACTTTAGTGGCAAGGCCGCGCCTTCGGTGGGTTTCCGCCGTCGCCATCCCGTAAAGTCCGCCCCAACCGTCCACCACGGCGAGGCGCCCGACGGCGGCGGGCCGGCCGTCGTCGTCCCTCACCAGGGCGTAGACGGCAGGGCAACCCGAAAGGATGCCGCGGGCAATATCCAGTTCATGCTCGCCACCCCGGCCGTCCACTGACCACCACAGCCGGAGCCAGTCCTCGGTGGGCTCTCCGGACAGCTCGACGCCTCCGCCCCCTTCGACCCCGCGTCCCGCCGCCGGGAGGTGCTCGGTCCCGCGGACCATGATGAGGGTCTCGGACTGGCGCGTGAAGCCCAGACCGTCAAGGACGCCGTTCAACCCGGCGCTGCGGGCGTCATCGAAAACCTGGAAGATGAGCGGCAAACGGCGACGCCGGTACCACCCTGCCGCTTCGCGGACGCACCCGGCCAGTTCGGTTCCGGGGACGTCGGCGGAAATATCCCGTGGCCACACGGAATTGGCCCGCTGTGTCACACCTTCCGAAGCCCTGAGTACCCAGCCGTCTGCATCCTCCCGTTCGCGGGCGGGCCACGCCGAGTCCATGAGGTTCTCGATCAACACTTGATCCAGCATGCCCCGGTAAACCTTTCTCGAAAGGGTTGGCGCCAACGGCGAAGGCTCCCCGCATGCGACGGGGAGCCTTCGAAGTTGCTTACTCGGACTTGGTGTCCTGCTTGGCGGCAGGCTTGGACTCCGGCTTGAAGTCGACGCCCGCTTCCTTCCGCTGCTGCGGCGTGATGGGCGCGGGGGCAGCCGTGAGCGGATCGTAGCCACCGCCGGACTTGGGGAAGGCAATAACATCACGAATGGAGTCGACGCCGGCCAGCAAGGAAACCACGCGGTCCCAGCCGAGGGCGATGCCACCGTGCGGAGGAGCGCCGTACTTGAAGCCTTCCAGGAGGAAGCCGAACTTGGTCTCGGCGTCTTCCTTGTCCAGGCCCATGAGCTTGAAGACCCGCTCCTGGACATCGGCCTGGTGGATACGGATGGAACCGCCGCCGATTTCGTTGCCGTTGCACACAATGTCGTAGGCATAGGACAGGGCCGATTCCGGATCCTGGTCGAACGTGTCCAGGAACTCGGGCTTGGGCGATGTGAAGGCGTGGTGGACTGCCGTCCACTGGCCGCTGCCGACGGCGACGTCGCCGGAAGCAACCGCAGCGGCAGCCGGCTCGAACATCGGGGCGTCGACGATCCACACGAAAGCCCAGTCCTTGGGATCGATCAGGCCGGTGCGGTGGCCGATCTCCACGCGGGCAGCGCCCAGGAGTGCGCGGGATGCCGTCTTCTCGCCGGCGGCAAAGAAGATGCAGTCGCCCGGCTTGGCGCCGACGGCGTCGGCCAGACCCGCACGTTCCTGTTCGGTAAGGTTCTTGGCCACCGGACCGGCGAGTTCGCCGTCTTCCTTGAAAAGGACATACGCAAGGCCCTTGGCGCCACGCTGTTTGGCCCATTCCTGCCAGGCATCCAGGGCACGGCGGGCCTGCGAGGCTCCGCCGGGCATCACCACGGCGCCGACGTACGGAGCCTTGAAGACGCCGAAGTTGGTGTCCTTGAAGAATTCCGTCAGTTCCGTCAACTCGAGGCCGAAACGCAGGTCAGGCTTGTCCGAACCGTACTTGGCCATGGCGTCCAGGTAGGTCATGCGGCGGATGGGCGTGGGGACCTCAACGTCGATCAGCTGCCAGAGGGCCCTAACAACGGCTTCGCCGAGCTCGATGATGTCGTCCTGGTCAACGAAGCTGGCCTCGATGTCCAGTTGCGTGAACTCCGGCTGGCGGTCCGCGCGGAAGTCTTCGTCACGGTAGCAGCGGGCGATCTGGTAGTACTTCTCAAAGCCGCCCACCTGGAGCAGCTGCTTGAAGAGCTGCGGCGACTGCGGCAAGGCGTACCAGGAACCCGGCGCGAGGCGCGCCGGCACCAGGAAGTCGCGGGCGCCTTCCGGCGTCGAACGCGTCAGCGTGGGCGTTTCGATCTCCACGTAGCCGCGCTGGTGCAGCAGTTCGCGCGCAACGCGGTTGGCCTCGGAACGCAAACGGAGGTTGCGTGCAGGGCCGGGACGGCGGAGGTCGAGGTAACGGTGCTTCAGACGGGCTTCCTCGCCCACCTCGACGTGTTCGTCGATCTGGAACGGCAGGGGGTCCGAGGTGTTCAGGATCACGACCTTCTCGGCAATGACCTCGATTTCGCCCGTCGCCAGGGCCGGGTTCTCGTTGCCTTCGGGGCGCTTGCTGACGGTTCCGGTCACTTGGAGGACGTACTCGTTCCGCAGGCCGTGGAACACCTCTTCTTCGCGGACAACCACCTGTGCCACACCGGACGCGTCACGGAGGTCGACGAATGCGACGCCACCGTGATCACGGCGGCGGCCCACCCAGCCGGCCAGGGTAACGGTTTCTCCAATGTGCTCGGAACGAAGCGATCCGAGGTCATGTGTGCGCAGCACAGCATTCCTTTCAGCATGAATTTTTTGAGGGATGTCCGCTAAGACGTCCCGTCCGAGTTTACCCGCCCCCGTGGCGGCCCCGGTCTACGGGATGTCAGGCAGTGGTGACACGCACATACAGATCATCGTCCGACGGCGTCCAGGCGGCTGGATCGGCGTCCACCTGCTCGCCTGACCGGATGTCCTTGACCTGGTGCTTGCCATCTTCATCCGTAAACCAAACGAAGGGGATGCCGCGACGGTCAGCGAACTTGATCTGCTTACCGAATTTCTCGGCCTTGGCCGCCACCTCGGTTGCGATGCCGCGGCTGCGAAGCTGGGCGGCAACATCCTGGGCGGCGGACCAGCTGTCGTCGTGGTTCAGTGCAACCAGGACGGCGGTGGGGACCGAACGCGATGCCGTGGCGAATTCCTGGCTCAGGATGCGGGACACAAGCCGCGTCACGCCGATGGACAGGCCAACGCCGGGGAACTTCCGGTTTCCCTTGCTAGCCAGCGCGTCATAGCGGCCACCGGAGCAAATCGAACCGAGCTGCTCGTGGCCAACAAGGACGGTCTCCACGACCGTGCCGGTGTAATAGTCAAGGCCGCGGGCGATGCTGAGGTCCGCCACTACCTTCCCGGGCACACGGTGAACAGCGGCCTCGATGACCTGTTCGAGTTCACCCAGGCCCTCCTCCAGGAGTTCATCCTTTACGCCCAGCGCCCTGACTTCGGCAACGAACGACGTGTCTTCGGTGCGGATCGTTGCAAGCTGCAGGGCAAGCGCCGCCTGTTCGTCAGTGGCACCAAGTTCACTCTTCAGCAGCTCCGCGACCTTCTCTGCCCCGATTTTCTCGAGCTTGTCGATGCTCCGCAGGACCCCGGCGGTGTCGGTCAGGCCGATTCCGCGATAAAAACCTTCCGCCAACTTGCGGTTGTTGATCCGCAACCGGAAGTCCGGAATCGGCAGGGCACTCAGTGCTTCGGCAATGACCAAGGCGATTTCAACGTCATAACGGAAGGGAAGCTCGCCGTCACCCACAACGTCGATATCGGCCTGCGTGAATTCGCGGGCGCGACCCTCCTGCGGACGCTCGCCCCGCCAGACCTTCTGGATCTGGTACCGACGGAAGGGAAATGCCAGATACCCGGCGTTCTCCACTACATAGCGGGCAAAGGGAACCGTCAGGTCAAAATGCAAGGCCAGGGCATTCGGATCCGCCCGGTCCGCCTTTGCCGGTTCACCTTCGTCGTCCTGCAACCTGCTGAGGCCATAGACTTCCTTGTCGATTTCGCCTTTGCGCAAAAGCTGTCCAACGGTCTCCACCGCACGGGTTTCAATTGATGAAAATCCGTGGAGTTCAAAAGTCTTCCGGAGCGTATCCAGTACATGGAGTTCCACCAACCGCTCCTGGGGAAGCCACTCGGGGAATCCGGACAGGGAGGCGGTACGTGCCATGGTGGGATTGTCTCCTTGAAGAAAGCCGGCCGCCGATTCTGCGTTGCCGGCAATAAACGTTCATTCAGTGTTTATTGGGCAGGAGCACAGGCGGTCATGCATAAACTATGTGCGGCAGCCAGTTTATGCTTTCCTCGCGTGCACTTCTAATACAGCACGCCCCGGACAGCCAGGCGGCCGTTCATCGTGGACACAATCAGGAGGACTCTTGGCAACAAGGTCGCGGGATGACCGCGAAGCCCGTCGGCGTATCCGGCAGATGGAAGCCAAGCGCGAATTGCGGCAACAGCAAGGCAAGCGCCGCAAGCGCGACAACGTGCTCGCAGCGGGCGCAGGTGCCACTGCGTTGGTCCTTGCCGTCGTCCTCCAGCTGACCGTCTTCAGCTCAAATCCCACCGAAGCGGAATTCGCGGCCGCCCAGGCGGGACTCAGCTCTCCGTCGGCATCCCCGGCAGCTTCCAACAGCGCGGACGTCCCCAGCGCCGACACCGCTGCCGGCAAGACCTTCACGGGCGAGCTCACCCTCAACAGTGGTGTTGTGGGCGTGCAACTGGACGGATCTGCGGCGCCGCAGGCCGCGGCAGTCCTCAAGTCGCTCAGCGACTCCGGGTATTACAACGGTGCTTCCTGCCACCGACTGACTACGGCCGAAACCTTCGGCCTTCTGCAGTGCGGCGCAAAGAGCGCGGACGGCGCGGACGACCCCGGTTACCGGTGGGGCCCCCTGGAGAACACTCCGGCCGACAACAAGTACCCCGCTGGAACGATCGCCGTTGCCCGGACCGGGAACGACGCTTACGGCAACGGACACCAGTTCTTCATTGTCTACAAGGACACCACCATCCCCGCCGATTCGGCGGGCGGCTACACCGTGGTGGGCAAGGTCACCAGTGGGCTGGACGTGGTCACGAAGATCGCGGCCGCAGGCTTGAAAGCCGGCGCAGCCAACAACGACGGCGCCCCTGTGGCACCTGTCACGATAGACTCTTTCTCACTGAAGTAACCGGCTCCAGGCCCCGGCCCGGGGTGCATTACCTTAGCAGTCCCTCCAAGCGAAAGACTTTTAGCGGTGACAGACAGTCAGAAATCCGACGAAACAGCAGCAGTGAGCAACGAAGAAGCCGTCGAAGCGGCCGAGACAAACGGCACGGAAACGGAAGCCACGGCCCCTGCCCGCGAAGCAGAAGCCAAGCCCGCTGCAACCCGCCCCGCCCCCTCCCCCGCAGCTTTCGCTGCCCGCCCCAAGGCGCCGGCCGCCGTCGTACCTGCCGCTCCGGCAGTTTCCGCCGCGTCGTTGGCCGAGGCTGCCAAGTGGGGACGCGCTGAGGGTGACGGTCATGTCTTCCTCAAGCTCGATGGTGAGGAAATCGCTGTAGGGCAGTACCCCGGCGTGAGCCCCGACGAGGCTTTGGGCTACTTCGCCCGGAAGTTCGACGACGTCATCGCCCAAGTAGTGCTGCTGGAACACCGTGTGGAGTCCAAGGCTCCTGCAACCGACATGCAGAAGACCGTTTCGCACCTCCGCGAACAGCTCGCAGAGCGCAACATGGTGGGCGACATCCGCTCGGCCGAAGCACGCTTGGACACCCTGTCATCCCAGATCGTGGAACTCGAGAAGTCCGAGAAGGCAGCGCATGACGCCGTCCGGGCCAACGAACTCGCCGCACGGGAGGCCATCGTTTCCGAGGCCGAAGCGATTGCGGGCCAGGATCCGGCACAAATTCAGTGGAAGACTTCCAGTGCGCGCATGAATGAGCTGTTCGAAACCTGGAAGGCCGCCCAGAAGAGCGGAATCCGGCTCGGACGAAGCAACGAGGACGCCCTGTGGAAGCGGTTCCGCTCGGCACGTACGGTTTTCGACCGCCACCGCCGCGCCTACTTCAGCCAGCTGGACAGCAACAATTCCGCCGCGAAAGCGGCCAAGGAAGCCCTCATCGCCGAGGCGGAGGCTTTGTCCTCGTCCACGGACTGGGGTTACGCCGCCGGTGAATACCGCCGGCTTATGGACCAGTGGAAGGCAACTCCGCGGGCAAGCCGCAAGGACGACGACGCACTTTGGGCGCGTTTCCGTGCAGCGCAGGACGTGTTCTTCAGCAACCGCCAGGCGGCCAACGACCAGATTGACCAGGAGTACACGGCCAACCTCGCCGTGAAGGAACAGTTGGTTGCAGAGGCCCAGGCACTGCTGCCGATCAGCGACCTCAATGCCGCCAAGAAGGCGCTGCAATCCATCCGCGACCGCTGGGAAGATGCCGGCAAGGTTCCGCGTGCGGACATGGGCCGGATCGAAGCCGGTCTCCGTAAGGTGGAGGATGCGGTCCGCGAGGCCGAGGACGAGAAATGGCGCCGCAGCAACCCGGAAACCAAGGCCCGCACCAACAGTGCCCTCTCCCAGCTTGAGTCCGCGATTGCAGGCTTGAAGGACGACCTTGAGAAGGCCGAGAAGGCCGGTGACCAGCGCAAGATCAACGCAGCACGTGAGGCGCTTGAAGCCCGCCAGGCATGGCTGGACCAGATCCAGCGTTCGGCCAGCGATCTCGCGTAGTCGTTCCTGAGCTGTAACAGGCCCCGTACCGGTTTATCCACATAGCCGGCGCGGGGCCTGTACTCATTTCCACGCCAAAGGAAATGATCAGTGAATGGTCCAAGCCCAAGCCCTTTCTGCCGCGCAATTACAAGAACCCGTCCTCCACGAGCTTTACTCCGCCGGAAAGATCTTCACCTGGCCTGAGCTGCAGAGCATGGCCTCGGATGGCATACTCCTGCCGGTCTTCGCGAAGAGCTACGCGGCCCCTGGTATCACCGTCACAGCACGGTTGCGGGCGCGTGCGGCAGCCCTGACGGTCCCGACGAAAATGCGCACCAAGGTCGTTGCCGGAAGGCTCACTGCCGCGTGGATCTATGGCTGTGCCCCTGCTCCCGGTCGGGTATCACTGCTGGTGGATGCCAAACACCGGATTTCGAGCCTTCGTGGTGCCCGCGGGTGCAGTCTCCATGAAGTCCGTCTTGGCAGCCTCGATGTTGTCAGCCTTGGCGGAATGCTGGTCAGCAGTCCGCTGCGCACGGCGGCGGACGTGGCATTGCACGTCGAAGAGGAGCATGCGCTGCCAGCCTTGCGCTCGATGCTAGAGAAGCCGGAGCTCGGAGTCCGGCAGCGCCTGCTCACCCTCGCGGTGGAGGCATCGCCGCGCTTGCCCCACAAAAGGCGGGCCTTGGCAACGCTCGCCAAACTCGATTCCTAGCTGCGGCGACGGTTCCCCGTGGTGCGGTAGACATCAAAAACGCCATCGATGCGGCGAACTGCGCTCAGGACGTGGTGCAAGTACTTGGGATCGCCCATCTCGAAGGCAAACTTGGAGATCGCAACCCTGTCGCTCGAGGTATGGACCGAGGCAGCCAGGATGTTGACATGGTTGTCGGAGAGAACCCGGGTAACGTCCGAGAGCAGTGACTTCCGGTCCAAGGCCTCCACCTGTATTTCCACCAGGAAGACGCTGGACTGGGTGGGGGCCCATTCCACTTCGACAATCCTGTCCGGCTGGTCCCTAAGCCCCGCAACGTTGGTGCAGTCGGTCCGGTGTACGGAAACACCTGAACCCCTCGTCACGAAACCGAGGATCGGATCCGGAGGAACGGGGGTGCAGCACCGGGCAAGCTTGACCCACACGTCTCCCACGCCACGGACGATCACGCCGGAATCGGAGAACTTGGACTTGGCCACCTGCGTGGGGATGCTGACCTCGTCCAGGTCCTCGTCAGGAGTTTCATGGCCGCCGAGTTGCTCCATGAGTTTTTCCATGACGGACTGCGCCGAGGTGTGGCCGTCACCAACCCCCGCGTAGAGTCCGGAGATGTCGACGTAGTGGAAGTCCTCTGCAACCGAAGACAAAGCATCGTGTGTCATCAGGCGCTGCAGCGGAAGGTTCTGCTTCCGCATGGCGCGGGTGAGCATGTCCTTGCCGCGGTCGATGGCTTCCTCGCGGCGTTCCTTGGTGAACCACTGCCGGATCTTGTTGCGCGCACGCGCAGACTTCACAAAATGCTGCCAGTCTTGGCTGGGACCTGCACCTTCGGCCTTCGAGGTGAAAATTTCCACCCAGTCGCCGTGGTTCAATTCGCTGTTCAATGGAACGAGCTTGCCGTTGACGCGGGCACCGATGGTCCTGTGCCCCACCTCCGTGTGCACCGCGTAGGCGAAGTCAACCGGCGTGGATCCCGCAGGAAGGGCCATGACCTCCCCCTTGGGCGTGAAGACGAAGACCTCACGGGCGTTGATCTCATAGCGCAGCGAATCCAGGAACTCCCCGGGATCGGATGTTTCCTGCTGCCAGTCCACGAGGGAACGCAGCCACCCCATGTCACCGTCGCGGGGGCTGCCCGGGCCTACCGCCGTGCGGTTTGGCTGGTCCTTGTACTTCCAGTGCGCCGCAACACCGTACTCGGCCCTGCGATGCATCTCGTGGGTGCGGATTTGGATTTCGACCGGTTTGCCGCCGGGTCCGATGACGGTCGTATGCAGCGACTGGTACATGTTGAACTTGGGCATCGCGATGTAATCCTTGAACCGCCCAGGCAGTGGATTCCATCGGGAGTGCAGCGTTCCGAGCGCTGCGTAACAGTCACGGACCGAATCGACCAGGACCCTGACGCCCATGAGGTCGTTGATGTCGTCAAAGTCCTTATCCCTGACGATCATCTTCTGGTAGATCGAGTAGTAGTGTTTGGGCCGTCCGGTAATGGTGGCCTTGATCCTTGCCGTCCTGAGGTCGTCGGCGATCTGGTTACGGATAACGCTGAGGCTCTTTTCGCGCTCCGGAGTCCGGTCCCCGACCATGCGGACGATTTCCTCGTAGACCTTGGGATAAAGCGCCGCGAACGACAAGTCTTCGAGTTCCCATTTGATGGTGTTCATGCCCAGCCGGTGAGCCAACGGCGCGAAGATCTCCAGCGTTTCCCGGGCCTTCCGCGATGAAGATTCAGCGGAAACAAAGCGCCAGGTCCGGGCGTTGTGAAGCCTGTCCGCCAGCTTGATCATCAGGACGCGGATGTCCTTGGCCATGGCGACAACCATCTTGCGGACGGTTTCTGACTGGGCGGCCTCCCCGAAGCTCACCTTGTCCAACTTGGTTACGCCATCCACCAGCATGGCGACTTCCGGTCCGAAATCCCTGGTGAGGTCGGCCAGCGTGTAGGGAGTGTCCTCCACAGTGTCATGGAGCAGGGCCGCAGCCAAGGTGGTCCCGGTCATGCCCAGTTCGGCAAGGATGGTGGCAACTGCCACGGGGTGGGTGATGTAGGGATCACCGCTCTTGCGCTTCTGTCCCTGGTGGCTCCGCTCAGCAACGGCGAAAGCCCGTTGGATCAGGTCGAAGTCTTCCTTGGGATTATTTGCCCGGACCGTGCGCAGCAAGGGCTCAAGGATGGGCGAATAGGGTGCGACCCCGCGTCCGGTGAGGCGGGCCAGACGGGACCGCGTACGCTCACGACGGCCCGGGAAGGTCGGGCGCGCGCCCGGGGCATCAACGGGGACAGCGGCAGGCCGCCCAGCCACGCTTGTTGCTGGAACCGCCACTGAGCTGTGACCGTCTTCCCCGCCCGCCGGCGGTGCCGACGTCGCACGTTCTTCCACAGAAGTACCCCTCACGACCGATTTAATTCTTCCAGTCTATTCCCGCAAGTGAATGCTTCCGCAACCCGCGAGCACATGACGGAAACAGCAGCAAGTCAAAGAGCCGGGTCCCTGCCGAACGGCAGGGACCCGGCTCTTTCAACAGACCGTCCCTCAGGCGCCTGAGACAGCAGCTTCTGCGCGGCGGTGGGCGACCTTTTTGGACTGTTTGACCAGTTCGGGTTCACCCTGCCGCAGCCACGCGTACAAGGGCGCGGCGATGAAGATCGTGGCCGCCGTACCAATCAGGATTCCCACGAAGAGTGCCAGGGAAAGGTCCCGAAGAGTACCCGCACCGAGCAGTCCGGCACCAATAAAGAGAATCGCGGCCACCGGAAGCACTGCGACCATCATGGTGTTGATGGAACGCACCAGCGTCTGGTTGACGGCGAGGTTGACTTCCTCGGCGAAAGTGCGGCGTGACGAGGTTGCAATATCCGAAGTGTTTTCCCGGATTTTGTCGAAGACCACAACGGTGTCGTAGAGCGAATAGCTCAAGACGGTCAGGAAGCCGATAATTGCCGACGGCGTCACTTCAAAATCGCTCAACGCGTATACACCCGCCGTGGTGAACATGGTGACGAGCATCCCGACGAGCGCGGAAAGCGACATTTTCCACGTCCTGAAGTACAGGGCCATCAGCACCGCGGCAAGGCCCACGAACACCACCAGGCCGATCAGTGCCTGCCGGGTGACGTCCTGTCCCCAGGTGGGACCCACGAAGTTGGAGGTAACTTCGTTTTGGGTGACGCCGTAGGCGCCGGTGAGGCCGTCCTTGATCCGGTTGGTTTCGTCATCCGAAAGCTGGTCCGTCTGGATGCGCATGGTGTTGCCCGCAACGTTTGCGACGCGCGGAACCGCACCCGGGACGACGTCGTGGACGGCCTTTTCACCCAGGGCCGCTTCCGTGCTCTTGACGTTGGAGACGGTGAACTCCGAACCACCGCGGAATTCGATGCCGAGGTTGAAGCCGCCTTTGAGGACGGGAATGAGGATGGAGAGCACCACGGCTACCGCCGCAATGCTGAACCAGATTTTCTTGGAGCGTACAAAGTTGTACGAGCGCTTGCCCGTGTAGAGCTCATAACCAAAGGTTGCGAAGCTGGTGGTCATTACTTCTCCTCCTTGGTGCCGTTGGAAGAACCCGTAAGCTGGCCCTTCCCGGCAAGGCGCCGTTCGGCGATGGTCATGCGGCGCTCTGCTTCGGCTGCGGCGCCCGCGTTGCGGTTGCGGACGGGTGCGGGCTTTTCGGCCGGCGTCCTGAGGCGCCCTGCACCGCGGTAGAGGGGGACGGCGCCAAGCCGGTCAGGCGAGAGACCCGAGAATCGGTGTCCTTCGCCGAAGAACCTGGTCCTTGCAAGCACTTGCAGCATCGGGTGGGTGAACATGAACACGACGATGAGGTCGGCAACGGCCGTGAGGCCGAGTGTGAAGGCAAAACCGCGGACGTTGCCTACGGCCACGAAGTAGAGGACCAGGGCGGCAAGAAGGTTCACGGCCTTGGAGGCAAGGACGGTTCGCTTGGCGCGCTTCCAACCGTTTTCGACGGCGGAAACGAGTCCACGGCCTTCGCGGAGCTCATCGCGGATGCGTTCGAAGTAGACAATGAACGAGTCGGCCGTCTGGCCGATCGCGACGATCAAACCGGCGACGCCGGCCAATGACAGACGGTAGTTTTCCGTCCACCCCAGCACGGCGATGGCCAGGTACGTCAAGCCACCTGCCACCACCAAGGACGCAACGGTCACGAAGCCGAGCGCGCGGTACTGGAACAGTGAGTACACCACAACGAGGACCAGGCCGATGACGCCGGCCAGAAGGCCTAGCCTCAACTGGTCGCCACCGAGGGTGGCCGAAATCTGTTCCTGTGACTGGATCTCAAAGCTGATCGGCAGTGCACCGTAGCGCAGCTGGTCGGACAACGCCTTGGCCGTAGCCTGGGTGAAGTTACCCGTGATCTGGGGCCGTCCGTCGGTGATCACCGCGAGGGCCCGCGGCGCTGAGATCACCTTGTCGTCAAGGACAATGGCGAACTGTGCCTTGGGGTCGTCGGTCCCCTGAGCCTGGGCGGCCGCGTAGTACTGGTGGAGCCGCTCGGTAACCTGCTTGAACTTCTCCGTGGCGTCACCGTTGAAGATGATGTTCACGCCCCAAGAGTTGGTCACGGTACCCTGGGCACCCTGCACCTGGGAGAACGTGGAGTCGGCGATGTCCTGGCCCTTGACCTCGACCGGACCCAGGATGTATTTGATCGCAGGAGTCTTGTCAGTTGCAGCCTCGCACGTTACCAAGGGCTTTGCGGGATCAGAGCGGTCGCGCTTTTCCGTCGAAGGGTTGACGCAGTCCAGTGCCTCGTATTCCTTCTGGACCTCCGGGGTGATCCAGTTCGGGTCGCTGGCATTGGTCGGCTCAGCCGTCGGCTTGTTCAACTGGGCGTCGGGGGTGCGGGACTCAGCAGGAACTGCAGCGGGATCGCCCGTCAGGATCACCGGACGGAAGTTCATGTCCGCGGAGGCCTGGATCAGGTCCCGGGTTTCCTTGGAGGGCGTGCCCGGCAAGCTGACAACCACGTTGCGGCCCGACTGGGTACTGATCTCAGCCTCGGCAACACCGGATCCATCCACGCGCTGGCGAATGATGGCAACTGCCTGGTTGAGCTGCTCCTCATTGATGTCGCTGGCACCTTCAACGCGCGGCGCCAGGATCATCTGGGTGCCGCCTTCGAGGTCCAAAGCGAGCTTGGGAGCCCAGCTGGCGTGGCCGGAAACGACTCCACCGCCCAGGACTGCAGTTAATACAACGAAAATTGCTCCAAGCCAGGTCAGCACCCTGCGGGCTGAGTTTTTGGGGCCGGTCCGTGCCATTATCGATCTTCCTGTTATCGCCGGACAGCCGCCGGCCAACGCTGGTAAGCGTCTGCCGGCGGCTCTCCGCTGCCGTAGAAGTTATCCTGTGCGGTGATCCCGCGGCTGAATATGCTAGTTGTCCTTCTTGTCCTCTTTGTTGAGGCGCGCAATGGTTTCCTCGGGCGTCTCGGTAGCGGCAGGAGCGTCAGCCTCGGCCACCGTGAGGGAAGAAGCGTCGTCCGGTACAACCGTGGCTTCTTCTTCGGGCTTGTCGACAACCTTGGTGACTGCCTGGCGGTGGACCGTGGCCACGTTGCCCGGGGAAAGCTCCAGGACGACCTTGTTCTCGGCGTCGTCGATGGAAACGATACGGCCGAAGAGACCAAAGCTGGTCATGACTTCCACGCCCGGGGCGAACTTGGACTGCATTTCAGCCTGCTGCTGCTGGGTCTTCTTGTTGCGGCGGAACATCATGAAGACAAAGAGGCCAAGCATGACGAACAGCAATATGGTCATTGGATCCACAGGGAAGTTCCGTTCTGTACTTACGTTTTGTTCACGGCAACATCCTGTGCCGAGCGTCATACCAGTCTAGAGGGAAATTCTGGACGCAGCGTGTTAACCGATGGTGTCTACGCTCTCAGCGTGGTTTTCCTCATCATCGAACAACGCCAACTGCTCTTGGCCGAACACCCCGGCGGGCACGGCAAAGCCCAAATGGGTCCAAGCGGAGGCCATGGCGATCCGTCCTCGTGGTGTCCTGCCCATGAGCCCCTCCCGAACCAGGTACGGTTCGGCCACGGTTTCCACGGTCTCCGGCTCCTCGCCCACCGCGATGGCCAGGGTGGAGAGGCCTACGGGACCACCGTTGAACTTGGTGATCAAAGCCTCCAGCACGGAGCGGTCCAGGCGGTCCAGGCCCCGAGCGTCCACTTCGTACATATCGAGCGCCGCCGCAGCCGAGCGGGAGTCAATCTGCTCGATTCCGTGGACCAAGGCCCAGTCGCGGACCCTGCGGAGCAGGCGGTTTGCGATGCGGGGCGTGCCGCGTGAGCGTCCGGCGATCTCGGTAAAGCCCGCGGAATTGACCTTGAGGTCCAACAGCCCGGCCGAACGCCGGAGGACCAGTTCCAACTCGGCCACCGAATAGAACTCCAGGTGTCCGGTGAAGCCGAACCGGTCGCGCAGCGGCCCGGGCAAGAGACCGGCCCGGGTAGTGGCTCCGACCAGCGTGAAGGGTGGCAGTTCGAGCGGGATGGCGGTGGCACCGGCACCCTTGCCCACCACGATGTCCACACGGAAGTCTTCCATGGCCATGTACAGCATTTCCTCGGCAGGGCGTGACATGCGGTGGATCTCGTCGAGGAACAGGACTTCCCCCTCGGACAACGAGGAAAGGATCGCGGCGAGATCGCCGGCATGCTGGATTGCAGGTCCACTGCTGATCCGCAATGGAGCGTTCATTTCGGCCGCAATGATCATGGCCAGGGTGGTCTTACCCAGCCCGGGAGGACCCGACAGCAGCACGTGGTCCGCGCTGCGGCCACGCATGCGTGATGCTTCGAGGACCAGGGAAAGCTGTTTGCGTACCCGGTGCTGGCCTACGAAGTCGTGCAGGTTCTTGGGGCGGAGAGCGGCTTCGATGACCCGCTCCTCCGGTTCCTCTCCCCCGGAAACAAGGGACTGCTCAGCCACGGCTGCCTACGCGGTTGCCTGCACGGGCACCGTCCTGCCCCAGCCAGCGCAATGTTGCCCTGAGGATCTGGGCCACATTGCCCGCCTCAACAAGTTCGGGAGAGTCGGCCATGGCTTTGTCGATGCTGCCCGTGGCGTCTTTCTCGGACCAGCCAAGGCTGGTCATGGCGGCAACCACCTGGGGCTTCCATTCGGCCGTGGCCTCCGTTGCAGGCGCGTTCACGGGGCGCGTGCCATGCGGCACCAGCTTTCCGGAAAGCTCCAGGACCAGCCTGCCGGCCACCTTCGGGCCAATACCCGGCACCTTGGTGAAAGCCTTGTTGTCCCCCGTGTGTGCTGCTACCCGGATGGCCTCCGGCTCGTGGACGGCAAGGACAGCCAGGGCAAGCCGAGGACCAACGCCGCTCACGCTCAAGAGGACATCGAAGACTTCGCGGGCGTCGTCGTCGGCGAAACCGAACAGCGTGAGGGAATCTTCGCGGACAATCAAGGACGTAAAGAGCTTGGCTTCCTCACCCACTTTGAGGTGGCTCAGGGTCTGGGGCGTGGCGTAGACGCTCATGCCGGCACCGTTGAGGTCGATCACGGCGGTGGACAAGCCCACGTGGGCGACTGTTCCACGAAGGAAACTGATCAAGACCGACTCCTGTAACTATCCGAACATATCTACGAATACCCTAGCAAGGGCACGGGCGATTCACCGCGCGCGCCGCGCCTTCGCTTCGGCTTCCGCCCAGGCTTTCTGCGCCGGAGTCTGCATGGACTGGCCGTTTCCGGAGACCGCTCCCATGCCCCCGGCACGCCAGGCATGGGTGAGCGCCAGCGCAAGGGCGTCAGCGGCGTCCGCCGGCTTGGGTGGCGCGTCAAGCCGCAGGATCTTGGTAACCAGCTTGGTGACGGCGTCCTTGTTCGCACTGCCGCTGCCTGTCACGGCCGCCTTGACCTCCGAAGGAGTATGCAGGGCTACGGGGATGCCGCGCCGGGCCGCAGCTGCTATGACCACGCCGGAGGCCTGGGCCACTCCCATGACCGTACTGACGTTCATCTGCGAGAACACCCGTTCCACAGCCACCACGTCCGGCTCGTGGAGGTCCAGCCATTCGTCGATCGCCTGGGCAATCACCAGCAGGCGCCGGTCGAGGGTCAGCGCGGCGGAGGTGCCCACCACACCCACGGCCACCATGGTGGCGCGACGGTTCCGCTCGATGTCCACCACGCCTATGCCGCAACGGGTAAGGCCCGGATCGACTCCCAATACGCGAAGAGTCAAATCCGGGCCTTCCTTTGTGAATGAATACGCTGCAGCCTCGTAACGCCGACTCAGTCGGCGTCGAGCGCCGCCTGTACTTCCTCGCTGAGATCAGCGTTGCTGTAGACGTTCTGGACGTCGTCCAGGTCCTCCAGCGCGTCAACGAGCTTCATGAACTTCTTGGCGCCGTCGATGTCCAGGTCCACCTGCATTGACGGAACGAATTCAGCTTCGTCCGACTCGTATTCGATGCCGGCTTCCTTCAGGGCGTCACGGATGGCCTGGAGGTCGGACGGCTCGGAGTGGATCTCCCAGTTGTCTCCGCTGTCCTTGACTTCTTCGGCACCGGCTTCGAGGACCGCCATCAGGATGTCGTCTTCGCTAAGCCCGTTCTTGGGCAGGACCACGACGCCCTTGCGGGTGAACAGGTAGCTGACGGAACCGGGATCGGCGATGGTGCCTCCGTTCCGGGAGATCGCGAGCCGCACCTCGGAGGCTGCCCGGTTCTTGTTGTCCGTCAAACATTCGATCAGGAGGGCCGAACCCTGGGGGCCACGGGCTTCGTACATGATCTCGGTGTAGTCCACCACTTCGCCGGTGAGGCCGGCGCCGCGCTTGATGGCGCGGTCGATGTTGTCGTTGGGCACCGAGGTCTTCTTAGCCTTGGTGACGGCCAGTTCAAGGCCTGGGTTGCCGGCGAGGTCGGGTCCGCCCATGCGCGCTGCGACTTCGATGTTCTTGATCAGCTTGGCGAACGACTTTGCACGGCGGGCGTCGATGACGGCTTTCTTGTGCTTGGTGGTCGCCCATTTGGAGTGGCCTGACATGCTTTACGCTTCTCCTCTGATCATTCGAATAAAGAGTTCATGCACGCGCTTCTCGCCTGTCACTTCCGGATGGAAGGAGGTGGCCAACAGCTGGCCCGAGCGCACTGCAACAATTCTAGCCAATCCATGCAAAGTGGCCGTGTGGCTTGCATGGTCCGGATCAACCTGGGCAAGGACTTCAACGTCCGGCCCTACCCGTTCCACCCAAGGACCACGGATGAAAACCGCGTGGACCGGATCGACGCCGGACTCGCCTGCGCTGAAGTCCAGGCCCTTGAAATCAAGATCGGTCTCAAAGGATTCACGTTGGCGCCCGAACGCGTTGCGGCGGACGGTGATGTCCAGTCCCCCGAACGTCTGCTGCGGGTTGCCGTCCAGGTCAGTTGCCGGGTCAGCGATCTCGTTCGCCAGGAGGATCATTCCCGCGCAGGAACCGTAGACGGGCAGGCCTTCCTGGATGCGCTTGCGCAAAGGCTCCGCCACCTCAAAGATCCGCGCGAGCTTGTCGATCGTTGTGGACTCCCCGCCGGGAATGATCAGGCCGTCAATGTGGTCGAGTTCCGCGGGGCGACGGATCCCCACGCCGGAGGCACCTGCGGCTTCCACGGCATGGATGTGCTCCCGGAAGTCGCCCTGGAGCGCCAGCACGCCGATCCGGAGTCCTGCACCCACGCGCGAAGAAGCGTCGGAAAGGGATTTGGTCATCAAACCATCATAGTGGGCGCGCGGGGACTGACCGGCCACGGGCCGGGCCTGATGCCCTGACTGGGATATATTACAGAGCATGTTTTCCTACAGCGTCCCCCTCGGCAAGCTGGTCCGCGGACTGTCCAGGCTACGCGGCGGAGGCTCGGCATTTCCTGGCCTGGTGGTCGAGAAGATCGACCCCGGCTTCATGCAGCGGACCCTGGCTTCCCTGCCCCACGGGGTAGCGGTTGTGAGCGGCACGAACGGAAAGACGACCACCACCAAAATGGTGGTGGAACTCCTCGAAAGCCAAGGTCTGAAGGTCTTCACCAACCGCAGTGGCAGCAACTTCACCCGCGGCGTGGCCGCGTCGTTGCTGGGGGACGTCGATTGGCGCGGAAAACTCGACGCCGATGTAGCTGTCCTGGAGCTGGACGAGGCACATGCGGTCCACTTCGTGAACAAGGTGTCCCCGCGCTACAGCCTGCTCCTCAACGTCCTCCGCGACCAGCTCGACCGTTTTGGCGAAATCGACAAAACAGCCCGTTTGCTCGAACACATTGCCGCCAAGACCACGGACACAGTGGTCCTGAACCGCGAGGACCCCCGGGTTGCCCGGATCTCCAACACGCTCCTTAGCCCGGACGCGGTCAACCATCCCGCCATCCGCTATTTCGGTCTCGACGAATCATTGCGCAGCACTTTCCCGAACGACGACGAGATGCGCACCGCCACCGGCACGGCCTCTCCCGGTACCACCCCTGCCGGTGACGTGCCCGCCGTCCCTGAGGCCGACGTCGTACTCCGCCGCGTGGGAGCCGAAGACGCAGACTTTGAGTTCGACGGCGAAACCGTCACCACCCATATGCGGCTGCGCGGCGTGTACAACATCTTCAACGCCGCCGCCGCGCTTTCCCTGGCCCGGTCAATCCTGGGCACCGGCCCCGTGGATACCCCCAAGCTGGTAAAGGCCCTCGGTGAGGTGGCACCTGCCTTCGGCCGTGGTGAAAGCCTCACGGTGGATGGCCAACCCTTGGAACTGGTGCTGGTGAAGAATCCCAGCGGATTCCGGTTGGGGCTCAAATCCTTCCCGGCCGGCGGCTACGCCACCATGATTGCCATCAATGACAACTACGCCGATGGCAGGGACATGTCCTGGCTGTGGGACGTCGAGTTCGAGTCCCTTCGCGGGAACGGCGTGGAGGTCCTGACGGGTGTGCGCGCCTACGATATGGCCCTGCGCCTGCAGTACGACGAAGTTCCGTTCGGCGCCGTCGAAACGGATATCACGGCAGCACTGCGTACCTTCATTGATGGTTCCCGAGGAAAGCCCAAGCGCATCTTCTGCACCTACACTGCCATGCTCGCCATCCGCCGCGAGTTGGCCAAAATCACCATTGTTGAGGCGGTCTCATGACCTCGGAAACCGAGCACACCGAACAAGTCCGGGAAACCCCGCAAAGCAAGGGAACCCTGCGGGTCCTGCAGCTATATCCCAAGGACATGAACATCTACGGCGACTGGGGCAACGCACTGGTCCTGCAGCAGCGCATCAAATGGCACGGATACACCCCGGAGTTGCTTGAATACAACGTTGGCGATGCCTTCCCCGAGGACGTCGACATCATTGTGGGCGGCGGGGGCCAGGACAGCGGCCAGCTCGTGATCCAGGACGACCTCCAGACCCGGGCCGACCTCCTTCGCGGACTGGCGGACGACGGCGCACCCATGCTGGTCATCTGCGGGCTGTACCAGCTGTTCGGAAAGTTCTTCAAGACCAGCGCCGGGCCGGTGATTCCGGGAATCGGAATCCTCGATGTCGAAACACACGGTACCGACGAGCGCTTGATCGGCAATGTCGCGCTCAAGTCCGCCGAGTTCGGCGAAGTGCTGGGATACGAGAACCACAGCGGCCAAACCACCCTGGGACCGGGCGTCGAACCGCTCGGCACCGTGACCAAGGGTGCCGGCAACAACAGCAAGGACGGCCACGAGGGGGCCCGCTACAGGAACGTGGTGGCCAGCTACCTCCATGGCTCGCTGCTGCCCAAGAACCCGGCCATCGCCGACTTCCTGATCAAGACCGCCGCGGAGCGCAAGTTCGGCACCTTCGTTCCCGGGGCGCCCGACGACGACTACGCCCGGCTCGCGCGCGAACACGCTGCACGCAGGCCGCGCTAGAGGCTATTTGTCCTTGGTGATGAGCAGTTCATGGGCGCCTGCCGCGGCGGCGCCCATGGACTCCACTACCGCTTGGGTGCGCTGGTGTGTTTGGGCATCCGCGGCCGGTGAAGCACATACACCTTGCGGGGCGTCGCTTGCCACCGAGCACCAGCGGTAAGGGTCCCGGACGATCACGGACGGCGCCCAGGCAAGGTCCGAGGCCCTCCAAGCGCCGGCGCTGTTTTGGCTGAATTGTGCCCGCACCAGCAAGCCCTCGTTGTTGACGACGTACCAGGGTGACAACTCAGTGATCCCGTTGCCGAGCCCGTAGACGATCCAGGTGCCTTTGTAATTCTCGATGGGCAGCACTGAGTGCGTGTGATGACCGTAAACCATGGTGAACTGGCCGCTGTCCACCAAGGCATGGGCCACGTCCTGTTGCTGCGCGTTGGGTTCGCTCGCATACTCGTCGCCTGCATGCATGACTCCCAGGACAATGTCGGCGCCCAAGGCACGGGCCCGGATCGCCTTGGCAATCATGACCGCCGGATCGAGTTCGTCCACCAACCAGGGGTACTCCGGAACCTGCCCGTTGTGGCCGTACGTCCCTTCTATGACCGCCACGGAGGCCGCCGGGGTTTTCAGCATCAGGATTTCCTTTGATTCCGCTTCCGTGCGATACGATCCCGTGTGCTTCAAACCGGCGGCGTCCAGCGCGTCCAGCGTGCGCAGGAGGCCTTCAGTCCCGCGGTCGATGGTGTGGTTGCTCGCGGTGGTGCAGGCCTGGTACCCGACTTCCTTGGACGCCGTGATGATCTGTGGCGGCACGTTGAAGGACGGGTAGGCCGAGAACGGCCCCTCGGGGTTGGCCACTGGGGTTTCCTGATGGCAAATTGCAAGGTCGCTTGAGCCGATGTAGCGGCGCTGTCCTTCCAGGAGTGGCACAAAGTTGTAACCGGGCCGGCCGGCAGCAGCAGCATCTGCGCGGGCCTGTTGCCATAGTTGGGTGTGGACCAGCATGTCGCCCGTGATGGTGATCGATGTACAGCGGAGCTCGGGGCAAGCCGGCCCCTTCCCCGGAGTGGGGATGGGCGTGGGAGTGGGAACCGGTGCCGCCGGGACGGGTACAGCAGCCGAACTGCCAGTGTTCCTTGCGTCGGTTTCCGCGATGACCCCACAGCCGCCGAGAAGCAGGAGCAGGCCGCTTGCTGTCGCGACAGCGCGGAGCCCGGCCGCGGACAAGCGACGCCTCAGAGGTGTGACCTTCCCCATAGGCCCATCCTAAGGGCGTGCTTTCCAGGAATGGGGCGTGCCTGCCTTGATGACACGAAGTTGAAGTGAAAGAGTCACTTCATGACCAATCCCCTGTTCGGCCCCAGCCCGTTGCCTTTCGGCTTACCGCCCTTCGCAAGCCTCACCACCGAGCACTACCGGGAGGCTGTCGAGGCAGGGATATCGGAGCATCTGGACGAGCTGGCCCGGATTGCGGCAAATCCCGAAGCCGCTACCTTCGTCAACACGGCTGTGGCCATGGAACAATCGGGGCAACTGTTGGACAGGGCCACAGCTTCCTTCTTCACGCTGGTCTCCGCTGATGCGAGCGAAGCCATCCGGGCGTTGGAGACGGACCTTTCGCCCAAACTCGCTGCCCACCAGGACGCTGTCTACTTGAACCGCAAACTCTACGAACGGTTCAAATCCATCGATCCGTCCGGGCTCGATGCCCAATCGGCTCGCCTCGTCGAGGAATATCTCAAGGAGTTCAGGCAGTCCGGCATACAGCTCGACGACACCGCCCAGTCCCGGATCCGGGAGATCAATGCGGAACTGTCCCGCCTGGGCACCGAATTCGGGCAACGGGCCAAGGAAGCTACAAAGTCCGCTGCGCTGTTGATGGACGACGTCGCGGACCTGGCAGGTCTCAGCGCGTCCGACATTGCTGCCGCAGCCGAGGCGGCAACCACGGCGGGCCAAGAAGGCAAGTACCTGCTGACCCTCATCCAGCCGGGCAACCAGCCGGCGTTGGCCTCGCTGGAGAACCGGGTCGTCCGCCGTCGCCTCCTCGAAGCGTCATTGGCAAGGGGCACGGCCGGCGGCCCCTTGGATGTCCGGCCGCTGATTCTGGAAACCGTGCGGCTCCGGGCCGAAAAGGCTGCGCTGCTGGGCTTCGACAACTTCGCTGAACTCGTTGTGGACCAGCAAACGGCGCCGGACTTCGCCGCTGTGCAGGATATGCTCGGCAGTTTGGCTCCGCCCGCGCTGCGGAACGCCCAGGCCGAAGCCGAAGCCTTGGCCAAGGAAGCCGGACACCGCTTGGAACCGTGGGACTGGGCCTACTTCTCGGCACGCGTACGGAAGGAGCGGTACCAGGTGGACGAACAAGCGATCCGCCCCTACTTCGAGCTGGAGTCCGTGCTGGTGAACGGCGTCTTCCATGCAGCGAACAAACTTTACGGCATCACTTTCCACGAACGGAAAGATCTCCAGGGCTATCACCCGGATGTCCGGATCTGGGAGGTCCGTAACGAGGACGGAGACAGTTTGGGCCTGTTCCTCGGTGACTACTTCACCAGGCCTTCCAAGCGCGGGGGCGCATGGATGAACTCCCTGGTGGAGCAGTCACGCCTCCTCGGCAACAAGGCCGTGGTGATCAACAACTTGAACATTTCCAAGCCTGCCCCGGGCGAACCGGCTTTCCTTTCCCTTGACGAGGTCCGGACGGTGTTCCACGAGTTCGGGCATGCCCTGCACGGACTGTTCTCTGACGTGTCCTATCCCCGGTTTTCCGGGACCTCGGTTCCCCGCGACTTTGTGGAGTATCCATCGCAGGTCAATGAAATGTGGATCATGTGGCCGGAAGTCCTGGCCAACTATGCCAAGCACCACTCCACCGGGAAGCCATTGCCGCAGGACGTCGTCCAAAAGCTCAATGACTCACAGTTGTGGGGTGAGGGATTCGCCACCACGGAGTACCTGGGCGCGGCCCTGCTGGATGTGGCCTGGCATGTCCTTGGCCAGGACAGCATCCCGGCTGACGTCACGTCCTTCGAGGCACAAGCCCTGGCGGATGCCGGCATCGGCCACCCTTTGATCCCGCCGCGTTACCGAAGCGGCTATTTCCAGCACATCTTTGCCGGTGCCGGATACGCAGCTGGCTACTACTCCTACATCTGGAGCGAGGTCCTGGACGCCGACACCGTGGAGTGGTTCAAGGAAAACGGCGGACTGACCCGGGCAAACGGAGACGTCTTCCGCTCCGAGCTGTTGTCCAAGGGCAACAGCCGGGATCCGCTGGAGTCGTTCAGGTCATTCCGAGGCCGTGACGCACGGTTGGCGCCGCTCCTGAAGCGCCGGGGCCTCGATTAGGAACGGCGCGGGTTAAACGACGACGCCGGATGGCCACCTTGTTCACGGCGACCATCCGGCGTCATTGGATGCTTTTACCAGCCGCGCTCTGCGAGGCGGTGGGGTTCGGGGATTTCGTCGACGTTGATGCCGACCATCGCTTCACCCAGGCCGCGGGAGACCTTGGCGATGACGTCGGGATCGTCGTGGAAGGTGGTGGCCTTGACGACTGCGGCGGCGCGCTGGGCCGGGTTGCCGGACTTGAAGATACCCGAACCGACAAACACACCATCGGCACCGAGCTGCATCATCATCGCAGCATCAGCCGGGGTCGCGATGCCACCGGCAGTGAACAACACCACCGGAAGCTTACCCGTCGCGGCAACTTCCTTGACCAGCTCATACGGGGCCTGCAGCTCCTTCGCCGCAACGTACAGCTCGTCCTCGGGCAGCGAGGAGAGCTTGGCGATCTCGGCGCGGATCTTGCGCATGTGACCGGTCGCGTTGGACACATCACCGGTACCGGCCTCGCCCTTGGAACGGATCATCGCAGCGCCCTCGTTGATACGGCGCAAAGCCTCACCCAGGTTCGTGGCACCACACACGAAAGGAACGGTGAAGTTCCACTTGTCGATGTGGTTGATGTAGTCCGCCGGAGTCAGGACCTCGGACTCATCGATGTAGTCCACACCCAAGGACTGCAGCACCTGGGCCTCGACAAAGTGGCCGATACGGGCCTTGGCCATCACCGGGATGGACACCGCGGCAATGATCTGATCAATCATGTCCGGATCGGACATGCGGGACACGCCACCCTGGGCGCGGATATCAGCCGGCACACGCTCCAGCGCCATGACAGCCACGGCACCGGCATCCTCGGCGATGCGGGCCTGCTCGACGTTAACGACATCCATGATGACGCCGCCCTTGAGCATCTCCGCCATGCCCCGCTTAACGCGGCTGCTGCCCGTGACGCTGTTCGCGGACGAACCGGCTTCGTTGCTTACATCTGGTGTAGACACAAAAACCCCTATGGGTAGATAAACGACCTTCTAACCGGCAGCACGCACAGCAGAGGACCGCATTCAGCGCACACCGGGTTTTCAGGTCAAGGTGACCAAGTACTAGTAATAGTAGTCGCACCCGGCGGGGTGGATGTACTTGTATTACCGGCCCACGGACCCGCAAAAGCCGCTATTGCAGGTCACCTGCACAATCGCCCCGTGCAAGGTCTGGTCAGATGCCAGTTCCCTTGGCCCCAGTCAGCGCTTGGCGGTGCACGGTGGCCATCCGCTGGATCACAGTGACCACGCTCGCTATGGCCAGGAGGACGAGCGTGGCAAAGAGGACTACGGGCGGGAGTCCGAGCCCCGTGAGGCCCGTGACCAGCAGGACGGACGCCAGCCTTTCGGCCCGTTCTGCGATGCCGACGCTGGCGTGGTACCCCAACGACTCGGCCTTGGCGCGGGCATAGGAAACCACCATGCCGAGGACCAGGCAAACCACGGCCGCTGCCGCGATCGCCGAGTCCCTCCCGCCGGTGAAGAACCAGATGGTGATGCCGGCAAAGATGGCCCCGTCCGCCAAGCGGTCGAGAGTGGAATCAAGGAAGTTCCCCCAGCCGCCACTGCGCTCCTGGAGCCTTGCCATAATGCCGTCCACAACATCGGAAAACGCAAAGACAGCGATCACCACAGAGCCCCACCACAGGTGGCCCAGGGGATAGAGGACCAGCCCGCCGAAGATCACTCCGGCGGTCCCCACGATCGTGACGGCGTCCGGAGAAACGCCTAGTTTGAGGAGCCAACGTGCAAGGGGTGTGAAGAGGGACGTGAAAAAGCCGCGGGCGTGCCTATTCAGCATTCGACTCCCCTGGCCAGGCTTCAGCCACCAACTTGCGGACCTCGTCCAGCGTCTGCGTGATGGCCTTGGTCTGGGCGATGATCGGGAAGAAGTTCCCGTCCCCACCCCAACGCGGCACAACGTGCTGGTGAAGGTGCGCCGCTATCCCTGCACCGCCGGTGACCCCCTGGTTCATCCCAAGGTTGAAACCGCTGGGATTCGATACCTTCCGCAGCACTCGCATCGCTGTTTGGGTCAGGTCCGCGAACTCGGCGGTCTCCTCAACAGTGATGTCCGTGTAGTCGGGAACGTGCCGGTAGGGACAAATGAGCAAATGTCCCGGGTTGTAAGGAAACAGGTTGAGCACCACGTAGCAGGTCTTGCCGCGGTGGACGATGAGTGATTCCTCGTCCGTCCGGGATGGACCGACGCAGAACGGGCAGTCATCCTTGTTCTTGAACTGGTCCTGGCCGCCCTTGATGTAGGCCATGCGGTGCGGAGTCCACAGGCGCTGAAAAGCGTCGGGAACGCCGGCGAGGCCGAAGTCGTCGGTTACTTCGGTATCGCCCTGATAGTCAGCGCCTGTGTTCTCCTGCACCGTGGGATTTCCGTTCCGTCAGTTCTCTCGGTTCTTGACTGCGTCCACGATCCTGCGAATTGCTTCGGAGACCGGCACGCCGTTGTCCTGGCTGCCGTCGCGGAAGCGGAAGGAAACGGCCCCGGCCTCGGCGTCTTCGCCTCCTGCGATCAGGACGAAGGGAATCTTGTCCTTGCTGGCGGTGCGGATCTTCTTGGGGAAGCGGTCCGAAGAGATATCCACCTCGGCCCGGATGCCGGCCGCCTTGAGCTGGTCAACGACGTCGAACATGTAATCGTTGAAGGCTTCGGCGACGGGAATACCGACCACCTGGACCGGTGCCAGCCATGCCGGGAAGGCACCGGCGTAGTGCTCCGTGAGCACGCCCATGAAGCGCTCCACCGAACCGAAGAGGGCTCGGTGGATCATGACCGGGCGCTGGCGCGTGCCGTCTGCGGCCTGGTACTCGAGCTCGAACCGTTCAGGCAGGTTGAAGTCAAGCTGGATGGTGGACATCTGCCAGGTACGGCCCAGGGCATCCTTCGCCTGCACGGAGATCTTGGGACCGTAAAAAGCCGCTCCACCCGGATCCGGAACCAGTTCCAGGCCGGACGCCTCCGCCACCTCGGCAAGGGTGCGGGTGGCTTCCTCCCAGGTAGCGTCGTCGCCGACGAACTTTTCCTCGTTCTTGGTGGAAAGCTCCAGGTAGAAGTCATCCAGGCCGTAGTCCTTCAGGAGGCCAAGGACGAAGTTCAGCGTGGTGGTCAGCTCGTCCTTCATCTGCTCGCGGGTGCAGTAGATGTGGGCGTCGTCCTGTGTCATGCCACGGACACGGGTCAAGCCGTGTACCACGCCGGACTTCTCGTACCGGTAGACGGAGCCGAACTCGAACAACCGCAGGGGCAGTTCGCGGTATGAGCGGCCACGCGAACGGAAGATCAGGTTGTGCATGGGGCAGTTCATCGGCTTCAGGTAGTAGTCCTGGGCCGGCTTGCGCACGGTGCCGTCCGGGTTGAGTTCGGCGTCCACCTGCATCGCCGGGAACATGCCGTCCTTGTACCAGTCAAGGTGGCCCGAGACCTCGTAGAGGTGGCCCTTGGTGATGTGGGGGGTGTAGACGAACTCGTAGCCTGCATCCACGTGACGCTGCCGCGAGTAGTCCTCCATCTCCTTGCGGATGATGCCACCCTTGGGGTGGAACACGGGGAGGCCCGAACCAAGCTCATCAGGGAAGGAGAAGAGGTCCAGCTCGACACCGAGCTTTCGGTGGTCGCGGCGCTCTGCCTCGGCGATGCGCTCCTGGTAGGCCTTGAGTGCTTCCTTGGTGGGCCATGCAGTTCCGTAAATGCGCTGCAGCTGCTGGTTGTTTTGGTTGCCCAGCCAGTAGGCGGACGACGAACGGGTCAACGCGAAGGCGTTGGAGATGATCTTGGTGTTGGGCAGGTGGGGGCCACGGCAAAGATCGCACCAGACGCTGTCACCGCTCTTGCGGTCCACATTGTCGTAGATAGTGATGTCGCCGGCGCCGACCTCCACGTTGACACCTTCGGCGGCGTCTGCGGCATCGTTTTTCTTGCCGAGCAATTCGAGCTTGTACGGCTCGTTGGCCATGGCCTGGCGGGCTTCTTCTTCGGTGACCACCCGGCGGACGAACTTCTGGTTCTGGTTGATGATCTTCTGCATCATCTTTTCCAGCTGGCGCAGGTCTTCCGGGGTGAACGGTTCGGCGACGTCGAAGTCGAAATAGAAACCGTCGGTGATGTACGGACCGATGCCCAGCTTGGCGTCCGGGCGTAGCTGCTGCACCGCCTGGGCCATGACGTGGGCCGTGGAGTGGCGGAGGACGTTGAGTCCGTCCGGCGATTCAATGGTGACGCCCTCAATGTTCGCACCGTCGGCGAGGGGCTGGTCAAGGTCCTTGAGCACGCCGTCAACACGGGCCACAACGACGTCGCGGCGCTCGAAGAAGAGTTCCGCGCCGGTTGTCCCCTCCGTCACCTTGGTCTCTTCGCCATCGACGATGAGGGTGATCTGTTGGGCATCTGACACGGGTGTCTCCTATTCATAGTGAAGGCTTCATAGCTTGTGGCGTACGGGGACCACAGCCAGCCACCGTCAATCGTATCCGTTCCCGCGGGGGCGGCCAAAGCAGCGCGCCGGGTCCGGAACCGGCCGGGAGCTCAGCTACCCAGGCCCGTAATGGCAAGGTTCCGGCTGATCCCGCTAAGCGGCCCGGCCTGGGCCATGTGGTCGGGAATGACGACGCCGGGAGGCAGGATTTCAGCGTAAGGCAGGGTTTCGGTACGGCTGAGGTCCCAGGCCTTGCTCGCGCTGAGGCTGATTCCTTTGGGGCCGGTCCTGCGGGTTGTTCCCCGGATCAGCAGAAGGCGTGTGCCGAACAGCAGGGAACCTGATTCTTCCTGCGCTTCGTGGAAGAAGACGCTGTCCACGCAGCCGGTGCCGTCGTCGATGCTAATGAATACCACCCTGCGCCCGCCACGCATGGGTGGCGTCTGTGTTGCCACCCGCACTCCGGCAACCAGGACTTCCGTGCCGTTGCGGAGACCAAGGAGCTTATCTGCCGTGGTGACACCCAAGCTGTCCAACAGAGGCCGGTGGCTTTCCATGAGGTGTTCACTGACATCCATTGCCATGAGGTCCAGTTCAGCCCTGACGGTTTCCACTCTGGTCGGTTCAGGCAGATTGGGGGCAAGGTTCCGCAGCTCAACATCACCGATCGGCAACGACAACTGGCCATCCACCACATCGACGGCTTTCCTGGCCGGTGAATTCTGCATCGCTTGGAGATGCTGGACCAGGTCAGCCCTGTTCGCTTTCCCTCCGGAATCCTGATGCAGGCGGTCAAAAGCGCCAAGCTGGGCAAGCCTTTTGATATTTGGCTTGCTGACCCTGGCCCTGGCCCTGAGATCGGCGAGGGAATCAAAGGGTTGGCCGGCAACGATCCGTTTGAGTTCCGCCCCGGATAACCCATAGATTCCGTTCAGGCTCAACCGGATTCCCAACTTTCCGCGGTCAAGCCCCTCTGCGATCTTTTCCACCCGGTATTCGGCCTGGCTTCTGTTGATATCCAAGGGAAGGATGGGTATGCCCAGCCTGCGCGCCTCAGCCACAAGCAACCTTTTGGGGTACATTCCAGGATCGTGTTCCCACAGCCCAGCCAGGAAGGCCTCCGGATGGTGGGCTTTCAGCCAAGCGGATTGGTAGGTGGGAACAGCGAAGGCAGCACCGTGGGCTTTGCAGAAACCAAAGCTGCCGAAGGCTTTCAGTGTCCCCCAGACCTTGTCCACCACCTCGGGTGAATACTTCTTGATGGCTTCTTTGCGGAAGTACGCCTCCACACCGGGTTCCCGGGCTTCGTCACCCAAAGCCCTCCGGAATTCATCGGCCTTGGCCAGCCCGCACCCGGTCATGACGTTGAAGGTCTTCAGGATCTGCTCATGGAAGACGGTCACTCCATGGGTTTCCTCCAGGACGGGCTTAAGGTCCGGGTGGGGATAGATCTCAGGAGCAAATCCATGCCTGTGCTCCAGGAACGGCCTGACCATGTCCGACTTCATGGGTCCGGGCCTGAAGAGTGAGATATCGATGATGAGATCGTTGAACTCCCGCGGCGCCATCTTGCCGATCAGCTCGCGCTGGCCGGGCGACTCGATCTGGAAGCAACCGAGGGTGTGGGTGCTCCTGATCAGTTCGAATGTTGCTTCGTCATCGAAGGGCACAGCGTTCAGGTCAATCCGCCCCTCCTCGTTGATGTAGCCAGGTCCCGCTCCCCCCGGTCCCGCAGGATGTCCGCCTGCTTCCACCACCTCGGCCTTGCTTGGATGGAGCCGGATGACCTCGCGCACGGCAAATGCCATGGCACTTTGCATCCGCACTCCCAGGACATCCAGCTTCAGCATTCCCATGGGGTCCATGTCGTGCTTGTCGAACTGGCTCATGGGAAGGCCCAAGCCGCTCGGTTGTACAGGCGTCCTGTCCAAGAGTGTGGCGTCCCCCAGGATGACTCCGCAAGGATGCATGGAGATATGCCGCGGCAAGCGGTCCAGACGCTCAGTGAGGTCAACCAACAGGTCCAGCTGCTGGCTCTCCCCCATCCGGTCCCTGCCCGTTTCAACACGTTGGGCGAAGTCGCGGAGCTCCGGTTTCTCCACCAGCGCCTCGCGGAACTTCCGGGCAGAGAAGCGCCATAACTGTTTGGCGATCTCGCCGATTTCGCCTTCATCCATCCCCAAGGCCAACCCTGCATCACGGACGGCACCCCTGGCACGGTAGCCGTTCTGCATGCTCATGAGCGTGACCCGTTCGGCACCAAAACGGTCAAAAATCTTGCGGTAAACGTTGTGGCGTTCTGCGCTTTCGACGTCAATGTCGATATCCGGAAGGGTGGAGCGGTGGCCTGAGAGGAACCGCTCGAAAATGAGATCGTGCTTGAGGGGATCCACCTGGCTGATGTCGATGAGGTAATTGACCAGGCTTGAGGCCCCTGAGCCGCGTGCTGCTACCCGCACACCCATCTCCAGGATCATTTTTGATACTTCAGCCACCGTCAGGAAGTAGGAGGCGAAACCCAACCCCTTGATGATTTCCAGTTCGTGCTCCAACCGCGAGCGCATCACCTCATATTCTTTTCCTTTGATTCCGGGGAATCTTTTGGTGATACCTGCTTCGCAGCGTTGGGTCAGTTCGATCATTGGATGCTGGTTTATTCCGATGATCGAGGCTTCGGGGACAACAGGACGTTTCCAGCCCATGTCACTGACCGGGTCCATGCGGCATTTGTCAGCGAGCGCTTCTGTGTTGGACAGCAGTTTGGCCAGGTCTGCGGCTCCTTGCCCGCTTGAGGACATGATTTCCTTGCCGACTTCCAGCATGAGTTTGGCATTCTTCAGCCATCCCTGTCCTGTAGGTTGCAGGAGGCCTGTGGGTTGGAGCTGTCCTGAGGGTTGGAGGAGCGGTTGCTCCGACAGTTCCGGGAGTGACTTGAGGGTCCTGGCTGAGTCGAGGACGTCGGCTGTGGCTGCTCCGTCCTGGGCGCAGTAGCGTACGGCGTTGCTGAGAATGGCGGGGACGTTGTGTTCCAGGGCCAGTTTGAGCATCCGCACGGCATGGGCGGTGCTGAGTGGTTCGCCGGGTGCGCTGAGGTGGGAGACCACTTCGGCAACGATAGTGCCCTGTGGCATGACGTCCATCCATTGTTTGAAGAGGGTCCTGGGTCTGAGGTATTTCCTTCCACCCATGGCGCGGCCGACGTCCGAGTCCGGGCCGATGAGGACCGTCAGTACCGGCTTGAGGGTTTGGGGGTCCAGTGTCCTGGAGGCCAGTTCGGCTTTGGTGACTGCAACCGGCACCGTTCCGCCGGCTTTTCCCGATGTTCGGGCGTGGGCGTCTGAGACCAGGCGGCAGAGTGCCCGGTAGCCGGCTCCGTTGTTGTTGCCGTGGGCGAGTACGACGACGCGGCCCGCGACTTGGGTGCGGTGGTCGCCGTCGTCATCCAGGATGGCGAGGTCCACGCCGACGATGGGATCGATGCCTGCGTCCATGCATGCTTTGAGGTGTTTGACGGTGCCGTAGAGTCCGTCTCTGTCCGTGCAGGCGAGGGCGGTGGCGCCGTCGGAGGCTGCTGATTGGGCGAGTTCGTCGGGCCAGGACACTCCGTAGTGTGCGCTGAATGCGGTGGAGACGTGGAGGTGTGTGAAGCTCAAGGGTCAGGCGGCTTCCTCGGGTTCCACGGCGCGGCTTGGCGCGGCGTCGTGGATTCTCACCAGACGCCATCTGCCGCTTCCGATGTGGCGGACGACGTCCAGTGTTATGAGTTTGCCGGTATCCGGTCCTGACATTTCCTTGAGTTGGACACGCCAGATTTCGTGGTCCACCAGCCCTGCTCCTGTTCCCAAGGGGGCCCGGGTTTCTTCCGACCACCATTGCCGCCGTTCGTACCAGCGGACAGGATCGGCACATACCTGGTAGTCGTTGCCGCGCCAGTTGACCCTTTGGGGCGATCCTTCTTCCGTGCAGATGACGTCAATGGACTCACTGAACAGTCCCATTTGTACGCTCCTTACACCGCAACACACCGCAATCACTATTCGAAAGTATGTTCGAATAGTTCCAGTTTACGACGGCGGAGCGGCAAAACCTACTCCCGGGTTCCGGCCGCCGCAGGCTTTGCGGATAGCCGTTTTCCTACTTGACTCAGCAGGGCATCGCGTGCCGGTTGCATTGTTTCTGCGAGCGCTATCCGCCCCATGACGTAAGAAGCTGCTTTGAGCTGCTGGGTGGGCAGCACCCTTTTCCTGTTGTACCTGGCCAACGCTTCTCCCCTGGGGTGTTCGTTGAGGAGCTTTCCCAGGGTCACTGCATCCACCAGGGCTTCGCATGCGCCGCGGCCAAGGTTCGGCGTCATGGCGTGGGCTGCGTCGCCCAGCAAGGCAATGCCCTTTCGGGTGTATCTGCCGAGGGGCGGCATGGTCCAGATCCTTTGGGCGAGGGACGTCTCAGGGGCCGCTTGGGCGAGGACTTGGCGAACAGCCGGCGAATGGCCGGCGAAGGAGCGTCGGGTGAGTTCGAGCGCTTCTTCCACTTCCACCCTTTCCGGGCCGAGGTCGGTGCGGAAGGACGCATACCAGTTGGTGGCGGTCCCGGCAGGTGCGAGTCCGAAGAGGGTGCCCCTTCCCCAATACTCCCCTACCTCTTCCGGCTCCGGGTTGCCCGGGATCATTCCCCTGACCGCGAGGAAGGGAGTGGGCTTCGCGTCGAACCTTGGCCCCCATATTCTGCGGCGCACAGTGCTGTGGACGCCATCCGCGCCGACCACCAGTGCATCCTTCGGGGAAATTTCTTCCACCCTGCGGGTGACCCGCCCGACTGACGGAGGAACGGCCGAGTCGAGCAATTGCAGGAGGTTGGCGCGGGATATGCCCATGAGCCCCTCCCCTTGGAGTGAGAGCAAGGGCACTCCCGAAGGGCCGCGCAGGGCACCGGAAGTGAGGCGGGATCCCCGTTCCTCCAAGGCCCCAAGGAGTCCCAGTTCTCCGAGCGCATTCCTGGCATCGGCCCACATGGCCAGCGTGGTTCCAACCGCGGGGAGTTCAGGGCGCTGTTCGTGGATCACTACTTCGAATTTCGCGGGGTCGAGCCTTGCTGCGAGCGCCAGGCCGGAGATCCCGCCGCCCACGATGTCCACTTTTTCCATGACCCAAGACTACTACTACATTTGTAGTGCAACCAGGGTGCGAAGCTAGAATTTCCACCATGCCTGACAGACGTACCCAACTGGCCGAAGCAGCCCTCGCCGTCGTCGCCTCCAAAGGCCTCAAAGGCCTGACCCACAGGGCTGTCGACGCCCAGGCCGGCGCGGCCCTTGGTACCACTTCCAACTACTTCCGCAGCAGGGCCGCACTGGTGGCTGCCGCCGTCGATCACGTCGAAGCGCGGGATGCGCAGCTGCTGCAGCAGCAAGGCAGCCAGGAACTTCCGACGTCGCTGGCTGAGTTGGCTGATCAGCTCGCCGGAGCGGTGCTTGCTTTGGCGCATGAACATGCCGACCTGACCCGTGCACGGTTCGCATTGGCGCTGGACCAGCCGGAGCTCGTGGCAGCCGGCCATGCACGCATGGTGGGAGGCCTCGAACACATCCTGGCATCCCTGGACGAATCCCACCCAAGGACGAAAGCCGAAGCCGTTGCCGACTATGGGGACGGCCTCGCCCTGCACCTGCTGACGGCTCGCCGCGGACAGGACCTGCAGCGCTCCACGGTCGCGGCAAATGTGCTGAAGCTGCTTCAAGGTTGATTCCCGGGGGTGGACGTCCGCGGGTCCGCAGAGCAGGATTGTGGCATGAGCACCCATGACGCACTCCTGAAGCAGGTCACCATCACCGCCACGGACAACAACCTCGTGGCGCGTTTCGAAATCGACGGCAACATCCCTGGTTCCGGCGCCTACGTCGTGGGACTGGTAGCAGCCAGTGAGGATTATTCCTCGCAGCGCAGGCTCGGCATCGAATTCATGAACGGGGAAGCGATCTCGTTCTACTCCTTCAACCATGCCCTGAGTACCGAAGAAAACTACGACATCAAAGGCGTGGAGCACTCAGGGAACGTCATCACTGGAAGCTTTCCCGCCTCCGCCATTCACGGGCTAGCCAAAGGCCATGTGATGACGGGATTCAGCGAGGCGGACGGCCGCGAATTCCAGTCCGGCGTGCCGGTCAGCGAAGACCTCTAGCTAGAACAGGCCCTCCACGGGCTCAATCAGTTCCGGGGAGTTGTTCCGCACATTGCCCACGGCAGCACCCACGGGGTCCAGTGTCCAATCCGCTGCGGCGTCGTGGGCCTTGGAACGGACCATGTCCACCAAGCCTTCTGCGTCCTTTTCGCGCGGATCCAGCCAGGCCTCCATGGTCTCCTTGCTCATAGGCAACGGAACCCGGTCGTGCAGCGCCGTGAGCTCGTCGAACACCGACGCGCTGCGCCTGGTCCGGGCCGACTCGGCCGTAGGTGTGTCAGCCGTGATGATGGACATGGACAACAACCACCGGGCAGGATCATCATCCGGCAGCGCCTGGTCCTTCCACCACTCATAAAGGCCGGCGAAAACCAGTCCGTGGCCGTTTCCGGGGTGGACGTAGTAGGGCTGTTTGTTCTTGCCCTCGCCTTTCTTCCACTCGTAGTACCCGTCTGCCGGAACCGCACAGCGCCGGGCGGCGGCGGCTTTGCGGAACGACGGTTTTTCCAGAAGCGTTTCGCTTCGGGCGTTGATCAAGCGGGCGCCACCTTTGGCATCCTTGGCCCATGACGGCACCAGGCCCCACTTGGCGACGTGCAACTGACGCTTGATGCCGTCATCAACGGCCCGCTCAAGCACGATCGGAACAGTATCTGTTGGCGCAACGTTCCACGACTTCTCAATGGCAATCTCGTTCTCCAGTTCCGCATCGAACTCAGCAAGGAGATCGCCCACGGCACGCGCCATCACATAACGTCCACACATGCCAAACAGTCTGCCCTGAAGCCGCCGAACACACCAGCAGGGATGTGACGTAACCCTGGATCGCTGCCCGCCGGGAATTATCAGGCCGCAGGTTACCGTTGATAGGAACGAAAACCATCCGAATCCAGACCAAGGAGACCTCTGTGGACTTCACACCCGACTCCGGCACCATCACCATGTTCTCCACCACTTGGTGCGGTTACTGCAACCGGCTGAAGAAGCAGCTCGACGCCAAGGGCATCGGCTACACCGAAATCAACATCGAAGAAGTCGAAGGCACGGCCGAACTCGTTGAGCAGCTCAACGGAGGTAACCGGACCGTTCCCACCGTCCTCTTCCCGGACGGCACCGCAGCCACCAACCCCTCCGCCTCCGAGGTCGAGAGCCGCCTCGCAGCATAGGGACCCCGCTTTCCCGGGCGTCCGCATAGACCACTCTGCGGCTCGCGGCGGCACATGGCCGTTGACGTGTGATAGACAGAATGGACCCTCTATGCGGACCCCAGGCCGCACCATCCGCGACCTCGAAGGGAAATATTTTCATGGTTCACGCAGTACAAGGTGTAGTCGTGCGCTCCAAAGGCGCACCGGCCACCCTCGAAACAGTCCTGGTCCCCGAACCGGGCCCAGGCGAGGCCCTGGTTGACATCCTCACCAGCGGCGTTTGCCACACCGACCTTCATTACAAGCTCGGCGGCATCAGCGACGACTTCCCCTTCCTGCTCGGCCACGAAGCCACCGGCGTGGTCAGCGCCGTCGGGCCCGACGTCACGGAGATCGCCCCGGGCGACCGCGTCGTCCTGAACTGGCGGGCAGTGTGCGGAAACTGCCGTGCGTGCAAGCGCGGCGAACCCCAGTACTGCTTCAACACCCACAACGCCACGCAGAAGATGACCCTCGAGGACGGCACGGAACTGTCCCCCGCCCTGGGCATCGGCGCCTTCATCGAAAAGACCCTCGTAGCCGCCGGCCAGTGCACCAAAGTGGACGCCGACGCCGATCCCGCTGCAGTCGGGCTCCTCGGCTGCGGTGTCATGGCAGGTCTGGGCGCCGCAATCAACACCGGTGGCGTCAAGCGCGGTGACTCAGTTGCTGTTATCGGCTGCGGCGGCGTAGGGGTTGCCGCCATCGCCGGCGCCGCGCTCGCAGGCGCAACCACGATCATCGCGGTCGATATCGACGCCAAGAAACTCGAACGCGCCCAGGAGCTTGGCGCCACCCACGCCGTGGACTCCTCCGCCGAAGACCCGGTGGAAGCGATCCGCGCCCTGACCGGTGGATTCGGCGCTGACGTGGTGATCGACGCCGTCGGACGTCCCGAAACCTACAAGCAAGCTTTCTACGCGCGCGACCTCGCCGGGACCGTGGTCCTTGTTGGCGTGCCGACACCGGAGATGACGCTCGAACTCCCGTTGCTCGATGTCTTCGGACGGGGCGGTTCGCTCAAGTCCTCCTGGTACGGCGACTGCCTGCCCTCACGCGATTTCCCCATGCTCGTGGACCTCTACAAGCAGGGCAAGCTCGACCTTGACGCCTTCGTCACCGAACGCATCACCATCGACCAGGTGGAAGAAGCCTTCGACAAAATGCACCACGGCGCCGTCCTGCGATCGGTGGTGGAACTGTGACCCAGACAGGCGCCGCACGCATCGACCGAGTGGTCACTTCGGGAACCTTCTCCCTGGACGGCGGAACGTGGGACGTTGACAACAACGTCTGGATCATCGGCAACGATTCGGAATGCATCGTCATCGACCCCGCCCACAACCCCGGCGAGATCGCGGACGCCGTCAACGGGCGAACCGTCAAAGCCATCCTGCTGACCCACGGCCACGACGACCACATCCGCTTCGCCGGAGAGTTCCGGGACCTCGTCAACGCCCCCGTCCATCTTCACCGTGACGACTGGATGCTTTGGCACGCAGTGTTCCCCGGCATCAACCCGGACAAAGCGATTGAAGACGGAGACGAGTTCACCGTTGCGGGAACAACCTTGAAAGCGTTGCATACTCCCGGCCACTCCCCGGGGTCAGTCTCGTTCCTGTTGGCTGCACAGGAAGACGGAACCGGCGTCAACACCGTTTTCAGCGGCGACACCCTGTTCCAAGGCGGACCAGGCGCCACCGGCCGGTCCTACAGCGACTTCCCCACCATCATCGAGTCCATCCGGACCCGGCTGCTGGACCTCCCCGAAGACACAGTGGTCCTCACGGGCCACGGGGAATCGACCAGCATCGGCGCGGAGGCCCCGCACCTGGATGAATGGATTGCCCGGGGGCACTAGCCCGTCAAGCCCTGGCCCGGCGAGCCCTGGCCCATCAAACCAGGAGTGACCGGAAGTCGCCTTCCAGGACCTCCGCGTACGTGCCATAGGCTTCGACGACCGCCTTCTCCACCGTAGCCACATCCAGGTGGGGAAGGAGGTCGTTGGCGGCACCGGCAGTCGCGGGGTCCCATTCCAGGCCAAGCGCATCGTAGCTCGCAGCCAGAACTTCGCGGATAGGCGCCGAATCTTCCACCACGATCACCGAACTGAACAACCAACCCCCGGAAACCACCCGCTGGGCCGTTCCGATCAGCTTGATGCGGTGGGCTGGGAAATCGGGATCCTCGCCGTGGACGCTGAATTCACCAGGGCAGTACTCACCCGGAATTTCGCCGACGGCTGCATGGACACCTACGCTGCGGAGCGCACCGGCCAACAGTTCGCCGAACTCCGAGAACCGGGCCTTGGCCTTCACGATGGCGTCCGGATGCGGCTCCACATGGTCGATGACGAGGGTGCCCTGATGGTAGGCCGCGGCCCTGCCGCCGGCTTTCCGGACCAGCGGTTCAAAACCCAGCGCCCGGCACGCCTCTTCGGCGGCCTTGAAGCCAGGAAGGTTCGCATCGCGTTGCCCGAAGGCCACGGTCGGTTGGGGCCGGTAAAGCCGCAGCGACGGTCCCAACAGCCCTTTCCGTGCGCGCTGCAGCATCTCCAGAGCGAAGTCCAGGTCCCCTGCGGCACCGAACGTCTCCGTCTGCCGGTACACCGTGAGGTTCCCCGTCCCGGATGCCATCAACTCTTCCTCAAGGTGAGGATCTGCTCCGCGCGGCCAAACGGCCCGTTGAGGTCGTGGAGGACCGTGGAAGTCAGGCCGATCCCGTCCGCACCGAACGAAACCTTGTTGTCCAGTCCCAACCATTCACCGGACGGCTCCCGGTACATGTGGATTTGAAGGTCCACGTTGGGGAAAATGTAGCTGTCCTTTCCCGGCGGCACCCGCGCGGCAATCCCATTGGCTGTGTCCACCAAGCCCATCAAGCGGGCCACATCGCTGCTGTCGTCCTTGTCGGTCAGCGGGTGCATGGTGCGGATCCACACCCTCCCCGAACCGGGCCGGTGCCCCTCGGCAATGCGCATTTCCAAGGAACGGATGTAACCCCCGGGCCAAACGCTGGCGCCGTCCCAGGGTTTGCACTCATCCGGTGCCGGCATCGCGTCGTCTTCGACGGCGGCCACGGCGCTGGTATCGCTGGTGACAATGCGCCAGGCCGTGGCGCGGATTGCCGGCCGCCCGGCCGCGGACAACTCGGCCTGGATCAGTTCGATGGTTCGGCCGGGCCTCAACGTCGAGGTGGTTACTTCAAACTCTCCGCCGGGAATCAGCCCCAGGATTTCGTAGCTGATCCGGGCCATCCGGACGTCGTCGCGCGGCTGGTGCCGCAGCAACGCGTCGGCCAGGATGCCCGAGGCCGGAGCCATATGTTGTTCGTGGGGATTCCAAGCGCCCTGGGCATGGATGGTGGAGCGGTAATGACCATCGCCCAGCGATTCGTAATAGAAATTGCCCTCCGCCAGTTCCGGTAATGCAGTAGTCAAGCCGAGCCTTTCGCCGATGCAGCAGTAGAACTCAGACCACTGTATCCGCAGATTTGGCAGCACTACGACGCCGCCTTGCCACAACGATCCACAGCGCACCGACCACCACCGCCGCCACGGCCAACCCGGCTCCCGCAGGTGAAGCCGCGGCCAAGGCCAGCCACGCCTCAAGGGCAGCCAAACCAATGGTCGCGTACAGCACCGCCCAGAGGGCGGATCCGGCTATCGCGGCCGGCAGGTAGCGGCGAAGGGGCATGCGCGCCGCCCCGGCAGAGAGGTTGATGGCCGTTTGCAGCCCGATGGTGAGGAAGGAAACCACGACGGCGTAAGGTCCCCAGCGCTGTATGAGCGCTTGGGCACGGGCTGCTTGGGGCTTCTGCAACGAGCTGCCCAAGCGGGTCCGGGCAAACCCGGCAACGACTCCTCGCCCCAGCCAATAGGTGGCGTTGACCCGGACCATGACAATGGCAAAAAGCGCCGCGAGTGCGACGCCTAAGGGCAAGCTCAAGATCTGGTCCACTCGACTTAGGCTACCCTAAGCCAAGGTCCCCCACCGCCCGGCCTGCGCCGACCGCCGTGGCCAAAACCCTAGGATAAAAGCATGGATCTCCGCGATGCCGCCCAGGAGCTGTACGCAATACTGCCCAAGGAGTTCACCGCCAGGCGAGCGGCCCTCGCGCGGGAAGCCAAGGAAGCAGGGGACAAGGACCTCGCCAAGGAAATAGCGGGATTGGCCAAACCGACCTCGGGCGCATGGGCCATCAACGTCCTTGCCGCCAACAGGCCCGAGGTGATTGACGGCGTCGTCCGATTTGGCGCTTCCTTGCGTGCTGCGCAAGAGAACGGGGATGCGGAGGCATTCCGGGAACTAGGACAGCAAAGACAAGGGGAACTGACCACCGCAGTGCACGCCGCGAAAGACCTGGCCACCCACCTCGGTGCCGCCCTCAGCGCGGCGGCCGCTGCCGACGTCGAGCAAACCTTCCGTGCCGCGATGGCCGACGCCGGCGCGGCAGCGGCTGTGGCTACCGGGCGACTGGTCCGCGGATTGAGCGGAAGCGGCTTCGAAGCGGTCGACCTCAGCGGGGCGGTGGCAGGTGGAGGAATCGAGGAAGCCGCGAGGGTTCAGCGCGCTCCTGCCACCGAAGCAAGCGCGCCAAGGAAGAAGGCTCCCGCCGCGCAGGAGCCCCGGTCCAAGCCTCAAACCAAGGAAGAGAAGCCGGACGAAACTGCTACGTCCCTGGCCGAACGGCGCGCGGCGAAACGGCAGGCAGCCCTCGCAGAGGCGCAATCAGAATTCGAGGCCGCTGACAAGGAGGCCCGCGAAGCCGAGGACGCAGCAACAAAGGCTTGGGATGCGGTAAAGAAGCTCGAACGCAGGCGCTCAGGAGTGCAATCCGACATCGAGGAAGCCAGGAAGCGGCTCGCCTCACTCGAAGCGGAACTGCTGGGCATCACGAGGGACACCGAAACCGCCGAGTCGGACAAGAAACGTGCTGTACGGACCGCCACCCAGCTGAGACGCGCTGCGGACCAGGCCCGTCGGCGAGTGGAGAGGCTGGGTTAGTCCTTCTTCTTGCCCACGGTTCTTTGCAGGTGGTGCGTTGCGGGTCCCTCCAGGTATTTGCCTTCGGGAGTGAACCTCGAGCCATGCAACGGGCAGTCCCACGACTTTTCGGCGTCATTCCAGGTGAGCAGGCCGCCCAGGTGCGCGCAACTGGCCGAAACCCTGCAGACCTTGCCATCCACCGTGGAAACCGCAGCAGGCTCGCCCTTGTAAAGACCGACGACGCCGCTCCCCTCCGGCGGCCGGGTTTCGTCGGTGATCTCCGGGTTGTTCCTGACTTTGGCTTTGTCCTCGATCATGCGCTTCGCGACGCCGGCGTTCAGTTTGACGGCCTGCGCGGCGCCCTGCGGTGACGTAACCCGATGGTGGATGGTGCTGGCCCAATCGGACTGGCCGCCCAGGATATCCGCGGTAATGGACAGCGCCGCTGCCACTCCGTTGCTCATCCCCCACTTGTTATAGCCGGTGCCGAAGAAGATGCGGCCGTGCCCGCGGGGAAGCTTTCCGAAGAACGGCATCAGGTTTGTGGCCTGGTAGTCCTGGGCTGACCACGTGTGTGTCACCTCGGCGTCCGGGTAGTTCCCACGAGCCCAGCCCAGCAGCGCATCCAGGTGCGCCTGGGGCGATTTTGCCCTGCCTCCCGCATGCCCGTAGCCGCCTACCAGAAGCAGTTCTCCATCCGGTCCGGGGTACGTCCTTTGCGACCTTGTGGGAGGATCGATGGACAGGTACATGCCAACAGGTATTGCTGCGTCCGCCGGCAACCGCAGGGCCGCGGCGTAGGAACGGTTCGGCTCAAGCTTGGCGAAGTACAAACCGCGGTCCAGGATGGGAGTTCCGGTTGCCACCACCACGGTGTCCGCAGTGAAGGCGCCCTTTCGGGTAGCCACTTCCACGGGTTGGCCGGAACCGACGTTTTGGACCTGGACTCCCTCCACGACCAGGCCACCGTGCTCGCGGATGTCACCGGCCAGGGCCTCCAAAACGTCCATGGGGTTGATCTGTGCCTGGTCCTCGAGCTCCAACGCTTCGACTACGGGAAAGGGCAGTCCGGCGTCCCTGCTGAAGTGGACCTCCAAACCTGCGTCACGCGAAACCGCGGCCTCCTTGCGAAGCCGCTGGGCGCCGTCGTCACTGGTTGCAAAAGTGACGGCCGTGCGGCGCTGGAACGGAACGCCCTGCTGTTCCATGTACTGGGTCAGCCAGGCTTGTCCCGTCCTGTTGGCCTCGACATAGGCCTGGACCACTTTGAGGGAGTACTGGCTGCGCAGGGCGGACAGGGCTCCGCCTTGCAGGAGGCTGAGCTTTCCGGTGGTGTTGCCCGTGGTGACAGCGCCCAGCGTACGCGCCTCGAAAACCACCACCCGTTGCCCGGACCGCGATAGCAGAAGCGCGGCCACCAGGCCCGTCAGCCCGGCGCCAACAACGATCGTGTCAAAATGCTTTTCATCGGGAAGCGCATCGGACGTAAAGCGGGATTCGCGGTCCAACCACAGTGACTTCATCACAACAACCTGCCCCTCAATTACACAAAATTGGCATCTGGCATGCGTTGAAGGAAACGCTAGGCGGGCGGCGGACGCTAATCAAGGGGTTCAGTCGCCGGCTACGAGTCCCGCTGCCCGCTGGAGGCGCGGATCGGGATCATCCCTCCATCGCTGCAGGACCTTGATTGCCTTGTCCCTGGCCTGGCCCTCAAGGCGGTCCAAGAGCGGGCGGACAACGTCGTTGGCAAGTGGGACTGCGAGCGCATCGGTGTCCGATTGCCGGATGAATCCCTCCAGGCGGGTCAGGTCCGTATGCGTTAGCAGGCCTACCTCGGTTTGCAGCAGGACGACGGCCGCCAGCCTTCGCTCGAACACCGGTTCGGCCCATAACTCCGTGCTGAGGGCGGTGATGTCGTCGTGGCCCAGGTTCCTGTACCGGTTGAGCGTGTCACGGATGGTTCCGCGGACGGCTCCCACTGATGCACCGTAAACCTTGAGGCCTTTGCCCGCGCGTTCCTGGATCCCGTAGGCCTTCTCCCAGGACGACTCGCGTTGGAGGGTGTAGTCCACGAATTCACCGGCTTCGCTCACCCTCCTATTCTGTCAGTGCCTCCTCCTAGCGTGGTTTTACCAGCCACCGACAGGAGAAACATGGCGTCGCAGGAACTTGCCACCACCACCACGGCCTTGCCGCGCGTCCCCGCCGCGTCTTCCATGCCCGACTGGTATCCCGCACTGTTGAGCACGGTCGCCCGGTAAGTACGGCTTGGGCGTACCCGGGCCATGGCGGCGGCAAACAGCGAACTTCTCAATTCCTATTGGAGCATTGGGCGTCAGCTTGCCGAGCGCGAATCAGAGCAAGGATGGGGAGCGAAGGTGGTCACCCGCTTGTCGGCCGACATCCGGAACCGGTTCCCCGAAGCCAAGGGCTTTTCCCCGCGGAACCTCCGGTACATGAAGAGCTTCGCACAGGCGTGGCCCGACTTCCCAAAGTTGCAAGCGCCGCTTGCAACATTGCCGTGGTACCACCAGATCGCCCTGCTGGAAAAGCTCGACGACGGCGCCACGCGGCTTTGGTACGCTGCGGCAGCTGCCGAACATGGCTGGTCCCGCAACGTACTGGTGCACCAGATCAGCACGCGCTTGCACGAGCGATCAGGGCAGGCCATCACCAACTTTGCGGCAACCATGGTCCCCGCCGATTCGGATTTGGCGCAGCAAGCCACCAAGGATCCATACGTCTTTGACTTCCTGGCCATGACCGAACGTCACACCGAACGGGATCTGGAGCTGCAATTGGTGAAGCACGTTGAAAAGTTCCTGCTGGAGCTGGGCCAGGGTTTCGCATTTGTTGGGGAGCAGGTCCGGCTGGAGATCAATGGTGACGAGTTCTTTGCCGACTTGCTCTTCTACCACCTCAAACTCCGCTGCTACATGGTCATTGAGTTGAAGGCGGTGAAATTCGAGCCCGGTTTCCTTGGCCAGTTGGGGATGTACATGGCGGCCGTGGACGATCTCATGGCCCATCCTGACGACAAGCCCACCATTGGCCTGTTGCTGTGCAAGGAAAAGAACAGCGTGGTGGCCGAGTACGCTTTGCGGGGCTTCAACACGCCGATCGGGATTGCGGAATGGCGGACCTCGCTCGAGGATTCCCTGCCGGATGAACTGATCTCCAGCTTGCCCAGCATCGAGACCTTGGAGGCGGAGCTGGCTCTTGAAGCGGCGAGGCTTGGTGGGTAGGTGGGCGCTAAATTGTCAGTGGCTCCTGGCAGAGTGAGGACATGGAGCAGATCCGGGAAGAGCAGGCGGCCGCGGCATTGGTTGTGCCCGCCGATTCCGTTCCGCACTCCGTCGGAACTGCATCCAGTGGGCTGATAGACCAACTCCGGGTTCTTGAGGACATGAAATCTGCGATTTCGGCGTTGCAGGCCAAGATCACGGTGGCCTTCGATCTCGCCCAGCGCCGGGAACAAGCCGAGTCCGGGGTACCTGTCGCGGACCAAGGCCGAGGTGTCGCAGCCCAAATCGCACTGGCGCGACGCGAATCACCCAACAAAGGTTCCCGCCTCCTCGGCCTTGCAAAAGCCTTGGTTACCGAAATGCCACGCACCCTCACAGCCCTCGAGGCCGGACAGTTGAATGAGTGGCGGGCCACCCTGCTCGTGAAGGAAACCGCCTGCCTGACCGCCGAAGACCGCTGCGCCGTCGACGACGAACTGGCCGCCGACACGGGGACCTTCGAAGGCGCGGGAGACAAAACCATCATCGCTGCCGCGAAGGCCGCCGCCTACCGCCGCGACCCGCGATCAGTCACCCAACGCGCAGCCCATGCGGCCACTGAACGGCACGTTAGCCTCCGCCCGGCCCCGGACACCATGACCTACCTGACGGCACTCCTGCCGGTGGCCCAAGGAGTCGCTGCCTATGCGGCCCTCACCCAAGCCGCCGGGACGGCCCTCGGCTTGGGCGACGCCAGAACACGCGGCCAGGTCATGGCAGACACCCTCGTCGAGCAACTCACCGGCACTCGACACGGATATACCGGAATCGACCTCCAACTCGTCATGACCGACCGCACCCTGCTGCAGGGCGACTCCGAACCCGCACGCTTGGCCGGCTACGGAACCATCCCCGCCGAGCTGGCACGGCAACTTATCACCAAAGACTCCGACCCGCAGCCGCAACAGCAGGAGTTCAACATCTGGCTCCGCCGCCTCTACACAGCCCCGGGCACCGGCGAACTCCTCGCCACGGACTCGCGTGCGCGCTTTTTTCCGACCGGAATGCGGCGCTTTGTCGAAACCCGGGACGACACCTGCCGAACCCCCTACTGCGACGCCCCTATCCGCCACCACGACCACATCTTCGCCTGGGCAAAAGGCGGCCGAACCACCCTCAACAATGCAGCCGGCCTCTGCGAACACTGCAATTACACCAAGGAGAACCCTGGCTGGGCCGCGCGATCACACCCCGGCGTCAGACATACGCTCCAGCTGACCACGCCCACTGGCCACAACTACTACTCCACCGCCCCACCTTTACCCGGGTATCGAAGTCAGCTCGCGGGATCGTACTGAAACTCCCTGAGTTCCTGCGGGCACCGACAAGCTACAGCGATTTTGGATGCCCACTCAATGGCAGCCTCACGGGACGGCAACTCGAGAACGGTGTAACCGCCGTTGGGTACGGTGTGCCCCGGATAGGTGCCGGGCTGGATCGCGCCGTCTCCTGAAACACGAACCGGCGCAACGTCCTCGTTGATCCCGCCCCCGAAGACGTAGACTCCGGCTTGTTTGGCCTCCTCGATCACTGCATGCGCGGCATCGGCGACTGCCTGGAACTCCCCCTCGGGAATCATCATGGCTTCGCCGGGAAAAGAGATGAGGTACTTGGTCATGTAGGCCTCCGTCGAAACGTCAAAGCCCCTCACGCCGTTCAGCGCAAGGGGCTTTGAAACTATCAAAATACAGCGAGACCTAGAACTCCCAGTCTTCGTCCTCGGTGTTCACGGCCTTGCCGATCACGTAGGAGGAGCCCGAGCCGGAGAAGAAGTCGTGGTTTTCGTCGGCGTTCGGGGACAGGGCGGAGAGGATGGCCGGGTTCACGTCGGTGACCGATGCCGGGAACATGGCCTCGTAGCCCAGGTTCATGAGGGCCTTGTTGGCGTTGTAGTGCAGGAACTTCTTAACGTCCTCGGCCAGGCCAACGCCGTCGTAGAGGTCGTGGGTGTACTGGACTTCGTTCTCGTACAGCTCGAAGAGGAGCTCGAACGTGTAGTCCTTGATTTCCTGCTTGCGGGCCTCGGAAACTTTCTCCAGGCCCTTCTGGAACTTGTAGCCGATGTAGTAACCGTGCACGGCCTCGTCGCGGATGATGAGGCGGATGAGGTCAGCCGTGTTCGTGAGCTTGGCGCGCGAAGACCAGTACATGGGCAGGTAGAAGCCCGAGTAGAACAGGAAGCTCTCCAGCAGCGTGGAGGCAACCTTGCGCTTCAGGGGATCGTCGCCCTGGTAGTAGTCCATGACGATCTGTGCCTTCTTCTGCAGGTTCTCGTTCTCGAGGGACCAGCGGAAAGCGTCGTCAATTTCCTTGGTGGAGCACAGGGTGGAGAAGATCGAAGAGTATGACTTGGCGTGCACCGACTCCATAAAGGCGATGTTGGTGTACACAGCTTCTTCGTGCGGGGTCAGCGCATCCGGAATCAGGGAGACAGCGCCCACGGTGCCCTGGATGGTGTCCAGCAGGGTCAGGCCCGTGAAGACGCGCATGGTCAGCTGCTGCTCTTCCGGGGTCAGCGTGTGCCACGACTGGACGTCGTTGGACAGCGGAACCTTCTCCGGCAGCCAGAAGTTGTTGACCAGGCGGTTCCAGACTTCCACGTCTTTGTCGTCCTGGATCTTGTTCCAGTTGATGGCCTCGACGTGGCTCAGCAGCTTGACCTTCTCGGTCATGTCATCCCCTTTAGCGATGGGTGGTTCTTTAAGGTAAGCGTACGACGGCGGGTGGTGACCCGCCGTCGTACTCTTCAGTTATGTGTGTGGTTGACTACAGCATGCAGCTGACGCAACCCTCGACCTCGGTCCCCTCCAGCGCGAGCTGGCGGAGGCGGATGTAGTAGAGCGTCTTGATGCCCTTGCGCCAGGCGTAGATCTGCGCCTTGTTGATGTCACGCGTGGTGGCTGTGTCCTTGAAGAACAGAGTCAGGGACAGGCCCTGGTCCACGTGCTGCGTGGCAGCGGCGTAGGTGTCGATGATCTTCTCGTAGCCGATTTCGTAGGCATCCTGGTAGTACTCCAGGTTGTCGTTGGTCAGGTACGGAGCCGGGTAGTAAACGCGGCCGATCTTGCCTTCCTTGCGGATTTCGATCTTGGCGGCCACCGGGTGGATCGAGGAGGTGGAGTTGTTGATGTAGCTGATCGAACCGGTAGGCGGAACTGCCTGGAGGTTCTGGTTGTAAATGCCGTGCTCCATGACCGAAGCCTTGAGTTCACGCCAGTCGTCCTGGGTGGGAATGTGGTGGCCGGCGAAGAGTTCGCGCACACGCTCGGTCTCCGGGGCCCATTCCTGCTCGGTGTACTTGTCGAAGAATTCGCCGGTTGCGTACTTGGAGTTCTCGAAACCGCCGAACGTCTGGCCGGTTTCGATGGACAGCTTGTTGGAGGCACGCAGGGCGTGGAACAGCACCGTGTAGAAGTAGATGTTGGTGAAGTCCAGGCCTTCTTCGGAACCGTAGTGCACGCGCTCCCGGGCAAGGTAGCCGTGGAGGTTCATCTGGCCGAGGCCGATCGCGTGGCTCTGGGCGTTGCCCTGCGCGATGGAGGGCACCGAGTTGATGTAGGACATGTCCGACACTGCGCTCAGGGCACGGATGGAGGTCTCGATGGACAGGCCGAAGTCCGGGGAATCCATGGTCTTGGCGATGTTCATGGAACCGAGGTTGCAGGAAATGTCCTTGCCCACGGTCTCATAGCTCAGGTCTTCGCCGTAGATGGAGGGCGTGGAAACCTGCAGGATCTCCGAGCAGAGGTTGCTCATGGTGATCTTGCCCTCGATCGGGTTGGCGCGGTTCACGGTGTCCTCGAACATGATGTACGGGTAGCCGGATTCGAACTGGATCTCCGCGAGGGTCTGGAAGAATTCGCGGGCATTGATCTTGGACTTCTTGATCCGGGAATCGTCCACCATCTCGTAGTACTTCTCGGTGACGGAGATGTCGGAGAACGGGACACCGTAGACGCGCTCGACGTCGTACGGCGAGAAGAGGTACATGTCCTCGTTCTTCTTGGCGAGCTCGAACGTGATGTCCGGAATGACGACACCCAGGGAGAGAGTCTTGATACGGATCTTCTCGTCCGCGTTCTCACGCTTGGTGTCCAGGAACCGGTAGATGTCCGGGTGGTGGGCGTGCAGGTAAACGGCACCGGCACCCTGGCGGGCACCGAGCTGGTTGGCGTAGGAGAAGCTGTCTTCGAGGAGCTTCATCACGGGAATGACGCCGGAGGACTGGTTCTCGATCTGCTTGATCGGGGCGCCGTGCTCACGGATGTTGGTGAGGGACAGTGCCACACCGCCGCCGCGCTTGGAGAGCTGGAGGGCGGAGTTGATGCCGCGGGCGATCGACTCCATGTTGTCCTCGATGCGGAGGAGGAAGCAGGAGACGAGCTCGCCGCGCTGGGCCTTGCCGGCGTTGAGGAACGTGGGGGTCGCCGGCTGGAAACGGCCATCGATGATTTCATCCACCAGGCGGGTGGCGAGTTCTTCGTTGCCGCGGCCAAGGTGCAGGGCAACCATGCAGACGCGGTCCTCATAGCGCTCAAGGAAGCGCTTGCCGTCGAACGTCTTCAGCGTGTAGGACGTGTAGAACTTGAAGGCCCCAAGGAATGTCTCGAAACGGAACTTCTTCTTGTACGCGCGGTTGAAGAGGTCGCGGATGAAGTTCATCGTGTACTGGTCGAGGGTTTCACGCTCGTAGTACTGGTTCTTCACCAGGTAGTCGAGCTTCTCTTCCAGGTCGTGGAAGAACACCGTGTTGTTGTTGACGTGCTGCAGGAAGTACTGGTGTGCCGCTTCGCGGTCGGCTTCGAACTGAATCTCGCCGTTGGCACCATACAGGTTCAGCATTGCGTTGAGCTCGTGATAGCCCAGGCCCTTGTAGGCCTCGGGCAGTGGCTTCTTGGCCGTTTCCACAGCGCCCCCGGTTACTTCTGTTTCTGCGACAGTCGTGTCCAAAACTTTTCCAATCCTTGATTGACCCGATCGACGTCTTCCGGCGTCCCCATGAGTTCAAACCTGTAGAGATGCGGCACATTGCACTTGGCGGCGACGATGTCACCTGCTGCGCAATAGTTGTCCGCGAAGTTGGTGTTCCCCGCTCCGATAACACCGCGGATCAGCTCCCTGTTCCGCGGGTTGTTCAGAAACCTGATGACCTGCTTTGGCACTGAACCTTCACCATTGGTCCCCCCATACGTGGGCAGCACGAGGACAAAGGGTTCAAGGGCCTGGAGCGGGGCGTCCTGGGCGTAAAGCGGAATGCGGGCTGCATCCCGGCCCAGTTTCTGGACAAAACGCTTGGTGTTCTCTGAGGTGGAGGAAAAGTAGATGAGGTGACTCCTCGTTATGACAGCTTCCGTCTCACGCGGTACGGTTGCCGCTGCCAGCGGTGCCATGGGAGTCACCTCGACTACATAGGAATTCTTCGTTGTTGCGGCGGTTTGGGGTTGGCGAACCTTAGGCCACGGAGGTGGAAACGGTCTGAGCCAGTTCCTCGATCTTGTCCGGGCGGAATCCGGACCAGTGGTCCTGCTCGGTTACCACGACGGGAGCCTGCATGTAGCCCAGCGCCTTCAGGCGCTCAAGTGCCTCGGCGTCCTGGGAGATATCGACACTCTGGTAGGCGATGCCCTTCTTGTCGAGTGCGCGGTAGGTTGCGTTGCACTGAACACAGGCCGGCTTCGTGTAAACCGTAACGGTCATGATCCCTGTCCCCTTAGTTGAAGTCTGTTGCTCTTCGTATCTGGCGGGCTCTACCGGCCAACACGCTGTTCTTGTCTTGTGCTGGTTTCCCGCTCAATCCGTAAATCGATACTACATGTAGTGCAAGCGCCCGGCGGGGACCCCAAGATGATGTATTACAAGTATGTCATTCAATCCACCGGCCGTCCACAGGCAAGGGGCCTCAAAATGTCCGTAAATCCGCCAAAGTGAGAGATGAAATCCACACCCTGTGGACTACTTAGCCACATTTAATCTCCCGCGTGTCGTCTACACCCGGCGTGTCGTGACACTTTGAAAATGTGGCGTGGCGAACAGCTAAAATCTGCTGATGGTCAATCTCCTGCACCTCCGTACACTCATGGAGGTCACACGGCTGGGTTCCTTCGCCGCAGCCGCGGCACAACTCGGTTACACCGCCTCGGCGGTCTCCCAACAAATGGCTGCTTTGGAACGCGACACGGGTGTGGAACTCTTCCAGCGTTCGGCCCGTAGCGTCGTGCCGACCGAGGCGGCAGTCACCATGACCCGCCATGCCTCCAAGGTATTGACCGACGTCGAGGCACTCATGGCGGCAGCCTCGCGGACCAATGACACCCCTGCCCAGGAGCTGCGGTTGGGAATCTTCCCGAGCCTGGCCACCTACGTATTGCCTGACATCTTGCGGAACGATCGCTGGAACGGCTTGGGAATCGAACTGAAAGTCTCCGTCGCCGAGCCCGCGCAAACCATCCAGGGCTTGCGCACCGGAGGGGAGCTGGATGTTGCCTTGGTCTATCAGGTGGGCCAGTCCGGCTTGGCGTGGCCGCACTCCCTGGAACGCCAGTGGATCGGCGACGACGACTTCCGCGTAGTCCTGCCGGCATCCTGGAAGATCCGCGAGGACGCCGAGATCGAGGCCGCCCACCTCTCGGACATGCCGTGGATTGTGCACCACCCCGGCACCAGCGACGCGCTGGTGATCGAACGCCTGTTCGCCAGTTGCAACCTCCACCCCCGCGTGGTGGCCTACAGCGACGATTTCCACGCGAGCCTGGAGATGACGGCGGCCGGACTGGGGGCCTCGCTGGTACCGGAACTGGCGCTGCGGAACCGGCCGCCCGGCGTCGTGGTCCTTGACGTCCCGGACATCCGGCTGGCACGTAACGTTTTCGCCTTGCTCATCAACGAGAAGCGCACGGCGCAGGTCCAGTTGTTCACGCAGCTTCTCGCCGACACGCTCAGGGGAACCACGGGGAAAGCCGGCTTGCCGCCCCTGAAACCAGTGCCCGCCAAGGGTCCGCAGCGGCGAAAGTGAAATATCCCCAACTTGCTGGAACCCTCTGGTTGATGGGGTTAGATTGATCACATGGGCAAGGTAGCGAGCAAGCATTTTGGGGAAATCGAGCTCAACCATGGGCGTGAACATTGCTTTGTGGCCAAACACGAGATCGGCGGGAACCCGCTGGAATTGGACCTCAATGTCACTGCGCACGACCACTTCGACGAGGCCGCCATGCACAAGGTGGACTATCGCTTGCGCTTCCTTCCCGAACTCGTTGACCAGGTCCGCGAAATGATCGCCGAAGAGCTGGACCAGGACGGGACCAACACCCAGCAGTTCCTGCATTTCCACAGCAATCAGCTCAAAGAGGAGCAGCTTGAATCCGTCTTCGGGGTGCGGGACAAGAACCAGCTCACCAACGATGTGTTCCTCAAAGCCCTGAAACTCGGCCACGTAGCCATCTATCCGGGCCAACCGGAGCGCTACTTCGTCTTGGACTTCACGCTCGGTTCACACTTCACGGACGAAACGCTGGTAGTCGCCGCCGATGAGGACGGCGTGGTGGACGACGAGATTCTCTGGGAGTAGCAAAGGGGTTACCAGGGCCTATCCACTCCCCCGCCGTTGTCCGGGCCGCGCAGGTATTCGTCGCGTTCCTGCCCCTTGGTGCGCTCCTGCTGGGCACGCTGCGCGCTGTCCTGGAGTTGCTGGAGTTGCTCCGATTTGGGGGCAGGCGCCTGGCTGGACGACGACGGGCGCCCGGAACCGCCGTCGCTGCTTGCTCCCCGCTTCCCGTTCAGCCGCTCCTTGGCAGCATCCAGGTCTTTTCCCTCGCCCTCGGCATTCGCAGGCCCTGCGGCATGGCAGCCGGCCGGCGCCGACTCCACGACTCCAAGTGCTTCGGCGAAAAGGCCGGCTGCCTTGGGCACGTCCGATGCAGCCGCCGCGTCGCCGAGTTTCTCGATACTCAGGGCCAGGTTGATCCGCGCCTTGCACTCATCATTGCCGGGGCCCGCAGCCAAGGCGTCCTCAAAGTCGCTGCGGGCCGCCGCGAAGTCGCCGGTAAGTGCATGCGCGTCGCCCGAAGCAAAATGGGCCTTGTGGGGTTCAAGGACGTTGGCTACCTTGAGCCATGCGGCGGCATTGCCGACGTCGGTTGCGTTGCCTGCCTCGAACGAACCTGCAGCACTCCCGCCAAGTAAACCCACACTGGCCAGCTTGGCGGCGACTGCGAGCGCACCAACGGCTGGAAGAGCGGACCACAGGGCAAGGCGCCGTTTCCGACGTCGCAGGTCCGGCAGAGGTTCAGCCGCGCCGTTCATTGCCCGGGCTCCTTCCTGCGGCCATCTGAAGATCCGCGAAGGCTGCGCAGGGCGGCTGCGTGGCGGAGTGGCTCGTGCATCAACAGCAGGAAGGCGGCGAGCGACATGAGCCAGTACAGCTCTACCCTCCCGGGCCCATCGTCCACTGGGCTTTGCAGGGAACCGGGGGTGGCTTTGCTGAGCATCGGAGATGGGCTGTCGCCGGCGGTCCGATGCACGTAAGGCACGTCCAGTTGGGCGGAAATAGCCTTGAGCGCTTCTTCGTCCGCCCTGGAGATTGCGTCGCCGTTGTTCTTGTCCCGTATATAGCCCGGGCCAGAGGGGTCCTTCATCCGGCCCCCGTCCTTCGTTCCGTAGCCCAGCACCGCTCCCCCGTTGACGTCGCCCGAGTCCACCGCGAAGCGCCCTGGTGCTTGGGCTGCGGTGTTTTCGCCATCCCCGGCGTAGAACACCAGTGCCGGTCTGCCGGGATGCTGCGTGCGGGCGGCGGTCAGTCTGTCCTTGAGGAGGTTTCCGGCAGCCGTGATGGTGCTCCCTGCGGCGTAACGGGGGTTTTGCGGCTGCATAGTGGTGACGGCGGTTTGCAGGGCCGTGGCGTCTTGGCTCAGGGGCATCCGAACGCTGGCCTTGTTGTCGAAAGTGATGAGGGAGAATTTCGCTCCCGCCAGTTCCTTTGCCACGGCCAGGATGTCGGCTTTCACCCCGGAGAGGCGGGTTTCAGTGCCCTTATAGTCCTCGGCAGACATACTCGTGCTGGTATCCACCACGAAGAAGACGTCGAGTTCAGCGCGTGCGGTCTGCGCTTCGCCGCCGGGCCAGCCGGGACGCAGGGCGGCAAGGAGCAGAAGAACGACGGCGGCCGCCCGGATGGCGGGCAGCGTCACCTCTCGCCCGCGTCCCCGTTCGCTCAGGACGAGCCAGCCGGTGAAGGCGATCACGATGACGGCAGCGGCCAGCAGGAATGGCCAGGGGATCAACGGAGCGAACGTCATAGCCTGGCCCGCCATCCCGTGACAAGCAACCCGGCACCAGCCAGCACGGCGACGCCCAGGGGCCATGCCGGCTCGTCGGTCACCTGGACAATGGGTGCGGAGCGGTAGCTGGCGGCTTCCGTGGCCTGGACCTCGTTGACGATGCCCGGTACAGCCTCGGAGTTGTCCAAGGTGTGGTAGCTGCCCCCGGTGGCTTCGGCTGCCGCCTTGAGCTGCGCGCCGGGTTGTTCCGCATCATTGCCGTAGTCCAGGTCTCCGGGGTTAATCGCGTAAACCTTCACGCGCTTCTCCTTGGCCAGGGCAGCGGCCTCAGGGAGGGTGAAGATCGGATCGCCGGAGAGGAAGTTGTCGGTGGCGAGTACCACCGATCGTGAGCGCTCGCCATTGTCGTCAGGTTGTTCAGGGAAGCTTTGTACGCAGGACGCCAGTCCGTCACCTATCAGGGAAGAGCCTCCCCTGTTCCATGTGCCATCAAAGAAGGGCCCGGCGCCGGAGTCGAGGGCCTTCTGCGCTTCAGCCAACTGACCGGCCGCGAATTCGTAGTCGTCAGTCAGCGGGAACACCTGGACACTGCTGCTGTCGAAAATGACCAAGCCGATGCGCTCGCCGTCGAATTCCTTGGCGAGTTGCTGGAACATTGCGGCGAGCGCGGCGTCCGTGCCGGTCATGGAGCCCGAAACGTCAAGGCACAGGACGATGTCCCGGTTCCTCTTCTCCGGTTGTTCAGTGCTGCGCTGCACCGGCCTTGCGGCTGCTGTAGCCGTTGCGGCAAGGAAGACGGCACCCAGCACCACGGCGATGATGAGCAGGGCCTTGCGCTTTCTCAGTGCATGCCGGTACGCGGGCAGCCCGGTCAGGCGGTCGCCGTGCGCCACCAGCCTGGCATTCTCCGGACGGCGTTTGCGAAACACGGATAGGGCAATAAGGAGGGCAACTGCAGCAGCCGGGAAAACCCACCAATACATCAGCTCCAAGCTTCCACCGCCCCACGGGCCGCAACCGCTGATTCACCCACGGTCCGATCCGTGGTTGGACCGAATTCTGCAGGATAGATCCCGGCGATGCCTGCAGTGAAGGGCTCCAAGCCCTGCTCCGAGAGGTCGTGGAGCGTCATGGTGGTGGCGGGGTGTCCCGTGACCGACGCGGCAAATCCACGCACGAGCATGCTCAATTGCTGGTGCGCTTCGCGCTCGGGAAGCCGGCCGGCGTCGACGTCCGCCACGACGGCGTCGATCGCGCGGAGGCAGGCGGCCCGCAACGCTGCCACGTCGGCGGTGGTGTTGGATTTTTTGCCGGGCGGCTTGGCCCGGACGGGCCAAAAGACCCACGCGTACCAAGCCGCGACCAGGAGCATCAGCAGGAGGCCAAGCCATAGCCAATGCCCTTGGTACTGGAGGGGACCAAGGAAGCCGGGATTATCCTGCACGTCCGGACCTCCCGGCTTTATGCCTCTCCAGCAGTGCGAAGACCGCCGGAACAACGCCGTCGCTGCTGCCAACCTGTTCCTCCGCGATCCCCAACACGCGGAAAAGTTCCCTGCGGCGCTCTTCCCGCTGATGCATTGCTGCCAGATAGGCCTTCCGCACGTCCGGGTCAGCGGCGAGGGCGGACGGGATCATCGAGCCTGTTCCCAGGTCCCTGCTGGAAGGGGCAGTCGCGTCGGAAACCAGCTCGACATCCCGGATGGTCAGCCAGAGAACCTCGTGACGTGCCGCCAGTCTCCGCAGCAGCTCCACGGTGTGCTGGTCTGGCATGAACTCGTCGGCCACGCCAACAACCAGCAGCCGCCCTTTCAGGAACCGCAAGGCGTAATCCAACTGCTGGGCCAGCGCGCTCGCGGGCCCCTGGGGCGAAACCGCCGACTGGACTTCACGCAGAAGCCGCTCCAAGTTGTGTTCGCCGGCACGCGGCGGAAGGTATCGGTTGGACGTTTCGGTCCCGTGGAGGAGGCCGACGTCGTCACCGTGCCGGCACGCCAGGTACCCAAGGACGCCTGCGGCCTCCACGGCAATCTCCAGCTTCGACTCACCGGAGGCCGCCTCCGCCGCCATGGTCCTGCCCGTATCCACCAGCAGCAGGACGGAATGCCGGCGGACGGCCGTGTAGCGCTTGACCAGGGGCGAGCCGTGGCGGGCTGTTGCCTTCCAGTCGATATCCCGCACTTCATCCCCGGGAACGTACGTGCGCAGGTCATCGAAGTCGAGGCTGCGTCCTCTGAAGACCGAACCATACTCGCCCTCGAGCAAGCCAAGAGTTTTTCGGTGCGCGAAGATGAACATCTTCGACTTCACCCGCTGGAGGAGTCCTGGCACCTTCAAGGACCGTTACGGCGTCTGGACTGCCGCGAGCACGGCGTCAATGACGGTTTCCACGGACGTTCCCTCGACCACCGCTTCGAAACCCAGCACGATCCTGTGGCGAAGCACCCGGTGCGCCAGTTTCTTTACGTCCTCGGGTATCACATGGTCCCTGCCATCCAGGATCGCTAGTGCCCTGGCGGCCTGGCTGAAGGCGATGCTCGCACGCGGGCTTGCACCGAACTCGACCAACTTGGCCAGCCCCGGCTCAAGGTACCGGCCCGCGTTGCGGGTCACGTACGCCAGGCCCACGATATAGCGGATGATGGCGGGATCGATGTAAACGCGACGGACCAGCTGCTGGACCTCCGATACGGCATCAAGGGACACCGCGGCGGGCGGTTTCCGGTCATCGGCGAACACCCCGGCGTCAATCCGCCGGATGACTTCGGCTTCCTCGGCCGGGCTGGGGTAATCCAGGACGTCCTTCACCATGAACCGGTCCATCTGGGCTTCCGGAAGGCGGTAGGTTCCTTCCTGCTCGATGGGGTTCTGGGTGGCCAGCACCAGGAAGGGCTGCGGAAGGGGGTACGGCTCCCCGCCGATGGAAGTCTGCCGCTCCTGCATCGCCTCCAACATGGCGCTCTGCGTCTTCGCGCTGGAACGGTTGATTTCGTCCAGCAGCACAATGTTGGCGTGGACAGGACCCAGCTGCGTGACGAAGGTGCCCTTGCCGGCGTCGTAAATCTGCGTACCGGCGATATCGCTCGGCAGTAAGTCCGGAGTGCACTGGATGCGGCGAAAGTCCGCGCTGACGGAATCGGCAAGGGCCTGCGCCGCTGTTGTCTTGGCAAGGCCCGGAACACTCTCGAGCAGGACGTGTCCGCCGGTGAGCAAGCCAATGACCAAGGTTTCCCGGAGTCGTTCCTGGCCCACCACCTTGGCTTCAAAGCTCCGGACAATGCCGCCCACGAATTGCTGTGCACGGGCCAGCTCCGATGCATCGATGCCGGTCGCGGCTGTCTGTTGAAGCACTCGTCGTCCCCTTCTTGGCGCCCTATGCCCGCATCAATAACCGGTGAACGGCACGGGACCCGCATCCGGCCACTCTATCCGGCCACTCTATACAAGCCCGGGCCTGGTCAGGCCGCAATGGGTACCCCTCCCCATGGGGCCTTCACAGGTCTATCCTTTTGCCATGCCTCAGCTACCAGCCGCCTATGCGCAGTACCTCGCCAGCCAGAACCAGCACGTCATCGATGCCATTCGTCCCGTGCTGCTGCAGTCGGCCGCCGACCAGCGGCACGGTGTCCGCATCACCTACAACCACGGTCCCACAGGCCACCAGGCCCATTTGGACGAGACCATCCCCTATGGGGAAATAGTGGAGGACATCGACTGATGGCCTGCCGGCCCTAGCCGTCCAGCAACAGCCGCTGTGCACGCGGTGCCAGCGTGTGCTCAAGGACAAGGCACGCCGCGCCGATTGCACCAACGTCCTCTCCCACGCCGGAACCAACCACATCGATGCCATGGATCATCCCGGCTGCACTGTCCTTTGCAATGAGGCCGGGAACACGGTCCAGGAAGTACTTCGACATCCGGCTCCAGAACGGCCCACCGAAGACTACCCGCTCAACGTCCAGGGCATTGGTTACCACTGAGACGGCACGCGCCACGAGATCCGCCGATTTCTCCAGGATCGCGATGGCCCTCGCATCGCCCGCATCAGCCTTATCGCAAAGCAAGGCGTACCGCTCCTGGACTGCCGGCCCGTCGGATTCGTCCCCGTGACCGTCAAGGACTCCGGCTGCCTCGGCCTCGGCCACCAGCACCTGCGGTATGCAGGAAGACTTCACGCAGCCGCGCAGGCCACAATCGCAGGGGGGCCCGTCGGGGTCCACGATGATGTGGCCGATCTCGCCGGCGTTGCCCGAGGTCCCTCGCACCACTTCGTCGTTGAGGACAATGCCGCAGCCAATCCCGGTACCCATGTACATGAATACGAAGCTGCCGGCGCCGCTTGCTCCCCCCACCCAGGTTTCAGCCACGGCAGCGCTGGTGACATCCTTGTCCACCAAGGTTTCAAGTCCGGTTGCTTCGTTCAGGGCTTCGCGGATACGGACCCTGTTCCAGCGGGTCAGGAGCGGCGGCTCCACGACGGAACCTTCATCCAGATCGATGGGACCGGGAACAGCCACGCCAAGCCCTGCGATCCTGGACTGATCCACACCGGATTCATCCACGAGGGCCTTGATTTCCTGCGCGATGCCGGTGATGACCTTTGCCGGGTCGCCCCCGGGTGTAGCCATCCTCGAGTGCCGCACCACGTTGCCCAAGAGATCCAGCACCACGAAAGTGATCACCGCAGGGTCCAGATGCACGCCCACCGCGTACATGCCCGCGGGGTTGAGCCGCAGGATGGTCCTCGGCTTGCCTGGCCCCGTGCCCTCCTTGCCGGCCTCCACAATGAGCTCCTGGTCAAGGAGGCGGCGGGAGATATTGGAGATCGTTTGTGGCGAGAGGCCCACGATCCTGGCGAGCTCTACCCGGCTCAGGCCTCCCGAAGACCGGCGGATGGCCTCCAGGATGACCGTCAGATTGAAGTCGCCCATCCGGGGTAGATTCGTTCCGCGCCTCGGTGCCGGCTGCCGGATCTCAGTCACGGATTCCCCTCGTCTAGAGAAAACAATTCATTGAACTTCATCGGTGTCAGAATCGTACGTCACCCCCGTTCGGACGGATATGCGCACAGCAGCCCAGGTATCGCGAGTGGGTGACGACGACACTGAATTCTATGTGACGCTCCACGCACACACGTGTTTCATGACACGCCGGGCGCGGCGGCGCTACACCTTCACACTGCGGGTCACGGTGAACTTTGGGTTCCGGCCCACCTCCGTGGTGGACCCGATCAGCCGCTCGAGTGCTGCCCGGTACTGGAGGTGGCTGTTGTAGACGGTCCATAGTTCTCCGCCAGACGCAAGGACACGGGCAGCGGCCTCGAACATCTTCAACGCCGCGCCGGCATGCACCCCGGCCCCGATATGGAACGGCGGATTCAGGAGAATGAGGTCCGCGCTCGCTGTTTCAAAGGTGGACATGGCGTCGTCGTGGATGACCGAAACTTGTCCCGTGAGCGAATTGGCGGCCACGGTACCCCGCGCGGATGCGACAGCTGCAGCTGATTGGTCCGTTGCCCTCACGTGTGCCTCGCGATGCCGCCGCGCGTACATGGTGGCGAGGATGCCCGTGCCGCAACCAAGGTCCACGACTTCGCGCACGGCGGGCATCCTGTCAAGGAAAGTTAGAAGGAAGCGGGTACCGATGTCCAGGCTAGTACCGGAAAAGGCGGCACCATGGGCGCACACATCGATGCCAAGTTCCGCCAAGCGCTCAACCACCGGGTAGGGAGGCGGTCCCTCCGGAGATTTTGGCCGGCTTGCCTTCAGCACCCGGGACTTCTGCCGGGCCAGCTGTGGCTGGACTTCAGAGAACCGCTTCTCCAGCACTGCATTCATACCCAACGTCATGTGCTTCACGCGACCACCCGCCAAGAGGACCGCACCGCGGGGAGAGAACCGGGCTACGGCGTCGGCAATCTCTTCCAACTCGGCCAAGGACTTTGGCAACTGCAACAACAGCAGGTCCGCCCCGTCCAGCAACTCCGGCCCTAGGGGAAGGGAAGAGTACCGACCCCCGAAGCCCAGGGCAGCAGCGTTGCGGCCCAAGGCCACTTGACCACTGTAGAGGTCCTGGTGGACACGCACATGCCCGACTCCGAGCCCGGCCAAAGCGCCGAGGGTCAACGCCCCGTAGCGGTCGCCAATCACCGTGATGCTGGTTTCCGGCGAAACCAGATCCGCTGCCGTATCAAGCAGCAGGCGGTCGGTGGCATCGAACGCATGGAGATTTTCCGCTTCAACGTCGGGCAGCCTGCTCAACCGGCCGAAGACCTGCTCCAGATCCATTACGGTCACGACGTTTCTTCCCACTCTCTCCTGCGCTCCGGTTCCGGATGCGCACGGTCCGTAATGATTTGGTACTCAAAGGTTCTCGACTTCAGATGCGCCAGGGAGGAACGTGGTTTCTGCAAAGCCATGCAAACACCCGCCCCAGGGCATCCGCCCCGACACGCCCACTGAGCCCGGCACCGGGAGCACTAAACACGCGGCTCACCTCTCCTGCGAGAAAGCCATGAGTGTCAATGTTGTCACGCAACTGCAAGTGAAATCACACAACTCGCCTGACGAAACACGGCGACCCGAAAAGACCGTAGTGGACATCGTCACTGTGGGCGACTATACGGTTGGAAGGTATACCTTCGAACCCGGCTGGACTTGGGCAGATTGCATCAAGCCAGTAGTCGGAACGGATACCTGCCAGCTTAACCACGTTGGTTACTGCGTTTCCGGAGCCTTGGATGTTGAAACCAACGATGGTGGCCGGATCAGCATTTCGGCCGGAGATTCCTACACCATACCGCCCGGCCACAATGCCCGCGTGGTCGGAGATCAGCCCTTCCAGGGCATCGAGTTCCTCAGCGCGGCCGAGTTCGCCCGGCCGGCGTAACCCGGCACCGGCACGATGCTGTAACGCCGCCAAAATGCTGTAGTTCGGAACGAAAAAGACCCCGCTCGATTGAACGGGGTCTTTTGTCCGAGTGGAGCTGAGGGGACTCGAACCCCTGACCCCCTGCATGCCATGCAGGTGCGCTACCAGCTGCGCCACAGCCCCGGACTGCTTGCCCGAACCGGAAGATTTCCCTTCCTGCCGAAGCAACTCGTCAATACTACCCACAAAGGCAGGAGAAGCGAAATCGAAAGGGGATGACGTAGCTCACATTAGGAAACTATCGATGGCCATAAAAAATCTCCCCCTTCTTCGCGTTGAAGAAGGGGGAGATCACTGGGTGGAGCTGAGGGGACTCGAACCCCTGACCCCCTGCATGCCATGCAGGTGCGCTACCAGCTGCGCCACAGCCCCATATCCTTGCTGCCTGGCCGGAGACTTTTCAGCCGTTCCTGCCGAAGCAACTCAAATATCTTAGAACAGCATTTCCGATAATTCCAAATCGTGCATATTCCGAGGTGGAGACCCTACTGAAGACCCGATTCCTCAGTCGATGCTGCATTCGCTGATACGTCATCGCCCAACTCCAGGTCAACTACAGGGCAGTCCTTCCACAGGCGCTCGAGGGCATAAAACACCCGGTCCTCGGCATGCTGCACGTGGATCACAACATCGGCGTAGTCCAAAAGCACCCAACGGCCCTCGGAACGGCCCTCGCGGCGGACAGGGCGAAGGTCCTGCTTCAGCAGTTCTTCCTCGATGCCGTCGACGATTGCGTTGACCTGGCGCTCGGTGGGAGCCGAAGCGATCAGGAAGACGTCAGTCAGTGCCAGACGCTCGCTGACGTCCAAAGCGACGATGTCTTCGGCCAGCTTTTCGGCCGCGGCACGCGCGGCATGGCGGGCGAGGGTGATGGATTGTTCGTGAGCAGACAAAAGAACTCCTTGTTGTGGCCTGGGCCAGATGGCAAATAGGCGGCGTACGCCGGTTTCGGCGGATCTAGCCGCTGGTGATCATGATGATTCCGACAATGAGCGCGATAACGCCCAATGCCAAGACTCCGTACTGCAACAGCTTGTTCCGCTGCGCGCGCGCCAATCCCGCAGTGTTGGCGTCGAGCGGATCCAGCCCATAGGCAGTGCTGGCGGATACCGGCGGGCGCTCCGCTTCCTGGTCCTGCACGACGGCGGCGTTCCGCTTGCGGGCGTTCCTCGCTACCGCTTCGGCACGGGCCAAGACCCCGGCACGCCCCCTGCCGCCGCGGCCCTCGGCCTGCGTGGATGCGCCGGCCTTCGGGTTGGCGGAGGTAACCAACGGCACGAAGGTGGTGCTTGGCCGCTTCATGACCGGCCGTTCCACCCCCGGAACCTTGACGAATTCCAAAGGAGTCACCATGGCGAGGTTGTTGGCCGTGGATGGACCTGAAGCAGCACCCGGGCCTGATTTCGGCTCCGGCTTTTCCGGCAGGGCCTGCTCCGCGAGCTTCTGCTTGGCGGCCGCACGCTTGTTCAGAACTGCGGCGCGTTCAGCCAACGCGATCTGCTGGGCCAGGACCACGGGGTCAACCGCCAGCGGATCCTGCTCGGCTATGTGTTCGAGCTTGGCCGTCTGGTTTTGTACCTGAGCGGCGATGAGCTCCCTGACGGCCAGGGCCTGCTCCACGGACATCTCGTCCCCGGACGGGGAATCCGGTGTTGGGGTCGCCGAAGTTTCCTTGCTTTGGGTCTGGGATGCCTGGGCCCCCTTGGCATCCTCAGGGGTCTTGGCGCCCGGCGCCGGAACAATGGGGTTGGCGGATGTGGCTACCTCCGCCTGCAGTTGCTGCAGCCGCAACTGACGCCGGGTGGGCGGCCCGCCACCGGAGAGCTGCTCTTCCTTGTCCGCCAGCTCCTTGATGGTGCGCAACGCGGCCCTGTCGCGGGCGCGGATCTGCGATGACCGTTCCTGGGCGCCCGAAGCCACGGCATCTACGGGACCGTCTGCTGCGCGTCGGTTCCTGCCGTTGCCCTGCGACTGTACTCCCCCGCCGTTGCCTTCGGACGGCGGACCGGCAGGCGGCGCAAGCTGGCCAGGCGGTTGACCGGCGTCCTGCACTGGTGCTTGGACGGCCTGCTCCTGCTCTTCCCGGGCGCGGCGAAGCTCACGCCTGCTGCGGATGGGTCGCTGTTCCTGGCTGCTCATGTGAAACTCATTCAGTACGTGCTTGTCGGTCTGATCCGGTCAAGGCGGGCGACGGTTCCTCCGCTGTCCCTGGCCGTGGCGCGTACAGCCCGTATTTGGCGATGTATTGCACCACACCGTCCGGCACGAGGTACCAGACCGGGTTTCCTTCATTCACGCGGTCACGGCAATCCGTCGATGAGATGGCCATGGCCGGAACTTCCAGGAGGCTGACGTCGTCTTCCCTGCCCAGATTGTGCAACTCGTGTCCAGGCCGGGTCACGCCTACGAAGTGCGCGAGCGACCACAGCTCATCAACGTCCTTCCATGACAGGATCTGCGCCAGTGCATCGGCGCCCGTGATGAAGAACAGGTCGGCGTCCGGACGCTGGTCCCGGAGGTCGCGGAGGGTATCGATGGTGTACGTGGGTCCCGGCCGGTCCACGTCCACCCGGCTCACGGTGAAGCGCGGGTTGGAAGCGGTGGCAATAACCGTCATGAGGTAGCGGTGCTCAGGCTTGCTGACTTTTTTGTCGGACTTCTGCCATGGCTGGCCCGTGGGCACGAACACGACCTCATCCAGGTTGAACTTCGCAGCAACCTCACTTGCAGCCACAAGGTGGCCATGATGGATGGGGTCGAACGTTCCACCCATCACGCCCAGCCGGAGCCTGCGCTCCGCATCCCCACGCGGTGTTGCAGCGATGATGTTAGTGGCCCTGGCCGTGGGTGTGCTTGTTCGGGTGCTGGCGGTGCGGGTCAGCGTGCTCCTCAACGGCCTCGTGGCGGTTGCCGAGGTTCGTGTAAGAGAGCGTCACGAACATGAGGACCAGCAGGAGGGCGAACATCGAGACGCCGAAGACCCACGGTTCAGCCCACAGCGGGGCCAGTTCCTCGTGGCCGCCTTCAGCTTGGGCGGCGATGGACGTGGCGATCTGCTGAAACAGCATCTTCTCCCCTAGTTGGTTCTCAAAGGATGACGACGACGGGCCTTCCCGCCGTTCCGGACTTCTGTTCTATGTTACAGCGTTGTCAGCCGCGGATCTGGCCCTCGCCCTGGACGATCCACTTGGTGGTGGTCAGTTCCGTCAAGCCCATGGGACCGCGTGCGTGCAGCTTTTGGGTGGAAATACCGACCTCGGCGCCCAGGCCAAGTTCGCCGCCGTCGGTGAACCGCGTGGAGGCGTTGACGATCACAGCGGCAGAATCCACTTCCGCAATGAACTTCTCCGCATTGGCGAGGTTGTTGGTCAGGATCGCTTCCGTGTGGCCGGTGGTCCAGGTGCGGATGTGCTTCACGGCCTGGTCAAGGTTGTCCACCATCGCCACGGCGAGGTCGAGATCCATGTACTCAGTGGCCCAGTCGTCGTCGTCGGCCGGGACGGTTTCAACGTCCGCGCCGAGGGCCGCTGCGATGCGGTCGTCCACGTGGAGGGTCACGCCCGCGGAGCGCAGCGCCTTGGCCACGGCAGGCAGCACAGTGGAGCCTGAGTGGACAAGCAATGTCTCTACGGTGTTGCAAACGCTCGGACGTTGGGTTTTGGCGTTGAGGAGGATATCCACCGCCATCTCCTCGCTGGCCGACTCGTCGATGAAGATATGCACGTTGCCCTCGCCGGTCTCGATCACGGGAACCGACGAGTTGATGACCACGGTCTGGATCAGGTCACGGCCGCCACGCGGGATAAGGACATCGACCTTGCCACGCGCACGCATGAGCACGTTGGCTCCTTCGCGACCGAACTGGTCCACCGTCTGCACGGCATCGGCAGGCAGCCCCACGGAGTCCAGGGCCTCGCGGAGGATCCGGACCAAGGCCTCGTTGGTGTTCGCAGCGGCCGAACCACCCCGCAGGATCACGGCGTTGCCGCTCTTCAGTGCGAGCCCCGCGATGTCCACAGTAACGTTGGGCCGGGCTTCGTAGATGGCTGCCACGACACCCATGGGCACGTTGACCTGGCGCAGTCGAAGGCCGTTGGGCAAGGTCTGTCCCCGGACCACGTTTCCTACGGGATCGGGCAGGCCCGCAAGGTTCTCCAGTGCCGCGACCAGGCCGTCGATGCGGGCAGGCGTCAGGGTCAACCTGTCCAGGAGAGCTGCGGAAGTGCCGTTCGCACGGCCCTCGGCTACGTCCTTCGCGTTGGCTTCGAGGATGTTCTTTTGCTGGTCAAGGAGAGCGGCGCCGATGGCCCGCAGAGCCCGGTCTTTCCAAGCGCGGTTGGCTTGGCCCATGCGGCGGGCGGCTTTCCGGGAACGCTCGGCGATGGCGTAGACGGCTGCCTGAACGTCCTCGGAGGTGACCGGGGCGCTGCCTGCCACAGAGTTCTCCGGCGTCTCGGCGGCAGCACCGGAAGAGTCGGATATCACAGGGGCGTCAGGGGTCAGCGCTTCAGTCATGCTCCAAGTTTAGTGGAGCGCGGCGTCCGCAGGAGTACCAGGTCATCAACATGAACAACTTCGCGGTCATAGCCGCGGCCCATCGCCTGGCCAAGCTCCTGGGTGGACCGGCCCAGCATGCCCGGGAGCTCCTCGGAGGAATAGTTGACCAGGCCCCGCGCCACCACGGCACCGTCCAAGCCCACCATCTCAACCGGGTCTCCGGCTTCGAACTCTCCGGAGACATCCGAGATTCCCGCAGGGAGGAGCGACCTGTGCCGGTCGCGCACGGCCTTCACGGCGCCGTCGTCGAGCACCAGCCGCCCACGTACGGTAGCCAGGTGCGCAAGCCACAAAAGCCGGACGGGCTTGCGGTTGCCGTTAACTGCGAACCAGGTGCCCACGTCCTCCCCCGCCAAGGCAGCAGCGGCATTGGCCGTGGACGTAACCAAAGCATGGATTCCGGATCCTGCCGCTATGGAAGCGGCCTCAACCTTGGTCATCATTCCACCCGTGCCCACACCCGCCTTGCCGGCCTTGCCAATGGTCACATCCTCAAGGTCCTGGGGGCCACGGACCAAAGAAATCCGTTTAGCCCCATGGGCAGGCGGGCCATCGTAGACGGCGTCGACGTCGGAAAGCAGTACCAGGGCATCGGCGCGGACAAGGTGCGCCACAAGTGCGGCAAGCCTGTCATTGTCGCCAAAACGGATCTCGTGGGTTGCAACGGTGTCGTTCTCGTTAACCACGGGCACAACCCCGAGGTTCAAGAGACGGTCCAGGGCGCGGAAAGCGTTGGTGTGCTGGGTCCGCCGCATGAGGTCGTCGGCCGTCAACAGCACTTGGCTGACGGTGACGCCGTGCGCATTGAAAGCCTGCGTGTAGCGTGCCATCAGCAAACCTTGGCCCACGCTCGCGGCTGCCTGCTGGGTGGCGAGATCCTTGGGTCGCTTGGCCAGTCCCAGCGGCGCCAGACCTGCGGCAATGGCGCCGGAGGAAACCAGGATGATCTCCGCGCCTGCGTTACGCTTTTCCGCCAACGCGTTCACCAGGGCGGTCAAGGACTTCTCGGAAATGCCGCCCTTGATGCTGGTCAGTGAAGACGAACCAACCTTGACAACGATTCTCCTGGCCACGGCCAGGGCTTCGCGGCCGCCTGCTTCCAGATCCGGAGCTTCGACGGCCTTAGTCGTCATCACCGGCATCCAGGTTGCTTTCCTTAACAGTTTGGGCGCGACGGCGGCTGACGGACTCCGTCCAGATGCCCGCCTTGCGCTCGGCTTCCAGTTCGGCGCGCGCGGCAGCCTTGGCCTCGCGGCGCTCGATCTGCTCTTCGCGCTTCTGGGAACGGGTAGGGCGATCGCCGATGTCCGCAACGCGGATGTCCGTGCCGCGAGGCGTGGCAAGCAGTTCCGCGCCGGCCATCATGGTGGGTTCCCAGTCGAACACCACTCCGTCGTCCTCACCGATCACCACGGTGTCACCGGGCTTGGCCCCGACCTTGAAGAGTTCGGTTTCCACGCCGAGCTTGGCGAGGCGGTCCGCGAGGTAGCCGATGGCTTCCTCGTTGGTGAAGTCGGTCTGCTTGACCCAGCGCACGGGCTTCTCACCCAGCACGCGGAAGAGCGGCTCGAGGTTCTTTTCCTCACGGCGGATCCGGAAACCGGATTCGTTGACAGCGCGCGGCCGCAGGACCGGAGGTGCCACCTTGGGCGGAGCGACCTCGACGGCGTCCCGGGCAGCCTTGACGATCTCCGCCATGGCGAAGCTGAGCGGGCGCAGGCCCTCGTGGCTGGTGGCCGAAACTTCAAAAACGCGGTAACCCCGGGCTTCGAGGTCGGGACGGACAAACTCCGCCATGTCCTTGCCGTCGGGCAGGTCCACCTTGTTCAGGACCACCAGCTTGGGGCGCTCGTTCAAAGGCACTACCTCACCGTCCACACCGGCGTAGCTCATGTCCACTGCGTACTTCTCGAGCTCGGCTTCGATGATGGCAAGATCGGACAGCGGATCGCGGTCGGACTCGAGGGTTCCACAGTCAAGCACATGGACCAAGGCAGCGCAGCGCTCAACATGGCGCAGGAAGTTGTGGCCAAGGCCCTTGCCTTCGCTCGCACCCTCGATCAGGCCCGGGACGTCGGCGATGGTGAAACGGATGTCTCCGGCCTGTACCACCCCAAGGTTCGGTACGAGCGTCGTGAAGGGATAATCGGCAATCTTCGGGCGGGCGGCCGACATCGCCGCGATCAAACTCGACTTTCCGGCAGAGGGGAAACCAACCAGGGCGATGTCAGCAATGGACTTCAGTTCCAGGACGATATCGCTGGACTCGCCTTCGATGCCCAGCAACGCGAAGCCGGGCGCCCGACGCTTCTGCGAAGAAAGCGCGGCGTTCCCGAGGCCGCCCAGGCCGCCGGCGGCTGCAATGTATTCGGTTCCTTCGCCCACAAGGTCAGCGAGCACTTCGCCGTCCTTGGTCTTGACCACGGTGCCGTCCGGAACGGGAAGGACCAGGGTCTCGCCGTTCTTGCCGCCACGCCAGTCGCCCATGCCCGGACCTCCGTTGGTGGCATGGCGGTGTGGGGCGTGGTGGTAGTCAAGGAGCGTCGTGGTCTGGCTGGAAACGCGGAGGATGACGTCGCCGCCGTTGCCGCCATTGCCGCCGTCGGGGCCGCCGAGTGGCTTGAACTTCTCACGCTTGACGGAGACGCAACCGTGGCCACCGGTTCCGCCTGAAACGTGCAGGACTACCCGGTCTACAAAGCTCGCCACGTGAATCTCCTCTGTTGCTGTAAACAGCGCGAATGCCAAGTCCAGCGCGCCCGGCGCCCTGAACGATTGTAATGCGGTTAAAAGAACAGTGGAGCGGACCTGTTGGCCCGCTCCACCGGTTCAGAACTTGTTGTTACTCTGCAGCTGCAGCAGCAACGATGTTCACTACGCGACGGCCACGGCGAGTACCGAACTCAACCGAACCAGCCTGCAGGGCGAACAGGGTGTCGTCGCCACCGCGACCGACGCCTGCACCCGGGTGGAAGTGGGTTCCGCGCTGGCGGACGATGATCTCGCCTGCGGAAACTACCTGGCCACCGAAACGCTTGACGCCGAGGCGCTGTGCGTTGGAGTCACGACCGTTGCGAGTGGAGCTCGCGCCTTTTTTGTGTGCCATGTGAAATGCCTGCCTCTAAATATCTGGGGAAACTGAAAATCTGAACTGCGTAAGGAAAGTTACGCGATGCTCGTGATCTTGATCTTGGTCAGTTCCTGACGGTGACCCTGGCGCTTCTTGTAGCCGGTCTTGTTCTTGAACTTCTGGATGACGATCTTGGGACCACGGAGGTCTTCCAGGATTTCAGCCGTGACCTTCACCTTGGCCAGGTCCGCAGCAGCGGAGGTGACCTTGTCGCCGTCAACCAGGAGCAAGGCAGGCAGCTCAAGGGTGCTGCCGGCTCCACCGGCGACGCGGTTCAGCGTTACGTAGTCTCCAACGGAAACCTTTTCTTGGCGGCCGCCTGCGCGGACAATCGCGTACACCACTTGGGTACTCACTTCTCTCGACGTTTCTTACTAAATTTGCGTGCGGAACACAGAACCTGAATCCGGCCTGGTTCTCGCTGTGCCTCAACGCCGTGGACTCCGGATCGAAGCCCGCGAGTCATCCCGTGAACAATTCCACGGGGCATAACCCAAGGGTTGGCGTAAGCACCGAAGATCAAGATTACGCTAGTTTGACCTTCAGCTGCAAATGAGGCCGGGTCCGGAGGCCATCGGGTGACGCTTGTCACCAGCAGGAACAGACTTTCCCGGCACCGTGCCCGTCAAGCCTACAGGCTCCTGCCGGCAGGTTCGGGTATTTGGACGCCGACGCGCGGCGGCCGCCCTTGGACTCGCGGTGGCGGCCCTAGGAGTACAGGCGGGGAGCGTCGAAGAAGGCTGTCTCGTAGCGGCAAGAATGAACGAAAGCCTCCACCATCGCTTCCCGCTCCCGGTCGCTTGCACCAGCCGCGGCGGCATCCGTGAACGTGATGGCCTTCCGCGTCGCTTCGGCAAACTCTTCGTCCGCGTAGGTCTTGAGCCAGTCGGCGTAGGCATGGGCCGCGGGCGAACCCGCTTGGAGGTAATTGGCATGCAGTTTCCGTCCCACCTCTGCATAAAGCCAATAGCAGGGAAGGACCGCGGCAAGCAGCACCGCGTAACTTCCTGAGGCAGAGGCGGCCAGGAGGTGGTCCACATAGGCCTTTGTTACCGGACCGGTCCCGGTTGATGCCTCGCGTGTGCTGAGCCAATTCCGGTGCAGTTCCGATTCAACCTCCAGGCAAACCTGGGATGACCTGGCCCAGAAAAGCTGTTCTTCCTCGGTGGGCGCAAGGGCGCCTGCGCGGGCCAACACCCTGGAGTAACCGTTAAGGTAGAGGGCGTCCTGGGAGAGGTAGTAATTGAACTCATGCTCCGGAAGCGTGCCGGATTCCAGTCCCCGGATAAACGGCAGCGCATGGATGGCCTCCAGTTCCGGTGCCGCTTCCTGCCACAGCCGGGCGGCGAATGCCCCCTTGGACGTTGACGGCAGCAAGTGGTGGAAGTGGTTGATCGGGCCGTTGCCTTCTCCCACGCCCAGCACGTCAGCGGTAGCCAGCGCCTCCACGAGCCATGGTTTCACTTCCCTCAGGGACGCTTCCCAATCCCCTGTCCGCGCTTGGACCGTGGCAACCGCAGACGACAGCGAACAGCCCGTCCCGTGGCTGTTCTTTGTGGCGATCCGCGGCCCGGCGATTTCGATGACATCCTGCCGCAGCAGCCCGGCGGTATTCACGAGGGCGTCCGGGCACTCTTCCCCCGCCAGGTGCCCGCCCTTGACCAGCACTGTGTTGCCGTACTCGGCGGCCAGCCGCTTGCCTTGCTCCAGGGCGGTTGTCCAATCCTGCGCCTCCGCTTCGCCAAGCAGCATGGCGAGTTCCGGAATGTTGGGGGTCACCAAGCCTGCCAATGGCAAAAGCTCCCGGAGCGCGGCCTCGCCGGATTCCCGAAGAAGGCGGTCGCCGCTGGTGGCAACCATGACAGGGTCAAGGACCACGACGGCGGGGCGCACCTTGGCAAGCCAGCTGCGTACCTCGTTGATGACATCGGCATCACCCAACATCCCGATCTTTACCGCATCAATGGCAACGTCAGCGCTAATGGCTTCCAGCTGCCGGCGCAGGAATTCCACGGGAGGGACGTGGACGGCGGAAACACCCCGGGTGTTCTGTGCCGTCAAGGCAGTAATGGCAGCCATGCCATAGCCACCGTGAGCCGCGATGCTTTTCAGATCAGCCTGGATGCCCGCACCCCCTGACGGGTCCGAGCCGGCAATACTAAGGACCCGAGGATGGGGGCGGCCCGCAACAGGCAGCGGGTAGATAACGGAGGTCGACAAAGAAGTCATGGAGACATCCCTTCGCCGGTGCTAACCGGACAGGTTCAACGGGTCTGGATCTCAGCCGAACCCAACGCCCGGCACCCCGTGTCAGTCTCCAAGCCTAACCGACAGAGGGTCCCGCAGCAGGCGCTGCGGGACCCTCTCTCGGTCACATGACGTTCACGCGGTTACAGTTCCGAAGCCGGGACTCCTACACCGAGGATGATCGGCTCGGCTGCGGCCGCGGCCTTCTTTGCCGGCTCCTGCGGAGCTTTGGCTTCATGGGCTGCGCCGCCACCGCTGGACGCCGATACCTCATGGTGTTCAACTGTTGTCTCGTTGGCCGCACCCTGTGCCCGGCTGGCGCTACGGTTCCGGCGACCCCGCCGTCCACGTGACCTGCCCGCCGCCTGGTGCTCGTCGTCGGACCCGTGGTCAACGGCCGGCTGCTGACCCCCGCCAGCTGCCGCTGCTGCGGCAGGATCGGCCGCAGGGGCCGCGGCCTGGGGCTCGGCAACCGCGGTTTCCGCCGGCTTTGCCTCTGAAGCCCCGCCAAGGTGCGAGAACGCCTCGGCAAGGAGGTCCAGCGTCATGGTCGGCTTGGCTTCATCCGATTCGTGGTGTTCCACGAAGGGAAGAGCCACTTCTTCGCCCCCGAAACGGAGGACCGGCGTGGTGCGACCGGCAGTCTCGCCGGCCGGCTGCGCCTGCGTCACGGTGTTCGTCTCAGGCGAACCTGATTCGGCTGCGGCAGCCGCGCGGGCTTCCTCTTCGGCTTTGTGGACTTCGTCATCGTGCAGGTGGGCAGCGTGGGCAGCAGCGGCGATCGTCGCCAGGGCCGCCCGGGTTGCTTCGGCCTTTGCCTGACGCGCAGGGTCCACCGTTTCCGGAGCCGACGACGCATGCGCCGGGGCCGGAGAGTTGTGGACCGGCGTCGGGATTTCTGCAGGCTGGGCCCCGCCCTTTCCGCGGCGTCGCTTGCGCTCGGCCCGTGGGGTGGTCTGCTGCGGCTCGGAGTGCGGGCGGTGCTGCTCTGCGGCAACCACGTTGGCACGCCGATGCTCCACCGGTTCGTCGTGCGTCACGACGCCGCGGCCGGCGCAATGCTCACACTGCTCGCCAAAGACCTCAAGGAGACCGGTGCCCATGCGTTTGCGAGTCATCTGCACCAAACCAAGCGACGTCACTTCAGCCACCTGGTGCTTGGTACGGTCGCGGCCCAGGCATTCAACCAGGCGGCGAAGCACAAGGTCGCGGTTGGACTCCAGGACCATGTCGATGAAGTCGATGACGATAATGCCGCCGATGTCACGCAGCCGAAGTTGCCGGACTACTTCCTCGGCAGCTTCAAGGTTGTTCTTGGTGACTGTCTCTTCCAGGTTGCCGCCGCTGCCGGTGAACTTACCGGTGTTGACGTCCACCACGGTCATGGCCTCGGTGCGGTCGATGACCAGCGAACCACCGGAGGGCAGGAAGACCTTGCGTTCGAGTGCCTTGTGGATCTGCTCATCGATGCGCCAGGCGGAGAAGATGTCCTGGTCCTTGGTCCACTTTTCGAGCCGGCCCACCAGGTCGGGAGCAACGTACGTGACGTAAGCCTCGATGGTGTCCCATGCGTCGTCACCGGAGACGATCAGCTTGGAGAAGTCCTCGTTGAAGACGTCACGGACCACCTTGATGGTCAGGTCGGGTTCGCCGTACAGCAGTTCCGGAGCCAGCACCTTGGTGGACGATGCTTGGCCTTCGATGCCCTCCCACTGCGCGCGCAGCCGGTTGATGTCGTGCGTCAGTTCTTCTTCCGACGCGCCTTCAGCAGCGGTACGGACAATGACGCCGGCATTTTCCGGCAGGCGGTCCTTCAGGATCCGCTTGAGTCGGTTGCGCTCGACGTCGGGCAGCTTGCGCGAGATACCCGTCATGGAGCCACCCGGCACGTAAACCAGGTAGCGGCCCGGGAGGGATATCTGGCTTGTGAGGCGGGCACCCTTATGGCCTACAGGATCCTTAGTGACCTGGACCAGGACGGAATCGCCGGACTTCAGGGCGTTTTCGATCCGGCGCGGCTGGCCTTCAAGGTTGACCGCATCCCAGTTCACTTCACCGGCGTACAGCACGGCGTTACGGCCGCGTCCAATATCAACGAACGCCGCTTCCATGGACGGCAGCACGTTCTGGACCTTGCCCAGGTACACGTTGCCGATCAGGGAGTCCTGCTGGGTCTTGGACACAAAGTGCTCAGCCAGCACGCCGTCCTCGAGGACACCGATCTGAATTCTGTCATCGCGCTGGCGGACGATCATCTGCCGGTCCACGGACTCCCGGCGCGCCAGGAACTCCGCCTCAGTGATCACCTGGCGGCGTCGACCGGTCTCGCGGGATTCGCGACGACGCTGCTTCTTCGCCTCAAGCCGCGTTGAGCCCTTGACGCTGGCTACCCGGTTGGAGGGTGCAGTTTCGGTGACGGGGCGCGGCGCGCGGACACGGGTGACCGTGTTGGGCGGGTCGTCGTCCGAGCCGCCGGTCAGTTCAAGATCCTGGTCCCCACGGCGACGGCGCCGACGGCGGCGCGACGTGACACCGTCTTCCAGGGCCTCAGCGGCCGGTGATTCCTCGTCCTCCGGCTCAGCTTCACCTTCGGCCCCGTTGTCTTCGCGTTCTGTTCCGCGGCGACCACGCCTTCCGCGGCTGCGGCGGCGACGGCGGCTGCCGGAATCTTCCAGCTCAGCGTCACCATTGGTTTCCGGTTCGTCCCCGGTTTCGTCGTCTTTTTCAGCTTCTTCCACAGCAGGGCGGACCACAGTGGTCAGATCCGGGGCCTGGAAGATCATGGAAGTGATGGAGACCGGCTCCAGGAACAACGACGACGGGGCCGTGGCGGCTTCCTGGTCAGCTTCGGTCTCGGGAATTTCGGCGGCTTCCGGCTCCGGGACCGCTACAGTCACTGCCTCGGGCGCGGGGGCCGCTTCGGGTTCGGGGGTTGCTTGCAGCTCCGGCGCTGCTTCGGGCTCGGGAGACTCGGCAGCTACTTGCCCTACCTTGGGCTTGGCCGCACGACGACGGCGGACCGGCTTTTCGGGCGCCGGCTCGGCGTCCGCTTCCGGATCGGTTACCTGAGGTTCGGGTACCTGAGGATTGGCATCGGTCGGGACGTCCTCGCCAAGGCCCGGGAGGGTTTCCGCGGGCTCGGTCTTCTTGCGGGCCCGGCTGCGGCGGGCAGGTGCCTTGGGAGTTTCTTCGACAGCGGCCGCGTCGCCGGCCCCTTCGGGCGCAGCGGCGGCCGGTACCTCGACGGGTGCCTCTGCTGCTTCCGCGGCTACCGCCCCGGCCTGCTTGGCAGCAGTCTTGCGCGGTGCGCGCGCGGCCCGAGTCCGGGTGGCTTTCTTAGGCGCTTCAGCAGCATCAACGGGAGCTGCCTCATCATTAACGGCTACAACCTGGTCATTATCCATATGTGGCAACACTCCTGCCCCAGCGACGCCGCCACATCCGACGCCCAGTGGGGCAAATATTTGTCAAAACCCTCAGGCGTTGACAGAAGTCAGTAGTATTCCTTCCGGTTCGCACCATCCTTGGGGTGCGGCAGCCCTGGAAGGCCAGTGCCTTGGTTCTGGAACCCGTTGTTCTGCTGCCACAACCAGGTGCCGTCCATTGTCATGGCGGGCTCACCGTGGATCACGTGATCCAGGCAGGCCCTGCTCATGCTGGCGGTCTTGGGAACAAGTCACCGGACCGAATGACGAATGTGGATCGGCGTCCGGCCAAGTTCATTCTCTCACACCCATGCACATTCGGCAGGCAGGCAGGGGTGTCGCGATCCTCCCGGCACTGCCCGAAGCTGGGCGCAGCCTCCAGCCGTCGGGGCTACAATCCTCCCAAGAGACCTTCCCGCGATAGCGGGCAATCAGTCGCAAAGGAACACAAACGATGCCAACCGCCGCCAGGGGAAACCTGGACCATCAAGCTCCCGCTCCCAACGAGGAACCAACGGCCCGGCAGGGAGTTTTGCCGGCCATGGTGCGTGACAAGCCTTTCGCCTGGTTGCTCCTGGTCACCGGGGTCATCGGTTGGCTGGCATCGGGCGCACTGGTGCTGGAGAAACTCCAACAGCTGCAGGACCCCAACCACATCACAGTATGTGACGTGAACCCCTGGATCTCGTGCGGGGCTGTCATGAAGACCTGGCAGAGCTCACTTTTCGGGTTCCCGAACATGTTCATCGGAATTGTTGCGTTTGCGGTCATCATCACCACCGCGGTGGGGCTTCTCTCCGGGGCCAGGTTCGCGCGGGGCTACTGGCTTGGACTTCAGGCCGGCGTGACGCTCGGGTTTGTCTTTGTTGTCTGGCTCTGGTCGCAGGCGCTGTACGTCATCAACGTCCTGTGCCCGTTCTGCATGGTGGTCTGGGCGGCAATGATTCCCATGTTCGTTTGGGTCACCATCCGCAACATCACCCACGGAGTCATTAAGGCACCGCCTGCCCTGGCCAAGTTGCTGGGTGACTCCGGGTGGATCATCGTGGCGCTGCTCTACGTCGCTGTGATCGCCACGATCTTCTTCGCATTCCTGCACGTCTTTGCCGGCACGTCCGGCTACTAGGACCTGCCCCCTAAATCACAGAAGGTCCCGTGTTCTTGGAACACGGGACCTTCTGTGATTTAGCTCTGTGGCGGGTTTCTACTCGAACCAGATCTTGATTTCACGCTCGGCGGATTCGACGGAGTCCGAACCGTGAACGAGGTTCTGCTGGACTGCCAGGCCCCAATCGCGGCCGAAATCGCCGCGAATGGTGCCGGGAGCCGCAGTGGTGGGATCGGTGGTCCCCGCAAGGGACCGGAAGCCCTCAATGACGCGGTGTCCCTCGAAAACCGCTGCCACAACGGGACCGCTCAGCATGAATTCAACCAGCGGCTCGTAGAACGGCTTCCCCACGTGCTCTTCGTAGTGCTGCTCCAGGAGTTCGCGGGTAGCCGTGACCTTCTTCAGCTCCGCCAGCGTGTATCCCTTGGCTTCGATCCGGGCGAGGATGGTTCCGCTAAGGTTGCGGGCTACGCCATCAGGCTTGACCAGGACCAGGGTCCGTTCAATGCTCACAGTTGCTCCAATGTGGTTGCTTGGTGGGTTTCCCAGCCAGTTTACGGTGTTTCCGGTTCGGCTCCGTCCCGGTGTGCCGCGTCCCATTCGGCCTGCTCCCGGTCGCGTTGGGCTACTTCCCGGTCGATTTTCATGCCCATCCGGATCCCGTACCACCAACAGGCGGCAAACAGGATGCCAACGATGAACATGGTGGGTTCTGCCAATCCAGTCAGGATAAGGATCAGCTGCAACGCCCAACCCAGGCCGATCCCCCAGGGCTTGGACAGAACCGCGCAAGCAAGGACCAGGATGATGCTCAGGGCGATGCCGACCCCCAGAATGATCCCGGGCGCAACTTCGCCGCGTTTGAGCCCGAAGACGACCAACGTCCCAAAGAAGGCCACGAAGGCCTCAAGGAGCAGGACAGTGGAGCCAAACATGACTTTGGTGGAGCGGCGCTTCTTCGGCATGCCCGGGCGCCATTCACGCTGTGCCTTGGTCAGTTTCGCCATGTTCAGGCACCGGCCTTTCCGAGCAGGATGCGGGCTTCGGCCACCAAGGTGATGGAACCGGTGACCAGCACACCTCCGGCAAAGTCATCATTCGATTCCGAACGCTCCACAGCCCATTCCAAAGCGTCGTCCAGCTGTTCAGCGATGTGCACGTTCTCTTCGCCAAAGCCAAGGTCGACTGCAAGTTCGGCGAGCTCTGCTGCCGGGATGGCGCGCGGCGAATTGGACTGCGTAAAGCAGAACTCTTCAGCAAGATCCCCGAGGGCCTCCTTGAGGGTCTTGAGGATCTCTTCAGCGTCCTTCTCCTGCAGGATGCCTACGACCACCACCAGCTTGTTGAAGCTGAAGGCTTCATGGATGGCTTCGGCGGATACCCGGATGCCGTCGGGGTTGTGGGCTGCATCCACCACTATGGTCGGCGCAGTACGCACCACTTCCAGCCGGCCCGGCGAGCTCACGTTCCCGAAAGCCTCGCGCAGGACGTCTGCGTCAAGCTCCTTCTCCCCCCCGCCGAAGAATGCTTCAAGTGCCGCAACGGCAACAGCCGCATTTTCGGCCTGGTGGGCACCATGCAGCGGCAAGAGCAAGTCCTCATACCGTCCAGCCAAGCCTTGGATGGTGACTACCTGCCCGCCGACAGCGACACTCCGGGACTCCACACCGAATTCGACGCCCTCGAAACGGAACGGAACGTCCACTTCACGTGCCTTGTCCAGCAGGACCTGGGCCGCGTCCACCGGCTGTGCTGCGCTGACCAGGAAGCCGCCGGGCTTGATGATGCCGGCTTTCTCGTAGGCAATATCCTCGGTTGTGTCGCCGAGGAGGTCGGTGTGGTCCAAGGAAATGGGGGTGATCACGGAAACCTGTCCGTCACCCACGTTGGTTGCGTCAGTGATGCCGCCAAGGCCCACCTCGAACACGGCCACATCCACCGGCTGGTCGGCGAAAATGGCGAAACCCAGGATGGTCACGCACTCAAAGTAGGTCAGGCGCGGCTGGCCATCTGCAATCAGTTCGTTGTCCACGATCTCCAGGTACGGCCGGATCTCGTCCCAAATACGGACGAAGGTCTCATCGGGAACGGGTTCGCCGTTGATGCTGATGCGCTCGGTCACCTTGGACAGATGCGGACTGGTGTAACGGCCCGTGCTGAGGCCGTGGGCACGAAGCCCGGCCTCAACCATGCGTGCAGTAGAGGTCTTGCCGTTGGTGCCGGTGATGTGGATGATCGGGTAGGCCTTGTTCGGCTCGCCCAAGACGTCCATGGCGCGGAACAACGGGGCCAGCCGCGGTTCCATCTTGTTCTCCGGGGCACGGCCCAGAAGCTCGGCGTAAACGCTCTCCACAGAGAATTCGTCAGTCATGGATCAGGCCCCTGCCTTCTCTACGGTGATCTTCGGTTCCCCGGCGCCTGACACCAGGACGTCCAGTTCCAAGGTCAGTGTTTCCGTCTTGACGAGCTCCGCGTTGGCGTTGAGGGCGTCAACAACGTCCTGCTGCGCCTCCACCGTGGTCTTGATACGGTCGCTCACATTCAATCCTGCGTCCTTGCGCGACTGCTGGATGGCACGGACCATGTCGCGGGCCAGGCCTTCGGCGGCAAGTTCGGGCGTGACCTCGGTGTTGAGGACCACGAATCCGCCACTCGGTAGAACGGCAGCCGCGGCGGCAGCACCGCCGTCGGCCGTTTCTGCCACGACGGTTTCCAGCGTGTATTCCTGCGGCTCGAGTTCGAGCCCACCGGCCACAACCACGCCGGCATCGGTCACGGACCAGTCGCCGGACTTGGAACCCTTGATGGCCTGCTGGACGTTCTTGCCCAGGCGCGGGCCGGCCGCACGGGCGTTGACCACCAGCTTCTGCTGGATGCCGAACTCTTCCGGCGAGGCCGAGGCGGCGTCCAGCAACCGCACGGAGCGAATGTTCAGTTCGTCGGCGACGACGGCGGCGAAACCTTCCAGCGCATCCGCGCCGGGTGCCACCACGGTCAGCTCCTGCAACGGCAGGCGGACGCGCAGGTTTGCGGCCTTGCGCAAGCTGGAACCGGTGGAGCAGATCTGCTGGACCCGGTCCATGGCCTCCACAAGTTCCTGGTTGGCCGGGAAGAGGTCGGCGTCCGGCCAGTCGGCCAGATGCACGGAACGACCGCCCGTAAGGCCGCGCCAGATCTCTTCGCTAACGAGGGGCAGCAGTGAGGCAGCGACGCGGCACACTGCCTCCAACGCCGTGTACAGGGCGTCGAAAGCGTCCACGTTCTCGTCGAAGAAACGCTGCCGGCTGCGCCGGACGTACCAGTTGGTGAGCATATCCAGGTAGCTGCGCATTTCATCGCAGGCGCCGGAGATGTCGTAGGTGTCCAGGCTCCCGGTGACCTTGCGGACCAGGTCACCGGTGTTGGCCAGGAGGTACTGGTCCAGCGTGTCCGAGTAGCCGTCGTAACGAAGCTTGGCATCGTAGCCCGCCCCGCCATTGGAGGCGTTCGTGTAGAGCGTGAAGAAGCTGTACACGTTCCAGAGCGGCAGGATGACCTGGCGAACGCCGTCGCGGATGCCCTGTTCGGTGACGATCAGGTTTCCACCACGGAGGATGGGGCTGGACATGAGGAACCAGCGCATTGCGTCGGAACCGTCACGGTCCAGGACTTCGGAGACGTCCGGGTAGTTCCGCAGGCTCTTGGACATCTTCTGCCCGTCCGAGCCCAGCACGATGCCGTGGCTGATGACGTTGCGGAAAGCGGGACGGTCGAACAGCGCAGTGGACAGGATGTGGAGCATGTAGAACCAGCCACGGGTCTGGCCGATGTACTCCACGATGAAGTCCGCGGGGTTATGGGTGTTGAACCACTCCTCGTTCTGGAACGGGTAATGGACCTGGCCGTAAGGCATCGAGCCGGAGTCGAACCACACGTCCAGGACATCTTCCACGCGGCGCATGGTGGACTTGCCCGTGGGGTCGTCCGGGTTGGGACGGGTCAATTCGTCGATGAAGGGCCGGTGGAGGTCAACCTGGCCCTCGTTGTTTACAGGCAGCCGGCCGAAATCGGCTTCAAGGTCCGCGAGGGAGCCGTAGACGTCAGTGCGCGGGTACTCCGGGTCATCGGACTGCCACACCGGGATCGGCGAACCCCAGTAGCGGTTACGGCTGATGGACCAGTCGCGGGCGTTTTCGAGCCACTTGCCGAACTGGCCGTCCTTGACGTTGCCCGGGATCCAGTTGATCTCCTGGTTCAGCTCGGACATACGGTCCTTGAACTTGGTGACTTCCACGTACCACGAGGACACGGCGCGGTAGATCAGCGGGTTGCGGCAACGCCAGCAGTGCGGGTAGCTGTGCTCGTAGCTCGCCTGGCGGACCAGCCGGCCGTCGGCGCGCAGCACCTGGGTGATGGGCTTGTTGGCTTCGAAAACCTGCAGGCCAACGATGTCGGCGAGCTCTCCGTGGGCAAACAAGGGCAGGAACTTGGCGCCCTCGTCAACGGAGAGGACCACCGGGATTCCCGCTTCCTCACAGACCTTCTGGTCGTCCTCGCCGTAAGCAGGAGCCTGGTGGACGATGCCCGTACCGTCAGTGGTGGTGACGTAGTCGGCAACAAGGATCCGCCAGGCGTTCTGCGTACCGTACTTCTCCGTGTCGGCGAAGTCGTTCCACAGCGGCTCGTACTCCAAGCCCTCCAACTGGGAGCCCGTGTAAGTGGCGGTGACGGCGGCGGTTGCGGCAGCGCCGTCGTCGTACCCCAGATCCTTGGCATAGGACCCAAGAAGGTCCGCTGCCAGGAGGAAGTTCCCTGTAACCGGAGCTTCAGAAGAAGCGGCCTTGACGCCGTTGGGTCCAGCGGGCACGACGGCGTAACTGATATCAGGCCCGACGGCGAGCGCCAGGTTGGTGGGCAGCGTCCAGGGCGTGGTGGTCCAGGCGAGGGCCTGGACTCCTGCGAGCGCCTTTGAAACCTCGGACTCTCCTGCCTTGATGGGGAAAGTGACCGTGACCGTCTGGTCCTGGCGGTTCTTGTAGACGTCGTCGTCCATGCGCAGCTCGTGGTTGGACAGCGGTGTTTCGTCCTTCCAGCAGTATGGGAGGACGCGGTAACCGTTGTAGGTCAGGCCCTTCTCGTGGAGCTGCTTGAAGGCCCAGAGCACGGACTCCATGTATTCGACGTTGAGGGTCTTGTAGTCATTGTCGAAGTCCACCCAGCGTGCCTGGCGGGTGACGTAGGCCTTCCATTCGTTGGCGTACTTCATGACGGATGCCCGGCAGGCGTCATTGAACTTGTCGATGCCCATGGCTTCGATCTGGGTCTTGTCCGTCATGCCCAGTTGCTTCATGGCTTCGAGCTCTGCGGGGAGGCCGTGGGTGTCCCAGCCGAAGCGGCGTTCGACGCGCTTTCCGCGCTGGGTCTGGTAGCGGCCTACGAGGTCCTTGGCGTAGCCGGTGAGGAGGTGACCGTAGTGGGGCAGGCCGTTGGCGAAGGGCGGGCCGTCGTAGAAAACGAATTCGTTGCTGCCGTCCTGGCCTGCCTCGCGCTGGTCGATGCTTGCTTGGAAGGTGCCGTCCTGGTCCCAGTATTTGAGGATGCGCTCTTCGATTTCCGGGAACTTCACGGAAGCGGACACGCCTTGCGTGCCGGAAGGCGATGCTGAGGCCTTGGGGTAGTGGGTCATCTCATATCCTGGTGATAGCTGGTTGACTGTCAGGATGCGAGGACGGCTTCGGTTTCGATCTTCGCCGAAACCGGTACCGCGGTACCACCTCACTTACCGGAACGTAATGTTCCGGCCTCTCATTACTGCTGTGACGGGCTTACCCGTCCGGTTCTACTGGGCGCTTCATTCCCTGCGGGCCGTCAGCGCTGTTCTTCCGGAAGCTCACCGGTGATGGCCGGGTCGAAGCTTGTACCCCAAGTCTAGCGGCAGGGAAGCTTCATCCTCCACTCGCAGGTTCATCCCTTGGGAGGACGGTTGTGGGCGGCCTCGCTGCATAAACTCAGCGGCATGACCGAACCTGCCGCTGCCCTCCGTCCTACCCGTCCGGGGCGCCCCAGGGCTTCGATCGCCTGCTCCGTTTTCGCGGCCTTGGTTGCGCTGCCGGTGGCCAGCGCGTCTTTGTTTCGGGCGATCGACGTTGAATGGCCGTTACCGGTGGTCCAAGCACTCGCTTTTACGCCGTGGCTGACGGTACCGGCCGGGATCGCTTTGGGGCTGGCACTGCCGGGGCGGCGTCGCTGGATGGTGATGACGACGGCGGCCCTGCTGGCTGTGCAGTTGTTCTGGCTCTTTCCGCTGGACTACGGGCGTCCCGTGGCTTTGAAGGACGGGACCGCAACAGTCCCGCTGAAGGTAATGAGCATCAACACCGAGTTTGGTGAAGCCGACGCGGCCAGGATCGTGCAATTGGTCCGCGACAACGGGGTCCAACTGCTGGCCCTTCAGGAGTTTTCCCCTGCCCTGCAGGAGCGGCTCAGCACTGAGGGCCTTGATGCCCTCCTGTCCCACAGGATCAGCACTCCCAATAACGACGGATCCGGCGCCGCTGTGTACTCGGTCTTCCCCCTGTCATCCGAGGGGCTCTTGCCGGACACGCCATTCCGCATGGCGGCCACCCGCGTTGTGGTCGAGGGTTCCGGGACCAAGGCGGCCCTGACCCTGACCAATGTCCACACGCTGCCGCCCGTCGATGAGCGGATCAGCCAGTGGCGCAGCGACCTTCTCAAGATCTCCCACCAGGCCGGGAGCCAAGGCAACCAGGTCCTGATGGGCGACTACAACGCAACCTATGACCACGCCGAGTTCAGGGCACTGTTGGATGAAGGCCCGGACGGCAACAAGCTGGTGGACGTCGGGACGGCCTCATGGGGAAGGTTCTCCCCCACGTGGCCCTTGGAGGGACGGGCATTGCCCGGCGTGGTGATCGACCACGTTGTCACCTCGCCCCGGATTGCCGGCAGCGACTACTCAGTGCACCCTGTACCTGGGACGGATCACGCCGCCCTCATTGCGCAGCTCAGTATTCCTGCCGGCTAGGCCCTAGTCCTGCTTGCGGATGAGCTTGTGGTTGGCCGCCTGCGCAACGGGCCGGACCACGATCTGGTCCAAGTTGATGTGGTGGGGCAGGGATACCGCGTACCGGACCACGTCCGCAACGTCGTCGGCCGTCAAGGGCTTGTCCACGCCGGCGTACACCTTGGCCGCCGCATCCTTGTCCCCCAAGCGGTTCAGTGCGAACTCCTCGGTGTGGACCAGGCCGGGGGCCACCTCGATCACCCGGATATTGTTTCCCACTTCCTCAAGCCGGAGCGCGTTCGTCATGGCGTGCTGGGCGAATTTGGCTGCGTTGTAGCCGGCGCCGCCTTCGTAGGCCGCGAGTCCGGCTGTAGACGTCAGGTTCAGGACTGTGCCTTCGCCGTTCTCACGGAGCATGGGCAGGAAGGCACGGGTGGTTTTCATGGTTCCCACCACGTTGACCTGATACATCCAGTCCCAGTCGTCAGTGTCCGCATTGCCGATCGTGTCAGCGCCGCGGGCGCCACCGGCGATGTTGATGAGGGTATCGGCGCCCCCGCCCTCGGTGACGGCGGCAAGCAGGGCAGCGACGTCGTCGTCGTTGGTCACATCGGCGGGAAACGGAACCGCCCCGGTCTCTGCGCCCAAGGCTTCCAGGCGGTCGGCCCGGCGCGCCACGGCGTATACCTTCCATCCCGTGGCGGCCAGCGCCCGGACCGTAGCCTCGCCGATGCCGGTGCTGGCGCCCGTAACTACTGCTGTCTTGTTCTGTGTCTGTGCTGCCAAAGTCATGGCACCACACTATCGATCCAGGCCCTCGCCACCGAAGGCGGGCTGTAACCCCGGGCCATGAAACAATTGACCCATGGCTGAATCAACGCAGGGTACAGACACGCCCGCCACCGCCCCCATCAACGTCCCCGACAAGCCGGCCCTTGAAGGCCTCGAGGTTGCCCTGACGCAGCGCTGGCTTGAGGAGGGAACCTACAAGTTCAACCCGGACACCACCCGGGAGCAGGTCTACTCGATCGACACTCCCCCGCCTACGGCTTCGGGCTCCCTCCACGTAGGCCACATGTTCTCCTTCACCCAGACGGACGTGCAGGCCCGCTACATGCGCATGACCGGCAAGAATGTCTTCTACCCCATGGGTTGGGATGACAACGGCCTGCCCACGGAGCGCCGTGTCCAGAACTACTACGGTGTGCGTTGCGATCCCGCCATCCCGTACAACGCCGATTACCGCCCGCCTGCCCAGCCTGCGAAGAACCAGCGCGATTTCGACGTCGTTTCGCGCCAGAACTTCATCGAACTGTGCGAAGAACTTGCCGTTGAGGACGAGAAAGTCTTCGAAAACCTCTTCCAGACACTCGGCCTGTCCGTGGACTGGGACCTGACCTACCGCACCATCGATGACACCTCGCGCGCGGTGTCCCAGCGCGCCTTCCTGGCCAACCTTGCCGCCGGCGACGCCTACATGGCAGAGGCCCCAACGCTCTGGGACGTCACCTTCCGTACCGCCGTGGCCCAGGCGGAGCTTGAGGACCGCGAAGTCCCCGGCGCCTACTACCGCTACCCCTTCTTCACCGAAGACGGCGAAAAGATCTACATCGAGACCACCCGTCCCGAGCTGCTGGCTGCCTGCGCAGCCCTGGTGGCAAACCCCGACGACGACCGGTACCAGCCGCTGTTCGGCAAAACCGTGAAGTCTCCCCTGTTCGACGTCGAGCTTGAGGTCAAGGCCCACCCGCTGGCCAAGGCTGACAAGGGCTCCGGTATTGCCATGGTCTGTACCTTCGGCGACCTGACCGATGTCACCTGGTGGCGGGAACTGCAGTTGCCCACCCGCGCCATCATGGGACGCGACGGTCGCATCATCGCCGACACCCCGGAATGGATCACCACCGACGCCGGCAAGGAAGCCTACGCCGCGATCGCCGGCAAGACTGCCTTCTCGGCCAAGGAAGCTGTGGTTGAACTCCTGAAAGCAGCGGACCTGCTGGACGGCGAGCCCAAGAAAATCACCCACCCCGTGAACTTCTTCGAAAAGGGCGACAAGCCCCTTGAGGTGGTCACCTCACGCCAGTGGTACATCCGCAACGGCGGCCGGGATGAAGACCGGCGTGAGCGCCTGATCGGCCGCGGCCAGGAAATCGACTTCCACCCGGCCTTCATGCGGTCCCGCTATGAGAACTGGATTGCCGGCCTCAACGGCGATTGGCTCGTGTCCCGCCAGCGCTTCTTCGGCGTGCCGATCCCTGTCTGGTATCCGCTGGATGCCCAAGGGAATCCGGAATACGACAACCCGATTCTGCCCTCGGACGGGATGCTTCCGGTGGATCCCGCAGCAGATGCAGCTCCGGGCTTCGACGAATCACAGCGTGACCAGCCGAACGGCTTCACCGGGGACGCGGACGTCCTGGATACCTGGGCCACGTCCTCGCTCACCCCGCAGATCGTTGGTGGATGGAGCCGGGACGAAGAACTTTTCTCCAAGGTGTACCCCTTCGACCTCCGCCCCCAGGGCCACGACATCATCCGTACCTGGCTGTTCTCGTCCGTGGTCCGTGCCGACGCGTTGCAGAAGAGCGCGCCGTGGAAGCACGCCGCCATCTCCGGCTGGATCCTGGACCCGGACCGCAAGAAGATGTCCAAGTCCAAGGGCAACGTCGTGGTGCCCACCGATGTGTTGAACGAGTACGGATCGGACGCCGTCCGCTACTGGGCGGCATCGGCCAAGCTCGGCGCGGACACCGCGTACGAGATCGCCCAGATGAAGATCGGCCGCCGCCTGGCCATCAAGCTGCTGAACGCCTCCAAGTTCGTCCTGAACCTGGGCGCCACCGAGAACTCCGTGGTGACCTCGGATCTTTCAGTCCTGACCAACCCGCTGGACCGCGCGCTCCTGGCGCAGCTTTCCGACGTCGTGGCGCAGTCCACCAAGGCGTTCGACAACTACGACTACGCGCGTGCCCTCCAGATCACGGAATCGTTCTTCTGGCAGTTCACCGACGACTACGTCGAACTGATCAAGGACCGTGCCTACGGCGCAGCCGGCGAGTCCGAACAGGCGTCCGTCCTGGCCGCCCTCGCTACCACGCTCGACTCGCTGCTGCGGCTCTTCGCGCCGTTCTTGCCCTTCGCGACCGAAGAGGTGTGGAGCTGGTGGCGCACAGGTTCAGTCCACCGTGCAGCATGGCCCGCCGCCTTGGAAATTTCCGACGGCGACACCACCATGCTCGGGACTGTGGGCCTGGCCCTCAGCGGCATCCGCAAGGCCAAGTCCGAGGCCAAGGTCAAGCAACGGACCGAGGTTCTTTCAGCCTCGATCACGGCCAACGAGATGCTCATCGCGCAGCTGAAGGCTGGCTTGGGTGACCTGAAGGCTGCGGCCAACGCCCAGGAGATCAGCCTCCAGTCAGGCGAAGGCGACCTGACCGTCAGCGACGTTGTCCTGGCACAGCCGGAGGAGACGCCGGCTTCGTAGCCACGTCGTGGCCCGGAAGACCGGGCAAGTAGCCGGGCAAGTTTCCGGGCAAAGGGGAAGCCCCATCAGCGTTTTGCCGTTGGTGGGGCTTCGACTTTTCGGCTGTCCGGTGACGACTTGACAGTCTGGCGGACTCCTCGGAATTTCAGGTCTTCCTACCACGTCACTGGTAGCTTGCTTCCGGCTTTGCCAAAGGCTGCGTCGGTTGCATATCACTGAATCTTCGGTTTCCGTGTCCCTCTTCTTTCGAAGTGGGTAAATACAATTGTTGCCCTGCTCCCGGCGATCCACAAGGGCTCCGGAGTAACTACAAACCTGTAGTTTCCGGGATTTTTTGCTGCGGCTTGTGGCAGAGTAATGCCATGCCGGAACTGCCCGAAGTGCATGCCCTGTGCACCTACCTGGACACACAACTCCGCGGAGCCGAAGTGTCGCGCGTGCTCATTAACTCCATCTCCGCGCTCAAGACCGCCGATCCACCCTATACCGCATTGGAAGGCCGGGAAGTCAGCGGTGTCAGGCGCCATGGCAAGTTCGTTTGCATGGAGGCCGATGGGTTGTACTTCGTGTTCCATCTGGCCAAGGCGGGCTGGGTGCGGTACACCGAGCATCCCTCCGCAGCAGCACTGCGGATGGGCAAAAGCAACATTGCTGCGCGGTTGCTCCTGGAACGTGCCGCTGACGAAACGCACATCGGTATGGACCTCACCGAGGCCGGCACCAAGAAGAGCCTTGCCATCTACGTCGTCCGGGACCCCCATGATGTTCCGGGGATAGCCAGCCTGGGTCCGGAACCGCTCAGTCCGGACTTTGACCGCCAAGCCTTGGCAGAAATCGTCAAGTCCAGCCCGCACCAGATCAAGGGCCTGCTCAGGAGCCAAGGGGTAATTGCCGGCATCGGAAACGCGTACAGCGACGAAATCCTGCATGCGGCAAAAATCTCGCCTTTCGCCATAGCCAAGTCCTTGGACGAAGAAACAATCTCCCGGCTCTACGCTGCGATGCAGGAGGTCCTTGTCAGCGCCGTCACTGCTGCCGCGGGAAAGCCGTCAAGCGAGCTTAAAGACACCAAGCGGAGCAACTTCCGGGTCCATGCGCGGACCGGCCAGCCCTGCCCGGTGTGTGGGGACACAATAAGGGAGGTGTCCTTCGCGGACACCTCCCTGCAGTACTGCGCTACATGCCAAACGAACGGCAAGATCCTTGCGGACAGAAGGACATCGCGGTTCCTGAAGTAGCAGCCGGAGGGGCAGCCCGGCTCAGGGGCCGGATGTCCTCAGGAGCTAGTTGAATTCAGGGCTTTCGGTCCTGCTCCGCTTGAGTTCGAAGAAGTGCGGGTACCCGGCCAGCGCAACAGTGGCGTCCCAGATCTTGCCGGCATCTTCGCCACGGGGAATCCGGGTCAGCACCGGGCCGAAGAACGCAGTGCCGTTGAAGGCAACTACCGGCGTTCCGACGTCCTGCCCCACCAGGGATATGCCGGCCTCGTGGCTGGCACGCAACCGGGCATCGTATTCATCGGAATCGGCAAAGCGGGCCAGCTCTGCCGGAAGGCCCACCTCGGCCAGTGCCTTCCGGATCACGGATGGGCGGTCCTTGTTGCCCTCGTGATGGATTGCCTCACCCATGGCGTCGTAGAGCGGCTTGACGTACTCGCTGCCGTGAAGCTCCTGCGCGGCAATAATGACCCTTACCGGACCCCAGCTCTGGTCCATCAGTGCACGATACTCTTCCGGAAGCTCGCGCCCCTCGTTCAGGACGGACAAGCTCATCACGTGCCACTCGGTTTCGATGCCGCGCACCTGCTCCACTTCCCCGATCCAGCGCGATGTGATCCACGCGAAGGGGCAGGCGGGGTCGAACCAGAAGTCGGCTTTGTTGACTGTCTGTTCGGGCGTGGTCTGTTCAGGCACGGGAACTCCTAAGGACGTTGGAAAAGGGCACGCAAACGGTGTGGAACGGCGGACTCAACCGCTGTTTCCTGCAACCGGCGCTCAGGCGGACTTATTCCGCCGCTTGGCTACGACGTCGTGCGCAATCATGGTGGGCTGCGCCTTCTTGGCAACGACATCCGCCGTGATGACCACAGTGGCGATGTCGTCCCGGCTGGGGAGATCAAACATCACCGGCAGCAACACTTCTTCCATGATGGCCCGCAGGCCACGCGCCCCGGTACCGCGCTCCAAGGCCTGATCGGCAATGGCGTCCAGGGCGTCATCATCGAACTGAAGCTCCACGCCATCCAGCTGGAACATCTTCTGGTACTGCTTGACCAGGGCGTTCTTTGGCGTGGAAAGAATCTGGATCAAAGCCGGGCGGTCAAGGTTGGAGACGGTCGTGATGACAGGAAGCCGTCCAATGAATTCAGGAATCAGGCCGAACTTGAGGAGGTCCTCCGGCATGACTTCACCGTAGGTGTCCACGTTGTCCCGCACCTCATTGAGCTGGGCACCGAAGCCGATACCCTTTCGCCCGGACCGCGAACCAATGATGTCTTCCAGGCCCGCGAAAGCGCCCGCCACAATAAAGAGGACATTGGTGGTATCGATCTGGATGAATTCCTGATGCGGGTGCTTGCGCCCGCCCTGGGGTGGAACCGAGGCTACGGTTCCCTCGAGGATCTTCAGCAACGCCTGCTGTACGCCTTCGCCGGAAACATCGCGGGTGATCGAGGGATTCTCGCTCTTGCGTGAGATCTTGTCGATCTCATCAATGTAGATGATGCCCTGTTCGGCCTTCTTGACGTCGTAGTCGGCGGCCTGGATGAGTTTGAGGAGGATGTTCTCAACGTCCTCACCCACGTAGCCGGCCTCAGTCAAGGCCGTAGCGTCGGCAACGGCGAACGGAACGTTGAGTCGGCGAGCCAGTGTTTGCGCCAGGTAGGTCTTTCCGCAGCCGGTGGGGCCAATCAACAGGATGTTCGACTTGGCAATCTCCACATCCTCGTGATGGGCACTCTCGCCAAGGCTGCCCGGCTTGGGGGCGTGGCCTGCCTGGATACGCTTGTAATGGTTGTAGACCGCTACTGCCAAGGAACGCTTGGCAGGTTCCTGGCCAATGACGTACTCCTGCAGGAAATCGAAGATTTCACGCGGCTTGGGGAGTTCAAAGCTGCCCAGGTCCGAAACCTCGGCCAGCTCCTCCTCAATGATTTCGTTGCACAGTTCAATGCACTCGTCGCAGATGTACACGCCGGGTCCGGCAATCAGCTTCCGCACCTGCTTCTGGCTCTTTCCGCAAAAAGAACACTTCAGCAGATCCGTGCTCTCGCCAATCCGAGCCATGTGTGAATCCCTTCGTTGCATACGGGTGATGCGGCTCCGTGCCGTACTCAAGTGTGCGGCTTCGCCGCGGTTGGCACCACCGTGACTCTTTCCACTCTAGGTCACAATGGGCCGCTTGGGTGGAAACAGAACGCCGGTGCGGTCCATATTTCGCGAACCGCACCGGCGTCGATTTCCGTGTGCTACCTGGCGATTGCCTGTGGCTTGATCTTCCGGGAGTCAAGGACCTGGTCGATCAGTCCGTAGTTCCGGGCTTCTTCGGCAGTCAGGATCTTGTCGCGCTCGATGTCGTTGTTGACCTGTTCTGCGGTGCGGCCCGAGTGGTATGCCAGGGTCTCCTCAAGCCAGGTACGCATGCGCATGACTTCCGCGGCCTGGATTTCCAGGTCTGACGCCTGGCCGCCCTGGCCGCCCGAAAGGGCAGGCTGGTGGATCAGCACGCGGGCGTTCGGGAGTGCGAGGCGCTTGCCGGGGGTCCCGGCAGCCAACAGGACTGCTGCTGCGCTGGCAGCCTGGCCCAGGCACACCGTCTGGATCTCAGGACGGATGTACTGCATGGTGTCGTAAATGGCCGTCATCGCGGTGAACGAACCACCAGGCGAATTGATGTACAGCGTGATGTCGCGATCCGGATCCGTGGATTCCAGTACCAGCAACTGCGCCATGATGTCGTCCGCGGAGGCATCGTCAACCTGCACGCCGAGGAAGATGATGCGGTCCTCGAACAGCTTGGTGTACGGGTCCTGGCGCTTGAAGCCGTAGGGGGTGCGCTCTTCGAACTGGGGCAGGACGTAGCGGCTGGACGGGAGATTACCGGCAGACCATCCGAAGTTGTAGTTCATTGTTTTACTCCTGGGTTTCAGTGGTTCTTAGTGCCGGCTAGTTGTCGGAGCTCGACTGGTTGGCCGTTCCGCCGCCACCGGCCACAGAGCCGGCGTGCGCCGAGATCTTGTCGAAGAAGCCGTATTCCAGAGCCTCCGTGGCAGTGAACCACTTATCGCGGTCGTTGTCCTTGAGGATGGTCTCAACCGTCTGGCCGGTCTGCTCGGCGGTGAGCTCAGCCATGACCTTCTTCATGTGGAGGATCAGCTCGGCCTGGATCTTGATGTCCGAAGCCGTGCCGCCGATGCCACCGGAAGGCTGGTGCATGAGGATACGGGCGTTGGGGGTTGCATAGCGCTTGCCCTTGGTGCCCGAGGAAAGGAGGAACTGGCCCATTGATGCGGCAAGGCCCGTAGCGACCGTTACGACGTCATTGGGGATGAACTGCATGGTGTCGTAGATGGCCATGCCTGCGGTCACCGAACCACCGGGCGAGTTGATGTAAAGGTAGATATCCTTCTCCGGGTCTTCGGCGGACAGGAGGAGAAGCTGCGAGCAGATGGCATTGGCGTTCTCATCGCGGACCTCCGAGCCCAGCCAGATGATGCGCTCTTTCAGCAGGCGGTTGTAGATGTAGTTGTCCTGGGCCGCGGGATCGACAGTTGCCATCCGGGGAGCCTCTGATTGCTGTGACATAAGTACTTACCTCTCGCTGGTGCCAGTGACATCACTGATCTTCACTACATGGACACTAACCGTATTCACGGGCGATTTGTTCGCCGGAATCGCACTGTTCGCTGACGGCGCACGTTTGTACGCAGTGCCCCGGACGCCCTTAAAGCAAACCGGCCCCGGATCCATGGATCCGGGGCCGGCCTAAGCCTGGAACTAGAACTTCACTGCTGCGGGGTCGTCGCTGGCGACAGCGTCGGCTTCTTCCGCTGCGGCGGCCGGAGCTTCTTCGACCTCTTCGCCCGCGGGACGGACGAAGTCGGTGAGGTCAACCTTGTTGCCCTCGGAGTCCACAACCTCGGCCTGGCCAAGGACCACTGCGAGGGCCTTGCGACGGCGAACCTCGGAAACCATCATGGGGACCTGTCCGCTCTGGTCAATGATCTGCGCGAACTGGTTCGGGTCCATGCCGTACTGGCTTGCCGTGGTGACGATGTAGTCGATCAGCTCGTTCTGGCTGACATTGACTTCTTCCTTGTCGGCAATGGCGTCAAGGATGATCTCGTTCTGGAAAGCACGCTCGGTGTTGGCTTTGACCTCGGCGCGGTGCTCTTCGGTGTCGTGGTCGCCTTCGCCGTGGGAGTTCTCCGGGCTGAAGTGCGCTTCGATCTGCTCTTCCACAACCGAGGCAGGCACGGGAACCTCTACGAGTTCCACGAGCTTGTCCAGGACCTTGTCACGGGCTTCTACGCCTTGGCCAACAACCTTGGAGTCGGCAGCCTGCTTGGCGAGGTCCTCGCGGAGTTCGGCAAGGGTGTCGAACTCGGATGCCAGCTGGGCGAAGTCGTCGTTGGCCTCAGGAAGCTCGCGCTCCTTGACTGCCTTGACAACAACCTTCACCTGGGCAGCCTCGCCGGCGTGGTCGCCGCCAACGAGCGTGGTGTCGAAGATCGCTTCTTCGTCTGCGGACAGGCCGGTGACGGCTTCGTCCAGGCCCTCGAGCATGGTGCCCGCGCCAACCTGGTAGGACAGGCCGGTTGCGGAGTCGATCTCTTCTCCGTCAATGGTTGCGGTGATGTCGATGGTCAGGAAGTCATCGTTCTTCGCAGGACGCTCAACGGACTTCAGCGTGCCGAAGCGGCCGCGGAGTTCGTCAAGGGCCTTGTCCACGTCTTCGTCCGAAGATTCGGCGGCCGCGACCTCAACCTTGATGCCGGCGTAGTCGGGAAGCTCAATCTCGGGACGTACGTCTACCTCAACCTGGAACTTCAGCTCGCCGTCGGTTGCGGAGGGGTCCGGAACCTCGGTGATTTCAACCTCGGGACGGCTCAGGGGGCGGACGCCCGTCTCCTGGACAGCTGCCTGGTACCAGCCGTTGAGGCCGTCGTTGATCGCGGTCTCCAGAACGTACCCACGGCCGACACGCTGGTCGATGAGCTTGGAGGGAACCTTGCCCTTGCGGAATCCGGGGACCTGGATCTGCGAAGCCACGGTCTTGTACGCGGCATCGATGCTCGGCTTCAGTTCCTCAAAGGGAACCTCAACGTTGAGCTTGACCCGCGTGGCGGTGAGGTTCTCGACAGCGCTCTTCACAGTCTAAGTACTCCTGGATTGATGGGTATGGGGTTCTGTCGCACCCGGAAGCGGGCACAAAACACAGAGTCGGGGTGACAGGATTTGAACCTGCGACTTCCTGCTCCCAAAGCAGGCGCTCTAGCCAAGCTGAGCTACACCCCGAACGCACAGGACAGTCTACGGGCAAGCGGGCCAGGAATGCACATTTGACACCGCCGCCGGAATTAGGTTTAGTTGTACCCGGCTTGAACAGCCACCGGGAAGATGTCCTGAACAGGAGATCCTTTCGGGGACGTAGCTTAATGGTAAAGCCTCAGTCTTCCAAACTGATTACGCGGGTTCGATTCCCGTCGTCCCCTCCATGGGAAGGGCCCCGATCCACACGGATCGGGGCCCTTTTTTCGTACTTCCGGCGTTCAGTTCACACTTGGCAGCCCGGACACCAATAGAGCTTTCGCGCCCCGATCTCGGCCATGCCCACCTCCGTTCCGCAGGCACGGCAGGGCAAACCCTGCCGCTTATAGACAAAGTGGGCCTCGGCGTCGGACGCCTTTCCCGCCCCGGAAGTCCAAAGGGCAGGCGGGGTGGTAACGATTTTGCCGTCCCGGACACCGTCCGACATCGTTGCCACGGCATCGTCCCACAAGCGGCCTGCCGTTTCGGCGTCCAAGGCGCTTCCGGGCGTCCAGGGGTCCACAGCCTGCCGGAAGAGGACTTCCGCCCGGTAGATGTTTCCCACTCCGGCCAGCACCGTTTGATCCATCATGAGGAGCGCGACGGCGGTTTTCCGCTTCCGCAGCCGGCGGATGAACTCTTCACGGTCGCCGGGCCGGTTCCGCAAGGGATCGGGGCCCAGCCTCCCGAGGACGGCAGCTGCTTCATCCAACGTAATGGCGGCGCAGGTCGTGGCACCGCGGAGATCTGCCCAGCCATGGTCGGACACAAGCCTGACCCGGACCGCGCCCACAGGCTCCGGTGGCCCGTTGTACTCCGGTTCTGCTTCTGAAGAACCGGATTCCCTTTCCCCGATCCTGCGGGGCGCCCCGATGCTTGAAGCTCCGGCAAAGGTCTTGTCTCCGCCGAAGCTCCAGGCACCGTACAGCCCCAAATGCACATGCAGGAAGAGGTCGTGGTCGAACTTCAGCAGTAATTGCTTGCCGTGCGCCACCGCCTCCATCAGAAGGTGACCGTCCAAGCGCGCAGCGCCCTCGCTGAACCGCCCCTGTGGACTGCTGACCTTCAGGCGGCGCCCGGCGAACACGTCCTGGAACTGGCGGGCCAGCCTGTGGATGGAATGGCCTTCAGGCACTACTCGACGATCTCGCCGGTGGTTTCGTAGACCGCGATCTTGCCGATGCGGCGCACATGGCGTTCGTCGTTGCTGAACGGTTCCTGCAGGAAGGCCTCGATGAGTTCGGTGGCTTCTTCGACGCTGTGCTGGCGGCCGCCCACGGCAATGACGTTGGCGTCGTTGTGTTCCCGTGCCAGCTTTGCCGTGGAGAGGTTCCACGCCAGGGCAGCACGCACGCCCTTGACCTTGTTGGCAGCGATTTGCTCGCCGTTGCCGGAACCCCCCAGCACGATCCCCAGGGCATGGACACCGGCCTTCTGGTCCGCGACGACGGCCACGCCTGCGTTGATGCAGAACGAGGGGTAGTCATCCAGTGCGTCGTATTCCTTGGGGCCGTGGTCCACAACTTCGTATCCCTTGGCGGTGAGGTGGCTGACCAAGTGGGCGCTGAGCTCCATGCCGGCGTGGTCCGTTGCGATATGGACGCGGGGAGTTGTCACTGATAGTCCGTTCTTCGTTGGCGCGGCGGCATAGAGCTGGCCGGGCCGTGGCGTGTGGGATGCGCTACCAGATTACCGTGGTCCCGATTGTTGGGACTGCCCGTCCTGGCGGGCCCGCTCGGCCGCGCGGTTGAGGATACCGGCCAAGGTGTCGGCGGCCGCGGCTGATCCGGCGCTTAGTGCCACGCGGCGCCCGTTGAGTCGACGGACGACGACGGCGGGGCCGCTGCTGACCAGCATCGCCGTAGCGTCCTCATGGTGCCGCCATCCCCAGCCGCCGTAGTCTGCTGCCTTGACGTTGGCGGGAGACGCTGCGGCGATATCGACGGCGGGAACGCTCAGCACCGGGACCAGTCCCCCGGCGAACACCTGGAGACCGCCCCTGTCCGCGCGGACACGGGCAAAAAGGAAACCGGCGGCAACCAGTGCCGCTGCCGCCACCAAGGCACCCAGCCACGGAACCACCACGGCGATGAGGGCCGCCGGAAAGAGCGCCGAAACGATGATCATGATGAAGACGGAGCTCCGGGCATGCACCCACATCCGGAGGGTGTCCCGGGCGAGGTCCGGATCGGCTGCAAGCCGCCGCTCGGCCTCGAGGGCCTGGTCATCCTCGGGCGTCCAGCGCGGATCCGGCTTGAACGCAAACATCATCACGACTCCCAGCGACAACGCGGCTCCGCTGCCCATGGCCAGCACGATCGGATCCACGTGTGACAGCCGTGCCTCGCCGATCCCTGACTGCCCCACCAGCCCGGCAGCAGCGACGGTGGTGATAAAAAGGCTCAACATCAGTCCCAGCCCCATCATGACCCGGCGCATGATGACGGGCCTGGAGATCGGCACGGCCTGGAGGAATGCGATCCAGCCAAGCAGCGTTATCAGCACGGCGCTGCCTGCCACGTAGGCGCCGAAGGGCGCAAAGGAGGTTCCGCCGTCGGCATTCCACATGACCGCTACGGGGTCCGGAAGGGTGTTGCGCAACATCTGGGCGCACACGGCGAACCCCGCCGCCAGCAGCAGCGGAAAGGCGAGCGCAAACCGAAGAGCCCGGGTGTCGAGAGTGTCGCGGAACGATCCCATGATCCAAAGCTACTCCGAAGCAGCGACACTGCAGGAGTACGTCCTTGCCAACCGGACACAGAGTGAAAGAATGGCTTCACACCAGCGACCGGGCACCGACCCGGCCGGCCATCCCAATCTTCTTGGAGGCACACTTGCCAGGCCTTAACCTGACGCGCTCAGAAGCAGCGCAGCGTGCGGAAATCCTCACCGTCGAGTCGTACGATGTCACCTTGGATTTGACCAAGGGGCCAACCGTTTTTGGTTCCACCACCGTGGTCCGGTTCTCCGCCCAGCCTGGTGCCTCGACCTTCATCGATGCCATCACCGAAACCGTCCACAGCATTACGCTGAACGGCACGGAACTGGACCCCGACGAGCTTTCCGATGGCGTGCGGATCCAACTTCCCGGTCTCGCCGCCGACAACGAACTGACGGTGGTGGCCGATGCCCCGTACATGAACACCGGCGAGGGGCTTCACAGGTTCGTCGATCCCGTGGACGGAGAGGTCTACCTCTATACGCAGTTCGAGGTGCCGGACTCCCGCCGCATGTTCGCGGTCTTCGAACAGCCGGACCTCAAGGCCAGCTTCACCTTCACCGTCACGGCCCCCTCACACTGGGACGTAGTGTCCAATTCGCCCACCCCCACCCCTGAACCGGTTGAGGCGGGCCCGGATGGCTCTGCACGTTCCGTGTGGAGGTTCGCAGCGACTCCCCGGCTGTCCTCCTACGTCACCGCCCTGATCGCGGGCCCGTACCAGTCGGTCCGCTCCGAGGTTTCGAGCGCCGACGGGAGGGTCATCCCCCTGGGGGTCTTCGCCAGGAAATCCCTCATGCAATACCTGGACGCGGACAACATTTTCGAATTGACCCGGCAGGGCTTTGAGTTCTTCGAAGCGCAGTTCGGCTGCCCCTACCCATTCGAAAAGTACGATCAACTGTTCGTGCCGGAATTCAATGCCGGAGCCATGGAGAACGCCGGAGCCGTGACCATCCTGGAGGGCTACGTGTTCCGCGGCAAAGTCACCGGCGCGCAGGTTGAGCGCCGGGCCATCACCGTGCTTCACGAATTGGCGCACATGTGGTTCGGCGACCTCGTGACCATGCGGTGGTGGAACGACCTTTGGCTCAATGAGTCGTTCGCTGAATACATGTCCCACCTCGCAGCCGTGGAAAACACCGCCTTCGACAGCGCCTGGACCACCTTCGCTTCCGTGGAAAAGTCCTGGGCATACCGCCAGGACCAGCTGCCCACCACGCACCCGATTTTCGCGGAGATCAACAGCCTGCAGGACGTCGAGGTGAACTTCGACGGAATCACCTACGCCAAGGGCGCCTCCGTGCTGCGCCAGCTGGTGGCTTGGGTGGGACCCGAAGAATTCATGGCCGGGGTGCGGTCCTACTTTTCAAAACATGCCTGGTCCAACACGGAACTGTCCGACCTCATGGTGGAACTCGAAGCGGCCAGCGGACGCGATCTGGACCAGTGGGGCAAGTTGTGGCTCGAGACGGCGGGCGTGAACACCTTGGCCCCGGAACTCGCGGTGGATGCCGACGGAGCCATCAAGGACTTCGCCATTATCCAGACAGCCGTCGAAGAGCAGCCGACACTGCGTCCGCACCGCCTGGCCGTTGGTTTCTACGACCTCAAAGACGGCAAGCTGGAACGCGTCCACCGTGAGGAACTCGATGTCGATGGCCCCAGGACTCAGGTGCCCGCCTTGGCGGGGTACCCGAGGCCCGATCTCATCCTGCTCAACGATGACGATCTCGCCTACGCCAAGGTCCGGCTTGACCCGCAGTCCCTCGCCACGGCCAAGGCGCACTTGAAGGACTTCGCCGCGAGCCTTCCGCGGACGCTGGTTTGGGGCTCGGCCTGGGACGCCGCCCGGGACGGCGAAACGCCGGCCCGTGGTTATGCGGACCTGATCCTGGCAAACATCGCCCACGAATCGGATTCCTCCGTCATCCTGGTCCAGTTGCGGCAACTCGCCACGACCCTGACTTACTATGTCGCTGCGGAGCACAAGCAGGAGACTGCGATCGCAGCGGCAGACAAGCTCTGGGAACTGGCTTCCACGGTAGAGCCGGGCTCGGACGCCCAATTGCAGTTCATCAAGTCCTACGCCCAGATCTCCCGCAGCGAAGCGCAACTGGACCGCATACAGTCCCTTCTCGACGGAGCAAGCACGTTGGAAGGGCTGACGATCGACCAGGACATGCGGTGGGAACTGCTGACCGCCCTGGTGGTTGGCGGAAGGCAGGGCCAGGAACGAATCGACGAGGAACTCGAACGCGACAACACCTCAAACGGCCAAAACGCCGCTGCCCAGGCCAAGGCAGCCATCCCCACGGCAGAGGCAAAGGAAGCCGCTTGGGAAGCAATCGTGGTGAAGGGTGAACTGTCCAATGCACTCCAGGCATCGGCAGTAGCCGGCTTCATGCGCCTACCGGACACAGCCCTGCTGGAACCTTTTGCGGAACGCTACTTCGAAGCGGTCCCCCGTATCGTCGAAGAGCGGACCCATGCCTTGGCACAGCAGATCGTTGTTGGCCTCTACCCGGCGCAGCTCACCACGCAGGCAACTGTTGACCGGACTGATGCCTTCCTTGCCGCCCTGCCCGAGGACAGCGCCGCATTGCGGCGCATGATGCTGGAAAACCGCGACGCCGTTGCGCGTGCCCTGCGCGCACGGGCTGCCGACGCCTGATCACCAGTTGTCCCGTGCGGACAGTCGAACGCCCATGGCTAGACTGTCCGCATGGGCCTCAACGAACACCACTACGCTCTGACCGTCAGATGGACCGGAAACCTCGGCGAGGGAACGTCCACCTACCGGGGCTATTCACGGGACCACGATATTGAGATTCCCGGGCTGCCCACACTCCACGGATCATCAGACCCGACCTTCCATGGTGACCGGACCCGCTACAACCCTGAACAGTTGCTGCTCAGCGCGCTGTCCCAGTGCCATATGTTGTCCTTCCTCCACGTAGCCGTCAAACATGGCGTCGTTGTCACCGCGTACGAGGACAACGCCGAAGGCCTCATGAAGCTCAACCGCGACGGAAGCGGACAATTCGAATCCGTGACGCTGAAACCCCACGTCACCATCGAAGAACCCGCACACGAGGAGCTCATGGGGCAGCTCCACCATGAAGCAAACCAGGTGTGCTTCATTGCCCGGAGCGTCAATTTCCCCGTACTGCACGAGCCAACGACGACGGCGAAAGCGGCCTAGGCACCCGCTGCCCGCCAAAGTGCCACGAGCCTGCGTTCGGTATCGCGGCCGAGCCCGGCTTTCCGCTCCCTGGCCAGGCCCCTTGCCCGCTCATCTTCGAGAGTGTCGCTTAGCGTCTCCATCCAGGGCCTGAGGATCATTCCATGAGCGAGGGCTGCCTTTTTGCTCCGGGACTGGAATCCCTCATGACCAGGGGGAAGCCACAGCGGGAGCGAGTCCGGACCGGCCCAGTAGCCCACGCCCTGTTCGACGAGCCACAGCTCCGGTACGGTCAGTGGTTTGCCTGTTGCCCCCGCAACGTGTTGCGAACCCGCCAGGTAGTCCGCAAAGGGAACCACGTTTCCCAGGGCATTGAATGTCCCCGTCAGGTTCTGTTCCGCGGCCTGGAGGATCCATCCCGCCAGATCCCTGACGTCGATCACTTGCGTTGCGGCGCCGGGCGTGTCCGGCACCAGGACAGGTTCCGTGTTTGCCGCGAACCTGGCGGGCCAGTACCCGTAACGGTCGGATGCATCACCGGGGCCACCGATCAAGCCGGCACGGACAATGTGCGCCTTCTCCCCCACCATTTCGAGTGTCATCCGCTCAATCGCGGACTTCGATTCGCCGTACGTTTCAGGCGTCCCGCTCCGGCCCTCCGGCAGCGGCTCGAGGACTGCGGCGTCTTCGGCCGCACCGGGAACGGAATGGTCGGCGTACACCGAGCAACTCGACACGAAGGTCCAATGCGAAGACCTCGAACCCAGGACCTCCAACGCAGCCTTCGCCTGCACGGGATCGCGGGAAACGTCCACCACCTCGTCCCAGTGCCCATCGAGCTGCCCAAGGGCCGCGGCGCCTGCCGCGCGGTCGGCCCGGACCCATGTGACGCCGTCGGGCGCTGCTACGGAAGTGCCGCGTGCCAGGCAGGTGACATCGTGCCCTGCGGCCACCGACTGCCGGGCTATCGCCGCGGACAGGAAGGCCGTACCGCCCAAAACGAGGATGCGCATGCGGCCACGCTACGGCGCTAGGGTTAAGAGTGGACAGAGTGTTCCGCGCCAGGCGAACACGGGCCGACGACAAGGAGCCAGCACACCTTGACCTTCATCCCTCCCATGGAAACCCTCAGCATCGAGCCGGAAAAGATCGACTATGTCTCGATCCTCATCACTGTGGGCGTGGGCCTGCTTGTATGGACCGTTGCGCGCTTCATCATCCTGCGCATCACCCGAAGGGTTGCCTCCGGCAGTTCGTTCTTCAAGAAGCCGCATTTCAAGTGGGTTCAGCCTGCCATCCGTGCCTTGGACCATGAACGGCGCTCCCAACGGGCCCAAACCATAGGTTCGTTGTTGACCAGTCTGGTGAGCGTCATTGTGGTGGTCATCGTGATCATCTACGTCCTGAAATATATGAATGTGGACGTCGCACCTTTGCTGACCAGCGTCGGCATCCTGGGTGTCGCAATCGGTTTCGGGGCCCAGCAACTGATCCGGGACTTCCTGGCCGGCATCTTCATCACCATCGAAGACCAGTACGGCATCGGCGACGTCATCGTCACCAGCGAGGTCATTGGAACCGTTGAATCGGTGGGCCTCCGGATCACCCGTGTCCGCGCTGAAGACGGCGCAATCTGGTATCTCCGCAACGGCGAGATCCTCCGCGTGGGCAACCGCTCCCAGGGCGACTACGTGCCACTGGATGCACCGGAACCGAACGACGACGACCAGAGCACCAAAGTGACTGCCGGAGCTGCCACCGGCTCCGCACCGAAGCCCGAGGAGAAGGCCAGTGAATGACATGACCGCCGGACAGGACCCTGCCGCACCGCAGGCCGGCCAGCGCCGCCAGCTGATGCAGAACGATCCTTTCAGCCAACCGGCCTACACGGACAGCTTCTACGCGGCTGTGGGCGGGCATGAGACGTTCGTGAAATTGATCGACGTTTTCTACGACGGCGTCGCCGGCGATCCCCTGCTGCGCCCGATGTACCCGGAAGAAGACCTGGAACCGGCCAAACGGCGCTTCCTGATGTTCCTGGAGCAGTACTGGGGCGGCCCCACAACCTACAGCGAGGAACGCGGGCACCCCCGCCTGCGCATGCGCCACATGCCTTTCCGCGTGACGCCGGAAGCGAAGAACCGCTGGCTCTTCCACATGCGCGAGGCGGTCGACTCACTGGGCTTGTCGCCCCTGCACGAAGGGACGCTGTGGGACTACATGGAACGCGCGGCGCTCACCATGGTGAACAGCCCTTCCGCCATGTGACCCTAGTTCCGGAAGTCCAGTCCGGCCCCTGTCCTTACCAGAACGTGGCCTCGGGGTCCGCTAAGCCGGAACCAGCGACCGTTGCGGAACAATTGCTGCTCGCCGTCGGCAAGGAAACCGAGGGCGAAGGCTGCGAAAGCTGCCCCTGCAGGAATTTCCTCACGTCCAGGCAAACCACGGCTCCATACGGCCGCACGCGCCGAGTTGACCACCGCGGCGCCCGCCGAGGCCGGGATCACGCGGGCAACTTCGGCGATTCCGGCCTCGGCGGCGGCCTTCAGTACCACATCGGTGATGGCCCCCTGGGCCTCCCAGCCGCCCCTCGGCGCACCGACACCGGCCCAGGATTCGGAAACGGTCGACGGCGGGATGGGCAGGTCCACGTCATCAGCACCGGAGCGGGCGAGTCGATCCAGCACGGACGCGAGCGTCACCGTAGCGTCCGCCCGCGCATCCTCGCCCAGGGCCATGGTGCGCAGACCCAGGATGGTGGGAGTGGATTCGCCCAGGATCCGAGGCCTCAGTACGCATACGTAAGCTGCCAGGACCCGGCCCGCAGCCTGCAAACGGATGGCGCCGTCTTCGATGCTCTTGGCACGCGTGACGTAGGTCCGCAGATCGGTGAGATCGCGGGGGTCGGCGAAGCGGAAGGACTGGGTCAAGACGTCTGTCACAGCATCGACTCTACCGGCATGTCCGCGTTTGAGAGGGGTTGGGGTGCCGTCTAGAGTCGAACCATGACTGAGACGAACGCCGGCCCCGCGGCGGAGGCCCCCGCGGAGGACCCCATGGAAGTGCTGATCGGGCTGCTGGACCTGGGTGACTTCGATGGCGCCCGTACCAATGAGGACATTTTTCTTGGCCCCTCGCAGAAGCAGCCCCGCCACCGTGTTTTCGGCGGACAGGTTTTGGCGCAGTCAATGATGGCCGGAATGCGCACTGTCGACGAAGACCGAGTGGCGCATTCCATGCACGGTTACTTCCTCAGGCCGGGCGACGCGAACAAACCGATCACCTTTGGCGTGGAGCGGCTCCGTGATGGCAGGTCCTTTTCCGCGCGTCGTGTTCACGCCTACCAGGATGGTGTGCCGATCCTCTCAATGATCGCTTCGTTCCAGGTGGAAGACGATGGCCTTGACCACCAGGCCGTGATGCCGGAAGGGATCCCGGATCCGGAATCCCTGCCCAGCACGGCCGAACTGTTATCCCGGTACGATCACCCCATGGCCAGGCATATGTCCTCGGAGCGGCCCTTCGACGTCCGCCACATCGACCCGGCGCTTTACGTGTTACCGCCCACGGAGCATGTGGCAACGAACGCCGTTTGGATGAAGACCATAGGCCCCCTTCCGGATGACCCGAACCTGCACCGGGCAGCCTTGGCTTTTGCCAGTGACTACACCCTTCTGGAACCCATCCTGCGCAAGCACGGACTGGCATGGATGACGCCGGGCATGAGTGTGGCCAGCCTGGACCACGCCATGTGGTGGCACCGGCCCGTCCGGGTCGATGAGTGGATGCTCTACGTCCAGGAATCCCCCAGCGCCCAAGGAGCCCGGGGATTGTCCACCGGGCGTATCTTCAACCGTGACGGCCAGCATGTCGCAACTGTTGCCCAGGAAGGCATGGTGCGGGTTCCCTGAGCGGACCGAGTGCACTGAAACCGGCATGACGGACAACAATGGCCGCCCCGTTCGGGGCGGCCATCATTGTTTGGTGCAGGGCCGGCTGAGTCGCGGAGCCTAGTCGCGCGTCAGGCGGCGGTGGGTGACGCGGTGCGGCTTGGCGGCGTCGGGGCCGAGCCGTTCGACCTTGTTTTCCTCGTAGGCTTCGAAGTTGCCCTCGAACCAGTACCACTTGGAGGGGTTTTCCTCGTCACCTTCGTAAGCGAGGATGTGCGTGGCAACCCTGTCCAGGAACCACCGGTCGTGGGAGACCACAACAGCACAGCCGGGGAAGTCCAGAAGTGCGTTTTCGAGGCTGCTCAGGGTCTCGACGTCGAGGTCGTTGGTCGGTTCGTCCAGGAGCAGCAGGTTGCCACCCTGCTTGAGGGTCAGTGCCAGGTTGAGGCGGTTACGCTCACCACCCGAGAGGACACCGGCCTTCTTCTGCTGGTCCGGTCCCTTGAACCCGAACGCCGAAACATAGGCACGGGAAGGCATTTCAACCTGGCCGACCTGGATGTGGTCCAGGCCGTCAGAGACAACCTCCCACAGGGTCTTGTTGGGGTCGATCCCACCACGTGACTGGTCGACGTAGGAGATCTTGACCGAGTCACCGATCTTGAGGTCGCCGCCGTCGAGCGGTTCCATGCCAACAATGGTCTTGAACAGGGTGGACTTGCCCACACCGTTGGGGCCAATGACGCCGACGATTCCGTTGCGGGGCAAGGAGAAGGAAAGGTCCTCGATCAGGACGCGGTCATCGAAGCCCTTCTTGAGGTCCTTGGCTTCGATCACCAGGTTACCCAGGCGGGGTCCCGGCGGAATCTGGATTTCCTCGAAGTCGAGCTTGCGGGTGCGCTCGGCTTCCGCTGCCATCTCTTCGTAGCGCGCCAGACGCGCCTTGGACTTGGTCTGGCGGCCCTTGGCGTTGGACCGGACCCACTCAAGTTCCTCGGTGAGGCGCTTGGCAAGCTTTGCATCCTTCTTGCCCTGCACCTCAAGGCGTGCCTTCTTCTTCTCCAGGTACGTGGAGTAGTTGCCCTCGTAGGGGTAGAGGTGGCCGCGGTCGACCTCGGCGATCCACTCGGCAACGTGGTCAAGGAAGTAGCGGTCGTGGGTAACGGCCAGGACAGCGCCGGGGTACTTCGAAAGGTGCTGTTCCAACCAGAGGACGCTTTCGGCGTCCAGGTGGTTGGTGGGCTCGTCAAGCAGCAGGAGGTCAGGCTTCTGGAGGAGCAGCTTGCAGAGGGCCACGCGGCGTCGCTCACCACCGGAAAGCACGGTCACGTCCGAGTCCGCCGGCGGGCAGCGGAGGGCGTCCATGGCCTGTTCCAACTGGGAGTCGATGTCCCAGGCATCGGCAGCGTCGATGGCTTCCTGGAGCTTGCCCATCTCCTCGAGGAGGGTGTCGTAATCCGCGTCCGGGTTGGCCATCTCTTCGGAGATCTCGTTGAAGCGCTGGATCTTTCCGTAGATCTCGCCGACGCCCTCCTGAACGTTGCCGAGGACCGTCTTTTCCTCGTTCAGCGGCGGTTCCTGCAGCAGGATGCCCACGGTGTAACCCGGGCTCAAGCGGGCCTCACCGTTCGAAGGAGTGTCCAGGCCAGCCATGATCTTCAGGATGGTGGACTTGCCGGCACCGTTCGGGCCCACGACGCCGATCTTGGCGCCGGGGAAGAACGACATGCTGACATCGTCCAGAATAAGTTTGTCGCCAACGGCCTTTCGGGCCTTGGTCATCGTGTAAATGAATTCCGCCATGCCCTTAAATCTAGTGGCTAGGCGGGCAGAACTCACATTCGGTCAGACCAGCCATCCCTAGCGGGCATCCCCCACGAAACATTTTCCGGACGCCAGTACGGGCAGTACCGTGACCACCACACCGCCGTCGCGGATCTGTCCCATCACGCAACTGTTGCCGGCGTGTGCCGCGGCTTCGATGGCGTCGACGTCCAATCCGGTGGGTGTGCGGCTCACCGAGACCTCGATGTTGGCTTCCGGAATTCCCGCCCCTGCCAGAGCCGACCTCACCACGTTCCGATCCGGTTTGGAGTTTGCGGCAACGAGGTTCCGCAGGGTTGTTTCCACGGTTTGCGCGGCTGCGTCAACGGCAGGATCGCTTCTCCCGGGGGCAGGCGACGCGGGTGCGACGGCAGGCGACGCCGGTGCGACCGCGGGCGACGCGACCGGAATGGTGGCCGGATGCGCCGGGGCGCACGATGTCACTGCCGCCGCAATGAACAGCGAGGACAGCAGCAGCCTGCCCCGCCGCGTGGACGTACCCTTTTGCCGCATCACTGTGCTCCCCCGCTCATCACACAGCCATTCTGCCATTCCATCTGCAATGCCCCCGGCGTAGCGTGGCATTACGTGCCCTCGACGGGTTCCTCCGAAAGCCCAGGAGCTGCTGCAGTGAATGCAAAGTTTGCCGACGCCCAAGCGTCCATCAGGGTAGCCGCACCGCGTGCCGCAGTGTGGAACGCCCTGACCGATCCCGCCGTCATCAAGCAGTACTTCCTTGGCACCAATGTGGAGACCACATGGAAGGTCGGAGATTCCATCACCTACTCAGGCGAATACAACGGCCACGCCTATAGGGACAGCGGCACCATCCTGGAGTTCGAACCCATGATCCTGGTGAAGACCACCCATTACAGTCCCACGACGGGCTTGCCGGATGTGCCGGAAAACCACCACACGGTGGAATACAGGCTGGCGGACGACGACGGCGGCACAAGAGTCACGATCGTGCAGGGCAACAACAAGAGCTCGGAGGAAGTGGAACAGTCAACCGCTACGTGGCAATTGGTACTGAAGAACCTCAAGGAGTTCCTGGAGTCCGGCAATTCATCTTCTGCGTAATGAGCGATCCCCCGGAACCTGACTGGGTTCCGGGGGATGTTTTGCGCCCCAGGAGGGAATCGAACCCCCGACCGGCGGATTAGAAGGCCGCTGCTCTATCCCCTGAGCTACTGGGGCATACCGCACCACGCAAGCCGTGGCCGCTGGCGCCACAAAGAGTTTACAGTGCATTCACCGCATGGGTTGCCAGCCCGCGCCGGGCCCTCTCTCCCTCAACAGGGGCGGCAAGACGACGTTATGCACATAGCGGCATTGGGGAGTGCTCGGCCGGCGGCAGGAGGACGAAGCTGAAGGAGCCGGACAGGCAGCTTCCTACTTCCAGAAGGACCACCATGAATGACATCATCACTCTCCGCGGCTTCGTGGCCTCGGAGGTCAAGAGTTCCACCACAATCCGCGGCACTTCCACGGCGTCTTTCCGCCTTGGCACGACCGAGCGGCGGTATGACCGTGCCAACAATGTCTGGGTGGACGGAAATACCAACTGGTACACGATCCAATCATTCCGTTACCTTGCAGGCCACGTCGGGTGCAGCATCAAGAAGGGCCAGCGGGTGATCGTGGTGGGTCGCCTGCGGCTCAGGCAATGGGAACACGAAGGTAAGATCTACCACGTCGCCGAGGTGGACGCCGAGTCCGTGGGCCACGACCTGATGTGGGGCTCGGCCAACTTCACCAGGATGAATGGAAGCTCCGGGCAGGCAGATGCTGCTGGATCGGCGGCCAATGGCAGCGGTGAGCCGGAGACCGAGGTGCCAGGTGAAGAATTGCCGCCCGTTGCGGGACGGCCAGGGAGCCAGACTCATGGCACGGATTGGGAGTCACCCGACGACCGGCAAGCACCTCCGGAAGACGGCGCTGCGGATGCTGAAGAGTTGGGCGAACAACCCGGCGGTGTTCTCGTCAATACACAGACAGGCGAATTGGTGGATGCTACGGCCTGATGCCGCAAACGGGGTCCAAGGCGGGGCATGCCCCTCGCGGTGGCGGGCTTCACACCCCGAACGGCCTCACCCCCGAATGGCCTTGGACCCCGGATGGAGCGGAACGAAGGGAGATCACGGATCTAGAGTTGCCTTATGAACAGCAGCCAACTCGTGGAGGCGGTCCGGTCTGCATTGCATTCCGCAGCGGATGCCGAGCGTGGGCGCGGGGCCCAAGCCTATATGAAGTCGTCGATGCCCTCCCTCGGAGTCCGGGTCCCCGAGGTGCGGCGAATCGCTAAGGCAGCCTGCAGGCAATTCCCACCTGGGTCGGCCGATCAATTGCGCAGGGATGCCCTGGATCTGTGGCGGAACGCTGCCGTCCGTGAAGAACGATATGCGGCCATAGACCTCACCGCTGCGCCGATGGTCAAGGCTGATCCCGGGATGCTTCCGGTCTACGAGGAGATCATCCGGACTGGGGCGTGGTGGGACCTGGTGGACGGTGTGGCACACAGGATCGGCGCTTTGCTGTTGGCTCTCCCGGAAATCATGACACCGGTGCTTCTTCAATGGTCCACCGACCCGGACATGTGGATTCGACGGTCTTCCATCACAGCCCAGCTCGGAGCGAAGGCCCGGACGGACACTGCCCTGCTCGCAGCAGTGATCAAAGCGAACCTTGCCGACAAAGAGTTCTTTATCCGTAAAGCCATCGGTTGGGCATTGCGCGAGTACAGCAAAACGGATGCCGTCTGGGTAGCCGCCTTCGCCGCAGAGAACGCCGCCGGTTTGAGCCCGCTGTCCACGCGGGAGGCGCTTCGCCTCCTACCCGCACTGAGTCCCGGCGGTAAGGGATCAGATGATGGGGCGTAGGCCCGGTTCATCACGCTTGCGGAAGAGGCTCTTGGTCTTCGGGTCAACGAAAATCAAGTAAACGGCAAACAGCAGGGCGATAATGGCTGCGGCATTCCGCGCGAGGGTCAAGGCAAGGCCCAAGTCTTCGCTTTGGAGGTACGGGAAGACATCCAACTGGTCGGAAATGGCATAGACCATGAAGAAGGACACAACGAAATAAACGGCTTTCACCTGCCAGTCGTTGCGGATGCCCGTCACGGCGAACAGCGGGATCAGCCACACCACGTACCACGACTGGATCATCGGCGCCAGCATCACGATGGCCGCAAAGGCAAGGGTGAGCCGACGGATGAGGCGGTCATGTTCGCCCCGGAACACGAGCCAGGCGACGGCCGCGAGCATAAGTACCTTGCCGGCGTCGTAAACCCACTTGGCCATGCCCCAGCCGTCCAACCCGAAGACGTTGAAAATGGAGGCAACCACCAAACCGATCAACCCAACGGGTGCATACCAGATCCACACGCTGCCCGGCGCTGAGAGACCCTTGATCCAGCCGAATCCAAACCCGTTCACAAGGCTCATGGCGTAGAGGAGCCCGAACGTCAGCGCGGCGGTCAGGAACCAGAAAAGGAAGTTGCGGGGCCAGGACGCCCCCTTGCCCGCCCACAGCAAGCCGATGAAGGGCAGGAACACCACGGTGATGGGTTTTACCGAAATCGAGAGGGTGACGAGGACGATACCCAGGACCACCTTGCGGGTCGCGCAATAGTACAAACCGGCAAGGGCAAGGCCGATCATGAGTGAATCGTTGTGGACACTCGCAATGAAGTTGGTGAGGAACAGCGGGTTCGCGGCCGTCAGCCACAGCGCCCGGTGAGGATTCACCCCATGGAGCTTTGCGAGTTTCGGAACATAGATGATGCAGAGAATTACGCCCACCACCGCAACAAGCCGGAACAGCATGATGCACGCTTCCGGGTGGACGTTGGTTACCCACACCACGAATTGTTCGATCCACAGGAAGAGCTGGCCGTAGGGAACCGGCGCCTCGGTCCACATCTTGTCCGCACCCAACTGGAAATAGTTGGGCAGGGCGGATATGCCGTTTTCGTAGGGATTCATTCCCTCCACCATCAGCCTGCCTTGGCCAATGTAGGCATAGACGTCCCGGCTAAAGAGGGGAACAGTGAACATCATCGGCAATCCCCAGGCCACTACGGCCTGGAGGGTCGCCCTCCGCGCTTCAAGCCCCCACACCCGCACGCGCTGGCCCAACCGCAGCCAGGCCCTGACCAACAGCATTCCGCCGACGGCAATGAGGACGATCGAGAGCCCCACCCCGACCCCTTCGGTCCGCATCCAGATAAACAGCGGAAGCCGGCGCAGTTCGGAGACAGGGGCCAGCCAGCCCACACCCAGGGAACCGATCACCAGGAACATCGACCCGATGAAGCCGGCAATAAGGGGCGAACGTGCGTTGTCCACCTCGGCGGCAGCATCCACGGACGCTGCTTTCCCTGCCTTCTCGGCGGCGGGTAGAGGCACCGTCATGTGGTCTTCATCCAATCTTTTGCCCGGCATGTTCTCGGGACGGAATTTCGAATTTCGAGGGCGGTTCATGGCGGGAAAAAGGACACTGCCATGCTCAAAAAGCGTACCATCGGAGCACTTCGGAGCGGCTGAACGGATAGGCTGGGCGCGTGCCTATTACTAATGAACGCATCGTTTGGATCGACTGCGAAATGACCGGCCTCGACCTCGTCAACGACGCCCTCATCGAGGTTGCTGCGCTTGTGACTGATTCCGAGCTCAACATCTTGGGCGAGGGCGTGGATGTAGTCATCAAGCCCGACGACGCCGCATTGGAGCAGATGAACGACTTCGTCCGCGACATGCATACCCGTTCCAAGCTCCTTGACGAACTTCCCCAAGGCAAGACGATGGCCGAGGCGGAGGCCCTTGTCCTCGAGTACATCGAGAAATGGGTACCCGACCCGCGCAAGGCGCCCCTCGGCGGGAACTCCGTAGGAACCGACCGTATGTTTCTCGCCCGGGACATGCCCAACGTCATCGAGCACCTGCACTACCGCGTGATCGATGTCAGCACCATCAAGGAACTGTCCCGACGCTGGTTCCCCCGCGCCTACTTCCAGTCCCCGGCGAAACACGGCGGACACCGGGCCCTGGGCGATATCAAAGACTCCATCGACGAACTCCGGTACTACCGGGAAGCTGTGTTCGTTCCCTCTCCAGGGCCCGATACAGCTACGGCGCAGAGGATTTCAAAGGAGACCACAGCTTCTGCGGAGTCGTTGGGCTCACCCCAGGGAGTGTGATCTGCGCCATTTTTGAAGGTTTTTTCGTCGAAACCGGCAAAAGTGGACTTTGAACCCTGAAACAGCAGGTAAGCTATTTGTCGTTGCCTTCACGGATTGCCGGTCAAACGGTCAGACGCAGAGGCGCATGGTGGGCGTAGCTCAGTTGGCAGAGCGCCTGGTTGTGGTCCAGGAGGTCGCGGGTTCAACCCCCGTCGCTCACCCCACCGAGATTGGCTGAAGGGCCGGTTTCAGCAAAGGCCGCATCGGTTATCCGGTGCGGCCTTTGTTTTATTAACACCGTGGACGGCCACCTTGGGGGCCGCCAGTGACAACAGCCACTGACAAGGAAGAACTGACATGACGGTCCTGCCGATCACCATCTGGGGCGAACCTGTCCTGCACCGACGGGCCAGTGAAGTGGAAGTTTTCGACGACGAACTCCGGACCTTGATCGAGGACATGTTCGAAACAAACGATGCCGCCAATGGTGTCGGACTTGCGGCCCCCCAGGTCGGCGTCGGCAAGCGGATCTTTGTCTACCACTACGCCAACGAAGACGGCGCACCCGAGCGGGGCGTCCTGGTCAATCCGGTTCTGACGCTGTCCAAGGTATCCGGGGCACTCCCCGATCCGGAAGAGCACGTTGAGGGCTGTTTGTCTTTCCCCGGGGAACACTATCCACTGCAGCGTGCTGAGTGGGCCCGCGTCCAAGGGTTTGACGGGGACGGGAATCCGGTCGAATTCGAGGCGACGGGTTGGTTCGCGCGGGTGATGCAGCACGAATACGACCATTTGGACGGCAAGCTCTACATCAACCGCCTTGTGGACCGTTACTCGAAGAAAGCCATGAAGCAGGCCAAGAAGAACGGTTGGGGAGTTCCGGGTCTGACCTGGATGCCCGGCGTGGACCCTGATCCGTTCGGCCACTAGCCATGACGCAAGGCCGTCATGAGCAGCTTTTCCAACTGCTGGACATCACCGGCGAGGACGCCAGCGAATGCGCGGAACTGCTCGCCGCGAGTACCAGTCCGGGCGTGATCGAGGCACTGGACGCGCTAAGCGGCCGGCTCGGCACCTATCCGCCGGAAAGCCTCGAATCTGCCGGCCTCACGGAGCCTGACTGGATTGTCGCGCTGCTCCGCTTCGCCCCGCAGGTTCATGCCTATCACCTTGACCTCGGCATAAGTCCGGAGGTGTCCAGGGCTGCCTTGTCCGACTTTGGGCTGCAGCTCCGCATCAACAGAAGGGTCCACGGCCGTTTCGGACTGGACACCTGGGCCTGGATGACCCTGCACATGGCCGGAAACCTGTTCCGGCTGGGTCGGTTGCAATTCCACCTGATCCGCAGGGCCCAGTCGCAACAGCACGCAGTGGAGCAGGGTGCTTGGGTGCTTGGCGTCCACATTCCGGAAGATGGCAGCCTCTCCCCTGTTGCAGTCGATGCAAGCTTCGATGAGGCACGGCGATTCTTTGCTGCCCATTTCGCGGACAAAGCCGTCTCCGAAGCTGCGTGCGATTCGTGGATGCTGGACCCGTACCTTTTGGCGGAACTGCCGGAGAGCAATATCGCTTCATTCGCCCGGCGTTTCACAGTGGACTACTGCACTGATGCACCCACCGATGCCGTCTATTTCACCTTCCGGCACCGCGGATTGAACAACCTGGCAGCGTTGCCCCGTGAAACGTCGCTTCAGCGCGTGGTCCTGGAGCGGATCGACAAGGGCGGCACCTGGCAACTCGGGCATGGTCACCTGGCGTTATAGATGGTCTTCTGGTCCGGACAGGTGGCAAGGACCCGCTTCATCGCGTCCTTCTCGGCTTGGGTGACCCATAGTTTGTAGGCGGTTTTCACGGAGACCTGCCGCGCTACGTAGTGACACCGGAAATTCTTGTTGGGCGGCAACCATGTTGCGGCATCTCCGGCGCCCTTCTTGACGTTTTGGGGGCCATCGGCCGCGATCAGGTTGAGGGGATCGTTGGCGAGCATTTGGCGTTGTTGGGCCGGAAGTTCCTTGGCGCCCTTTTGCCACGCATCGGCCAAGGCCACGACGTGGTCGATCTGGACTGCGGCACTTGTGTCCTGGCCACGGCGGAAGGCCACGTCGGCGCCTGTATAGGGCTCTTGAAAATGACCTGCAGCGACCCTGCAACCCGAGCCTGTGGTGAATTCCACGGCCGCCAGGTCCCGCCTCAGGATGTCGTTACGGGTGTCACAACCATTGTGGTCCACATCCGCCCACGCCTGACCGAAGGCCGTCCGATCATAGTCGTTGTTGGACGAGCGGCCCTTCACCTCGAGCAGTTCAAGGGCGTCGGCAGCTTTCTGTGGACGCACTGGGAAAGCACCCGGAAGGGGTTTCATCCACGCAGCGTCGAAGACAGGTGCCTCGCTGGGTCCTGATGTCCCCGGGCCGGAAATTTCGAATTGTCCCGTGGTGAAAAACCACGTCAATCCCCCGGCTATGGTGACGGCTGCCAGCACCAGGATCGTCCATGCTTGGCGGGATCTGCGTCGTGCCCGCCTGTAGGCAGACCAAGTGGTACTCAAGAGGCTCCGTCCGGTGGCTCATCCAATGCCCTATGAGCGTAGGACAATCCACCGACAACGAAGCCGGAATCCACAGTGTGGAGGAAAGGTCACACGAGTGACAGAGGAATCAGCCCTCTACTGTTCACGCATGACGCGTTGGAGGTCCTCGGCCGCGAGGGCAAGGAGCCCGCGTAACTGCTCCACGCGCTCGTCGCTGACGTCACCCGCCGCGTTGGCTGCAACTGCTTGGTCAAGGAGCTTCTGGGCTTGCTTGTGATTCGCTTTTGCCACGTCGAGTGCGTGCTCCAGCGTGGTTTCGTGCTCCAATGTCGATTCATTTTCCATGAACCCATTGTGGGCAGGTTTCCCGGCTGATTCCAGTAACCAGCCGGGAAACCCGGGTAACGCTTTGGCCTACGCGTTGGCGCCCTCAAGCACGGCAATGGGGGCCACGACGTCCCGCGCAGGGAAGGACGGCGGGTTGACGCCGGCCATCTCTTCCATGACGCGGACCACCTGGCAGGAGTAACCGAACTCGTTGTCGTACCACACGTAGAGAACCAGGTTCTTGTCGTTGGAGATGGTTGCCAGCCCGTCCACGATGCCGGCGCGACGGGAGCCGACGAAGTCCGTGGAAACAACGTCCGGAGAGTCGATGTAATCGATCTGCTTGCGGAGCGGGGAGTGCAGCGAGAGCTCACGCAGGTAGTCGTTAACCTCTTCGCGGGTGGTGCCGTTGGCGAGGTTGAGGTTGAGGATCGCCATGGAAACATCCGGCGTCGGGACGCGGATCGCGTTGCCGGTGAGCTTGCCCTGCAGCTCCGGCAGCGCCTTGGCGACTGCCTTTGCGGCACCGGTCTCGGTGATGACCATGTTCAGGGCGGCGGAGCGGCCGCGGCGGTCGCCCTTGTGGAAGTTGTCGATCAGGTTCTGGTCGTTCGTGAACGAGTGCACAGTTTCAACGTGGCCGTGGACGATGCCGAACTTGTCGTTAATCGCCTTCAACACGGGGGTGATGGCGTTGGTGGTGCAGGAAGCGGCGGTGACGATCTTGTCGTCATCGGTGATGTCGCCTTGGTTGATGCCGTGCACGATGTTCTTGAGGTTGCCCTTGCCGGGAGCGGTCAGGAGAACGCGGGCAACACCCTTGCTCTGCAGGTGCTGGGCAAGGCCATCGGCGTCGCGCCAGCGGCCCGTGTTGTCCACTACCAAGGCGTCCTTGATGCCAAAGGCCGTGTAGTCCACCGTGGCGGGGTTGTCCGAGTAGATGACCTGGATCTGAACACCGTTGGCCGTGATGGTGTTGGCTTCCTCATCCACTCGGATGGTGCCTTCGAAGGAGCCGTGGACGGAGTCGCGGCGCAGCAGGCTGGCGCGCTTGACGAGGTCGTTCTCGGCACCCTTGCGGACCACAATTGCACGGAGCCGAAGGCCGTGGCCGCCACCTGCCTTCTCGATCAGGATGCGGGCCAGCAGGCGGCCGATGCGGCCAAAGCCGTAAAGCACGACGTCGGTGCTGGTGCGGTCGTCCGCGCCGCGCTTACCTACGATCCCGTCCAGCTCGGCGCGCAGGAACTCATCCAGCGAGGCGCCGTTGCCTTCAGCCCGGAACTTTTCGGTCAGGCGGGCAATGTCGATCGCTGCTGCGCCGAGCTCAAGCTCGGCAAGGGCGTTCAGCAAAGGCGCGGTTTCTTCCAACAGGAGCTCGGTGTTGCTCATCCGCCGGGCAAAACGGTGTGCCTTGAGGATGTTCATGGTGGACTTGTTGATCAGGCTGCGCCCGTGGATGCTGGTGACCACATTGTTTTCGCGGTACAACCGGCCGATCACCGGAATCATGGCCTCGGCAAGCGCCTCCCGGCCCATCCACTTATCAAGACAAGAATCTGACGTCTGGCTCACAGAACTACCTTCCTTGGGTCAACCACATACGCCCTCGTATGCAGATGGCGTCGGCCGCCCGGAGTAGTCCTGCGGCACATGCGCTGCGGGTTTCGGTCCACCCGTGGCGCCTTGAACGAGAGCAAAGAAAATCCGCCGGCTGCGAACGCAGACCCGGCGGCAGAACATCTACGTTCAGTAACTATTCTAGGGCGGGAATGCCGGGTCTTTGCCGCCCGAAGGCGTGAAATCACTCACACGGCCGTACCGTAGACTCCTGCCTGTGAACCCTCCCGCGCGCAGCGACGTCCTCCGCCAAGCGCTCCTTGCGCGAAAAGGCGGCCACATCGGTACCGGCGGCCGTGGCGCCGTCGCACTCCGGTTCGACGACGCAGCGAGGGACTTCCGCGGCAGGATCCTGCCTCTCCTGGCCCAGCGGTCCCTTCCCTTCACGCGGGTCACCACCACCCGTCGTGTTGGCATTGTGCCCAACGAAATGGACACCTGGAGAAACATCCAGGACTACTGCCTCCGGCACGGTGGCGAAGTGTGGAACCACGGAGCGAGCCATGGGGACGTGTCCGGCGAGACCGCCCTCCACCTGGAAATCGTCGGGGCGCTCCAGGACCTGCGCCGCAACCTCCCGCGCGTTCCGGTGGATTGCTTTGCTCCGCCCGGGGGTGCTGCGATCAGGTACGACGGTCACATGCCGTCCAGAACGGCAGAGTGCTGGACAGAAACGTTTGCGGGCCGCTCCATCCGGGATCACCATGCCATTGCTTCGGGCTATCTTCCTGACAGCTACTACAGACCGCTGGACGGCGTCCTGAGGGATGGGCAGAACCACTACAGCCTGGACCACTATACGGATCCCGAAAAGGCGGCGGCAGTGATCGACCGGGCCCGCGACTGGAAGATGGGTGTGGTCATGATGTGGCACGCCAACAACATCGGCGCAAGGGACCGGCAGTCCCTGGAAACGTTCGAGGCGACCCTGGACTACCTGACGGAACAGCGCGATGCGGGCAAGTTGCTGGTCCTCACCGTTTCCGGACTCGCGGCTGCAGACGCTTCGAGCAACCATCGCGACAATATCCTGACCAAGGACTCGGGCAATCCATTTGAGGAGACCGTTGCCTACCCGCAATACCGGCGGAACATCCCTGGTTCCACGCGGGAGCTAACGGCGACCATTACGGGCACCCCGGGGTCGATAGTGACCTCAAGGATCGGGGAATCCGTCCGGAAGCACGTCATCCCGACGTCCGGATTACTTGCGCTGCGGCATCCGGCCACCATCGCGGTCGATGTGAGACGGCTGGACGTGGCCATCGACGCGCCTGCCCATGATGTGGCGCTCCTGGCCGTCTAAAGCACCCACCTCATGGACGCCGGGCACCTCGAAGGCCTGAAGTCCGGGAGAAACGGCCCTTTTGGGTGGATGGGTTGACCGATACGCCGGGTTCTGTCATCCCCCATCGTTGCCGATAAGGGAGTAGCGGCCATCCATCTACGAACGCCGTTGCCGACGCCCTCCAGCAGCCTACCCGGACACTCGGGCGAGCAGCCCTCCAACGTGTCCTGTCTGGCCTTGCTCCGGGTGGGGTTTACCTAGCCTCCCCGGTCACCCGGGGAGCTGGTGGTCTCTTACACCACCGTTTCACCCTTACCTGCCGGAACCGGCGAAATACCGGAAACGCAGGCGGTCTGTTCTCTGTGGCACTGGCCTGCGGGTTACCCCGAGTGGGCGTTACCCACCACCCTGCTCTACGGAGCCCGGACGTTCCTCGAGCCACTTCCGTGACGCGCGGCCGCCTGGTCAACCCATCCGCCCTACAGTCTACCGGCGCCGGGCCCCAGGCCTGACACCGGTAATATCTTCTGGTGCTGATTCTCCTGCCGCCTTCCGAAGGCAAGACCCCCGCAACAAAGGGCCCCGCCATTGACTGGGAGTCATTGAGCTTCCCGGAGCTGAACTCTTACCGCGCCAAAGTGCTGGACGCCCTCGGGCTGGTGAGCGCGCACCAAGACGCCCTCGCATTGCTGGGCGTCGGCGCCTCGCTGCGGGACGACGTCGAACGCAACACCCGGCTGCACGCCGAACCGGCGGCGCCTGCGCACCAGGTCTATTCCGGAGTCCTCTACGACGCCCTGGGCTATAACAGCATGACTCCCACGCAGCGCCGGAAAGCAACCGACTCGATCCTGGTGGTTTCCGCCCTATGGGGCGCCATCGGCTTCGGCGACCATGTTCCGGCCTACCGCCTGTCCATGGGAACCGCACTGCCCGACGTCGGACGCCTCGCGTCTTACTGGAAGCCGCAGCTTGCCGCGGCCCTGGCCGGGCGAACGGAAGGTGAGCTCGTGGTGGACTGCCGTTCCAGCACCTATGCGGCAGCCTGGACGCCACCGGCGGCACAGACGGTGACCGTCAACGTCTTCAACGAGGCCAACGGCAAACGGACTGTCGTGAGCCATTTCGCCAAGCACACACGCGGCGAACTGGCCCGGCACCTGCTGACAAGGCGGGGCAAAGCGCCGTCCACCCCTGCGCAGCTGTTGAAGGCCGCAGCCGAGGTGTGGACGGCGGAGCTTGTTGAGGGAACGGCCCGCAAGCCGCATGCCCTCAACATCATCCTCGCCGGCTAGCCCCGGTTAGTTCCATTCGGCGGAGCGGACCAGGATGCAGCCGGAGTCCGGGCAGAAAACAATGTCATCCTCCGCCGCTGCCTTGACTTCGGCGAGGTCACCGGGGCTGAGGGTCATCCCGGACCCTTCCGACTTGCCGTGGAAGAGGCGGGCAGCGCCCACCCCGCGCTTCGCAATGGTCTTTTCGTAGATGGCCAGCAGACTCTGGTCGAGGGCCCCTGCAAAGGCAGCGCGTTCACCCCTGACCACTGTTTCTTCTGCGGAAATTTCGGCGATCTGCTGATCGAGCTCGGCGCGAATACTCCCGAAGGAGCCTTGGATGTCATCAACGATGGCCTGCTGGGCAGCCTGCCGTTCCCTGAGGGTGTCCAGGCGTTCGAGGATTTCCAGCTCCACGTCTTCCAGGTCGGAGCGGCGCTTGTTCAGGGAAGCAATGTCGTTCTGCAGGGCCACGAGGTCCTTGGACAGGCCCGTCCCGCTGTTCAGCCGTGCCTCGTCGCGTTCAATGCGGCTCACTACCTGTTCGACGTCGGTCTCCGAACGACGCAATTCGGCCTCAGCGTCGTGGACTGCGAGTTTGGCAGCCCCGAGTTCTCCATTGGCAACGCTCAGCGCATCCTGGAGATCGGTGATGCGCGGATCCGTTTCAAGCACCTTCCGGCGTCCGGCAAGCGATTTCAGCTTGGCGTCGAGTCCCTGCAGTTCAAGCAACTTGAGTTGTTCTGCCGGTGCTGCTTTCGCCACGCTTACCTCCGTTTGTTATTGCCGGCCCGTGTTGGTCAGTGCCGGTTGGGCCGTGCGGCCGCTGTCCTCCAGATCCTAGTCCCCGCCGGGAGTAAGGATGAAGTCCCACGGATCGCTGTTGGTGCTGCTGACCCGCAGTTCAACGTCGTAGCCCTGGTCTGCCAGGACGTTCCCCAGCGCCTCGGCTGCCACCGGCAGCCACAACCATTCGCTGGCGAAATGGGAGACGTCAATAAGGTAGGGCCGGTCGTTCACTGCCGCTTCACGAGCTTCGGACGCGGGGTGGTGCCGCATGTCCGCGGTGACGTAGACGTCGGCGTGGTTGGAACGGACGGCGTCGAAAAGACTGTCCCCGGCACCGCCGCACACGGCCACACGCCGAACCAGGCCGTCTTTGTCGCCGGCCACCCTCACGCCACCCGCCACAGCGGGTAGAACACCGAACACCCGGGCTGCAAAATCGCCCAAGGTCATGAGTTCAGGAAGGTCGCCGACCCGGCCGATCCCTTCCTCCGGCAAACCGTTGGCAGCAAGTGTCAGCGGAGCCACGTTTTCAAGGCCGAACGCGTCAGCCAGGACATCGGATACTCCGCCCACTGCGGAGTCGCCGTTGGTATGAACCGTCAGGAGTCCGGTCCCCGCCTCAATCAAACGATGGACGGCCAGGCCCTTCGCGTTGGTTGCGGCCACTGAGTTCACGCCTCTGAGCAGCAACGGGTGGTGGGTGATCAGTAGCTCGGCGCCCCACTCAATGGCTTCGTCGATGACGTCGAGGGTGGGATCCACGGCGAAGAGGACTTTGGTGACGGGCACGTCCGGCCGCCCCACCACGAGTCCGACCTCGTCCCAGTCTTCAGCGAGCGACTCGGGCCAGAGCTCCTCCACGGCCAGGAGTACTTGGGCCAGGGTGGGCTCTCCGGGGGCTTCAAGCGTTCCGGCGTCATCGCCGGAGCCTGCAGTGGAAAGGGCTGTGTCTGCTGCTTCCATACTCTTATTCTTACCTACCCGGGCGGATCGGTCAGGGTCCACGCCCGCGCGGCGCCGGTACTGTCAGCCGCCGTCACCGTCCCGTAAGGTATTGCGGGAATCATCAGTGCTCCCGATCCATTGAAGAGATCATGAAAACTTTCGTACTTGGCGGCGGCTGCTTCTGGTGCCTGGATGCCGTTTACCAGAAGACCCGTGGCGTCAGCTCTGTGGTGTCCGGCTACACCGGCGGCCATCTCCGCAATCCCGACTACTACGAAGTCTGTTCCGGCACCACGGGCCATGCCGAGGTTGTTGCCGTGACTTTCGACGAGGCAGTCGTGCCGGAGGAAGTCATCCTCGACATGTTCTTTGCCCTGCACGACCCCACGACCTTGAACCGGCAGGGGTACGACGTCGGCACCCAGTACCGGTCCTCGATGTTCTACACGACAACAGAGGAAAAGATCCTGTTCGAGGAAGCCATCGGCCGCGCCCAGTCCCTGTGGAAAGATCCGATTGTTACGGAGGTGAGCCGACTTGGTGACTTTTATGAAGCAGAGGAAATTCACCAGAACTACTACGCACGGTTCCCAAACCAGGGTTATTGCCAGGTGATTATCAATCCGAAGCTGGCCAAGGCCAGGAAATATTACTCTGCATGGCTAATTGCTTAGCAGGGTGTCGGCGCCGCTGGTTAGGCTGACCTCAGCATTCCCTCTTGAGAGATAGGCATACATTTTCATGGCAAGGATCTACGACGACGTCACCCAGCTGGTCGGACGCACCCCGCTTGTCCGGTTGAACCGCCTTACTGAAGGACTTGACGCCACCGTTGCAGTCAAGCTCGAGTTCTACAACCCTGCCAACAGCGTCAAGGACCGTATTGGTGTTGCCATCATCGACGCCGCGGAAAAGTCAGGGGCCCTGAAGCCCGGCGGAACGATCGTTGAGGGCACCTCCGGCAACACGGGCATCGCGCTTGCTTTGGTGGGCGCCGCCCGCGGTTACAAGGTGATCCTGACGATGCCGGAGACCATGTCGACCGAACGCCGCGTGATGCTGCGCGCTTACGGCGCCGAAATCGTGCTGACCCCGGGTTCGGAGGGCATGCGGGGCGCGGTCGAGAAGGCACAGGAAATCGTTGCCAACACGGAGAACGCTATTTGGGCCCGCCAGTTCGCCAACGAGGCCAATCCGCAGGTCCACCGCGACACCACCGCTGAGGAAGTTTGGGCAGACACCGACGGCGAAGTGGACATCTTCGTCTCCGGCGTCGGCACGGGCGGAACCATCACCGGCGTCGGGCAGGTCCTCAAGGAGCGCAAGCCGGGCGTCCAGATCGTGGCAGTGGAGCCCAAGGACTCCCCTATCCTCAACGGCGGCGCGCCGGGCCCGCACAAGATCCAGGGCCTGGGCGCCAACTTTGTTCCGGAAATCCTGGACACCAATGTCTACGACGAAGTACTGGACGCCACCCTGGAGGACTCCGTCCGCGTAGCCCGCGAGCTCGGCGCCCGTGAAGGCATCCTAGGCGGCATCTCCTCCGGCGCCATCGTCTGGGGCGCCCTGGAGCTCGCCAAGCGCCCCGAGAACGCAGGCAAGCTGATTGTTGCCGTGGTCTGCGACTTTGGCGAACGTTACATCTCCACGGTCCTGTTTGACGATATCCGCGGCTGATCCACGCCCGCGAATATTCATTCCTGTAGAAAGGTCTTTGTGAGTTTCTTCGCAAGGCTTAAGGAAGACCTCGACGCCGCCAGGTCCCACGACCCGGCGGCTCGAGGCTCTTTCGAGAACTTTTTCGCGTACTCCGGCTTGCACGCCATCTGGGCACACCGGCTGACCCACAAGCTGTGGCAGAACCCTGCCTTGCGCTTTCCTGCGCGCCTGATCTCGCAATTGGCCCGATTCATGACGGGAATCGAGATCCACCCCGGCGCCACGATTGGACGCAGGTTCTTCATCGACCACGGCATGGGTGTGGTGATCGGCGAGACATCCGAGATCGGCGACGACGTGATGATCTACCACGGAGTCACCCTTGGTGGCCGCTCACTGGCGAAGGTCAAAAGGCACCCCACCATCGGGGACCGTGTGACCATCGGAGCCGGCGCCAAGGTCCTGGGTCCCATCACCATCGGAGCGGACAGCGCCATCGGGGCCAACGCCGTGGTGGTCAAGAATGCTCCCCCGGAATCGATCATCACCGGCATCCCGGCCACGTGGCGGCATCGTGATGCCAAGTCCGAGACAAAACCGGCTGTCGATCCCGCCGAGTACTACATCGAATACCGGATCTAGCGGATAAACCTCTGGTAGGAATTCCAGAGGACCGCGTCGAAGGCGCGGTCCGGAAGCACCCGCCTTAAAGCCAAGACGCTCCAGGCACCCCTGCCCACCGGGTAGCGGGTCCTGGGGCGTTTCGCTGTTGCTGCCCGCGTGATCGCCTTCGCGACCACGCGCGGCGGGGTGGAGAGGATCTGTCCCGAGGTGGACGCCAGCGCTGCGGCCATGACATGGGCTTGCTCCTTGTAGGGACCGTGGCCGGAGGCCATCATCAGGCCCTCTCCCGCAATGGTTCCCCACTCGGTGTCGGTGCCGGACGGTTCGATCACAACGACGTCGATACCGTGGGGTTTGAGTTCAAGGCGCAACGAATCGCTCATCCCCTCAACGGCGAACTTTGTTGCGTGGTACCAGGCACCCAATGGCTCGAAGATCTTGCCGCCGATCGATGAGACGTTGATGATGCGGCCCTTGCCGGCCTCGCGCATCCGCGGGATGACCAACTGGGTCATTCGGGCAAGCCCCAAAACATTGACGTCGAACTGGCGCCGTCCCTCTGCCAACGGAACTTCCTCCAGCGAGCCGTACGATCCGTAGCCCGCGTTGTTGACCAGCACATCCACCCTGCCCCGGGCAGTCTCCACCGCAGTTACTGCAGCCACCATTGATTGATCGTCCGTCACGTCCAAGGACAGGATGTGGATTCCCTTGGCCGTGAGGGGTTCCATCCGGTCCACACGGCGGGCGCCCGCGTAGACAATGAATCCCGCGCTTCGGAGAGCCAGAGCCGATTCAAAGCCGATGCCCGCGGAGGCTCCCGTCACCAAGGCAATACGTTCGCTCATCGCTGTGCTCCTCGTCGTGGGCAGCCGTTGTTGGAACGGCAAAGGCCGGCTTCCCCCAGCATATGAGGAGGAAGCCGGCCTTCGAGATAATGCGGCTAGTGGGTGTCCACTGCCGAGATCTCGGACTTGTCTTCGCCCCAGAGGGTGTGGAAGGTACCCTCTGCGTCGACACGGCCGTAGGTATGGGCACCGAAGAGGTCGCGCTGGCCCTGGATCAGGGCAGCTGCAACGCGCTTGCGGCGCAGGCCGTCGTAGTAGGCAAGAGACGACGAGAACACCGGAACCGGGATTCCCAGCTGGACGGCGGTGGCTACGACGCGGCGCCAGGCCGGAAGGGCCTCGGCGATGGCCTTGGTGAAGGCCGGGGCGAACAGCAGGTTGGCGGGCTTCTCGTCAGCAGCGTAGGCCTTGGTGATGTCCTTGAGCAGCTCGGCACGGATGATGCAGCCTGCGCGCCACAGGGAAGCAATCTCGTCCAGCTTGAGGTCCCAGCCGTACTCCTTGGCGGCCGAGGTCAGCATGTCCAGGCCTTGGGCGTAGGAAACCAGCTTGGAGGCGTACAGCGCCTGGCGGACATCCTCAACGAACGTCTCGGGAATTTCGACGGCGGCTTCCTCACCGGCGAGCAGTTCCTGGCCCAGCTTGCGCTGCTCGGTCTGGGAGGACAGTGCACGGGCGAAGACGGACTCAGCGATACCGGAGACCGGGGAGCCGAGTTCAAGGGCGGAAATGACCGTCCAGCGGCCGGTGCCCTTCTGGCCTGCCGCGTCCACCACGACGTCAACGAACGGCTTGCCGGTCTTGGCGTCTACGTGGCCCAGGACCTCTGCCGAGATTTCGATCAGGAAGGAGGAGAGGTCCCCCTTGTTCCATTCAGCGAAGATTTTGGACTGCTCGGCCGGCTCAATGCCCGCACCGGAGCGAAGGAGGTCGAAAGCCTCGCCGATGACCTGCATGTCGGCGTACTCGATGCCGTTGTGGACCATCTTGACGAAGTGGCCGGCGCCGTCGGTGCCGATCCATGCGCAGCAGGGCTCGCCGTCTACCTTTGCGGAGATCTTCTCCAGCAGCGGGCCCAGGGCGTCATAGGACTCACGCGAACCACCGGGCATGATGGACGGGCCGTTCAGCGCGCCCTCTTCGCCGCCGGAGACACCGACGCCTACGAAGTGCAGGTCCTTCTTGGCCAGGGCGGCTTCGCGGCGGCGGGTGTCCTCATAGTGTGAGTTGCCGGCGTCGATGATGATGTCGCCTGCTTCGAGGAGCGGCTCAAGCTGCTCGATGACGTTGTCCACGGGGGCGCCGGCCTTGACCATGATCAGCACGCGGCGCGGCTTCTCCAAGGAGTCGACCAACTCCTGGAGGGTTTCCGTGCGAATGAAGTCGCCTTCCGAGCCGTGCTTCTCCAAAAGTGCGTCCGTCTTTGCCACGGAGCGGTTGTGGAGTGCCACGGTGAAGCCGTTGCGGGCGAGGTTGCGGGCCAGGTTGGCGCCCATCACCGCTAGGCCGGTGACACCGATGTGTGCTGACATCAAAACTCCAATTCGATCGTGTGCATACAGTCCTGCAGGCATGCAGGAAGCGATTTTGATAAGCAGGGTCTGTAATAAACCATACGTATTTAAGCCGTGGGCCGGAAGCAAGGCCCATGTTGTGGAACACTGCCGCGTCATAAACAGTCTAGGTTCTGCGCCATTATGCTTACGTCTATGTCAACCAGCCTCCACCACCGCGCCGTAGAGCATTTGGGAACACGGATCGTCGGCGGCGCCCTGCCCACAGGCCACGTCATGCTGGCCGAGCACCTGGAAGACGAGTTGAAGGTTTCGCGGTCCGTAGTGCGCGAAGCTGTCCGTGTACTGCAATCCCTCGGCCTCGTGGAAACGATCAAGCGCGTCGGCATTCGGGTCCTTCCCGCCCATCGTTGGAACCCTTTTGACCCCCTGGTGATCCGGTGGCGGCTCGCCGGAGAGGGCCGCGGCGCCCAGTTGAGGTCGCTCGCCGAACTGCGTTCCGCCGTCGAACCCGTTGCTGCGGAACTCGCCGCCGGCAACGCCCCGGGCAGCCTGCGCCAGGAACTGGTGGACATTTCGCTGGCCATGAAGGACGCCGGCGATGCCGGCGACATGGCGCGTTTCCTTGACCTGGATATCCGCTTCCACGCCTTGGTGTTGTCCGGCTCCGGCAACGAAATGTTCGCCAACCTGATCGGCCAGGTCACGGAAACACTGACAGGCCGGACCATCCACGGGTTGATGCCCGAACACCCGCAAAAGCAGGCCCTGCAATGGCATATCGACGTTGCCCATGCCATTAACGACGGCGACGGCCAGCGGGCGCGTGAAGCCTCCGGACAGATCATGCGGCAGACCATCGCGGAGCTGGCCCCCAGCTGGGACGGCCAGCCCCGCGTGTTTGTCCCGGTTTCGCGGAGCTAGTCCTGGAAGTTGAGCAGGACCTTTCCGGATTCCGCCGAATTCCTTGCCACTTCAAAGGCTTCCAGTCCCTGGCGAAGGGGGAACTCGTGGGTCACCACGGGATCCACAAACAATGATCCGTCGGCCAGTGCCGCGATCACTTGGTCGATCTCGTCGTTGAAGCGGAAGGAACCCAGAAGCTCCAACTCGCGTGTGATGGCGAGGGAGATGAACACCGGCTGGGGACCTGAAGGCAGGAGCCCCACCATGACAACTTTCCCGCCCCGGGTTGCACCCTTGATTGCCGAGGCCAGGCCGAAATGGCTGCCGGATGACTCGATGACGACGTCGGCGTCAACGGCGGCGATCGCTTCGGCGTCGTCACCCTTCAAGACGGCGTCGGCACCTACGGCGCGGGCGATTTCCAACGGCTTGTCATGCATGTCGACGGCGGTAATCCGGGAAGCGCCGGCCCGCTTCAGGACGGCGACAGTCAAGGCACCGATCGGGCCGCTGCCGATCACCAGGGCGCTCTTGCCTGCCACCTCGCCGGCGCGGGCGACGGCGTGCCACGCAACGCTGGCAGGTTCAACCAGGGCCGCAGTCTTCAAGGAGAGGCTTTCGGGCAGGACGCGCAACATCCTGGAAGGAAGATTCGCGTAGCGGCTGAAAGCGCCATCGGTGTGCGGATAGCGTGCGGCGCTGCCCAGATACGTGCAGCCCGGTGACAGGTTGGGCCTGTCTTCCGGGTAGCGGACCTCGCCGGGAGCCGGCGTTGCCGGGTGGACTGCCACGGGAGTTCCTGCGATCGGACCAGTGCCGTCCGCTGCTTGCCGGACAACCACGCCGACGATTTCGTGGCCGAGGACCATGGGCGCTTTGAGGATGGATTCTCCGGCGGCACCGTGCAGCCAGTAGTGCAGGTCGGATCCGCAGATACCGCCGTAGGCAATTTCCACGGTCGACTCATCGGCGGCGGGCGTGGTCAACGGAATGTCTTCAATCCGGAGGTCGCCTTTGCCATGGGCAACGACTGCAGGCCCGGACGCGGGAAGGGTGACGCCCATTAGACCACCACCGTCATTCCACCGTCGACGAAGATCGTCTGGCCGTTGACGAAGTTGGACGCCTGGGAGGCAAGCCACACGGTCGGCCCGGCAAGGTCCGCGACCGTTCCCCAGCGGTTTGCCGGCGTCCTGCCCAGGATCCAGGAGTTGAACTCCTGGTCATCCACGAGGTTTTGGGTCATTTCCGTGTGGATGTAACCGGGTGCGATGCCGTTGATCTGGAGACCCGAGGCCGCCCATTCAGCGGTCATGGCGCGCGTGAGGTTTCGCAGGCCGCCTTTGGCCGCCACATAAGGAGCGATGGTGGGGCGTGCAAGGTCAGTTTGGACGGAGCAGATGTTGATGATCTTGCCTGCTCCCCTCGGAATCATGTGACGGGCGGCCTCCCGGCCCACCAGGAATGCGCTGGTCAGATCCGTGGTGATGACCCGATCCCAGTCCTTCACATCAAGATCCAGCATCGGCACCCGGTGCTGGATTCCGGCGTTGTTCACCAGGATGTCCAACGGTCCGACGTTTGCCTCGATCCAGTTGACGCCTTCGGCGGCAGAGGCCGCGTCGGTCACGTCGAACGCCCGGCTGTGCACACGGCCTTCCGGATACTCCGACGCCATGGCTTGGTGTGCGGATTCAAGCCGTTCGGGGCTGATGCCGTTGAGCACGACGGTTGCACCGGCGTCGGCCAGGCCACGGGCCAGGGCATTGCCGATCCCGCGGCTCGAACCCGTGACCAGGGCGGTGCGGCCCGTCAGGTCGAATAGTCCACTCATGGTTTGTTTTGCTTTCCTTCTTGTCGGTGCCGGTTTCAGTTGGTGCCCTGCGATCCGGCGGTGACCGGACCGAGGTTGGCTATGGTTTGCCTGACTACCGCCAGGTCGTGGTCGCCCAGCCCCTGGCGTTTAAGTTCGGCGTACAGTTCGATTGCCGCAGCGGCCATGGGCACCGCACTGCCGGCGGACTTCGCGCTGTCCACTACAAAGCCCAGGTCTTTGTGCATGAACTTTGCAGGCCCTGTAGGGGTGTAGTCCTTGTGGGCGAGGCGTGGTCCTACGACGTCGAGGACGCGGCTTCCGGCCAGGCCGCCTGAAAGGACGTCGAAGAGGGCCTCCACTTCCATGCCCGAGCGCTCGGCGAGTTCAGCTGCTTCAGCGAGTGCCGCCGTCGTGGTTCCCACGATCAACTGGTTACATGCTTTGGCGAGTGACCCCGAGCCAAGCGGCCCCATGCGCCGGACCGTGGTCCCCATGGTTGCCAGGAGGGGCTGCAGTCTCTCGAAATCCTCAGGTGACGCCCCTACCATGATGGCCAGCGTTCCGTTCCGGGCACCCACCGTTCCGCCACTGACCGGAGCGTCGATGACCACGGCGTTGCCCGCGCTGGCCTCGCGAACTGTTTCGGCGAATTGTTTGACATGGGCCGGGGAGACACTGCTCATGATGACGACGGCGGTTCCTGGCCGAGGCGGTTGGGCCCGCCACGATTCAAGCAGGTCAATAGCGGCCGCTTCGATGAACGGCAGGTCCGGGAGCATGAAGATGATCGACGGTTCGTCCCGCAGTTCGGCGACTGTGGCAACCCTGGATACGGCCGGGACCAGATCGAAGGCCGAGGTTGAGCGGTTCCAAGCACTGACTTCCCAGCCGGCAGCGGCGATGTTCGCGGCCATGGGCGCACCCATGAGTCCGAGCCCAACGAAGCCCGCCCGCTTCTTGTGGCCGCTTTCATTTATTGCCATGGACTGGCTCCTCACTTCCTCGTGGTCACGCGTCGACGATGCCCGCATGATGGAATTCTGTTCAATATCCTAGCCTCCATTCAGTATGATGAACACTATGACGACTGATGAACTTACCATCGCGATAGCTGTGCCGCTCGAAGCCGAGTACGTAGAGCAAATCCGCGCCGTGGATCCCTCCGTGACAGTTCTTTATGATCCGGAACTCTTGCCGCCGGAACGCTTCCCCGCGGACCACTCCGGAGATCCGGACTTCGAGCGCACCCCTGAGCAGGAAGAGCGCTACTGGTCCATGCTGAACCAAGCCCAGGTCTTCTACGGCTTTCCGAACGAAAGCCCCGCCGGACTTGCCCGACTCGCACGGAGCAACCCGCGCCTCCAGTGGATCCATGCGATGGCCGCCGGCGCCGGAGGCGCTGTCAAGGCTTCCGGGCTCGACACCGAAACCCTCCGCAAGTTCCAGGTGACGACCTCAGCCGGCGTCCACGCCCTTCCCCTTGCCGAATTCTCGGTTTTTGGCATTCTCAATGGGTTCAAGCGAAGTGCGGAACTTGCTCAGGACCAGGCTGCGAAAGTTTGGCCAACGCTGAGGACGCCGACCAAGCTGGCCAGCGGGTCCTCCGTGGTGATTGCAGGGCTCGGTGAGATCGGCATGGAAACCGCCCGCCTGGCGCGCTCTCTGGGCATGAAGGTGAGCGGAACCAAGCGCAACGTCGAAGCCATCGAGGGAATCGAGGAAGTCACCAACAATGACGGCCTGGCCAGCCTCGTCGCCGGGGCAGATGCCGTGGTCAACACGCTCCCCGGCACGCCGTACACCGAGAAGCTCTTCAGCACCGAAATCTTCTCGGCCATGAAGCCAGGCGCCGTGTTCGTCAACGTTGGACGCGGAACGGTAGTGGACGAGGACGCACTCCTGGAGGCGCTTGGCAACGGCCAGGTCTCCTACGCATGCCTGGATGTCTTCGCAGTCGAGCCGCTCCCCCAGGACAGCCCGCTCTGGAACCACCCCAGGGTCCTTGTCTCGCCGCACACCTCGGCGCTCAGCACCGCCGAGAACCGCCTGATTGCCGAACGGTTCTGCAGCAACCTGCGCAAGTTCATCAACGGTGAAGAGCTTCCCCACCTGGTGGATCCGGTCCACTTCTACTAAGCCCCTGGCGGCTCCTTGAGGAAACGGCGACTGCCCCCGACCCGGGGGCGGTCGCCTTTTTCCTTTGGACCGGGAGCCGACGTTCCGTGGGCCATGCTGCCGTTTGCACCAGGTCATAGAAAAGGCGGCTCCGCAGCGCGGAGCCGCCTTTGGGGATTCGGGCTACTTTGCGTCTTCGAGGGCAGCGAGGTCACGGCCGGCGGTTTCCGGCGTGAAGAACGTTGCAACAAAGGAAATCAGGGCCAGGATCAGGGAATAGACCGCCAGGACCACCCATGAGTTGCCGGTTGCGGCGAGGAAGATGGCACCCAGCAGCGGGACAAGCCCGCCCGCCAGGACGGCCGAGATTTCGCGGCTCATGGCTACTCCCGTGAAACGGTACTGGGAACCGAACAGTTCCGGAAGCAAGGGGCACTGCGGGCCGAGCATGGACTGGACACCCAGGGCAATGCCCACAACCATCACGGCCCACACAAGGGCTACGTTGCCGAGCGTCACGAGGTAGAACGCCGGGATGGCGAAGACCGCCTGGAAGAGTGCGCCGTAGCGGTAAATGCGGACGCGGCCGAACCGGTCGGACAGCGCACCGAACGTCACCACCATGACGGCTGCGAATCCGGCGGCAATGAGCAAACCAACCGGTCCGATGAACTTGTCACCGGGAAAGATGCCATCCTTCATCGCAAGGAAGGAAATCAGCAGTGCGGAGTAGATGGAGGAGTTGCCATTCTCGCCCATGCGCAAACCAATGCCCACCAGGACGTTCTTCTTGGAGTGCTTCCACAATTGGCCCACCGGGTTCTTGACGACGTTCTTGTGCTTCTCCAGTTCCTGGAATACGGGGGTTTCCTTCAGCCTCAACCGAATGAAAACTGCAACCACAATCAGGACCACGCTTGCAAGGAACGGAACCCGCCACAGCCACGCCTCGAAAGCGCCGTCATTGGAGAGCTGCAGGACAGCGAAAGTACCCGCACCGAGGAGCGTGCCCAGCTGGATGCCCACAAAGGGAAGTGAGGCGAAGAACCCACGACGACGACGCGGGGCGACCTCCGAAATCAACGTTGTGGCCCCTGCCTGCTCGGCGCCGGCGCCCAGGCCTTGAATGATGCGCAGGACAACGAGCAGTACGGCACCCAGCATGCCGGCCTGCTCGAACGTGGGAAGGAGTCCGATGGCGAAACTCGCCAGGCCCATCATGCCGATTGTCAGAAGGAGCACCATCTTCCGCCCAAAACGGTCGCCGATGAATCCGAAAAAGATTCCGCCGAACGGCCGGGCTGCAAACCCCACGCCATAGGTGGCGAACGAAGCGATCAGCGCCCCGCTCTCACCCAGCGGCTTGAAGAACAGTGGGCCAAAGATCAAGGCAGAGGCCAGTCCGTAGATATAGAAGTCGTAGTACTCCAGTGCGGAGCCAACGGAACTTGCCAGGGTGGCTCGTCGAAGCTGGTCCGGTTCTACGACGGCGTCATCAGCTTCGGCTGAGAGCTTGGCGTTGGTTCGAGTAATCACTAGCACTCCTCAAAATCACGCCGGGCCCCCGTTGGCCCGGCGAGAGAGTGATGGCATCAGTCGCCTAAATCACTATGTTGAACAGCGTACAACCACTTGAACAGGTGGACAAGACTGTAATCAGATTTAAGCCGGGCTTAGCCCATGGGATTGCCGAGGGACCGGGCGAGCTCCTTGAGTTCCTTGACCATGAGCGCACCCTGCTCCTCCGAATAAGTCGCCTTGAGGGCCGTAACGGACAGGCCAAGGCTGGGCCCGTGCGCACCGTGAGTGGGGACAGGTACCGCCAGGCAGACCACCCCCACCGTGGACTCCTCATCCTCGAAGGCGAATCCCTGCTTCCGGATGGCGACGATCTCCGCCTTGAGCTCCTCTGCGGTCTTCAAAGAGTTGGCCGTCATGACGGGCAGCTCCATGCCGTCAGGGAACATCGCCTCGATATCGTGGTCATGCAGCTGCGCGATCAAGGCCTTGCCCACCCCGCACAGGGAGACTGGCATCTTGTCACCGATATTCGACGTCAGCCGCACCGCCGGGTGGCCCTCATAACGGGCCAGGTAGATGACGTGGTCACCATCCAACATGGCGATGCGGACCGTCTCGCCGGACAAGGTTGGCGCCTGCTCGCAGTACTTGTAGAACTCCTGGACCTCGTCCAGGCGGCTTAGGTAGGCGGCGCCGAGTTCAACGAGCTTCCTGCCCAGGGCGAAGTCGGCCCCCTGGCGGTTAATCAACCTGGCATCTTCCAAGGCCAGCAACAGGTTGGACGTGGAGGACTTTGGAATACCCAGCTCCCGCGACAGGTCACTTAAGGTCAGCCTCCCGGAAGGAGAACCCGCCAGCGCATCAAGGACCGCCGCCGCGCGGGTAACGGCCGGAGCCGGCGATGAAGCACCCAGCCCCTCGGGGCGGGCGGTACGGGAATCGGCCATGATTCTCCTTCGTCGAATAACCGGCTGTCCAATCTACTGAACAGTTCCCATCATAGTGGCACTGTTCGAGGCGTCACTCCCCACCGCTGAACCTGCCGGATGACACACAAGGCGGCCTGCGGACGTCCCGCTTTCCAAACCCAAAGGTTCGCTGTATATTCATTTTCGAGCTCTCCACCGCGGCATCCCCCAATAGTCGCGGTGGAGAGCTCATCCATTTCCCGGCAACTATGCTGCCGCAAGCTCCTCGCCCCGGAGGCGCCACCCTCCCCCTGCGCCATCCCGCACCAGTTGCCACGTAGCCAGCGAGGACCGGGAGTTTCCGCCCAAACGGACCTGCACCTGCCAGACCTCAATGTCCACGCGCCCCTCTCCCCTGGGCATGCGCCGGGCATTTTCCCACCAGGAAACCCTCTCGTACCAGCGGACGGGTTCTACTGCGATACGCCACTCCCTGGGACCCCTTGCCACGGCAATCGGGGTACCCTCCGGGCTGGTGCGGATGAATACGTGTTCCATGGAATGTGACGGTAAATGGAGCCAGTGACATTTTCAGTTGCCCGCGACCGGTCCGAGGCGTGCTGTGGAAAATCCGACACAAAAAAGCCCCGCTGCTCACCTGAAGGGTGGAACAACGGGGCTTGTTGGTGGGTCCTACCGGGATCGAACCGATGACATCCACGGTGTAAACGTGGCGCTCTACCAGCTGAGCTAAAGACCCATTCAGTCGTTTTCAGTGCTTCGGCAATTCGCTTGCCGTTGTTCAGCACCGCAACCAACGAACAATGACTCTACATGATCATCCCGGAGAATTGCCAATTGGGGCCGGCTCCAACGACAAATCCGGCAACTCGCGAGCCAAAAAGTCCAGAGCCCCGCTTACTCCCAAGTCCAATTTCAAGGCAGCAAACTCATCTCCGCGGGTAGCACCCTTATTGATGATGACCACCGGCTTGCCGGTCTTGGCTGCGTGCCGGACGAACCTGAGCCCGCTCATCACCGTCAGTGAGGAACCCGCGACGAGCAGGGCGTCTGCCTGGTCCACCATGGAATATGCCCGCTCCACGCGGTCCTTGGGGACGTTCTCGCCAAAATATACGAAATCGGGTTTCAGGGTTCCTCCACAGGCCGGGCAAACGGCCACCACGAAGGACCTGATTAATTCGGGATCCTCCACAGTGGCGTCCGCATCAGGGGCCATCTCGACCACCCCCGCTTCGAGGGCGGCCTCGACGAAACCCGGATTCAGCTCTTCAAGAATTGCCGCCAGGAGCTGCCTGGAAAAGGTATGGCCGTTCGCGAGGCAGATGACCTGATCGAAACGCCCATGCAGATCCACCACATTGGTACTGCCCGCGTCTTCATGGAGCCTGTCGACATTCTGGGTGATCAATCCGCTCAGGAGCCCTCGCCGTTCCATGCGTGCTACGGCAACGTGACCGGCATTCGGGTCCGCGTGCCGGAGGTGCGACCAGCCGATGTGGTTGCGCGCCCAATAACGACGACGGTTGTCGGCACTGGCAATGAACTCCTGGTACGTCATGGGCTTCCGAGGGGCGGAGCCCGGGCCCCTGTAGTCGGGAATGCCTGAATCGGTACTGAGTCCGGCACCGGTAAGTACAGCCAGCTTCTTCGACGCGAGGATGACCCGCGCCTGCTCCAAGGCCGCAAGTTCCGTGGGCCCCGGATCTCCCGCGGATACAGGCTCCATGCTGGCGAATCCCGTCATGCCGATGCCCGGCCTTCGGCTGGTCACCCCTGTTCTCCACCCGATTTTCCCGCGATGGACCTAAGCGCTGCACGGTATTCCGAAAGGTCCCGGGCCTGTCCACGCGGATTAACCACTACGTATCGGACGACGCCCCCGGCATCAATAATGAACGTTCCCCGCAGTGCCATCCCGCTTTGATCATCGAAAACCCCGTATTGCCTGGCGACCCCACCGTGGGGCCAAAAGTCGGCGAGAAGGTCGAATTCGTAGCCTTCCCTAGCGGCATAGGCCCGCAGGGAGAATTTGCTGTCCACTGAAATGGCCAGAACCGTGGCATTGGAGTCTTCGAAGTCACCGATGTTGTCCCGAAGTTCGCAGAGCTCCCCCGTGCAGATACCGGAGAAGGCGAAAGGGTAAAAGACAACCACCACGTTGCGGCCCCGGAAGTCCGAAAGCCTTACAGGCTCGCCGTACTGGTTGGGCAATTCAAAATCGGGTGCCGGCTGTCCCGGCGCCGGCGCTGCAACAGCAAGCGATTCCCGGACTTCAGTCACTTGTTCTTCTTCGCTACCAAGCGCGTGGCACTCCAGTCCTTGGATACGCCTGCCGAAGTGGTGAGGTGCAGGCCCGATGTTGGTGCCGCGTCCTGGATGTCGGCTGGGGAAACGTAGTTATCGCGGCCGGACTTGGGCGTCAGGACCCAGACCACGCCGCCTTCCTTCAAGGTGGTGAGCGAATCCATCAGGGCGTCCACCAGGTCGCCGTCGCCGTCGCGCCACCAGAAGATGACCGCGTCCACGACGTCATGATCGTCTTCGTCCAACAATTCCGATCCCGTGACATCCTCGATGTCGTCACGCAAGTCGAAGTCGACGTCGTCGTCGTAGCCGCGTTCCTGAATCAGATCCCCGTCTTTGAAACCCAATCTTTCCGCCACATTTACCGATGTGGCGGCGTCGGCCTCGCTCACGTTTCCTCCTTTTGAAGTGACTTCCATTACTAACAGCCAACACCCTTTAGGCGTGTGCTTCAAGCCATTCTCCCTGCGACAGGCCAGTTTCCGCACCACCCGGGGTGTTTCGAAGCTGTGACAATCGCATGGCTTCCGTCACGGACGCGGGCAGGATGTGACATAGAACGCCCTCCATGGCCCGCGGCTACGCATCGCGGCGCAGTGAAAGCTAGAGTGGCCATTGAGTGCTTTGGCTGCAGGGCGATCGCCCCGAGGAATTCTACTGGGCAGCCATGCGCTCACAAGACCTGCCCGGCGCATCCGACCGGGCTATTGGTACCGAGATGTCGCACACGACGCGTTCATGACGGGCAGTTACCCTGCCGGACCTGAGGCGCCGATGGATGCGCCTAAAGGAAGGTTGGACGTGGCTGCAGGAGAAGAGACCTCACACATCCTTAGTGGGTTGACTGCCCAGTTGCCTGATCGTGATCCGGAAGAGACCGCTGAGTGGATTGAGTCCTTGGATGCGTTGATCGCGGAGCAGGGCACGGAGCGGGCGCAGTTCATTATGCGTTCGTTGCTTCAGCGTGCCGGTGCGCGGAGCGTGGGCGTTCCGATGGTGACTACGACTGATTACGTGAACACGATTCCGGTGGACCAGGAGGCTGAGTTCCCGGGTAATGAGGAGTTCGAGCGGCGTTACCGGGCGTATATGCGGTGGAACGCGGCTGTGATGGTCCACCGGGCGCAGCGGGCCGATATTGGTGTGGGCGGGCATATCTCGACCTACGCCGGTGCGGCGACCCTGTATGAGGTCGGGTTCAATCATTTCTTCCGCGGCAAGGACCACCCCTCGGGCGGGGACCAGGTGTTTTTCCAGGGCCATGCGTCCCCTGGGATGTACGCCAGGGCGTTCATGGAAGGCCGGCTCACGGAAGAGGACCTGGACGGGTTCCGGCAGGAGAAGTCCAAGGAAGGCCATGCCCTGTCCTCGTATCCGCATCCGCGCCTGATGCCGGGGTTCTGGGAGTTCCCGACCGTGTCGATGGGTATCGGCCCGATGAACGCGATCTACCAGGCCCAGTCCAACCGGTACCTGCACAACCGCGGGATCAAGGACACCAGTGACCAGCAGGTCTGGGCGTTCCTCGGTGACGGGGAAATGGACGAGCCCGAGTCCCGTGGCCTGCTGCAGCTGGCAGCGAACGAGAACCTGGACAACCTGAACTTCGTGATCAACTGCAACCTCCAGCGCCTGGACGGCCCGGTGCGCGGCAACGGCAAGATCATGCAGGAGTTGGAGGCGTTCTTCCGCGGCGCGGGCTGGAACGTGATCAAGGTCGTCTGGGGCCGGGAATGGGACACCCTGCTCGAGAACGACCACGACGGCGCGCTCGTGAAACTCATGAACGAAACCGCCGACGGGGACTACCAGACCTACAAGGCCGAATCCGGCGGGTTCGTCCGGGAACACTTCTTCGGCCGCACCCCGCAAACCAAGGACATGGTCGCGGACCTCACCGACGAGCAGATCTGGAACCTCAAACGCGGCGGCCACGACTACCGCAAGGTCTACGCCGCGTACAAAGCGGCCGTGGAATTCAAGGGCAAACCCACCGTCATCCTCGCCAAAACCGTCAAGGGCTACGGCCTCGGACCGCACTTCGAGGGCCGCAACGCGACCCACCAGATGAAGAAACTGACCATGGAAGACCTCAAAGCCTTCCGTGACCACCTGCGCATCCCCATCACCGATGAACAACTCGACGCGGACCTCTACCGGCCCCCGTACTACCACCCCGGCCCCGACGCCCCCGAAATCCAGTACCTCATGGAACGCCGCCAAGCCTTGGGCGGGTTCCTGCCCGAACGCCGCCCCGGCCACACCCCCGTGACCCTGCCCGAGGCCAAGTCCTACGACATCGCCAAACGCGGATCGGGCAAACAACAAGCCGCGACCACCATGGCCTTCGTCCGTTTGTTGAAGGACCTGATGCGGGACAAGAACTTCGGCCACCGCCTCGTCCCGGTCGTCCCGGACGAATCACGCACCTTCGGCATGGACGCGTTCTTCCCGACCGCCAAAATCTACAACCCCAAGGGCCAGAACTACCTCTCCGTGGACCGCGACCTCGTCCTGGCCTACAAAGAATCCCCCGCCGGGCAACTGATCCACCCCGGCATCAACGAAGCCGGCGCCGTCGCAGCGTTCACCGCCGCCGGGACCTCCTACGCCACCCACGGCGAACCCCTCGTCCCGATCTACGTGTTCTACTCCATGTTCGGCTTCCAACGCACCGGCGACTCCTTCTGGGCCGCCGCGGACCAAATGACCCGCGGCTTCATCATCGGCGCCACCGCAGGACGAACCACCCTCACCGGCGAAGGACTCCAACACGCCGACGGACACTCACCCCTGCTCGCCGCCACCAACCCCGCCGTACGCACCTACGACCCCGCCTACGGCTACGAAATCGGCCACATCATCCGCCACGGCCTCGAAACCATGTACGGCGAAAACAGCACGGATAAGAACGTGATGTACTACCTCACCGTCTACAACGAACCCATCACCCAACCCGCCGAACCCGACAACCTCGACACCAACGGGCTCCTCAAAGGCATCTACAAACTCGCCGACGCCCCCACCGGCAACCCCGACCGGCCCACCGCCCAGATCCTCGCCTCCGGCGTCTCCGTGCCCTGGGCACTCGAAGCCGCCCGCATCCTGGCCGAAGACTGGAACGTCGCCGCCACCGTCTGGTCCGTGACCTCCTGGAACGAACTCCGACGCGACGGACTCGCCGCCGAAGAACACGCCTTCCTCAACCCCGGCCAACCCGCACCCACCCCCTTCATCACCGAACAACTCACCGGCCACCACGGACCCGTCATCGCCGTCTCCGACTACATGAAAGCCATCCCCGACCAAATCCGCCAATACATCCCCAACGACTTCGCCTCCCTCGGAGCAGACGGCTTCGGCTTCTCCGACACCCGCCAAGCCGCCCGCCGCTACTTCAAAAACGACACCCACTCCATCGTCGCCAAAACCCTGCAACTCCTCGCTTCCAAGGGCGAAGTTGAAGAAGGCGCCCTGGAAAAGGCGATCGATAAGTACCGGCTTCTGGACGTAAACGCGGGCACCACGGGCGGCGCAGGCGGAGACGCCTAGCCTCCACCAGGGTTTCCTGGATCCGGATCGACCCTGACCAAACGGCGGTCCTCACCAATGGTGAGGACCGCCGTCGGGCTTTAACACGGCACACGCCCGATGCCTCTGCCGGCGTGACGGCTGCTACGAGGAGTTGTAGCCTTCGCACAAATGCACCGTATGCTCATTCCATGGCAGAGCCCACGAAGACAAGCACCAAACGCAAGGCAGCGGCACCGGCAGTGTCGCCGGAAAAGGCCGAAACATTGCGCCAACTCCGCGCCAATGTGGGCCAGTTGTCCACCAGCACCATGCGGCAGCTCGAGAAGTCCTTGCCTTGGTACAGCCGGCTCAGCTCTGACGAACGTTCGGCACTTGGGCTGGTAGCCCAAAACGGCATTGCGGCATTTGTGACATGGTATGAGCGGCCCAGCTCCCCGTCCTGGATCCTGACGGACGTCTTCGGAAATGCACCCACAGAGCTGACCCGCTCCATCAGCCTGCAAAAGGCCCTGCAACTGATCCGGATCGTGGTGGAAGTGGTCGAGGACCAAGTACCCGTCATCGCTCCCGAATCCGATCAGCCGTCCCTTCGCGAAGCCGTGCTCCGCTACTCCCGCGAGGTCGCTTTTGCCGCGGCAGACGTCTACGCCCGGGCCGCGGAATCGCGGGGTTCCTGGGATACCCGCCTCGAAGCACTGATCGTCGATGCGATCCTTAGGGGCGAAAACACGGACGCACTGCGCTCGAGGATCGCTGCACTGGGGTGGAAGGCCCAGGAGCGTTTCACCGTCATGGTTGGCAACTCGCCTTCAGAACCCAGCGCGAGCTACGTCAGCGAACTGCGGCGGACCGCGGGAAGGTTTGCCGAAGATGCGCTCGTGGGCATCCAAGGGGATCGCCTCATCCTTATCCTTGGCGGCGTGCAGGACCGCGACACAGCCTACGTGAAGCTGAGCGAATTGTTCGCTCCCGGAGCTGTTGTTTACGGCCCTGAGGCCGGTTCCCTGCTGGAGGCCAGCAGTTCGGCCCAAGCCGCTTTTGCAGGCCTCACGGCCGCCAAAGCCTGGCCCTCGGCACCACGCCCTGTTGCCGCCGACGACCTGCTGCCCGAGCGCGTTGTCTCAGGCGATGATGCCGCGCGCAGGTCCCTGATCAAGAACATCTACAGGCCACTGCTGGCAGCCTCGAACGGCCTTGTGGAAACCCTCGGAACCTATCTGGAACTAGGGCATTCCCTCGAAGCCACAGCGCGGGAATTGTTCGTGCATGCAAACACCGTGCGCTACCGTTTGAAGCGTGTTTGCGACGTGACAGGGTGGGATCCCCTGCTTCCGCGGGAAGCCTTCGTGCTCCAAACGGCACTCGTGGTGGGCCGGCTTTCGGCCCAACCAAAGGCCGCGCCCGAGCGTCACGCATCGCGTTCACAGAACTGACCCGTTGTAGACTTCCTACAAACTGACCCAGTGAGCTTGGTGTACCGAAACACCAGTGGATCACGTGGCAATTTGGAAAGCTGGATACGTGCTTGCAATCGTCTGCCCTGGACAGGGCTCCCAGACCCCAGGATTCCTGGCCCCTTGGCTGGAACTCCCCTCCGTCGAAGGCCAACTGGCCGCACTGAGTGAGATCGCAGGCATCGACCTCAAGGCCCACGGCACCACGTCCGATGAAGAAACCATCAAGGACACCGCCGTTGCGCAGCCCCTGATCGTGGCGGCCGGCCTCGTGGCCGCCGGCTCTTTGTTCGATGTGGAACTAAACACGCTCCCCGTGGTACTCGCCGGACACTCCGTTGGCGAAATCACTGCCTCGGCCCTCGCCGGTGTCCTCACCCAAGAGGAAGCCATGACCTTCGTGCGGGAGCGCGCCAACAGCATGGCAGCCGCGGCAGCCGTCACACCCACGGGCATGAGCGCCGTGGTGGGCGGCGACCCCGCTGAGGTCCTCGCCGCCATTGAAGCCTCCGGGGCCACTCCTGCGAACGTCAACGGTGCCGGCCAGACGGTTGCCGCCGGGACCTTTGACCAGCTCAAGGCCCTTGCCGAAAACCCGCCGGCCAAGGCCCGGGTCATTCCGTTGAAGGTAGCCGGTGCATTCCACACCTCGCACATGGCGCCGGCAGTGGATGCCCTTGAAGCACTGAAGCCCTCGCTGTCGCCGAAGGACCCCACGGTTCCGTTGCTGTCCAACTACGACGGCCGGGAAGTCAACGCAGGCGGGGCCGCCGTCGAAAGCCTCATTGCCCAGGTTTCGCGGCCCGTCCGCTGGGACCTTTGCATGGAAAACCTTGTTGAGCGGGGCGTCAAAGGCCTCATTGAACTGGCACCGGCAGGCACCCTCGCGGGTCTGGCAAAGCGCGGCATGCCGGGCGTCAAGACCGTAGCGGTCAAGACGCCCGAGGACCTCGCCGCCGCCCTGGCATTGTTCGCCGAGTTGGAGGGAGAGGCATGAGCACGCCCGTTTTGAAGCAGGCACCGGTCCAGGAGAACTCACGCATCCTGGGAATTGGCGCCTACCGCCCGGATGTCATCGTGACCAACGACGACGTCTGCCAGTGGATCGATTCGTCTGACGAGTGGATCCGCCAACGCACGGGCATCATCACCCGCCACCGGGCCGCCGCCGATGTGAGCGTGATTGACATGGCCGAGGGCGCCGCCCGCGAAGCAATCGCACAGGCCGGCATCGAACCATCCCAGCTTGGCGCGGTTATCGTTTCCACCGTGACCCACCCGTACGCGACGCCGTCGGCCGCCGCCGCGCTGACGGACCGTTTGGGCGCGACGCCGGCACCCGCCTTCGACATCTCGGCAGCCTGTGCGGGGTACTGCTATGGCGTGGCACAGGCTGATGCCCTGGTCCGCTCCGGCGCTGCGCAGTACGTCCTGGTGGTCGGCGCAGAGAAGTTGTCCGACGTAATCGACAACCACGAACGCACCATCTCCTTCCTCCTCGGTGACGGCGCAGGCGCCGTCGTTGTTGGCCCCTCCGACACCCCCGGCATTGGGCCGTCGGTCTGGGGATCCGATGGAAGCAAGTGGGACGCAATCGGCATGACCCACTCACTCGAAGACGTCAAGAAGCTCGGGGAATCAGCGCGGCATTCCGATGAGATCGACGATCCCGCGATCCTTTCGGCCACACAGGATGTCTGGCCCACCCTTCGCCAGGACGGCCAGACAGTCTTCCGCTGGGCCGTTTGGGAAATGGCAAAGGTTGCCCAGCAGGCCCTGGATGCTGCCGGGATCGAAGCCAGTGACCTCGCCGCATTCGTACCGCACCAGGCGAACATGCGCATCATCGACGAGATGGTCAAGAAGCTGAAGCTTCCCGAAACTGTGGTGATCGGGCGCGACATCGCCCAGGCCGGCAACACGTCCGCCGCATCGATCCCCCTCGCCACCCACCGCCTTCTCCAGGAGAACCCTGGGCTGAGCGGCGGCCTGGCGCTCCAAATCGGCTTCGGTGCCGGTTTGGTCTTCGGCGCCCAGGTTGTTGTTCTTCCGTAGAACGGAACCGGCCGGGCGCCCTCCAGCCAATTGAATACGACTTACAAGCCCAAACCGTAACCGCGGTTTGCCCCCTTTCCGGCAGCAGCCGGTACAACAAGAAAAGGAGCCGACAATGGCTAGCAACGAAGAAATCCTGGCCGGCCTGGCTGAAATCGTCAACGAAGAGACCGGCCTGGCCACCGAAGCAGTGGAGCTGGACAAGTCCTTCACCGAGGACCTGGACATCGACTCCATCTCCATGATGACCATCGTGGTCAACGCCGAAGAGAAGTTCGGCGTTCGCATCCCCGACGAAGAGGTCAAGAACCTCAAGACCGTCGGTGACGCCGTGAACTTCATCGCAAACGCACAGGCCTAAGCCTCGCACCACCTGTGCCGGGTCAGGGTGCTCCATCCTGGCCCGGCACAGCCGCACTACCGCCCAAGATTTTTTGCCGCCCCTGCCTTGAACCGCAGTCCGGACGGCACATCCGACAGAGAGTGATCGCATGGCACGCAAAGTAGTCATAACCGGTCTGGGGGCCACCACTCCCATCGGCGGCGACGTTCCCACAATGTGGCAGAACGCGCTGAAAGGGGTCTCCGGTGCCCACACGCTCAATGACGAGTGGGTTGCCCGCTATGACCTCCCCGTCCACTTTGCTGCCCGGTGCTCGACGCCCGCGCTGGAAGTTCTGAGCCGTGTCGAAGCCAAGCGCATGGATCCGTCCACCCAGTTCGGTGTCATCGCAGCGCGCGAAGCATGGGCGGATGCCGGAATCGAGGACATCGACCACGACCGCTTGGCCGTTGCCTTCGCAACCGGCATTGGTGGCGTCTGGACCCTCCTGGACGCTTGGGACACCCTCCGGGACAAAGGCCCGCGCCGGGTTCTGCCCATGACGGTGCCCATGCTTATGCCGAACGGCGTGGCGGCTGCGGTCAGCCTCGACCTCGGCGCCCGCGCAGGTGCACACACCCCGGTTTCCGCCTGTGCCTCGGGCACCGAAGCCCTCCACCTGGGTCTGGACCTCATCCGGTCAGGCAAGGCTGACGTGGTCATGTGCGGTGGTGCTGAGGCCGCGATCCATCCCATGCCGCTGGCAGCCTTCTCCTCGATGCAGGCCCTTTCCCGCCGCAACGACGAACCCGAGCGTGCATCCCGCCCCTACGATGTGGACCGTGACGGCTTTGTGATGGGCGAGGGCGCCGGCGCGCTGGTCCTTGAAGCCGAGGAACACGCAATCGCCCGCGGTGCCCGTATCTACGCTGAATTGGCAGGCACCTCGGTCACCGCGGACGCCTACCACATCACTGCACCAGACCCCGAAGGCCTCGGTGCCACGCGGGCGCTGAAGTCAGCCATGTTCGATGGCCGCATCCAGGCCGAAGACGTTGTGCACGTGAACGCGCACGCAACCTCCACTCCGGTGGGAGACAAGCCTGAGTACACCGCGTTGCGTGCCGCCTTGGGTGCCCACGTGGATAACGTTGCCGTGTCCGCCACGAAATCGCAGATGGGACACTTGCTCGGAGCCTCCGGTGCCGTGGAAGCCGTCCTCACGGTTATGGCTGTGTATGAGCGCAAGGCGCCGGTGACGATCAACCTCGAGAACCAAGATCCCGAGATCCCGCTCGACGTCGTAACCTCCGCGCGTGACCTCCCGGCCGGAGACATCGTGGCCCTGAGTAACTCCTTCGGCTTTGGTGGACACAACGCCGTCATTGCCGTCCGGAACGCATAGACAGATCATCAAGTGAACGAAGGGCCCCACCATAGGGTGGGGCCCTTCGTTTGCTATGGGGCTTAGCGGGGCTTTTGCGGATTCGAGTCAGCCGACTTGGTGGAGCCAACGCACGGGAGCACCTTCTGCGGCGTGCCTGAACGGTTCGAGTTCTTCGTCCCAGGCTTCGCCAAGGGCCAACGAAAGCTCGTGGTAAACAGCCGAGGGGTCTCCTGCACCGGACTCGTAGGCGTAGCGGATCCGGTCTTCGGTCACCATCACGTTTCCGTGCACATCAGTGACGGCATGGAAAATTCCCAGCTCCGGGGTGTGGGACCAACGAGCACCGTCAACCCCTTGGCTGGGTTCCTCGGTGACTTCGTAACGCAGATGCGCCCAGCCCCTCAGGGCAGACGCCAACTGAGCCCCTGTTCCCGGGGTGCCGGTCCAGGACAACTCGGCACGGAACATTCCGGGCGCAGCAGGCTGCGGGGTCCACTCAAGATCGGTTCGCTTATCCACGACCGATCCTATGGCCCACTCAACGTGCGGGCACAGCGCCGCGGGCGCTGAGTGCACGAACAGGACACCGCGGGTTGTTGCAACAGACATTCCATCCTCCATAGCTGTAGGTACGTCTTCCCCAACGACCTCTGCCCGGATGTTTGCCGCTGCCCTGAGCGATGAAATTTCCTGGACCCTTGCGGGCTATTCATTTATGGCGGACTACCCACTTTACAAAAAAGTGTATTGCCCTGTTCTGCACAAGATGAAACCTCAGCGTTGAATTGAAGGTTCCCCGTGGTGCTTTCATTTTGCCGTACACCTCCAATTTCCGCCAGTGCCGGATATGCGGCGTCGTCTAGGCCCTCGGATGCGCCTGCCGGTAGCTCTTCCGGAGCCTGTCCACAGACACGTGCGTGTAAACCTGCGTGGTGGCCAAGCTGCTGTGTCCAAGGATTTCCTGTACGGCGCGCAGGTCCGCCCCACCATCAAGTAAGTGCGTGGCTGCGGTGTGCCTGAGGGCGTGGGGACCCGTCGCGGAAGTATCGCCCAGTCCGTGCAGCAGTTTTTCCACCACGGCCCGGACCTGGCGTGGATCGACGCGGCGGCCCTTCGCACCCAGGAACAGTGCCGGCCCGCTGTTCCCGCCTGCCAAGGCAGGCCTGCCCCTGCGCAGCCAATCGTCCACAGCGAGCGCAGCAGGGACCCCGAAAGGTACGGTACGTTCCTTGTTGCCCTTGCCCAGCACGCGTAGCGTCCGCCTGTCCGGATCGAGGTCGTCAATATCCAAGCCAGCCAACTCCCCCACCCGGACGCCGGTGGCATAAAGCAACTCCACCATGGCGCGGTTACGGAGAGCCAGGGGGGTACCGTCTGCAGCCTCGGCGCCCAGCCCATCCACCAGCCGTGTGACCTGTTGCTGCTGCAGGACCCCTGGAAGGGACTTCCCGCGTTTGGGCGCCTGTAGCCGGAGTGCGGGGTCACTGTGGATCAGTTCTTCCCTCAGTGCCCACTTGGTGAATGACCGGGCAGTGGCCGCACGGCGCGCCAGTGTAGATCGCGCCATTCCGTTCTCACTCTGAGCGCCGAGCCAGCGCCTGAGGATGCCCAGGTCCAACTGTTCCAAGCGCGTTGCGCCTTCCTGGACTGCGTATCCCAGAACGCTCTCAAGATCGGACATATATGCCCTGACCGTGTGATCCGACCTTGCCCGCTCGGCAGCAAGGTAGCGTTTGAATTCATCGGCCGCGCTTTGAAACTCCGCTGGCAGGGGTTGGTGGTCCACTCCTCAACTTTGGCAGCATTACCGCCACCAATGCTGCATGGACATACCGCTTTGGGGCTATCAGCCGTTTTTCTTCCTCTTCCAGGATCCACCCTCGGAGGCGGCCAGGCCCAGCAGCCCGAGTCGGCCGAGACCCGCCCTCACGGCGTCCGGACTTAAGCCGGCCACCACTGCAAGCTTTTCCACTGAACTTCCCGATCGAATCGGCAGCGCATCCAGGAGGATGAGGTCTTCCAGCGACAATCCGTCGTGCGGGCCATCGTGTACTTCTTTGTCCTGCGGTAACGCCTCCCCGCTCCGTCCGGACAACTCGGCGATTTCACCTACGTCCGTTACGCAAACGGCACCTCCGTCACGGAGAAGTCGATGGCAACCGGCCGAGTTGGCGCTGTGAACGGAACCCGGCACCGCGGCTACCACCCTGCCCAGGGATTCAGCATGATGGGCGGTGTTGAGTGCTCCCGAACGCCACCTCGCCTCGACAACCACGGTGACCGACGCCAAAGCCGCTATCAGCCGGTTCCTCTGCAGGAATCGATACCTTGTGGGGGCCGAACCAGGCGGGACCTCTGCTATCACTGCTCCTTGCGTAGCAACGCTCCGCAAGAGGTCTTCGTTTCCTGCGGGGTAAAAGCGGTCTACTCCCCCGGCCATGACGGCAATGGTCGGCATCGACGCTGCTGCCCCGTTCAGGGCCCCGCGATGGGCATGCGCATCGATGCCGTACGCTCCGCCGGAGACTATGGTGTATCCCCGCTGGGACAGTCCGTAAGCAAGGTCTCCCGTAACGGCGGACCCGTAACCGGTGCTGTCGCGCGATCCCACCAAGGCGATCGTCTCCCGTGCCGGCGGAATCGCCTGTTCCTGGCCTCGCCACCACAGGCACAGCGGCTCCTTAAGGCCGAGGTCGGCCAACTGCTCCGGCCATAGATCGTCGCCCGGAACAATCAAGCGGCCGCCAAACCGCCGCATCGTCTCCACATCGCGTTCCGGCGCAAGATCGCGGACCCGCGGGGCCCAGCGTCGCTGGCTGGCAACCAGGCCGGGCCACGATGCCAGGCTGCCATCCTGCGAAAGCAAGGCGGTGACTTCGCGTTCCACCGCAGGACCAGCCGACAATTCTCCCGTGGCAATACCGAGCGCGTCGAGCGGTCCGACCGCCTGGACAAGCGCAAGTCCGACCGAGTCCTGTGGTTCCATCAACCTGGCCAGCGCGGCCCGGGCCAACCGTTCCCTCTCCCGCATCCCCAACTCTCCCAAGCCTCTTCCTTCCGATCTGTTGTTCATGACGTCGCGGTCGCCTGGCGCAGCCCCAGGGCTCGCCCGATGTGGTCGGCATTGGGAGCGGCGGAGTGTTCCAAGTCAGCCAGCGTCCAAGCGAGGCGCAGCACGCGATCGTAACCCCTGGCTGTCAGCAGCCCGCGCTCGAGTGCGGTATCCAGGACCTGCGTGGAACCAGGGGGTAAACGGAGCTTGCCGCGCAATACCCGGCCAGGAACCTGGGAATTCGTTTCAAACCCAAAGCTCCCCAGGCGATCCAACTGCCGGTGGCGGGCAGCAGAAACACGCTTCGCAACCGAAGCCGTGTCTTCTTCGGCGCCGCTTTGTCCAAATTCGGCCAGGGAGACCCGCTCCACCTGCAGTTGGATGTCCACCCTGTCCAGCAGGGGCCCTGAGATCCGTCCGAAATAGCGCCGACGCATGGTGGGCGTGCAAGTGCAGTCCTTGGCTTTGCCCGACGCTTTACCACAGGGACAAGGGTTGGCTGCCAACACCAATTGAAAGCGCGCAGGGTATGCCGCAGTCCCGGCCGAACGGTGGATCACCAGTTCTCCGCTTTCCAACGGCTGGCGCAGGGCATCCAGCACCCGGCGCTCATACTCCGGAGCCTCGTCCAGGAAGAGTACTCCCCTGTGCGCCCGCGACGCCGCTCCGGGCCGGGGAAGGCCCGAACCCCCGCCGATGATGGCCGCAGAAGTCGCGTTGTGGTGCGGGCTCTCGAACGGCGGCCGCCGTATCAACCGCACGGCTGAGGTCCGGATGGCCGCCAGTGAGTGGATGGCCGTCACTTCCATTGCCGCAGTATCCTGCAGGTCCGGCAGGAGACCAGGAAGCCGCTCGGCCAGCATGGTCTTTCCTGCACCGGGCGGACCCGTCAGGAGCATGTGGTGTCCGCCTGCGGCAGCAACCTCCAAAGCACGACGTCCCTCGGACTGACCGGACACGTCGCAAAGGTCGGGGACAGGACGTGCTGAAGAGTCGTCGTCGTGAACTTCATCGGCCGGAGGGTCGTAATCAAGGGCGAGGTCCTTGGGATCGGCACCGAAATCGTAGGCAAGCCGGGCAAGGGTCTTGTAGCCCCGGACTTTGGCTCCTGGTACCAGCATTGCCTCGGCCACGTTCGCCTCTGCCACCACAATGTCCGGATATCCGGCCTGGACTGCGGCCATGACCGCAGGGAGGATGCCCCTGACCGGTCGCAGCCGTCCGTCCAGGCCGAGCTCTGCCATGAACACCGTTTCGCTGATGGAGCGGATGTCACCCGCTGCCCGGAGCACGGCCATGGTGATGGCGAGGTCGAATCCGGAGCCGCGCTTGGGCAAGGACGCGGGAATCAGGTTGGCCGTAATTTTCCGCCGGCTCAGCGGAATGCCGGAATTCAAAGCTGCGGAACGGATCCGTTCCTTGGCCTCATTCAGGGAAGCATCGGGCAAGCCCAGAATGACGAATGCGGGGAGGGTCTGGCCGATGTCCGCCTCGACCTCGACGACGAATCCGTTAAGCCCCACCAAGGCAACACAATAGCTCCTGCCAACGCCCATCAGGACACACCGCGCAGATGTTCCAGCTGCGGTGCTGCCGCGCCGTCATGGATAACGCCCACAACGTCCACGCGCCTGCTCCGGGGATTCACATGGTGCTCACGGCACCACGAAGCCGAGAGCCGATGAAGGCGTGCCAGTTTTTCCGGCCCCACGGCCTCGAACGGGTGACCGAACGCAAGGGTTCGGCGCGTTTTTACTTCGGCCACAACAAGCGTTTGCCCATCCATGGCAACGATGTCGATTTCGCCTTCGCTGCACCGCCAGTTGCGGTCGACCACCTGCATTCCCTGACCTTCAAGGAAAGCGGCGGCCAGTCCTTCGCCTTCCCTGCCAAGTACGTCTTTTGCTCGCACGAGCACCACCTCCACGACCCAGCATTCCGGGCGTGTAGTCGTGCAGGGAGGCAGTTACGGCGCTATGTGGGTAACCGGGCAGTCGAGGGAGATTGTGGAGGAAAGGCCGAACGCAGGCAGGCTAGTTGCCCAGGTCCCCAAGGTCGCCGTCTTTCGGCAGCGCCAGGTCCTCGTTCCGGGGGAGCTCTTCGACGTTGACGTCCTTGAAGGTGATCACGCGGACATTTTTCACGAACCTCGCGGAGCGATAAACGTCCCACACCCACGCGTCCTGGAGCGTGAGGTCGAAGTAGACCTCACCATCGGCGCTGCGTGCCTGCAGATCGACATGGTTTGCCAGGTAGAAACGCCGTTCCGTTTCGACAACGTAGCTGAACAGGCCAACTACGTCCCGGTACTCGCGGTAGAGCTGAAGCTCCATGTCGGTTTCGTAATTCTCAAGGTCCTCGGCGCTCATAGTTCCATCTTGCACCATCGGCCGGACCCGGAGCGCCACCTAGGCTGCGGCGTAGCCCTCAATCGTCGCCCGGGCCTGTCAGGTGCCAGCTGGTCCGGTGATAGGCACTCGGTCCTTGCAGCCGGATCACGTCACGGTGCGATGGAGTGGCATAACCCTTGTTGACATTCCACCCGTACGCGGGTGCCTCGGAGTGAAGGTCCACCATGATCCGGTCCCGCGCAACCTTGGCCAGGACACTTGCTGCGGCGACGCTCAAGCAACTCATGTCCGCCTTGACCCGGGTGTGTACAGGTGCATCGCAGCCCAGTCCCCCAGGAGCCGGATCGAAGAGGGAGGCCTGGACCTCCGGCGACAACCAGTTGTGGCTGCCATCGAGGAGCACGACGTCGGGGGTTACGCCGCCGGCAAGGATCTCGAACCAGGCCCGCGTTCCGGCAAGACGCAGGGCGGCGATAATGCCGATCCGGTCAATCTCCTCGGATGAGGCATGTCCCACTGCGCTGGCCAGGGCCCATTCGCGGACCAGGGGCTCAAGCCTGTCCCGGTCCTCGGGCTTGAGGAGTTTGCTGTCCCGCACCCCCTCAAGCAGTTCATGGTCTTCAAGGTTCACCACGGCAATGCCGACACTGACGGGCCCCGCAAGTGCACCGCGCCCAACCTCGTCCACCCCTGCCAGGAGCCGGGCTCCCGAGGACAGGAAAGATCGTTCGAAGTCGAGGGTGGGAAACTGGAGCACTGCTTTGGGTTTCGCCTTTGACGTTGGCTTGCCTGCTGCCTTGGTCTTCGATCGGAGTGCGGCCGGTGCCATTGTTACTTCCCTGGTTTGCCTGCGGGTACGTTCTTGAAGACGTCCGGATAGTTGTCCAGGACTGTCCATCGATTGATGGGCCAGGCTATGACGGTCGCCTTGCCTTCCACGTCCTCGATGTTGACGAAGCCGCCGTTGGTTCCCTGGTGGAGGCGGGAATCTGCCGAGTGGTTGCGGTTATCGCCCATCACCCACACCTTCCCTTCGGGGACTGTGACATCGAACTGTTCGGGATTGGGAACCTCGGCCGGGTTGATGTACGTCTCGTCCAGGGGTACTCCGTTGATGCTAACCCGACCTCCCGCATCGCAGCAGGTCACGTGATCGCCGGGAAGGCCGATGACGCGCTTGACCAGGTGCTGCTCCCCTTCGTCCGCCATCAGGCCTACGAACTCCAGGGTGTTGCCTACCCAGTCCATCGGCCCGGCCGGTTTCTTCTCCACGGGAGCCAGCCATCCTTGGGTGTCCTTGAAAACCACGACGTCCCCGTGCTGCAGGTCGAACGGCCCCGGAACCAGGAGGTTGATGAAGATACGGTCGTGGACGTCCAGCGTGCTTTCCATGGACTCCGACGGAATCCAGAAAGCACGGAACAGGAAAGTCTTCAGGAGGAAGGACAGGACGAGGGCGATCGCCACTACCGTGACGATTTCCTTGAGCCAGACCAATGCCACGTTCTGGCGGGGTTGGTCTTCCGCCACCGGCCCGGCATCCACAGTTCGCTCCGGCTGCTCCGGTTCGTTGGCTCCGGCAGTGCCGGGGGTTCCATCCAAGAGCCGCGCGTCGTCGTGCCTCTCGGGATTTTCTGGAACTCTATCCGGCATTTATTGTCCGTTCTTCGTCGTGTCCGCCTGCGTGGAGCGAGGCATCTCTGCAAATCTATCAAGTGGCCAGATGATCTGGACGGGTCTGCCGATAACGCGTTCTACGGGGACCATGCCACCCCCGGGAGCTCCGAGCAGTCCGCGTGAGTCCGCCGAGCGGGACCGGTGGTCCCCCATGAGCCAGAGCCGACCGTCGGGCACCACCACGTCAAACTTCTGCTTGCTGGGTTGGTCCCCGGGATAAAGATAGGATTCCTCAAAAACCTGACCGTTGACTGTGAGGTGCCCGGACGCGTCACAGCATTGCACGTGGTCGCCTGCAACGCCGATGACACGTTTGACATACGTGGTTTCGCTTCCGACCAGGCCGAACCATTGTCCGGCCGCATTCACTGCGTCCACGAGCGGTCCCTTGCCGCTGCTGAGCGGCGCGAACGAGCCCCGGCCATCGAATACCACGATATCGCCGCGGCGGATTGGTTCTGAACTGAAGGCCGTGCGGGAAACCAGGATCCGGTCTCCGGTCCCGAGCAGGGGTTCCATCGATTCCGACGGGATGTAATACACGTCGATCCACAGCGAACGGACCAGCCCACTGATGGCCACGGCGAGCACCAGGGCCAGCAACGCAAAACGCCAGCCCTGTTTCCGGGGCTGGCGTTCTGTTGTGTCCATGACTCGTAATCCCTGTTGCGTTGCGGATTGCTCCGGAACCCCGGGCACGAATCCTGGACCCGTTGCGTAAGTTGGTGGACTTACTTGGCGAAGTCGCGCTTTTCCTTGATCTTCGCAGCCTTACCGCGCAGTGCACGCATGTAGTAAAGCTTGGCGCGGCGGACGTCACCCTTGGTGACGACCTCGATCTTGTCGATGATCGGGGAGTGCACCGGGAAGGTACGCTCTACGCCCACACCGAAGGAAACCTTGCGCACGGTGAAGGTTTCGCGAACGCCGTCACCCTGGCGGCCAAGGACGAAGCCCTGGAATACCTGGACACGGGAGTTCTTGCCTTCGATGATGTTGACGTGAACCTTGAGGGTGTCGCCCGCGCGGAACTCCGGAACATCGTTACGCAGCGAGGCTGCATCTACGCTATCGAGGATATGCATTAATCCACTCCTGGTGAACGCCACAGGTCATTCACTTTGGGTCACGGCGGACAAGCCCCGGGCGCTCATGGCCCGCGGAAATCTCCGCCGAAGATCATTAGTGGCCGGCTCAGCCACTGATTGGCTTTACCGGTTGTCCGACTGTTGGCTCAACTCCCCCTGTGGCAGGCGTCAGCCCAGCAGACACAAGGGTTAATTCTGCCATATGTGTAAGCATCCGGCCAATCACGCCGGTCCCCGCGGAGGTGTCGACGCCGGAGGCCGCCTTAGCCTTGCGGGCCACCCTCGGGGCGCTTGCGCAGGCGCCCACCGACGACGTCGTAGCCAAGTTCCGCAAGGGCGTTACGGTCGGCACGGCTCAACTGGCCGGCGTCGAACGTGTCCATGAGGTCCGGTCGGCGCTCAACGGTGCGGCGAAACTGCTCATGCCGGCGCCACTGGGCAATTTTGCCGTGGTTTCCGCTCAACAGGACGGCCGGGACTTCATGCTCCCGCCAGGACGAGGGCTTGGTGTAGACCGGGTATTCAAGGAGCCCGTCCGAGTGCGATTCCTCAATGAGTGATTCGGGATTGCCCACGACACCAGGCAGCAGGCGCCCGATCGCTTCGACCATGGCAAGCACCGCTACTTCGCCGCCGTTGAGTACGTAGTCACCCAAACTCACCGGACGGACCGTGAAGTGCTCGCGGGCCCAGTCGATGACGCGCTCGTCAATGCCTTCGTACCGGCCGCAGGCGAACACCAACTGCTGCTCTTCCGCCAGTTCATAGGCCAGCGCCTGGGTGAACCGCTCCCCCGCCGGGGATGGAACGATGAGTACCGGCTTGGAGGCACCGCCTTGGGAAACAGCCTCGAGGGCCTGGGCCCAGGGCTCCGGCTTCATCACCATGCCGGCGCCACCGCCGTAAGGCGTGTCGTCAACGGTGCGGTGCTTGTCCGTGGTGAAGGATCGGAGGTCGTGGACGTTCAGCTGAAGGATGCCGTCCTGCCGGGCCTTGCCGATAAGCGACAGTTCGAGCGGAGCAAGGTACTCCGGAAAGATACTGACGACGTCGATCCTCATGCAGGAGTCTCCCCGCTGGATTCCCCGGCGTCTTCGTCGTTGAGCTCGAAGAGGCCCGCCGGCGGAGTGATCAGGATGTAGCCTGCCTCGACGTTGACCTCGGGGACGATTTCATCGACGAAGGGAACGAGGATCTCCTTGCCGGCTTCGGTTTCAATGACCAACAGGTCCTGGGCGGGCATGGTGTTGAGAGCGGCAACCTTGCCAACTACTTGGGCACCCACTCGCGCCTCAAGGCCGACGAGTTCGTGCTCGTACCAGCCTTCCTCGCCGTCGTCGTCGAGTTCTTCCGTCTCGATGAAGAGCTTCGCGCCACGGATGAGTTCCGCTGCGTTGCGGTCCGCGACTTCCTCGAAGCCCAGCAGGAGGATGTCTTTGTTCCACCGTGCGCTCCGGACGGTCAGCGGCCCCGAAGAAGCGGGCTCCACCACGAACTCGGTTCCGGCAACAAAGCGCTCGGCAGGTGCATCAGTAAGCACCTGGACCGTGACCTCGCCGCGGATGCCATGGGGTTTGCCGATCCTTGCCACCTGGAGCTGCATGGGTTCCTCTGAATTCTGGTTTGTCCGCGGTCCAGCCACGGCGTGTGCATGTTCAATAAAGCAATCCGGCCCCTCCACCATATTCGGTGAAGGGGCCGGATTTAAGGCAAATGATGCCGGGCGCGCTACCGGCGACGGTCAGTATCGACGACGTCGACCCTGACCTGATCGCCACCGGCCAAAGCTGCTACCACCGTGCGCAAAGCGCGGGCGGTGCGTCCCTGGCGGCCGATGACCCGACCGAGGTCGTCCTGGTGAACGCGAACCTCGAGGGATTCCCCGCGGCGGTTGTTCTTGGCACTGACCTTGACATCCTCAGGGCTGTCAACGATCCCACGGACCAGGTGCTCGAGCGCTTCTGCCAGCAACTTACTCAGCCTCGGTGGTCTCTGCTTCAGCCTCGGCCGGAGCTTCGTCCTTCTTGGCCTTCTTGGTGATGGCTTCCGGAATGATGACGGAACCCTTCTCCGGAGCCACGAAAGCTTCCTTCGGAGCCTTGGTCTTCAGGGTGCCTTCCTGGCCAGGCAGGCCCTTGAACTTCTGCCAGTCACCGGTGATCTTGAGGATCGCAGCAACCTGCTCGGTGGGCTGGGCGCCAACGGAAAGCCAGTACTGGGCACGCTCGGAAGCGACCTCGATGTACGACGGCTCTTCGGTGGGGTGGTACTTGCCGATTTCTTCAATGGCACGGCCATCGCGCTTGGCGCGGGCATCCATGACGACGATGCGGTAGTACGGTGCGCGCATCTTACCGAAGCGCTTAAGGCGAATCTTTACGGCCACTTTTGTGGTCACTCCTGTTTCTGAAACGGGGTTGAACCCTGTGTTCTGCACCCGTGGGGCGGGCCATACTTGGGGGTTCGAAGGACAAGATACGAGCACGGAGAGAGGGGCCGCACCGATCGAGTACCTGTCCATTGTGCCAGATGGGCTGCGCAATTACGACTTGGGCACGTACACGGCATGTGGCATTGCCCACACTCGCGGCATCAAGCCGGAGTCAGGACACCGACCAGACATACAGGCCGGTACGCTCGGCGTTCTCGACGTCCGCGGCCAGCGCCGCGAGTTGCTGGACATAGCCTTTCGATTCCGCAGCGCCAAAGGGCATGTCGTCCTGCTCCGCCCAAGCGGCGGCAACGTCATCAAGCACGTTGCCCTCGCCCTCGCTTTCGTAGCTCAGCAGGTCCGCCAGTGCCCGGACCATCGCCTCGGGAACCCCCAGCAGGGCATCACTGGTTACATCGACCAACGCGAGTTCGTAATCCGCCCCGGCAGCATGGACGGCCTGCCCGGCGAGGTCGCCAAGCTGCTCGACCTCGAAGTCGGTGATGCCCTCGATCCGGACAGCAGAACCTGCCACCTCGGCGCCGCGCTCCAACGCTCCCGCCCGCTTAAGTGCTTCGTCGTGGGTGGCTACAAAAATTTCGGCAAAGCCCATGGAAAGTCATCCCGTCCCGTCGTGCTGACACGTTCCGTTGCGCAGGAGCGGGCATGCACCGCGTTGCTCCTTACCCAACACTGCCAGCCTAGCGCAGCCCGGCGCCCGCACAGCAAGCTCGCCTAGCGGACAGCAACCCGCAACTGGTTGCGCCAGGGATCCTCGAAGCGCAGTTCCTTGCCCGTGTGATGGCTTTGCAGCCCGGCCACCTTGAGGCGGTCCGCCAAGGCGGAGACGTCGTCGCCGGTGGGTAACTCGATCAGGACCTCCCCCAGCCCCAGCGTGTCGCGGCGCGGTCCGGCGCCACGGCTGTTCCAAACGTTCATGGCCATGTGGTGGTGGTACCCACCCGCGGAAACGAACAAGGCCTGCCCGTGCCAACCGGCAGTCCTTTCGAAGCCGAGCGTCTCCACGTAGAACTTTTGGGCCGTAGCTACGTCTCCCACCTGCAAGTGGACATGTCCGATCCCGGCACCTGCCTGCGCCTGTCCCGTCACGGCAGCCTCACTCAGGTACTGCTGGAGATACGCCTGGGGCGGGAGCGCCACGTTGTCCATGACTACGTTCTTTCCGTCCCACTGCCAGACCTCGCGGGGCTTGTCGTAATACAGCTCGATGCCGTTGCCCTCGGGGTCGGTGAAGTAGAAGGCCTCGCTCACCAGGTGGTCGGCACTGCCCACGAAGGCGCGCGGCTCATACTGGGCAGCCGTGGCGATCGTCGCTGCCAAAGAGGGCTGGTCCTCGAACAGGATCGCAGTGTGGAAGAGACCCGCCTCGCCCCGGCCGGGGATCTGCAAACCCGCAGCCGGCGCAAGGTGCACCACCGGCTTGCCCAGGCGCCCCAGATAGAGGCCGCCATCCTGCTCAGCCACCACCTGCAGGCCCAGGGCCCGCTGGTAGTAGTCACTCATGAGCTTCATGTCGCCAACCTTGAGCATCACAGTGCCCATGGTGAGTTCGGCGGGTAACAAGTCTTGGCTGGATGTGGTGTTCATGCGATGCTCCGGTACTAAGGCGGCCGCCGTTCGGCGCGTTCTACCTTACCAAATTACTTGAAGCTTCAATTTATTCCCAGTCGACGGTCCTCCCCCGCAGAACCACGTTCTTGAGTTCGGCGACCGTGGCCAGGTTCAGTCTGGGATCGTCCCTGCACAGCACGACGTCGGCACTCCCGCCTTCGCTGATGCCCTCGGCTCCCAGCCACTTGCGCGCGTCCCAGGCGGCGGCGTTGAGAACAGCGGCCGGCGGCAGGCCGGCGTCGTGCAGTTCCAGCATTTCGTCAGCAATCCGGCCGTGCTTGATCACACTGCCGGCGTCGGTTCCCGCGTAGATGGAGACCCCCGCCTCGAACGCTTCAAGGACGCGCTCGCGCCGCCGCTCCCAGAGCGCGGTCATGTGGCGGGCATAGTCGGGGAACTTGGGCCGGGCTTGCGCGGCAATGTCCGGGAAGGTGGCGATGTTGACCAGGGTCGGGACGATCGGCACCCCTTGTTCGACCAAGCGTGGAATGTGCCGCGGCAGCAGTCCCGTGGCGTGTTCGATGCAGTCGATGCCGGCGTCGAGCATCTGGTCCATGGTCTCTTCGGCAAAGCAGTGTGCAGTCACCCGGGCCCCTTCGTCGTGGGCCGCTGCGATGGCATCTTTGACTACCGCCGCCGGGAAGGAAGGGGCAAGGTCGCCGAGGCCGCGGTCAATCCAGTCACCGACCAGCTTGACCCAGCCATCGCCGTCGCGCGCCTCCTTGCGGACCGTTTCCACCAGCTGCTCCGGCTCAACCTCGTGGCCGAGGCCACGCAGGTAGCGGCGACTGCGCGCGATGTGCCGACCGGCACGGATGAGCCGCGGAAGATCGTGCCGCTGCTGCACCCAACGGGTGTCGCTTGGGGACCCCGCATCCCGGATCAACAGGGTGCCCGCCCGGAGGTCGGCCTGGGCCTGACCGAGGGTTGTGGGCTCATCCACTTGGCCACCTGGACCGAGGCCGATGTGGCAATGGGCGTCCACAAAACCGGGCAGGACCCAGCCATCCAGCACTGCGTCCGGCTTAGCGTGCGGACGCACGAAAGTCAGCCGGCCGTCCACGGACCACAGCCCCTGCCGTTCTTCATTGGCTGCCACCAGCACGGGACCACTGAATTCAATGATGTTGGCCATGGCAGAAGCCTAGTCCGCCGTCGAGTGCCCCCACATGCCCGGTGACTCATGACTGCGGCCACCCGCAAGGCTGTGGTAGCTTCGTCTACGACCACACGGGGGCCCCTGCAGGGGCTGAGATCGGACTGACGCAGTCTGCGACCGTTGAACCTGTCCGGGTAATGCCGGCGAAGGAAGTGAGTAATCCTTGAGCACCACAGAAACACAGCACAGCCCTGCCCAAAACCAGCAAGTTCCTGCTGAAGTCGACCCGGTGACAGTCACGCAATCGCTGAAGTCCCATTCGTTGGCCTGGCTGGAAGATTCCGTCCATGGCATCCGTGTGCCGGTGACCGAAATTGCGCTGGAGTCCTCGCCCAACGGCCAAGCCAATGACCCACTCCAGGTGTACCGCACCGCCGGACCCGGGAGCGATCCCGTAGTGGGACTCGAGCCTTTCCGGGAAAAGTGGATCATGGAGCGCGGCGATACCGAGGAATACACCGGCCGGGAGCGAAACCTGCTCGACGACGGCAAATCCGCCGTCCGTCGTGGCGCTGCCTCCGCAGAATGGAAGGGGGCGCAGCCCGTCCCGCGCCGGGCCATCGAGGGCAAGCGAGTCACGCAAATGCACTACGCGCGGAAGGGCATGGTGACCCCCGAAATGCGGTTCGTGGCCCTGCGTGAGAACTGCGACGTTGAGCTGGTCCGCAGCGAAGTGGCCGCGGGGCGGGCGATCATCCCCAACAACATCAACCACCCCGAGTCGGAGCCGATGATCATCGGCAAGGCGTTCCTGGTGAAGATCAACGCCAACATCGGAAACTCGGCCGTCACCAGCTCCATCGCCGAGGAAGTCGACAAATTGCAGTGGGCCACCCAATGGGGGGCGGACACCGTCATGGACCTGTCCACCGGCGACGACATCCACACCACCCGCGAATGGATCATCCGCAACTCCCCTGTTCCGATCGGCACGGTTCCCATCTACCAGGCCTTGGAAAAGGTCAACGGCGAGGCCAACAAGCTGACCTGGGAGATCTTCCGTGACACCGTGATCGAGCAGTGCGAACAAGGCGTGGACTACATGACCATCCACGCCGGAGTGCTGCTGAGGTATGTGCCGCTCACCGCCAACCGCGTCACGGGCATCGTCTCCCGCGGCGGTTCCATCATGGCCGGGTGGTGCCTGGCCCACCACGAAGAGAACTTCCTTTACACCCACTTCGATGAGCTCTGTGAAATCTTCGCCCGGTACGACGTCGCGTTTTCCCTGGGAGACGGCCTGCGCCCGGGCGCTACGGCCGATGCCAACGACGCCGCACAATTTGCCGAGCTCGATACTCTGGCGGAGCTGACCGAGCGCGCTTGGAAATACGACGTGCAGGTCATGGTGGAGGGTCCGGGGCATATTCCGTTCCACCTTGTCCGTGAGAACGTCGAACGCCAACAGGAACTGTGCAAGGGAGCCCCTTTCTACACCCTCGGACCGCTGGTTACCGACGTCGCTCCCGGCTATGACCACATCACCTCCGCCATCGGCGCCACTGAGATCGCCCGCTACGGCACGGCGATGCTTTGCTATGTCACGCCGAAGGAACACCTTGGGCTGCCCAACAAGGACGACGTGAAAACCGGCGTGATCACCTACAAGATCGCCGCGCACGCCGCGGACCTTGCCAAAGGACACCCTGGCGCGAACGAACGGGATGATGCCTTGTCCAAGGCCCGGTTCGAGTTCCGGTGGAGGGACCAATTCGCGCTTTCCCTGGATCCGGTCACCGCGGAGTCTTTCCACGACGAAACGCTCCCTGCGGAACCGGCCAAGACGGCCCACTTCTGCTCAATGTGCGGCCCAAAGTTCTGCTCCATGCGCATCAGCCAGGACATCCGGGACGAGTACGGCTCGGCCGATGTCCAGGCTGCCATCGCCGGCGTGTACAGCGGAATGCGGGAAAAGAGCGAGGAGTTCCTGGCCTCCGGCGGAAAGGTCTACCTGCCGGAGCCTTCTGTCCCCGGGCAACCGGTGGTCAGCAGCTCAAGAGGCCTGGACTGACATCGATCGTGCAACATCGGCAATGAACGAACGGATGTACCGGTCACCTTCGGCAGAATCCTGAGGCCGGTGCCCTCCGGCCGCAATGCGGTGGAGGGCGCCGGTTTCCTGCAGGTAAGCGGCGATTTCCTCGTAGAGCGGTTCCCATCCGCCCGTCAGCACAAGGGTGGGGACACCGGGCACGATCTCCAGGGGAGCTTCCCATGGCGGCGCCTGCAGCCGCAGCCTCCGTGCCGAGCGCCGGGCCTCGGGAGTGTCACGCCCTCCCGTCGCAGCCGAGAAAGCGCGCCGGAAATATTCGCGTTCGTAGTCGGCGTCATTGAGCTGCTTCCGGACATCGAAAAGCGGCTGCATGAGGGTGCGGTATGCCGCTGTTGCTGGAAGTTCCGCGGTCAGGGACAAACAAGCAGGTTCCACCAGGACCAGGGAATGAACCAGGCCGGGACGTTCGACTGCCGCCAGCATTGCCGAAACAGCCCCCTGTTCGTGGGCGACAACGTGCCCGCCGCCCGCCGAGGCAAGCGAGTCCAGCAGGATCCCGACGTCCGTTCCGACGTCGGACTCCACAGGCTCAGCCACGGGATCAAAGCCGTGGCGGCGCAGGAAAAGTGCGTCATAAGACAACGCCAGCCCGTGCTGTTTTGGCCACGCCGCAGCACCGAAGGTGTCCAGGCCATGGACCAAAACCACGCGCTGCTTGTGCATTGGATAAGCCTATTCCACGGCACTGACAACCCTGCTGACCGGCCGGCGGGATCGCCGTGGCGACCCGCCGGCCAGTAAGGGTATCTACTTACCCAGGAACTTGTCGAAACCCTTGGGAAGGTTCAGCGAAGAGGGGTCGAAATCCGCGGCACCCTGGCCAAAAGCTGCACCCTTGGGCGCAGAGGCTGCTGCCGCGCGCTTGGCCTCCGCCTCGCGGAGTTCCTGCGCCGCCTTGGCCGGGTTGCCCGAGCGGGCCTTCTTCTTGGGAGCGTTCTTTCCACCCTTGCGTCCGCCGCCCGGGCCGCCGAGGCCAGGCATCCCGGGCATTCCCGGCATCCCGCCACCCTGGGCCAGCTTCTTCATCATCTTCTGCGCTTGGGCGAAGCGCTCCAGGAGTCCGTTGACTTCGGATACGTGCACGCCCGAGCCCTTGGCGATACGGGCGCGGCGTGATCCGTTGATGATCTTGGGCGCGACCCGCTCGTGCGGCGTCATGGAACGGACGATTGCTTCAACGCGGTCGATCTCGCGCTCGTCGAAGTTCTCCAGCTGCTGGCGGATGTTCTGGGCGCCGGGCATCATCATGAGCATCTTCTTCATGGAGCCCATGTTGCGGATCTGCTGCATCTGGGCGAGGAAGTCGTCCAGGGTGAAGTCTTCCTGGTCGGCGAACTTCTTCGCCATCCGGGCGGCTTCTTCCTTGTCCCAGGCCTTTTCAGCTTGTTCGATCAAGGTCAGGACGTCGCCCATGTCCAGGATGCGTGAGGCCATGCGGTCCGGGTGGAAAAGCTCGAAGTCGTCGAGGCCTTCACCGGTGGAGGCGAACATGACCGGCTTGCCCGTGACGGACGCTACCGAAAGCGCGGCACCGCCGCGGGCGTCGCCGTCGAGCTTGGACAGCACGATGCCGGTGAAGTTGACGCCTTCATCGAAGGCCATGGCCGTGTTCACGGCGTCCTGGCCGATCATGGCGTCAATGACGAAGAGGACTTCGTTGGGGATGATCGCTTGGCGGATGCGCCGGGCCTGGTCCATCATCTCGGCGTCGACGCCAAGACGGCCGGCGGTGTCCACGATCACGACGTCGTGCAGCTTCTGGCGGGCCTCGGCTACACCAGCCTGGGCAACGGCCACCGGGTCACCGGCGGGGTGCTCAAGCTCCGAGGTCGCACCTGGGTGGGGAGCGAACACCGGAACGCCGGCACGCTGGCCAACCACTTGGAGCTGGGTGACGGCGTTGGGGCGCTGCAGGTCACAAGCAACCAGCAAGGGGCTGTGACCCTGGGCCTTGAGCCACTTGGACAGCTTTCCAGCGAGCGTGGTCTTTCCGGCGCCCTGGAGGCCGGCAAGCATGATGATGGTGGGCCCGTTCTTGGCCAGGCGGATACGCCGGGTTTCCCCGCCAAGGATCTCCACGAGTTCCTCGTTGACGATCTTCACGATCTGCTGCGACGGGTTCAGCGCGCCCGAGACCTCGGCGCCGAGGGCACGCTCGCGGATCCGCGCAGTGAATTCGCGGACGACTGTCACGGCTACGTCCGCATCCAGCAGGGCGCGGCGGATCTCCCGGACGGTGGCATCGACGTCCGCCTCGGAGAGTCGGCCCTTGCCACGGAGGTTCTTGAAGGTTGCTGTCAACCGGTCAGAGAGTGAATTGAACACGCGCCGTGCACTTCTTTCGATGGTCTGCGGATGGCGGCCAATGCGGACCGCCGGAGTCCTGACGTTTCTTGCCCCAATAAAGCTGTTTCGACCCCAACTGGACTGAGTCAACTAAAAAGTCAACCAAAAACACGCCAAGCAGGGGACTCGACTATCTAGGGTACCAAGTCGCGTCGGCAAGATGGCATGCTGGCACAGTGACCAACAAAACAACTGTGAAAACGTTGCTTATCCTCGGCGCGTCCGGGGACCTGACAGGAAGGTTGCTGCTCCCGGGCCTTGCGGGACTGCTGGCGAGCGGACGCGCTGCCGGTCTGCGGCTCGTCGGCGCAGGCTCGGACTCCTGGACTGCCGAACAGTGGCGGACGCGGGTGGACGAGGCCTTCGCAGCTGCGGACGCAAAGGCCGACTCCGCCGGAAAGGAATCGCTGGCCGCCGTCGCCGGTTCAACCGCCTACCACCAGGTTGACGTCACTGCGGATGGCCCTTTGGCCGAACTCTTGTCCCGGCTTGAGGGACCGGTGGCCATCTATTTCGCGCTTCCGCCACAGGTCAGCCAAAAGGCCTGCGAAGTCCTGCGCCGCGACCAACTGCCGCCAGGAACCCGGCTGGTCATGGAAAAGCCATTCGGCTCCGGCCAGGAATCAGCCCACGAACTCAACAGGACGCTGGCCACGCTGGTTTCCGAGGACCACATCCACCGGGTTGACCACTTCCTCGGAAAAGCCACCGTACTCAACATCCTGGGCTTGCGTTTTGCCAACCGGTTCCTGGAACCGGTCTGGAACCGGAACCACGTCGAAAAGGTTGAAATCATCTTCGATGAAGACCTCGCCCTTGAAGGCCGGGCGCGGTACTACGACAGTGCGGGCGCCCTCCGGGACATGATCCAAAGCCACCTGGTCCACGTCCTTGCCCTGCTCGCACTGGACGCCCCTGCCACGCTCCATGAGCGGGACCTCCGCGACGCGATTGCCACCGTCCTGCGTGCCAGCAACGTGAAGGCACCCTTTACGGAGACTACCCGGCGCGCGAGATACACCGCCGGCACGCTGGGCGAGCGGTCCGTTCCGGACTACACGGCCGAGGAGGGCGTCGATCCCGCACGCAATACCGAAACCCTCGCCGAGGTGGAGGTCAGCGTGGACAACTGGAGGTGGCAGGGCGTCCCGTTCATTCTCCGGTCAGGGAAGGCGCTTGGCCGCAAGCGCAAGGAGGCGGTCATCACGTTCCGCCCGGTCCCGCACCTGCCCACTGGATTTACCGGCGTGGACTCCCCCAACCAACTGCGCATCGGGTTCGGACCCGACGTCCTGGAACTGGACGTGGACGTCAATGGTCCAGGGGACGTCTTCAGCCTGGACCGCGCCAGCCTGGTTGCCGAACTGAATGCGCCTGACCTGCTTCCCTACGGTGAAGTCCTGGAAGGCATACTGACCGGCGATCCGTTGTTGTCCGTGCGCGGCGACACGGCCGAAGACTGTTGGCGCATCATCGAGCCGGTCCTGCAGGCTTGGGCGGACAACAACGTCCCGATGGAGGAGTACGACGCCGGAAGCGCCGGTCCGGCGGGCTGGTCGACCAACGCGGACAGCTGAGCAGGCCCGGCCGCCCGCCGTCGTCGGCTGCCGTTCGCACGGGTCCGGAAACGACGGGAGCGGAAACGAAAAGGGCCGGATACCACGAGTGGTATCCGGCCCTTTTCGTTTGGCTGGGTCCTAGATCGCGGCTGCTCCGCGTTCTCCGGTCCTGACCCTTACTGCTTCATAGACATCCACTGTCCAGACCTTGCCATCACCGGCGCGGCCGGTGTTGGAGCTGGCGATGAGGACATCCAGGATATCGTCGGCCTGCTCGTCGGTGGCAAGGACCTCGATCCGGATCTTGGGCAGCAAGTCCACGTTGTACTCGGCGCCGCGGTACACCTCGGTGTAGCCGCGCTGCCGGCCGTAGCCGCTTGCTGCGCTGACCGTCAGACCCTGGACCCCGTAGGCTTCCAGTCCTTCCCGGACTGCCTCGAGCTTCTCGGGTCGGACGATCGCGGTGATGAGCTTCATGCCTGGACACTCTCCTTGCCTGCGGCGGGGGTCTTTGATTCTGCGGTGGACTCGTTCTTGCCGGTGACCAGTTCGTGCAGCGGCTGGAAGGTGCCACCGTGGCCGTTGACGCCGAACTCGTAAGCGGTCTCAGCGTGGAGGCTGAGGTCGACGCCCACGTTCTCCTGCTCGGTGGAGACCCGGAAGCCCATGGTCTTGTGGATGGCGAAGGCGATGATGGCCGTCATGACGGCGGAGAAGACGATCGCCACACCGGCTGCTGCGAGCTGTGCCCACAGCTGGGTGAAACCGCCACCGTAGAACAGGCCGCCCGCAGTGACGCCTTCGCTCGGAGTCGCAATGAAGCCGATGGCCACGGTACCGATGATGCCGGAGACCAGGTGGACGCCTACAACGTCCAGGGAGTCATCGAAGCCCCAGCGGAACTTCAGGCCAACGGCAAGGGCGGAGGCCACACCGGCGACCACGCCGAGGCCGAGGGCACCGACGGGGCTCACGTTGGCACAGGCCGGGGTGATGGCAACCAGACCGGCAACCACACCAGATGCTGCGCCGAGCGAGGTCGGGTGGCCATCGCGGATCCGTTCGGTGACAAGCCAACCAATCATGGCAGCGGCAGGGGCCGCGAGGGTGTTGATCCAGATCAAGCCGCCCTGTTCAGCGGTCGTTGCGGCACCGCCGTTGAAGCCGAACCAGCCGAACCAGAGGATTGCCGCACCGAGCATGACGAACGGGATGTTGTGCGGGCGGTGGTTGGGATCCTTGCCGAAGCCCCGACGGTTGCCAATGATGAGCACCAGGACAAGCGCAGCAACACCGGCATTGATGTGCACCACGGTGCCGCCGGCAAAGTCGATGGCCGGGCCCAGGGCCTTTCCGATCTCGCCTTCAGGACCAAACAGTCCTCCACCCCACACCATGTAGGCCAAGGGGGCGTAGACGAGGGTGACCCAGACGGGCACGAAGAGGCTCCAGGCGCCAAACTTGGCGCGGTCCGCAATCGCACCGCTGATGAGGGCCACCGTAATGATGGCGAAGGTTGCAGCGTAGCCGACCTTGATCAGGCCGTCGGGCGTGCTGATGCCTTCGAGGCCGAAGGTGGCGAACGGGTTGCCCACGATCTCCAGGAAACCTTCGCCGGAGCTCATGGACGAACCCCACAGCACCCATACAACGCCGACGATGCCAATTGAGATGAAGCTCATCATCATCATGTTCAGGGCTGCCTTGGCGCGGGTCATGCCGCCGTAGAAGAATGCCAACCCAGGAGTCATGAACAGCACGAGCGCTGCCGCCACCATGACCCATACGTGACCTGCGGTAAGTTCCATGGTGCACGTTCCTCTCTTGCTGGTTCTGCGGTTCAACCGCTGTCCTGACGCCGTTTGCGTCCTGCAATAAAGTTTTGTGCCGCTGTGTTTCACCTGCGCGGGAATTAAGTTGCGGGCTGGTTACAACAACCTCCCGAACGTAAATGGTGCATCACCGCGTTGTTACATATATGTTTCATGGGTCACACCCGCCACCTGCACCACTGCAGCCGCAACCGGAAGAATGAAGGACCGACACCCTATGCCCCAGGCGCCCCGATCCGTACAAAAGCCAGGGAGCACGCGGGACAAGGAACCACTCCCCCGCGATATCAAGGTGATGCTTGCCGCCGCGTTCCTGATTGCGTTGGGCTTTGGGCTGGTTGCACCCGTGCTCCCCCAGTTCGCCACCTCTTTCGACGTCGGTGCCACCGCTGCGGCGGTGATCGTCAGCATCTTCGCTTTCATGCGGCTCGTCTTCGCCCCGGCCGGCGGCGCCCTCATTGGCCGGTTCGGGGAACGGAACGTCTACGTTTCAGGCCTGCTGATTGTGGCGGCATCAACAGCCGCGTGCGCTTTCGCGCAGGACTACTGGCAATTGCTGATCTTCCGTGGCCTGGGAGGCGCAGGTTCCGTGATGTTCACCGTCGCGGCCATGGGACTGCTGATCAGGCTCGCACCACCGGAACGGCGGGGTCGGGTTTCAGGCGCCTACGCCTCTGCTTTCCTCATTGGAAGCGTGCTGGGACCGGTGGTCGGCGGACTCCTGGCCGGGTTCGGGTTGCGGGTACCGTTCCTCGCGTACGCCGGCGCGTTGCTGGTGGCAGCCCTCGTCGTCCGGACGATGTTGAGCGGCCGGGACACGGGGAGGAAGGAAACAGGCCACCTTCCTGCCATGTCGCTCAAAGAGGCAATCGGCGACTCTGCTTACAGGGCGGCGGTCTTCTCCAGCTTCGGCAACGGCTGGGTGACGTTCGGCGTGCGCATGGCCACCATCCCCCTCTTTGCCACGGCGGTCCTGCAATCGCGGCCGGAAACTGCCGCCTGGGCACTCGCCGTCTTCGCCGTGGGCAACGCACTGGCGCTGACCTTCTCCGGTCGGCTCTCGGACGCGTGGGGCAGGAAACCACTTCTCATACCCGGTCTGGTGGTGACCGGGGCGGCCACCGGTGTCATTGGCCTGACCACTGGCCTGCCGCTGTTCTTCGTGGCCTCGGCTGTGGCGGGTTTCGGCTCGGGTCTTCTCGGCCCCGCACAACAGGCGGCGGTGGCCGACGTCATCGGCCGGGGACGCTCGGGTGGCAAGGTGCTGGCCGTGTTCCAGATGGCTGCGGACACCGGTGCCATCATCGGTCCCGTGGTGGCGGGCCTCCTGGCAGACCAGTTGGGCTACGGATGGGCCTTTGGAATAACAGGAGGAGTGCTTCTGCTCACGGCGGCAGCGTGGCTGCCTGCGCGTGAACCTTCGAAGCACTCCTCCGGGGTTGCGGCGGGCTAGTTCAGCAGCGCGTCAACAAAGCCCTCGGCCTCGAAGGGAGCGAGGTCGTCAGGGCCTTCACCGAGGCCGATGAGCTTGACCGGGACACCCAGCGATTTCTGGATGGCGACAACGATTCCACCCTTCGCGGTGCCGTCAAGCTTGGTCAGGACGATGCCGGAAATGTTCACGACCTCCGCAAAGACGCGCGCCTGGTTCAGGCCGTTCTGGCCGGTGGTCGCATCGAGGACCAGCAGGACCTCGTCCACCTCGGCGAGTTTCTCGATGACACGCTTGACCTTGCCCAGTTCGTCCATGAGGCCGGTCTTGTTCTGGAGGCGTCCGGCGGTGTCCACCATGACCACGTCCACCTCTTGGTCGATGCCTGCCTTGACGGCCTCATACGCTACCGAGGCGGGATCGGCGCCGTCGATATCCGACTTCACCGTGGGCACGCCGACGCGCTGACCCCACGTGGCCAGCTGCTCTGCGGCTGCGGCGCGGAAGGTATCGGCGGCGCCCAGCAACACGTCCTTGTCCTCGGCGACCAGCACGCGCGCCAGCTTGCCTACGGTAGTGGTTTTGCCGACGCCGTTGACGCCAACAACGAGTACGACGGCGGGACGGTCGCCTTGCCGTTCGACGTTCAGGGAACGGTTCATGGACGGATCGACCAGCTTGATGAGCTCTTCGCGCAGCATCGCCTTGACGTGCTCCGGATCGCGGGTGCCAAGTACCTTGACGCGTTCGCGGAGCGATTCAACCAGCTGCATGGTGGGCTCGGTGCCGAGATCAGCCAGGAGCAGGGTCTCCTCCACCTCGTCCCAGACGTTTTCATCGATCTTGTCCCCGGAAAGCAACGCCAGCAGGCCCTTGCCCAGGACGTTGTTGGACTTCACCAGGCGGGCGCGGAGGCGGGCCAGCCTTCCTTCGACGGGAGCCGGGGTTTCGACGGCAATGGTTTCCAGCCCCGCGGCGTCGTCGGGGACCAGGCCCTCGTCCACCGAACCACCCAGTCCGGGGGCCGGGGCCTCCACGGAGCCGGGACGGTCCTCCACCAAGGTTCCGCCGCCCGCGGCCGGCGACTGGACGGGGTCGTTGGCGTCCCGTGTACCCGGGTACTTGGAGCCGGACTTCCGGGCCTTGAGGAGTGCCGGAACCAGCCCGCCGACCACGACGAGCGCAGCGGCAATGGACAGAATAATGGGTAGGAAATCGTTCACTCCCCTACCTTCTCACACAGCTACGCCCCGGCACCGAGCCGCTGGCTGATGACGGTGGATACGCCGTCACCACGCATCGTGACGCCGTAAAGGGCATCAGCAACTTCCATGGTGCGCTTCTGGTGGGTGATCACAATCAACTGGCTGGATTCCCGCAGTTCTTCGAAGATCGTGATGAGCCGCCCCAGGTTGGTGTCGTCCAAGGCGGCCTCGACCTCGTCCATGACATAGAACGGAGAGGGACGGGCCTTGAAGATCGCTACCAGCAGCGCGACGGCAGTCAGGGACCGCTCGCCTCCGGAGAGGAGGGACAACCTCTTGATCTTCTTTCCCGCCGGACGTGCTTCCACCTCGATGCCGGTGGTCAACATGTCTTCCGGATCGGTAAGGACCAACCTGCCCTCACCGCCTGGGAACAGGCGGGCAAAAACGTGGTCGAACTGTGCCGAGGTGTCCGCGAAGGCTTCCGTGAACACCTGCTGGACGCGCGCATCCACCTCCTTGATGATGTCCAGGAGGTCCTTTCGGCTGGATTTGAGGTCCTCCAACTGCGAACTCAGGAACTGGTGGCGCTCCTCCAAGGCAGCGAATTCTTCCAGCGCCAACGGATTGACCTTGCCCAAGGCGGCAAGTTCCCGCTCGGCCTTCTTGAGCCGCTTCTCCTGCTCAGCGCGGACGAACGGAGCTCCCTCGATAACAGGTTCGCCGTTCTCATCCACGGGAGCGCGCAGTTCGGCCCACTTGTCGGTGCCGGTTCCTGCCGGGACGGGTACGGGCTGGTCAGGGCCGTATTGGGCAACAAGCTGCTCTGCTGCCATGCCCAGTTCCTCGATGGACCGGGCTTCCAAAGCTTCGATACGAAGCCGCTGCTGGGCCCTGGCCAACTCGTCTTTATGGACGGAGTCCGTCAATTCTGCCAGTTCCTTGGCGAGGGCCTCGTTACCCTTCCGCACTTCGGAAAGTTCCTTCTCCAGCTGCTCGCGTACCTGCTCCGCAAGATCGCGCTCCTGAGCCGCCAGATCAACGGAAATGTCGATAAACCGCAGCGCATGTTCCACGGCCGTCGCAACAGCCGCTGCGCGTTGCGCCTGGGCCCGGCGGCGCTGGGCCCTTCGCGCCGCCTCCTCGCGGGCCCGGCGCTCCGCGGCGGCCGCCCTTTCCAAGGAAGCTGCCCTGTTGCTGAGCGCTCCAAGTTGTTCCTCGGCCGTCCGGAGGGCAAGACGGGCCTCCATTTCCAGGGCACGGGCAGTCCTGGCTTCAGCGGCCAGTTGATCGCGGTGATCGGTGGACGGCTCTTCATCCGGGGCTTCCTGCGCAGCCTCGAGCCGTTCGGCCGCAACCTCGAGATCGAGTTGTGCCTCGGCAATATTCGCCTCGGCCCGGGCAAGGGATTCGGCCAGCCGGTCGCTCTCGCCCACTGCACTGCGCAGCACCGAATTCAGGTGGCCCAGGCGCTCGGCGACCGCGGCGAGCCGGGCATCGGATTCGTGCAATCTTTCGAGCGCCGCGTCTGCGCGATCCTGGGCCTCGGCGCGCCTCGCCTCGGCACCGGCCAGGGCAAAGCGGCCCCGTTCCAAAGCCGAAGTGACCTCCTGAAGGCGGGCAACGGCGTCGTCCACTGCGGCCTGGACCTCGAGCAAGGACGGCGCGGCAGCCGAACCACCGTGTGCCGTTACTCCCGTGAGGACATCGCCGTCCTTCGTCACGGCATTGACCTGAGGGTGGCCCGTAACGACTTTTTGGGCTGCGGTGAGGTCGTCGACGACGACGGTCCCCGCCAGCAGCGCCAGGGCGCCTTGGGCTGCCGGATCGGTGACGGTGACGACGTCGACTGCCCGGCGGCTGCCGGCCGGCAGCTCTCCGAACGTCGTTGGCGTGGTGGTTGCAGCCGGATTGGACAGAAGCAGCACCGCTTTGCCCGCGTCTTCCTCCTTCAGGAGTGACAGGGCAGCGATGGCGGCTTCCGCGTCCTCGGCCACCAGCGCATCCGCGGCATGTCCGAGGGCGGCCGAAACTGCGGCCTCGAAGCCAGGCTCGATGCTGAGCATTGCGGCCAGGGGACCCAGAATTCCTGCGGCCTGGCCATCCACCAAACGGCCTGAGCCGTCCTTGCGGTTGAGCCCCAATTGGAGCGCGTCGCGGCGGGCGGTGAGGGCGTCGCGCTCACGTAGCGCTTCCCGCTCTGCGGATTTCAGGTGCTCGATCTCGGCCATGACCTCATCAAGGGCCTCGGTTGCAGCTTCGTATTCGGCATCGAGGCTTTCTTCGCCGTCTTCCACCCCGGCCACTTGTGACTCAAGTGCGGTGAACTCACTTTGTGCAAGCCTCCGCCGCTCCTCGCCGGCTCCCAGCGACTCCCGGATACGGCCCCGCTCGGCCTCCGCTGCCTCCGCGCGTGAACGTGCCGCAGCCACTTGGCCAGCCAGCCGGGCCAATCCTTCTCGGCGGTCGGCGGCCGCCCGCAACATGGCGGTCAGGCGTTTGTCTTCGGCGGCTGCGAGCGCTTCAGCGGCATCCTTGGCCACTGTCGCTTCAAGGAGGGCGGCTTGCTTGGCAACGATGTCGTGTTCCAGCGCTGCTTGTTCCTCACGCACTTTGGCTGCCTGGCGGTCAAGCTGCCCGGGATCACGTCCCTGGTCCACCGGTGCCTCTGCGGAACCGAGGAGGCGGCGCCGCTCGGACGCCAGCGAGCCCAGGGAACGGAGCCGCTCCCGTCCCGACGACAATTGATACCAGTTGTCCCTGGCCGCATTGAGCCGTGGGGTTGCCTGTGCAGCCCGCTGTTCGAGGGTGGCCTGTTGGCGGCGGCCGTGCTCCAACTCGGTTTCGACGATTAAACGGCGTTCCTTGAGCGCGGCTTCGTCGGCTACATCCTGTTCCAGGGTTGACGTCAGTTGGACGAGGTCGTCGGCCAGCAGGCGGGCCCGCGCGTCGCGAACGTCGAACTGGACGGTCTGGGCGCGGCGGGCGATCTCCGCTTGTTTGCCCAAAGGCGTCAGTTGGCGACGGATCTCGACCGTCAGGTCACTGAGCCTGGCGAGGTTTGCCTGCATCGCTTCAAGTTTCCGGACAGTCTTCTCCTTGCGCCGGCGGTGCTTGAGGATGCCCGCGGCTTCCTCAATGAATCCGCGGCGGTCTTCCGGAGTGGCGTGCAGGACACGGTCCAGTTGTCCCTGACCCACAATGACGTGCATTTCGCGTCCGAGTCCGGAATCGGAGAGGAGTTCCTGGATGTCCAGGAGACGGCAAGGCGCTCCGTTGATTGCGTATTCCGAGCCGCCGGTGCGGAACAGGGTCCGGGAGATCGTGACTTCGCTGTATTCAATCGGCAGCGCGTTGTCCGAGTTGTCGATGGTCAGGGAGACGTGCGCCCGTCCAAGCGGCGGCCTGCCGGAGGTTCCGGCGAAGATGACGTCTTCCATCTTTCCGCCGCGCAGGGTCTTGGCGCCTTGTTCGCCCATGACCCAGGCGAGGGCATCCACAACGTTGGACTTGCCGGAACCGTTCGGACCCACCACCGCGGTGACGCCGGGCTCGAAGTCGAACGTCGTGGCCGACGCAAACGACTTGAATCCGCGGACAGTCAGACTTTTCAGATGCAAGGTGGTTCGGTTCTCCTGGAATGGACCCGGTGGCGATACTCATCAAATCTACTGCGGTTTGGTCGAAATCCGCGGATCCATGGCCGGAAAGCCTTGCGGCCGGCTCCCGGCATCCCTACACTCCTGCCAAGGGTTACTTGGCGTATGCGTTCCGGTAATCCGGTTTGGTTCTGAGGGTCCAATCAGTCCGGCCGGGTTTTGGTCTGAGGTTTGAACGCGTAAGCAACGGCGGCCCGGTTTGTATTTCCAACTGAAGATCTTGGTTTGACCCTGGCTGGGGAGCGGCAAGCAGGGACCGTGTGTACACGCGGACCCAAAGTTGCAATTGGCGTACCACCCAGGAGTCCTGATGCCCGGTCCTTCAGCTTCCCGACCACAGCGTTTCTTCAAGGGCATCTTCGCGCCCTTGGTGGTCGCCATGGTTGCATCCCTGTTGCCTTTCACTGCGCCGGCGGCGGTCGCCGCGGATCCGTGCAATCCGGTGGTGAATCCGGTGGTCTGCGAAAATTCCAAGCCGGGAAGCCCGCCGTCGGAATGGGACATCACCGGCGCCGGCGATGACAGCATCCAAGGCTTCTCCACGGCAATCAGCGTGAACGCCGGGCAGCCGATCCAATTCAAGGTGGATACCTCGGCGTCCACCTACACGATCGATATCTACCGTTCCGGCTGGTACGGGGGCAACGGCGCCCGCAAGGTGGCTTCCGTGACGCCGTCGGCATTCCGGCAGAACCAGCCAGCCTGCCGCAGCGACCAGGCCACGGAACTCTACGACTGCGGAACCTGGGCCGTCTCGGCAACGTGGCAGGTTCCGGCAACTGCGGTGTCAGGTGTCTACTTCGCCCTGCTGACGAGGCCTGATACAGGCGGCCAGAGCCACATCACTTTTATTGTGCGGAACGACGGCAACCGCTCCAGCGTGATCTTCCAAACCTCGGACACGACCTGGCAGGCCTACAACACCTACGGCGGTGCTGACTTCTACCAGGGCGCCGTCAACGGCAGGGCCTACAAAATCAGCTACAACCGCCCCATGGCCAGCCGCAGCGGCCCCGACGGCCGGGATTTCTACTTCGCCAACGAATACCCGTTGGTGAGGTTCCTTGAGCAGAACGGCTACGACGTCAGTTACATCAGCGGCCTGGACACGGACACCCGTGGCGCCGAGCTGCTCAACCACAAAGTCTTCCTCTCCGTGGGACACGACGAATACGTGTCAGGAAACCAACGAGCCAACATCACTGCAGCCCGGGACGCCGGCGTGAACCTCCAGTTCCTTTCCGGCAACGAGATGTATTGGCGCACGCGCTTTGAAGCCTCCAGCGTGGACGGAACGGCCGGGCGGACACTGACCTGCTACAAGGAGACGTGGTCCAACGCAAAGATCGACCCCAGCACCCAATGGACCGGAACTTGGCGCGATCCCCGTTTTGCTTCCCAAGCCAACGGCGGCGGCCTACCGGAGAACGGGCTGACCGGAACGCTGTACATGTCCAACTTCACCGACCTTCCCGTGACGGTTTCGGCCGAGGAAGGCAAAACCCGGCTCTGGCGGAACACGTCACTTACCTCGATGGCCGCCGGAACAAAGACGGCGTTGGCCGCGCACACCATTGGCTATGAATCGGACGAGGACATCGACAACGGCTTCCGGCCCGCCGGTTTGATCCGCCTGTCCACCACCACAGGGGCGGTGTCCGAATACCTGCAGGACTTCGGCAGCACTGTCAAAGCAGGAACCACCACGCACAACATCACGCTGTACAAGGCCGCCAGCGGCGCGTTGGTCTTCTCGGCCGGCAGCGTGCAATGGACCTGGGGACTTGACCAGGAACACGACGGTAACGGCGCCCCGGCCGATGTCCGCATGCGGCAAGCCCAGGTGAACCTCTTGGCGGACATGGGGGCACAGCCGGCGACCCTCGCTGCCGGGCTGGTCGCCACAACGGCGAGCGCCGACAAGACAGGGCCCACCGTCGCCATCAACGCTCCGGCCAACGGTGCCACGATTGCCCAGGGCGCTAACGTGACCGTCAGCGGAACGGCAACTGACGTTGGCGGAGTAGTGGCCGGCGTCGAGGTCTCCACAGATGGGGGCGCCACCTGGCACCCGGCCACCGGCAAGTCGACGTGGACGTACACCTACACCCAAAAGGGCCTCGCCACCGCCACGGTCCAGGTCCGGGCGATTGATGACAGCGCCAACATCGGCGCCGTCGCCACCCGGAACCTGACCCTCAACGGTCCCTACACTGTTTTCGGCCAAGCCGTACCTTCCGTAGTCGACTCGGGCGACGGCGGTGCCTACGAGATGGGCTTGCGCTTCACTCCCTCTGTTGACGGCTTTGTTACCGGCGCCCGTTTCTACAAGAGCACCGCGAACACCGGAACCCACATCGGCTCTCTTTGGAATGCCGCCGGGACCCGGATTGCCACGGCCACCTTTGCCAACGAGACCGCTTCCGGTTGGCAGAGCGTGCTGTTCAGCCAACCCGTTCCGGTAACGGCCGGGCAGAAGTACACGGTCTCCTACTGGGCACCGAAGGGCCACTACGCCACCAAGGACTACCAATGGGCCTACACCGGGTTCAATGATGCGCCGATGAAGGTGGCAGGTGGCTTTGGTGCCGAACCGGCCGGGGTCTACAGCACGTCACAGGGCCTCCCGACATCGAGCTTCAACGGCGGCAACTACTTTGTGGATGCCATCTTCAGCACTGTGGACAACTCGCCGCTGACCGTCTCGAACCAGACACCGATCCCCTCCTCGTCGAGTGTTTCCATCGCCACCACAGTGAGCGGCGTCTTCTCCAAGCCCGTGACCGCTTCCAGTGTCCAATTGACGCTACGGTCGGCTGCCGGGGCGGTAGCCGGAACCACAAACTATGATGCGACCGCCCGCAAGGCGACTTTCACGCCGTCGGCCCCTTTGGCTTACAGCACCCAATACACCGCGACCCTGGCTGCAACCGATTCAGTGGGTGGCCAGGTAACTTCCGGTGGTACGTGGACCTTCACCACGGCCGCCACGGCTCCGGCACCGGGGGCCTGCCCGTGCAGCCTCTATGACGACAGCGTCACTCCCGGCATCGCGGAGATCCAGGACGGCGTGCCGTTGACCCTGGGCGTCCGCTTCACAAGCGTGTCGGCCGGGACGGTCAACGGGGTCCGCTTCTACAAGTCGGCCGGCAACACAGGCCCCCACACCGGCTCGCTGTACACAGCCGCCGGACAGTTGCTGGCAACAGTTACCTTCGCAAATGAGAGCAGCGCAGGCTGGCAGACCGCCATGTTCAGCCAGCCCGTGCAGATGGCCGCCAATACGGAGTACATCGCCGCGTACAAGTCCCTCACCGGCGCGTATTCGGCCACCAACAACGGTTTCGGCACGGGAATGAGCGTAGGTCCGTTGCGGACGGTTTCGGACGCCGGCGCGTATTCGTACAGCACCGACTTCCCCAGCTCGCGTTCGACCGCCAGCTACCTCGTGGACGTTGTTGTGATGGTCTCCGCTCCGCCGTTCACGGTGGGGAGCCAGAACCCAGTGGCGGGTGCCTCGAGCGTTCCGCTCAGCACGACCGTCAGCGGCGTACTCTCCGAGGCGGCCGTGGCTTCCAGCGTCAAGCTCGATGTGAAGACATCCAGCGGCACGGCCGTGGCCGGCACCAGCGCCTATGACCAAACCAGCCGCAAGGTGACCTTCACCCCCGCGGCGGCTCTGGCCCAAGGGACGTCCTACACGGCAACCGTCACGGCAACTTCCGTTTCCGGTACCCCCCTGACCACCGGCAGCACGTGGACCTTCACCACCGTGCCGGCCCCGCGGACACCGGGCGTCTGCCCCTGCACGCTGTACCAGGACACGGAGACACCCACCACGGCTGAAGTTAACGACGGCGTACCGGTTGCCTTGGGCGTTCGGTTCAGCAGCGATACTGCCGGGCAGATCAGCGGGATCCGCTTCTACAAGTCCAGCGGCAACACCGGCACCCACACTGGCGCCCTGTACACGCTCGCAGGACAACAGCTGGCCACCGTGACCTTCACCAATGAATCCAGCATGGGCTGGCAGACAGCGACCTTCAGCCAGCCTGTCACCATCCAGGCCGACACTGAATACATCGCCGCCTACAAGACACCTACAGGAAAGTACTCCTACAGCTCAGGCGCATTCGGAGACGGTTTCGCCAGTGGCCCGCTGCACGTGGTGACGGACTCCGGCGCCTATTCCTACAGCAGCGACTTCCCGGGCACCGCCTCAACGGCGAGCTACCTGGTTGATGTGGTCTTCAACCAACCCTCGCAACCCCTGAGCGTCACCGCCCAGGTTCCCGCCCCGGGCGCCACAGCCATCCCGACCGACGTGAAGCCTTCCATCACCTTCTCGACTGCCGTCAACCCGGGTGTCACCTTCACCCTCACGGCAAACGGTTCGTCAATTGCCGGTACTGCGGCATTGTCCGCGGACTCAAGGACCGTGACGTTCACCCCTGCGGCGGCCCTGCCCGCCAGCACCGTCGTCACGGCCAACGTGTCCAACATCGCGAGCCCGCAGGGCCAAACCCTGCCGCCAAGCACCTGGCAGTTCACGACCGCAACCGCCACAGTCCAGCAAAGCACCATCTTTGGATCGCTTGCTCCACAGGTGGCGGCTTCGACCGATACGAAGTCCGTGGAACTCGGGACAGCCTTTACCGTTTCGCAAACGGGCAACGTCACGGGTATCCGGTTCTACAAGGGCACCGGGAACACGGGCACGCACGTCGGATCTCTCTGGAACTCCGCAGGTACGCGCCTGGCCCAGGTCACGTTCACCAATGAGACGGCCACGGGTTGGCAAACCGCTACGCTGTCCACACCGGTTGCCTTGTCCACGGGACAGACGTACGTGGTGTCCTACCGGGCTCCCAACGGGAGGTACTCGTACACCCAGGGCTTCTTCAACACCACCTGGACCAGCGGCGTCTTCACGGCCGCCGGACCGAACAACGGCCTATACCGCTACGGTACCGGCGGCGTGATGCCGAATAGCTCCTGGAACGCCACCAACTACTTCGTGGACGTGGTGTACGCCACCGGCGGCCAGACGCAGGCCCCGGCGCCGACCCAGACGGCAACGCCGACGCCATCCGCCACCGCAACGCCAACCGCCACCGCCACCGCCACCGCCACGCCTTCAGCGAGTCCGTCACCCACGCCAACGCAGTCGGGTGGCGTGCTCTGCGGACTGCTGGGCCTCTGCTGAATCTCCCTGACGCTGACCCTGTATCAACGCACGACGCTGGGAGACCAGGCGTGGGGTATGAACAGGGCGGGCTGCGAGGAAGGGTCCGTGCCGAGTTGCCAGACGTTGCTGTCCCCCTCGGAGTTCTCGTCGGACAAGCCGTAAAGCACAGTGTTGTTGTCCAGCCACTCGATCTGGTCATCGACACTGCGCTTCTCGGACAGGACAGTTTCCCGTCCCGACGCGAGGTCAAGGACTGCGACGCTCCAATGCGCGGTCAACTGGCCGCCGTCGTTCTTCTTGAAAGCAATCCGGGTGCCGTCGGGTGCAATGGAAGGGCACTCGACGTTGTCATGAACCGCCGTCAGGGTCCGGGCAGCCAGGCTGCCCTTGACCAGCCAGATCCTGCCGGCAGAGGCGGCAGTAGCGTAGAAGACGTCGCTTTGTCCCGGCACGAAGGTTACGCCCCAGATGTTCCTGTCCGTAGCCAGCAAACGCTGCCCGTTCACTGTCAGGGCAAAGTCTTCAAGGTTCCCCGCGCTGCCTGATGCTGTGCTGATCTCCGTTTCGGTGGAGAAGCCTGCCGTGGCATAGGAATGGCCGGTCACAAAGACCGTGGTGGCGATCATCGATCCGTCGGCATTGAGGCGGGTCCTGCTGGGGATGCCGGGGAGCGGCCAGGATCGTTGCACTTGCCACCTGGAGTCCAGAAGGTCCGCCTGATAGGAAGTCACCAGCCCGCGGTTGGCTTTGAGGCAGACGACTTCCGATGCCGTGCCGTAGACCCTGTCGCAGGCCTTGTCACTTACTGCGCGGGTGCCGGCCGGGGCGGACAAGGACACCGTGGCGGCGTTGCCGTAACCCTGGCCCGCCGCCGTGTTCCGGAAGAGGACGAACGGGACACCCGGCAGGGGCTCTCCGGCCGTGACTCCAACTGACGGGGCAGCCGTACGGCTTTCTTCGAACCGCTGGTACGCGCCCACCGCGTAAACACCTGCTGCGGCCAGGACCAGCGCGGTAACGGCCAAAAGGATGCCCCATCGCAGCCGGCCGGCTTTGACCGTTCCGCTCATGCGTTGCCCTGCTTGGGGCGGGCACCGGGCTTGGGGCGGGCACCCGACTTGGGCCGGGCTCCGGGCAGGATGAAGATCACTGCAACCACGGCCGCGCCAAGCGCCGTGCCGGCAATCAAGACAGCCGAGGATGCCCCCACCGCGTACCACAGCACTCCGAATCCCGCAGAAGCCGCCATCCTGGTCAAAGCAACCACCGTCTGCGCCGAGGCGATGCCGGTTGCAAGCTTTCCTGCAGGGGTGAGCTGGCTCGCCAAGGCGGCAAGCACGCCGTCCGTGGCCGCGTAGAAAGCCCCCAGCAGCACCAGGCAACTTGCCGTGGCCCACACGCCGCCCAGCGGCGCCGCAGCGAGGAAATAGCAGGCGAGCAGCGCAAGGTGGCCGCCCACGAACACCGGGACCTTGCCGAACCTGTCTGCAAGCCGGCCAAGAGGTACAGCCAGGAGCAGGAAGACCACGTTGGTACCCACGAACAACAGCGGGAACCACTGCACGGCAAACGAATCCCTGTCCTGCAGCACCAAGTAGATGAACCCGTCTCCAATGGTCACCAAGCCCAGCAGCCCCGCGGCGATCAACAGCCTCCCCAGCCCCGGTTCCTTGAGCTGGCTCCAGGAGAAAGCGAAGAGCCGGCGCTTCGGTTGCGCTTCGCGGATCCCGTCAGCACGGACGTCGGGTACGACGAGCCCCAGAATCGTCACGCCGATTACCGCGAAAGCCAGCGAAACCACAAATACGGTGCTGAATCCGTTGGGGATGAGCAGGAGGACAAGGAAGGCGATCAACGGGCCGGCGGCGGCACCAATGTTGTCCAGCATCCTGTGCATGCCAAAGGAACGCGCCAGATGCTCGGGCTGGGCCGATACCGTTATGAGGGCGTCACGTGGTGCGGTCCTGATGCCTTTACCGATCCTGTCCCCCGTGACAATGGCGGCTATTGCCCAGAACCCGCCTGCGAACAGGAAGCCGATGCGTGCCAGCATGGACAGTCCGTACCCCGCCAGTGCAATCCGTTTGGGATGGCCGCTGCGGTCGGCGGCCCACCCGGCAGCGATCCGGACTATTGCGCTCGCGCCCTGGTTGATGCCGTCGATGAAACCGAAAGCGATGGTGGACAACCCCAGGAACCCGGTGACATAGAGAGGCAGGATCGCCGTCACCGACTCGGATGAAACGTCGGTGACCATGCTGACAATGCCAAGCCACAAGATGACGGGAGACAAACGAAACGGCACTGCGCCCTTCAGTGCCGTCGTTGCGCTCTTGGAATTATCCCGCTTGCCGCCGCTGCGGTCCGAGAGTGAGATGTACACGCATGCCCCTATTCCGCCGTCGAGTGCAGGTTGCCCAAAAGCTGGAACCTCGAGTTTCCTGTGCCTGTCAGGGAAACGGACACCGTGACAGTGTCAGTGCCGCGGACAAACCTTACGGCCCGGGATCCGTCGGCTGCCGGAGCACTCTCCGACCAGAAACCATGCGGCACCAGTGAGGCGGTGAAGGAATCGATGACTGCCTGTTGCGGCTTTCCGACCACCCCGTCGGCAGTAAGTTGCATGACGTTGCCTGAGGTGGATATCGCCGTGGTTCCGATCGTGGTCCCTGCCGGCAGGCCCAGGATGTCGCTGGGCCAACCGGCAACCACGGCTCCCGTGGCACTTCCCGGGGCGGGCAGGCTTCCCTTGATCAGTGGTGCCGGGCTGGAAGGTTCAGGCAGGCCCGTGGGAGTGGCAGCCACAGGCGGCAAGACCTCCAAGGGCTTGGAGCTCGGGGACGCGCCCCCGTTGGGGGCGTCAGTACCTGAGGGAGCGCCCGACGTCGGACTTCCGGAGCTTTGCGCTCCGGCGCCGGAACCGTTGGCACCGTCCCCGCCGGAAGTCGGGCTTGCGGAGTTGGAGGCTTGGGCGGTGGTCTGGCCGGAGCGGACCGCGAGCTGATCGAACACGATGGCCACTACGGCGATCAGTACAGCCAGGGCTATGCCGGCGATGACCAGGCGCCGGGCGTTCATGGCTTTGCCGTTCCTGCAGTGCCGCCGAGGAACTCGTGGGCCCTCGCTTCGAGCCCGTCATCGACGAAATCGTAGATCAGCGAGGCCAGCCAGATCACCACGGTTGCAGCTACCCAGCCCACAAGGCCGCTGATGCGGAAACCGTTGGAGAAGATTCCGGTCACCATCAGGATGGCCCATGTAGCCACAAGACCGGCGCACGATGTGGCAGCCTTGCCGGCCAGCCACGTATTCCGATGGGGGCGTCCGTCCCGCCGACGGCGTAAGAGCCACGTGATGAGGGGCTTGACCAGCAACGTGGCCGCCGTGAACACCACTACAGCCCAGGGGAACCCGGCTCCCAGGCGCACCCCGGGTAGAACTGACGCCACCCACAGTGTGATGGCGTTGAAAACCAATGCGATGGCGATTCGAACCGCCAAGCTTTTCATGGGGACAGTAAACCATTGCGCCCGGGAATGCGGAACAGTTTTGGCCCTGTGAAACCGGCGCTACCAGCGACCGTTCCGCGGCCGGGGCTGGCAGACCGGACAGGTGTAGGACGAACGGTTCATGAACTGCTCGCGCTTGATGGTGCCGGCTTCGCAACGCCGGCACACCTCGCCTTCGCGGCCGTAGGCGTTGAGTGACCGTGAAAAGTAGCCGGAATCGCCGTTGACATTGACGTACAGCGAATCGAAGCTGGTTCCTCCGGCCTCGAGGGCAGCATTCATGACGTCCCTGGCTGCATCCACGAGTCGCTCAGCATCACTCCGCCGCAACTTGTCCGTGGGCCGGGCATAATGCATCCGCGCCCGCCAAAGGGCCTCATCTGCGTAGATATTGCCTATGCCGGAAATGAGCGACTGATCCAGCAGCGCCCGCTTTATTCCGGTCTTCTTCGCCTTGACCTTGCGGTAGAACGCCTCGAAGGAGAACCAAGGGTCCAAGGGGTCACGGGCAATATGCGATGCCTCTTCGGCGATCTCGGGCAGCGGAGTCTCACCCAGCCCGCCGGGTCCACCGTCCGGTGTGGGTACCAAGGAAGTCACGAACAACCCGCCGAAAATGCGCTGGTCAACGAATCGAAGCTGCTCCGGCATGCCTTCCGATTCGCTCAACCGGATCCGGACTTTGAGGTGTTTCTCATCGGGAACACGGGGATCCTGCATCAGCAACTGGCCGCTCATGCCCAGATGCGCCATGAGCGCCGTCTTGGGAAGGGAATCGTCGGCGTCCTCCATGGCAAGGGGCATCCAGAGGAACTTGCCGCGGCGCACGACGTCCAGGACGGTTGCCTGCTCAAGGTTACCCGTGAAGTCCTGCGAGCCGAGGACGTGCCTTCGAATTGAACGGGAATCGAGGACGTCCACCCCTGTGATGCGGCGACCGCGCACCCAACGGGCCAGCCCGCGGCGCACCACCTCGACCTCCGGGAGTTCAGGCATTTCTCAGGCTGAAGCCGGTCCGGCCGAAGTCTGGTCGAGGGTATTCAGCACGCGCCAGGCGTCGGCAGCGGCTTCCTGTTCGGCTTCCTTCTTGGAATGCCCGGAGCCGCGGCCGTAAGGGGTACCACCGACGTGGAGGACTGCTTCGAAGGTCCGGGCATGGTCCGGCCCCGAGCCTTCTACGGCATAGTGGATTGCCCCGAGCTGCCGGCTGGCGGCCAACTCCTGAATGCTGGTCTTCCAGTCGGTGCCTGCTCCCAGTGCGCCCGCGTCCTTCAGGAGCGGGCCTACAAGCCGCATGACCAGTTGGCGCGCCGTTTCCATGTCGTTGGACAGGTACGTCGCCCCGATAAGGGCTTCCATGGTGTCGGCCAGGATGGAGGCCTTGTTCTTCCCGTCGGTCAGCTTTTCGCCCTGACCGAGGTAAATGAATTCGCCGACGCCGAGCTTCCGGCCAATACCTGCCAGCGCGCGTGTACTGACGACGGCGGAGCGCCTCTTTGCGAGCTCGCCTTCAGGCAGTTCGGGGTGCTCCCGATACAGGGAATCGGTAACGGAGAAGCCCAGGATGGAATCGCCAAGGAACTCGAGTCGCTCATTGGTGGGGATTCCGCCATTCTCGTACGCGTACGAGCGATGTGTCAGAGCAAGACGAAGCGTCTCGGTGTCAATGGAGACACCGAGACGCTTCAGAAGCTCTTCAGTTGAAGACATCCTTTGTCAGCCTATGCGGCAGATCAGGCGTCTGCGACCTTGCGGCCCTTGTATTCAAGGAACAGCGCAGTGCCGGCGGAGTCGGTGACGACCTTTGCCTGGTGCGGCAGGCTGTAGGTGACCTGTCCGTTTTCGATGGTCTTGACCAGGGCAGGGGCAGTTGCCTTCCACTGGGCACGGCGGGCGCGTGTGTTTGCGCGAGACATTTTCCGCTTGGGAACAGCCACGGCTATCTCATTTCTCTCTTAGTCCAACAGTTACTAATCAGTTTGCCGGTCAGTCTTAGCCAGATCAGCTAGGGCAGCCCAGCGAGGGTCCAGGACCTCGTGGTGGTGCCCCGGCTCGTCTTCCAGGCGCACTCCGCATTCGGAGCAAAGGCCCTGGCAGTCTTCCCGGCACACCGGCTGGAACGGCAGCATAGTGACTACTGCGTCCCGCAACACCGGCTCAAGATCGATCAGATCGTGCTCGACTCGACGTTGCTCTTCATCGTCTTCCTCCGCCGAAAGCTCTTCGCCTTCGTAGAAGAAAAGTTCTTGCACATTGACCTCAAGGTCATACGCAAGGGGATCCAGGCATCGACCGCATTCGCCGGTTACTTCAACCAATGCGGTACCGGATACCAGAATTCCTTCGTGTACGGCCTCAAGCCGAAGATCCAGCTCGACATCCGAGCCTTCCTTCACGCCAATGAGTGCCACACCAAGGTCACTTGGTGCTGGTACATGTTCGTTGAGTGTCCGCATGGTCCCTGGACTGCGTCCAAGGTCCTTGACTACCAGCGCCAAGGGCGAACTTGCATCTCGCTTAATGAGAACTCCTGTAGAACATATGACCGACGTACCATCTTAGCCTGATCGCGGGTGCCGACTCAAACCGGCGCCGTGCGCGCCAAAACGCCACGGAATTCGGTGCGGGACCTCCGGCACCAGGCTGCGGAGTACGGCTTAAAGACTACCCCCTGCGGCCATGCTCTGCCGGAGGCTCGCCGGAGAGCAGGCGCCTGAGGACGGACTTGGGGACAAAGTCCGCAACGTCGCCGCCCAGGACACTGACCTCCTTGATCAGGGTGGAAGACAAATGCACGTAATGGGCCTCAGCGGGCAGGAAGACCGTCTCAACGCCCGACAGTTGCCTGTTCATCGTGGCCATGGGCAATTCGTAATCGAAGTCCGAGGAAGAACGCAGACCCTTGACGATCGCAGAAACACCGCGCTGCCTGCAGTACTCGGCGAGCAATCCCTCACCCATCGGCTCAACGATGATGCCGCGCAGGGAGGCAAGCGTCTCGCGGGCCATCTCCATGCGTTCCTCAAGGCCGAAACGGTACTTCTTGGCGTAATTGGTGGACACGGCCACGATGACTTCGTCGAACAACCCGGCGGCGCGGGCAATGACTTCGAGATGTCCGTTGTGGATGGGGTCAAAGGATCCGGGGCAAACCGCACGTCTCATGGATCGAACCTACCGCAAAGCTTTGCCGGGATACCATGGCAGACATGTCAACGGCAGGAACCAGCGCCCCGGACCATGCAAGTACGCCCTGGCAGCGGGCAGCCGAGGGCGCCAATTTGCTCTCCCCCGAAGGGAACCTCGGGGTGACCATCTTCGAGGAGATGACCACCCTCGCGAACTCCACCGGAGCCATCAACCTCGGTCAGGGTTTTCCCGACGAGGACGGGCCGGCAGGCATGCTGGCCGCAGCACAATCCGCCATCGCCTCCGGGGCCAACCAATACGCTCCCGGGAAAGGCATCCCCCTGCTGCGCCAGGCGGTCTCGGACCACCAGGAGAGGTTCTACGGACTCAAACCTGATCCGGAGACTGAAGTGGTGATCACCACGGGCGCAACCGAGGCCATTGCCGCCTCGCTCCTTGCCTTCGTTCAGCCCGGCGACGAAGTCCTGACTTTTGAGCCGTTCTATGACTCGTACGGCGCCATCATTGGGTTGACCGGCGCCCGCCATGTCACAGCCCCCCTGCTGGCCCCCGACTTCCTGCCTGACCTTGACACCCTCGAAGAGGCGTTCAGCGACAGGACGAAGGTGGTACTGCTTAACAATCCCCACAACCCGATGGGCACGGTCTTTCCCAGGGAGGTCCTTGCCAAGGTGGTTGAACTGGCCGGCAAATACAACGCCATCATTGTCAGCGACGAGGTTTATGAGCACCTGACGTTCGGGACACCGCATATCCCGATTGCTTCGCTTCCCGGGGCAGCAGAGCGGACCATCACCATCTCGTCTGCGGGAAAGACATTCTCGTTCACGGGATGGAAGATCGGCTGGCTCAGTGGACCAGCCCACCTCGTGGGCGCCGCCCGTACCGTCAAGCAGTTCCTTAGCTACAGTTCGGGCACACCTTTCCAGGGAGCGGTTGCCGAGGGGTTGTCCATGCCTGATGCCTTCTTCGCAGGGATCGCGGACACGCTCAGGCAAAAGCGGGACATCCTTGCCGACGGGCTCGTCGCGGCCGGCTTGCGCGTCTACATCCCGCAGGGCACCTATTTCATCAACGTGGACACCTCTCCGTTGGGAATCAGAGACTCAGTCGACCTGGCGCGCCGGCTCCCCGCCCTGGTGGGCGTAGCGGCGATCCCTGTTCCGGTGTTCTGCCATGAGGAAGGAGCCGAGCGCACCAAGAGCCTCCTGCGCTTCGCCTTCTGCAAGAAGACCGGGATCCTTGAAGACGCGGCATCGCGCCTGGCGACTCTGAAGGAAAAGCTCTGAACAGCAAAGGCGGCGAGCACACGGCGTCACGTTTCCTCCGGACCACCGGCGTGCACGCCACCATTGAAGCGGACACCCTTGTCCCCGGCAGCTACATCCTCAGCATCGGCGGCGCCGAGCAATCCCATGTAAATCTCGCCAACCCGGCGGAAATCTTTTACGAGTACCTGCGCAGAATCGGCCACGTGGTGGATCTGGTTGCCGAACAAGGAAGGCCGGTCAGCGCCCTTCACCTTGGAGCCGGGGCCCTGACTCTGGCCCGCTACATCCAGGCCACGCGGCCCGGCTCGGACCAGCATGCCGTCGAGCTGGAACGGGAACTGTTGGACTTCGTCCTGCAGAAGCTCCCGATGCCGGAAGGCACCCGGCTGGCCACGCATATTGCCGACGCCCGGGAAGCCCTGGCGGAACTGCCCGCGGACCTGCGTTTCGACGTCGTGATCCTGGACATCTTCTCCGGACCCGAGGCGCCTGTTCACATCGCCCGCCGCGAGTTCTACGAAGAGGCAGCACAGCGGTTGCGGCCCGGTGGCGTGCTGATAGTCAACGTGGGAGACGAACCCGCGCTGACGCTGGTTCGCAGCCAGGCCGCCGCGATGCGGCAGGCAATGACCGACGTTGCCGCCTTCGCGGAATCAGGCATGTTCGAGGGCCGCTATCCCGGCAACATCATCCTGGTGGGCACCCAGGATCCGTGGCCTGCCGGGTGGACGCGCGAACTGTTGGCCCGCGGCCCCCACCCCGCCGCCGTGCTCACCGGCGTAGAGCTGGACAGGCTCTCAGGCTAGGCCGGTTCGGCAAACCAGAGCATGGTTTCGCCGTACTTCTTCCCGGCAAAGCATTCCAGGGCGTCCGGCCAGGCAGGTTCGTCACTGCGTGAGGAGCGTTCGACAACCACCACCGCGCCTTCGTCCAAGTGCGAAGCAAGCTTCTCCAACACAGCGCTCAGGGCAGGTTCCCCGAGCGGATAGGGCGGGTCGAGGAAGACAAGGTCCCAAAGGACGTCCTCCCCCGCCCGCTCGAGGAAAGACTCCACCTTCGAGCGGTGCACCGAGACTGTCCTGCTGCCCAGGACCTGGTTGACCATGTCCGCATTGCGCTGGCAGACATCGCTTGCACGGGCGTCGAACTCCACCAGTTCCACGCGACGGGCACCCCTGCTTGCACTCTCGATACCCAGCGAACCCGAGCCCGCGTAGAGATCGAGCACCCGTGCGTCATCGATGACCGCCAAAGATTCAAGGCGTGAGAACAAGGCCTCCTTGACCCGGTCTGTTGTTGGCCTGGTGGCAGTGCCGGGGACGCTGGTGAGCGGGTTGCCGCCTGCAACTCCCGCGATGATGCGGCTCATGCGCGGGCCCCCGGAACGAGGGAGCCGACGGGCCCGGGGCCCGCGCGCTTCCCGGCCGGGTTGATGCCAGCCGTGCGCTTCCCAGCCGGGTTGATGCCAGCCGCGTTCATGTCAGCCGCGTTCAAGGAACGCCTCCTTCTCAGGGTTCAAATAGTCATCGATCGCGGCTGCAAGGGCCGGCCGGTGCTCCAGCGACGGATCCTCCGCCACGAGCAACTGCGCATCCGCCCGGGCACGGGCAATGAGGTCTTCATGTTCCAGTACACGCAGCAACTTCAGCGTGGAACGCCCGCCGGATTGCGAAGCGCCCAGGATGTCCCCTTCGCGGCGAAGCTTCAGGTCTTCCTGCGACAATTCGAATCCGTCCGTGGTGGAAGCGACGGCGTCCAGCCTGCGCCTGCTGGGATGCCCGGGCTCGAGCGTGGTCACCAGCAGGCACGTCCCGGGAAGGCCGCCGCGGCCCACCCGTCCGCGCAGCTGGTGGAGTTGGGAGATGCCGAAGCGGTCCGCATCCAGGATCACCATGAGTGTGGCGTTGTGGACGTCCACGCCAACCTCAATCACGGTGGTGGACACAAGGACCTTGGTCTGATTGGCAGCGAAGGAGGCCATGGTTGCAGACTTCACCTCCGGCTCCTGCCGACCGTGAAGGGGAGCAACAGGAATGCCTTTCAGGGCAGGCTCGTCGAGAAGGCTCTCGACGACGGCGGTAACGGAGGCCAGCTCGCGCGCCGGGCCCTCGTCGGAGAGTTCCGCATCGCTCGGTTCCCTCTCCCCCGGACTGAAATCGCCGTCGTCGTCCGTTCCGATCTTCGGGCAAACGACGTAGACCTGGTGTCCCGCCTCTACTTCTTCCCGGGAACGTTTCCAGATCCGGTCTACCCAGCCGGGGTTCTCCACCAAGCCCACCACGTGGGTGGAAATGGGGGCTCGCCCTGCAGGCAACTCATCCAGGATGGATGTTTCAAGATCACCGAACACTGTCATGGCGACCGTGCGGGGAATGGGAGTTGCCGTCATCACCAGCAGGTGCGGAGGGCGCTGTGCCTTGGCCCGCAAGGCATCCCGCTGCTCCACCCCGAATCGGTGCTGTTCATCGACCACAATCAGCCCAAGGTCCTGGAAACTGGTCTTATCGCTCAAAAGGGCATGCGTGCCAATGACGATCCCCGCGTTCCCGGAAGCCGCATCCAGCATGGCCTGCTTGCGGGCCGCCGTCGGCATGGATCCCGTCAGGAGCGTCACCTGCACACCGTCGCCGGCCGATTCGCCACCGAGCATGCCTGAACCGCCGAACAACTGGTCACGGGCCAGTGATCCAAGGGTCTTCCGGATGGACTGGAAATGCTGGGCGGCCAGGACTTCGGTGGGGGCCAGGAGCGCTGCCTGCCCACCGGCGTCCACCACCTGCAGCATGGCGCGCAGGGCAACGATGGTTTTTCCGGACCCCACCTCGCCCTGGAGCAACCGGTTCATCGGTGTGTCCCGGCCCAATTCCTCGGACAAAGTCTTCCCGACGGCCGACTGGCCGGCCGTCAGGGTGAAAGGCAGGTTGCGGTCGAACTCCTCCAGGAGTCCGCCGCTAACGGCCCGCCGGGCCGTCGCTTCCTCTGCGGCCAACTGGGCGCGCCTGCGTGCCAAGGCAGTCTGCAAGACCAAGGCTTCCTGGTAGCGGAAGCGGCCCTGTGCCCGCTGCCAATCCTTCGCGGTCTCCGGCGTGTGGATCAACCGGTACGCTTCCGCAACGCCGGGCAGCCCGTCCCTCCGGGCCACATTTTCCGGCAGTGGATCGGCCAGCGAGTCCAGGTCGAGTGTCTCAAGCAGGGCTTTGATGACTTTGTGGATGGACCAACTGGTCAGCTTCGCCGTGGCCGGGTAGACAGGGATGGGCATTGCTGCCAGCTTTTCGGGATCGGCGGCACCCTCGGCGTCCGGATCTTCATCCAGCAGGAGGAAATCCGGATTCGTCAGCCCCAACGCACCCGCGTAGCGTGAAACCTTGCCCGAAAACATGGCCCGGCGGCCCGGGAGAAGTTCGGCTTTGGCGCGGAAGCCGTTGAAGAAACTGACCTTCAGCGTTCCCGGGACATGGGCACCCCCGGCTTCGTCCGTCACCACGATATCGGTGATGGATCCCCGCCGTGCGCGCATCTGGCGCGTGCTGTTGGATACGACCCTGGCGATCAGGGTCACTTCCTCATCCAGGGGAAGTTTACTGATGGGGGTCAACTCGCCACGGCTCAAATAGCGCCGGGGAAAGTAGTTCAGCAATGCACCCGTTGTCCGCAAGCCCAGGTGCTTCTCGATAACGGCGGCGGAGCGTTTACCGATCCGGCGTTCCAGCGGCAGTTCAAGTTCAGTCGTCATGCCCACCCAGAGCATCCCGGGGTACTGCCAACTGGCTGACGGCTATGTCCGTGGGGTCGCCCAGTGAACGGATGAGGGCAACGGCCGGCTCGGGCTCCGGAACATGCACGTGCACCCGCCACCGGTATACGGCGTCCATAGGGGAATCGTCGTCGTCATCATTGGAGACGCCGCCCACCTGGCTCATGATGACGGAATCGCCCATCTCGTCCAGCCGCTGGCGCAGCACTGCAGCATCCAACGGCGAAAGGTCGATGGTGCACATGACTTCCACGCCCTCGTCTGCAGGCATGTGCTCATGGATGTGGGGGTCCTGCAGTTGGTAGCCGTGGAGGCCGTCCAGGAGTTCGTCCTGCAGTTCTTCGCCCAAGACGGCCGAACGGAGGCAGTCAAGGACAAGCAGCATGCCCACTCCACCGGCGTCCACTACGTGCGCGGCCTGAAGGGGAGCCAGTTCGTCCTCGGTCCGGACTACCGCCTGCAAAGCCGCTTCCACGGCGGCGTCGAGGGCGAGTCCCAGGGCGTGGTTGCTGTCGTCGCCGCCTTGGGCGGCATCGGCGGCCTGGGCCGCATGGGCGGCGGCCTCAAGAACAGACAACATGGTTCCGGACACCGGCTCGCTCAAGGCCGACCACGCCCTGATCTGTGCCCGGTTCAACGCAGCCGCTAGCAACGGGGAGCTGAGCCGGGGCTTACCTGCCAACGGTTCCGCTGCCGCGCAGAGGAACACAGCGAACAGGGTCCCGGAATTGCCGCGGGCCTTCTCCATGGCGGCCTGTCCCGCGCGCGCCAGCACAGCGCCAACATCGTTGCCTGTCTCTGCCGGATCGGCCCCGCTATCCGACGCCGACGCCGCTGCGCGGACCGTAAGGTACAGGTTGGTGCCGGTATCGCCGTCCGCAACAGGAAAGATATTGATCGCATTCAGGCGGTCGCTGTGATTGCCAAGGACAACCTCAGCCTTGGTCAGCCAACGCTTCATGGCGTGCGCATTCGCTGCGATCTTAGTCTGCAAAATGATCCCATCCCACGGTGTCAGCAGCTTGCCCGGCGATCCGGACGCCGCCGCGTTGTGACTCGCCAACGGCCTGAACCGAGCCTATCGCAGTAAAGCCCTCCGGCAGCTGAATTCCTGCTGGGAACGTAGCCAGCAGCCCGTGGTCTTCTCCCCCGCCCAGGACCCAGGCAACAGGGTCCTGGCCCAGCAGTGCGGCGGCCGGCTCCAGCGCAACTGCGCGGGCCTTCAGCTCCACCGGGTCGAAGTCGAGCACCACGCCGCTCGCAGCGGCGAGCCTGCCGCCGTCGCGCATTAAACCGTCCGAGATGTCCATCATGGCAGTGGCCCCGACCCGCGCTGCCAGGGGCCCCGCTGCGAGGGGTGGCACCGGCCTGCATTGGCTGGCAACGAGTGCAAGTTGTTCGTCCGTAAAGTTCCGGAAAGGAACAGCACTTTCCAGCAGGGCCAGACCAGCAGCTGCCCGCCCCAGCGTTCCAGCCACGGCCACGACATCCCCCGCCCGGGCTCCCGAACGCAGCACAGGCGGCTGCCCGCCTAGTGAACCTACGACGGCGACGGTCACCGCAAGCTCCCGGCCGCGGCCGAGGTCGCCGCCGGCCACGGAACAGTCCCTTGCACCAAGCCCGTCAATGGCAGCGGTAAGCCCGTCCGCGAAGTCCTCTACCCACGCCACAGGGGTCGACGGGGGCATGGTGAGGCTGACAACCAAAGACATGGCAATTCCGCCCATGGCGTTGATGTCACTGACGTTTTGGGCTGCCGACTTCCAGCCGACATCGAAGCCCGTGGTCCGGTATCCACTGTTCCATTCCAAGCGGAAATCCTGGTCCTGGGTCTGGGTGTCTATGGAGATCAAGGCTCGGCCGTCAGGTGCGGCCACCAGCGCAGCGTCATCGCCGGGTCCCAGGATCACCCCTGGACTGCGGCGCAGGCGCGGGAAAATCCTGGCCAGGAGTTCGGACTCCGAGAGGTGGGCTACTGTCAGGTGTTCATCAGGCACGGCACTACGCTATCGCGCGCGGCCGACAGAATAATGCGGGATAGGCTTGACTGATGCATCGAAAGACCTTCCGGCGGGCAGCCGCGGCCATCACCGCCGCAGGAACCGCCGTCCTTGCACTGTCTGCCTGTTCTCCGCCCGTGGATGTTACCGCGGCGGGCGACGCTGCCAACCCGGCGTGCGCTCCTATGATGGTGGCCCTTCCGGACAAAATCGGGGACGCCCAACTGCGCAAGACCAACAGCCAGGCAACGGCGGCCTGGGGTGATCCCTCCCAGGTGATCCTGCGGTGCGGCGTCAACATTCCGGGTCCCACCACCGACCGCTGCGTGAGCGTCAACGACGTCGACTGGGTCATCAAGGAAGGCGATCCGTACTACACCCTCACCACCTACGGCAGGGAACCGGCAACGGAAATCCTGATGGATCCCGACAAGATCAGTTCAGCCACGGTTCTTGCCGACCTCGCAGCTGCGGCGGGCAAGATCAAGTCGACCCGTCAGTGCGTTGGACAGGAAGACCTGCAGAACCTGCCGTCCAGCAAGTAGGCGGACGGCAGGCCTGGCTCAGCGCAGGCCCGTCTTCCTGGTCAGCGCCAAGTGGATCAGTTCGTCAATCAGTTCCGGGTAGGACATTCCCGAGGCGGCCCACATCTGCGGGTACATGCTCTTGGGAGTGAAACCGGGCATGGTGTTGATTTCGTTGATCAGCAACTCACCGGCCGGCGTGTAGAAGAAATCAACGCGGCTCAGCCCTTCGCCGCCGACAGCGTCGAAAGCAACGGCGGCAAGTTCACGGACACGGGCGATGGCTTCGTCCGGTATGTCCGCAGGGCAGCTCAAGGCGGCCGCCCCGTCCTCGACGTATTTGGCGGCGAAGTCATAGAACTGGTGATCGCCCGGTGCTACGGCGATTTCGCCCGGCATGGACGTCCGGGGTGCATCCGTACCGCGCCCCTGCAGCACTGCACACTCAATTTCACGGCCCGTAATGCCTGCCTCGATGACCAGCTTGAGGTCGTGCCGGCGGGCTTCCTCGATGGCCTCGTCAAGGTGCTCCAGGGAGTCGACCTTTGAGATGCCCATGGATGAACCCGCCCTGGCGGGCTTGACGAAGACGGGGAAGCCAAGCTTGTCCACGCGCTTGCGGACGGCTTCGGGATCGGTGAGCCACTGCCTGTCGGTAACCGCCACATAGGGACCCACTGCCAGGCCGGCCGCTTCGAAAACCACCTTCATGAAGTGTTTGTCCATGCCCACGGCAGAAGCCAGGACACCGGCTCCCACGTAGCGGGTATCCGAAAGTTCCAGCAGGCCCTGAATGGTTCCGTCCTCGCCCCAAGGGCCGTGCAGGAGGGGGAACACAACGTCCACCGAGCCAAGTTCCTGCGGTACGGCGTTGGGCTCGGCAACGATCAGTTGGTGCTCACCGCCGATTTCGGCAAGGGTCACCGTCTTATCCGAGGCAGCCACTTCCGGGAGGGCGGAAGAACTGAGGGACCACTGGCTGGTGTCACCCGAGGCCAGCACCCATTGGCCGGACTTGGCGATGCCGATGGGCACGACGTCGTACTTGTCCCGGTCGATGGCACCCATGACACCGGCAGCCGTCACACAGCTGACAGCATGCTCACTGGAACGCCCACCGAACAGGATGGCCACGCGGGGCTTCCGGCCGGTTAAGGGAATGGATTCTTCGGTCACCATCAGTAGTCGCCTTCGGACTTCAGTGCCCGGGCCAGCAAACGCGGCCCCAGGTCATCAACGGACATCTTTCCTTCAAGGACCGCAACCACGGCCGCGGTAATCGGCATTTCGACATTCAGTTTTCCGGCAAGCTCGTGCACGGCAGGCCCGGACTTGATCCCCTCGGCAGTCTGGGTCATCCGGACGGCTACTTGGTCCAAAGTGAGGCCCTCGCCGAGGAGCCGCCCGGCTGTGTGGTTTCGGGACAGTGCCGAGGAGCAGGTAGCCACCAGGTCTCCAAGGCCCGCGAGGCCGGCGAGGGTTTGAGCCTCACCGCCCAGCGCAAGGGCCAGCCTGGAGGTTTCGGCCAGGCCCCGGGTAATGACCGAGGCCTTGGTGTTGTCCCCCAATTGCTTGCCCTCGCAAATGCCGACCGCCAGGGCTATGACATTCTTGACGATTCCGCCGATCTCCACGCCCACGACGTCGGTGCTGGTGTACGGGCGGAAGTACGGCGCGGTGCAGCAGAGGGCGATGGCCGCGGCTGTCTCGGCATCGCTGCAGGCCACCACGGAGGCCGTGGGTTGTTCCCGTGCGATCTCCATTGCCAGATTGGGCCCGGAAACTACGGCGACGCGCGATGCGGGAATCCCGAGTTCCTGGGCTATGACCTCGCTCATTCGCGCGTCAGTGCCCATTTCGAGGCCCTTCATCAGGGAGACAACCACCGCATTTGGTTCAAGGAGCGGTTTCCACTCACCCAACTGGGGACGCAGGGACTGGGCGGGAACCGCCAGCACCACGAGTTCCGCCCCGCGCAGCACTTCGGCGACGTCGGTTGACGCGCTGATCACTGGTGGAAGGGCGATGTGGTCAAGGTATTGCTCATTGCGGTGGACGGAGTTGATTTGCTCAACAACGCCCTCCCTGCGGCCCCATAACTGGATGGTCCGCTCGGCACCGGCTGCGGCCGCGGCGTCAGCGAGGACTTTTGCGAAAGTGGTGCCCCAGGAGCCCGCGCCAAGGACGGCTACTTTGCCCGGAGCGGGGACAGCAGGCTCGGGAAGGGTCATTTGCCGCCCTCGGTTTCGGGCGCGGAGTCCGCGGGCGCCCCGTGGACGGAATCATCAACCACTGCTGAAGTGGGCGTCGCGTTGGCTCCGCGTTCCACGAAGCGACCATGCTTGGCTTGCTGGTGGTTGGCGGGATCCCAACGCTCGGCGGGAGCTTCCTGGCCCCTGAGTGTGGCCAGGAGTTCCGTTATCGCGTCCATGATGACGTCCGTGGCCTCAGCCAGCGTGGTCCGGTCCAAGGGCCGGTCCCTGAAGGCGCTGAGGTCCACCGGGTCCCCCACCAAAACGCGGACCGTCTTCCGCGGAAATATGTGGAAGCGTTTGGCGTAGCGCGGGAACACCTCGTGGGCTCCCCAATGGGCCATGGGAACCACGGGGGCGCCTGTTTGCAAAGCAAGCCGGGCGGCTCCCGTGTGTCCTTTCATCGGCCATAGGTCCGGATCGCGGGTCAGGGTGCCTTCGGGATAGATGATGATCGCACCTCCCGCGTCCACCACCTCCTTGGCGACCTGCAGCGAGTGGTTGGCACCCGCCGTCGAACGTTCCACCGGAATCTGGCGGGTGGCACGCAAGAGGGAACCAAGTACCGGCGCCTTGAACAGCCCTGACTTCGCGAGGAAGTGCGGCGGCCGTTTGTGGTTGTAGAGCATGTGTCCGATCACGATGGGGTCGAGCTCGGTGCAGTGGTTGGGTGCGGCAATGAAACCACCCTTGGGGAGCCTCTCGGTCCCCTCCCACTTCTTGTCCATGAGGATGTTCATCAACGGGCGCGCGATGTTTGCCAGCAACACGAACGTGGCACGGCTCTTGGCCGATTCCTTCAAAGGAGTCCCTTGCTACTTGGTGGTGGTGATGTCGAAATCGGCGCCGAGGCCGGCGAGCTTTTCCGTGAAACGCTCATAGCCCCGGTTGATGATGTCGATGCCGGTAACGCGGGAGGTACCCGTAGCCGCCAGCGCCGCAATGAGGTGGCTGAAGCCGCCTCGAAGATCGGGGATGTCGATCTCGGTGCCACGCAGCGGGGTGGGGCCGGAGATGACTGCTGAGTGCAGGAAGTTCCGCTGGCCGAACCGGCACGGCACACTGCCAAGGCATTCGCGGTGGACCTGGATGTTGGCACCCATCCGGGCCAGGGCGTCCGTGAATCCAAAACGGTTCTCATAGACGGTCTCGTGGACAATGGAGACGCCCTCGGCCTGTGTGAGCGCCACAACGAGGGGCTGCTGCCAGTCAGTCATGAAGCCCGGGTGGACGTCCGTTTCCAGGACGAGCGGTGTGAGCTTGCCGCCCGGGTGGTAGAAACGGATGCCGTCGTCGCCGATATCCATCCCGCCGCCGACCTTGCGGTAGGTGTTGAGGAACGTCATCATGTCCCGCTGGGAAGCTCCCTCAACAAAGATGTCGCCGCGGGTTACCAAGGCAGCCGAGGCCCAGGAGGCTGATTCGTTGCGGTCCGGAAGTGCGCGGTGGTTGTACCCGCGAAGGTCCTTGACGCCTTCGATCCGAATGGTGCGGTCCGTCTGGACGCTGATGATGGCGCCCATTTTCTGCAGGACGGCAATGAGGTCGATAATCTCCGGTTCAGTGGCAGCGCCGCTGAGTTCGGTGATGCCCTCTGCCCGGGTCGCACTGAGCAGGACCTGCTCAGTGGCCCCGACTGAAGGGTAGGGCAGGGAAATCTTGGCCCCGTGAAGTCCGTGCGGTGCGGAGATATGGATGCCGCCGGGGCGCTTTTCCACCACGGCCCCGAACTGGCGGAGGACGTTGAGGTGGTAGTCGATCGGGCGGTCACCGATCTTGCAGCCGCCAAGGTCAGGAATGAAGGCCTCACCGATCGCGTGAATCAGGGGGCCGCACAGCAGGATCGGGATCCTGGAATCACCGGCGTGCGCGTCGATCGCCGTGCTGGAAGCGGTCTTGGCTTCCGTGGGGTCCAACGTCAGGTCGCCCGTCGCCGGATCCTTGGCCACGGTTACCCCATGGAGCTGCAGGAGGCTGGTAACCACCTCCACGTCCTTGATCTCCGGCACGTTCCGCAGCACGGAAGCTTCGCTGCCAAGAAGCGCCGCAACCATGGCCTTGGGTACAAGGTTCTTGGCCCCGCGTACGGTCACCCGGCCAGTCAATGGGACCCCACCGCGGATTGTCAGAACACTACTCATCTATACCGGTTTCCTTACGACTACTCGCCCCCCAAAACTTTCAAAGGCTCCAGCTAAGCATAGAAGCTCGTGTTACCGAACCGAAATGCGGATGCAGCGCGTCGGCGAATTGACACGCAACCTTACTACCCTGCAAAGAAAGACCGGCGGCCCTTTTCGAAAGGGACCGCCGGTCATCGTGCAGAGAGCCTAATACCCCCGCCCAAGGCTTGAAAGCATTCAGCTTTTCGCAGGGAGTGTGGTCGGTTTGAATGATGGCCTGGTGGCCTCATAAGCGGTGATGTCCTCCTCATGCTGGAGGGTCAACCCGATGTCGTCGAGGCCTTCCAAGAGGCGCCAGCGGGTGTAGTCGTCGATCTCGAAGGGGGCTACGACGTTGCCGCATTCGACGGTCTTGGACACCAGGTCCACCTTGACCTCGGCCCCGGGGTTGTTTTCCAGGACCTTCCAGATGAGCTCGATGTCATCCTGGGCCACCTCTGCGGCCAGGAGGCCCTGCTTGCCGGAGTTGCCGCGGAAGATGTCTGCAAACCGGGAAGACAGGACGGCTTTGAAACCGTAGTCCTTCAGCGCCCAAACAGCGTGTTCACGGGAGGATCCGGTGCCGAAGTCCGGGCCTGCCACCAGGACCGAGCCGGCGTTGAACGGAGCCTGGTTGAGGATGAAGGATTCATCCTTGCGCCAGGCGGCGAAGAGTGCGTCCTCGAAGCCGGTGCGGGTGATGCGCTTGAGGTACACGGCGGGGATGATCTGGTCGGTGTCCACGTTGCTCTGGCGCAGCGGGACCCCGATGCCGGTGTGGGTGGTGAATTTTTCCATGGGATCCTCCTAGACTGCGGTTCCGGTCAGCGTTCCGGCCGAGGCCGGTTCAAGGTCCGAAGGCGAGCTCAACGTCCCGCGGATGGCGGTGGCCGCCGCGACGACGGGCGAGACCAGGTGCGTGCGGCCGCCCTTGCCCTGACGGCCTTCGAAGTTGCGGTTGGACGTCGACGCGCAACGCTCCCCCGGTGCCAACTGGTCCGGGTTCATGCCCAGGCACATGGAGCAACCGGCGAAACGCCACTCGGCACCGAAGTCCTTGAACACTTTGTCCAGGCCCATGGCTTCGGCTTCCAAACGGACACGGGCGGAACCAGGAACCACCAGCATGCGCACGTTCGGGTCCTTCTCGCGGCCGCGGATGATGTCCGCGGCGGCACTCAGGTCCTCGATCCGCGAGTTGGTGCAAGAGCCCAGGAAGACCGTATCCACGCGGATGTCCTTCATGGGCGTTCCAGCTTCCAGTCCCATGTAGGTCAGCGCACGTTCAGCGGCCAGCTTGGCGTTTTCGTCGCCGAAGTCATCAGGGGACGGGACACTGGCCGACAGGGACACGCCCTGGCCGGGGTTGGTTCCCCAGGTCACGAACGGTTCCAAGGTGTTGGCGTCCAGGTCCACCTCGACGTCGAACGTCGCGTCCTCATCGGTGTGGAGCGTGTTCCAGTACTCGACGGCGGCATCCCAGTCCGCGCCTTCGGGCGCGTGCGGACGGCCCTTCATGTACTCGTAGGTCGTCTGGTCGGGGGCCACCATGCCTGCGCGGGCACCGGCCTCGATGGACATGTTGCAGATGGTCATCCGGGCATCCATCGACAAGGCGCGGATTGCCGAACCGCGGTACTCCAGGACATAGCCCTGGCCGCCGCCGGTCCCGATCTTGGCGATGACCGCCAGGATGATGTCCTTGGCAGTAACGCCCGGACGCAACGTTCCCTCGACATTGATGGCCATGGTCTTGAACGGCTTCAAGGACAACGTCTGGGTTGCCATGACATGCTCGACTTCCGAGGTGCCGATGCCCATGGCCAAGGCACCGAAAGCGCCGTGCGTGGAGGTGTGGGAATCGCCGCAGACCACCGTCATGCCCGGCTGGGTCAGGCCCAACTGCGGGCCAACGACGTGCACGATCCCCTGTTCCTTGTCACCGAGCGAGTGCAGGCGGACCCCGAACTCCTTGCAGTTGGCGCGCAGGGTCTCGATCTGCGTCCGGCTGGTGAGGTCGGCGATCGGCTTGTCGATATCCAGCGTGGGGGTGTTGTGGTCTTCGGTGGCGATGGTCAGGTCCACGCGGCGCAGCTTGCGGCCGGCCAGGCGCAGGCCCTCGAAGGCCTGGGGAGAGGTCACCTCGTGGACCAGGTGCAGGTCGATGAAAAGAAGGTCGGGCTGGGCATTGGCTCCTTCGCCTTCACCCTTGCGCACCACGTGCGCGTCCCAGACTTTCTCGGCCAGCGTCTTTCCCACGGCCTGCTCCCTTCACTATTGGTTGGTCTACATCAACTGAAGCAGCACGGCTGCAGGATAGGCCAGCGAAACAACTTGCATCTCAGATATTGAGACGGCAATATCATTACATGGACAATTCTAGTGGAGTCGGTGTCATTGATAAAGCGGCCCAGGTACTGGACGCCCTTGAGGCCGGGCCCACCACGCTCGCGCAGCTCGTGGCCGCCACAGGCCTCGCCCGGCCGACGGTTCACCGCCTGGCCCTGGCGTTGGTTCACCACCGCCTGGTGAGCCGCGACATCCAAGGACGCTTCGTCCTCGGAAGCCGCCTCGTTGAGCTCGCCTCGGCCGCCGGCGAGGACCGCCTTATCGCCTCGGCCGGTCCTGTGCTGATCCAACTCCGCGATGCCACCGGCGAAAGCGCCCAGATCTTCCGCCGCCAAGGTGACTGGCGCGTGTGCGTCGCCTCCGCTGAACGGCCCATTGGCCTAAGGGACACGATTCCCGTAGGTACCCAATTGTCCATGAAAGCCGGCTCCGCAGCGCAGGTGCTCCTCGCCTGGGAAGACCACGACCGCCTGCTGGAAGGCCTGCAGAACGCCCGCTTCACGCCCACCGTCCTGGCGGGAGTACGACGTCGGGGCTGGGGACAGAGCCTCGGCGAACGGGAACCCGGGGTCGCCTCGGTTTCGGCTCCCGTCCGCGGGCCCTCGGGCCGCGTCATCGCCGCCGTCTCCATCTCAGGTCCGATCGAGCGCCTCACCCGGCAGCCGGGCCGCCTCCACGCCGAGGTCGTCTGCAACGCCGCACGGGTCCTGACTGAGGCCCTGCGCAAGGGCAACGACTAAGGAGTTCCGGTCCGATGGAGAACTACGCGGTCTTCCTCAGGGGCATCAACGTAGGTGGCATCAATATCAAGATGGCCGACCTCAAAACAGCACTGGCGGACTATCCCTTCACCAAGGTCAAGACCCTTTTGGCCAGCGGAAACGTGGTCCTGCAAAGCGAACTCAGCCCTGCAAAGGTCAAATCGGAATTTGAAAAGTGCCTCCGGGACGGCTTTGGTTACGACGCCTGGGTGGTTGTTCTCACGGCCTCGCGGGTGGCTGCATTAGTGGAGGCCTGTCCTTACCCCGCCGACGATAAGGCAACCCACAGCTACATCACCCTGGCTTCGGACAAGGCCATGCTGGATGAGTTGTTCCGTGCGGGCGAGGAACTGGACGGTATGGAACAGGTCCGTTTGGGGCCGGAGGCGATGGCGTGGCTGGCACCTGCCGGCGGAACGCTGGACAGCCCGTTCAGCAAGTTGTCCTCCAAGGCCCGATACAAGGCCAGTACCACCACCCGGAACCTCCGTACGTTCATCAAGGTCAGGGACGCAGCCGCCGCACTGTGAAGTCAGCTCGCCGCAGGGCGCCTTTTTGCCGCAGTACGCCTTTTTGCCGCGGGGGCGTCAGCGGGTGCGGGCAGATTTCACCGCGGTATTGAAAGCCTTGAGCCGGGCTGTTTCGCCTTCCACCGGCAGGGCGATCTGCTCCTCCGCCACAGCCGCAACCGCCGCCTTCAGTCTCCGGCCGGCTCCACGGGCACGGGCTTTGGCAGCCAAACGGCCCAGCACCCTGCCGGTAATGGCAAGGACCACGCCGAGCAGCACTCCCCCGGCAACCATGAGGGTGGGCCACGGCCAACCCTCCGTCCTGGGAACCTCGGGCACCGGCAGCTGCAGGTAACCCAGGGCTGCCAGGACACCCAACCACCCCAAGCCGCCCACCGCAAGGAGCAAGGCGAGCCATTGGAACGTGTTGAACAGCGCCCACCAAAAGGGACGGCGTGAGGTCTTGAGGTCCGTCCCCGCTATGGCCTGGTCGAGGGCATCAGGAAGGCCCTCACGCGCCTCGCGTGCGGCTCCGCGGATTGCGGCGTGCCACGGACCGGGTGCACCCTCTGCGGCTTCCTCTGCAAAGCTCCGAACCGCTGCGTCGGCCCGTGCCTGTTCCGGGGCACCGGCGGGAGGCAACGACGTGCGGTTCAGCTCCGGATTCCTGTCCGCCCTGCCGAGGTTCAGTCGCCGCAACGGATCCGGCCGGAAGCGGAGCAACCAGCGCGTCACTGGCCAGCCTGTCCTGCGCGCGGACTCCCTCGCGAAGGACCGCGCCACTGCGTCAACCACTACCGGCACGTGCGCTGCCGCAGCCAGCTCAGCGGCCAGCTTTGCCTTGGAAGCGCCCGTGACACCGCGCGCTTCCCCTGGCCCGGCGGCAGAGACGAGGGCATCGGCAGCGGCCGTGACATCGGCGGAGAGCCGCTGCGTCGCGGCCTCCCGCTGCACCACGACGTTCCTGATCGCTGAGCGGACGGCCGAAACGCCGTCGCCCGTCAACGCTGAAGCTCCCAACACCGGGACGTTTCCCAGTCCGTCGCGGTCAAGGATGCCGTGCAGGGATTGCATGACCGCTTTGGCATCGCTCCCGCTGAGCTTGTCCAGCTGGTTCAGCACCACAAGCGTCACGGCGCCATGCGTTGCCATGGGCCGCAGGAAATCGTTGTGGACCGCCGCGTCGGCATACTTCTGGGGATCCAGCACCCAGACCAGGACATCCACCATCCCCGCCAAATGCTGCACCAGTTGCCGATTCGCGGCTTTGGTTGAATCGAAGTCGGGCAGGTCCAGCAGGATCAACCCCGTATCCTCGTCCGCGAAGTCCGCGACCCCGGGCAGCTCATGGCGTTCCTGGACTCCGAGCCAGTCCAGGAGCGGGCCGCTACCGGCCGCGCCCCAGATACCGGCCAACGGCGCCGAGGTGGTTGGCCTGCGCGCAGCGGCGGTAGCCAAGCTGCTACCTGAGACGGCGTTGAACAGGGAGGATTTGCCACTGCCGGTGGCGCCGAAAAAGCCCACCACAGTATGTCCGCCTGACAGGGAACGGCGGGACGCTGCCCGTTCCAGGACGTCGTAGACCATCTGGAGCTCTGTTTCCGGAAGCACACCTGCGGCCAGCTCCCTGGCCGTATTCAGCGCTTCGAGGCGCTCCTGCAGCCTGGAAGCCCTCCTGGCCTCGCTGTGGCGGCTCATGCTTCGCCTGCCAGCCGGCGCAGTTCCCTGGAATGGTCCATGAGGTACGCGGCGCCGGTCGGGCGTGCGGTATCAAGGCGCCCGAGAAACCGCTCCCGTTCGACGTCGAGGAGCTGTTGGCATCGTGCCTGCAGGTCCTGCCGGGCCTGGTTGGCTAGTCGCCGCACAGCGTCCTCGCCGAAGACCGCTTCGAGAAGGCGCTGGCCCACCACTGCCGTACCGCCGGCGATACCAATTTCCAAGCCGCTGAGCCCGGCGGTCATCGAAAAAACCACCACCATCAAGGCCGCCCCGAGCCCGTTGACGCCAAAGGAAAGCCAGCGCGCCTGGGTCCTTTTGCCTTGGCCCTGCGTGCGGATCAGTTCCATGAGTCCTTCCTGCCACTGCCGGATGGCCGCCGCCGCCCTTGCATCGAACCCTGGTGAGGCACCTGGGATTTCGTCGCCCAGGAGTTGGCGTCCGGCTGGATCCGACCGCCAGCGACGCTCCACGTTTTCCGCGGCGTTTGCGGCCTGGTCAAGGATCACTGCCTGCAGCCCGGATTCAATGGCGGTCTCGACTTTCACGGCCGGAGCCGGCTCGCCCCGGAAATACGCACCGAGCCGGTCGCGGAGGCGACCCACATTCTGTTCCAGGGCACGGAAGAACTCTCCCGTGCCCACAAAGTCCTGCCAACGGGCCAACACTTCGCCGCGCAGCAAGGCACCGTCCTTGGTGGCATCGATAATCCGCCGGAGCGCCTCGGCGTATTCCTCCACAGCCGTGTTGTGCAGTCCCTGGGCAGCAGCTTCCTGGGCCGATGCTGCTGTGGCGACGGACTCCAGCCGAACTGCTGCGGACTTGATCGCACCATGGAGAGTCCGTCGCGCCACGCTGCTGCGCTCTGCTGCATTGGCAGCAAGTGCCCCGAGCCATTCGGCAAGCTCATCGGCCGCTCCCGCGGGGAGCATCCCGCGATTGTCCAACGCCGTTTCCTGCACAACGAAAAGCCTGGCACCCGCCAGTCCCTGCCGTTCGAGCATGTCCCGCAGGTCCTCACGTACCTCGACTTCAGCGGCGGGCGGCACCCGGTCCAGGACAACCGCCACGGTGATGTCCCGCGCGGCCGCATCGAGGAGCAGGCGCCAGGGTACGGCGTCGGCGTATCTGTTCGCGGTGGTGACGAAGACCCACAGATCCGCAGCGGCAAGCAGCTGCCCCGCGAGCCGGCGGTTGTCGTCGGAGATCGAATCGATGTCCGGGGCGTCAAGCAAGGCGATTCCTTGCGGGATGTGCTCGTGGGCAACAAGGACAAGGGAACTGACCGCCGGGCTCCCCGCCGGGTGAACGGGTTGGTCGCCGGCCGTGGACGGTACCGCAGCAGCTGAACCCCTGATTCGGTCCAGGTTGGGAAGGATCCGCTTGCCCTCGAACCACTCGGCGTCGAGCGGATGGTGGAGGAGGATCGGCTGGCGTGTGGTTGGCCGGATGGCTCCGGCGCGGGTCACCGGGAATCCTGCGAGGGCATTTACCAACGTTGATTTGCCGGCACCCGTTGAGCCTCCAACGACAGCCAGGAGCGGGGCGTCCAGGCTGCGGTACCGGGGAATCACATAGTCATCGAGTTGGGCCAATATCTCGGTGACCGCCCTGCGGGCTTCTTCGGCGTCCGGAAGTGCCAGTGGCAACTGCACCCCCGCGATGCCGGCCCGGGCATTTTCCAGGGTTTCCAACGCCTGTTCCAGCGCAGGGACCTTGCCCTTGTCCGACGTTCCTCGATCTGCAGTCACTGCTTCATCATGCCAGCCGATAGTGCCCTGCCAGCCGAAGCAGGCAGGTATTCGGCAAAAAGAAATCCCCCGGAACCTGAGTTCCGGGGGATTCGCTTGTGACCCCAGCGGGATTCGAACCCGCGTTACCGCCGTGAGAGGGCGGCGTACTAGGCCGCTATACGATGGGGCCTTGCACTTTTTTATCACCGTTTCCGGCGATCAAGCTGAATGAGTATTTCACACTTTCAACCTGTTTCCAAATTGCCTCAACAATTCGGATTCTCCGTATTCTTCAATGTTTTATCACTGAATTTCCAGAGCTGGGATACCAGGACTCGAACCTAGAATGACGGTACCAGAAACCGTAGTGTTGCCAATTACACCATATCCCAAAGTGACTTTCGGACCGGAGTTCCGTACCGCGGTTTCCCTTGGTTTTTCCCTCCGTGCCCCTCAGCACGAGTAATTACTCTACCCGAGACTTTTGACCTGCACAAATCGTCCAGGCGTTAGCTGCGTCACAGGTCATCACGCCGGCGCGGGAGCCTCCACAAGCAAGCTCGAAAGGGAGTCCACTTGGCGACCGGTAAAGCCTTCCGCTACTTCGCCGGTCCGGTTGAGCCAAACGCCCACCAGGCCGGCCGCCGTCGCACCGTCGGCGTCCAGGAGCCTGTTATCGCCCACGTAAAGCGTCTCCCCCGGCGTGGTTCGCAGCAGGCGAACGCCTTCCAGGTAGATAGCCGGGTCCGGCTTCGCCACGCCAACCGTGTCCGTGCCCACCAGGATCCGTATCCGCTCAAGGCCCGCGCCGTCCAGCTTTGCCCGCTGGTAGTCGTGGACATTGTTGCTGACCGCTCCATAGGGAACGCCGGCCGCATCGAGGGCGTCGAGAACCCCGGCGACGTCGGCAAAAGCGCGCACGTAGGCCGTTTGCCGCTGGTGGTACTCGGCCACCCAGGCCTGCGATTCCTCGCCATCAGCCAACTCCACTCCGAAGTGGCCCAGCGCTGCCCGTCCCCGCAGCAGGCGCTGTTCGTTGAAGGTCAGCTCACCGGCAAGGTAACGGTCGTAGAAATGGGTGGTTTCGCGCGTAAAAATACGCCCGAACTTCACCCACCCGGCCTGGTCCAGGCCGGGCAGGAGATGTTCACTGACATCACGCAAAGCCGTGGTCATGGCGTACTCAAGGTCCACCAGGGTGTCATCGATGTCAAAGAGCACACCGCGGATGGTGCCGAAGGAACTTGCAATCGCCATGCCGGTGCCCTTTAGCCGCGGAAAGCGCGCACGCGCGCCAGTGAGGAATCCTTGCCCAGGATCACCATGGACTCGAAAAGCGGCGGCGAAATGCGGCGGCCGGAGATGGCCGTACGCACAGGGCCGAAGGCAGCACGCGGCTTGATGCCGAGGTCTTCCACCAAGGCCTGCTTGAGTGCCGACTGGATGTTCTCCGCAGTCCACTCCTCGATGGGCTCCAGGGCGGCAAGGGCAGCGTCGAGGACTTCCTCCAGGTTTGCCGGAAGCCCCTTCAGGGCATCCTCGGCCACGTCGATTGCGTCATCGGCCTTGAAGAGGAAGGCCAGCATCTCCGGTGCTTCACCCAACAACGCGATGCGCTCCTGGACCAGCGGCGCCGCTTCGCGAAGGATCTCCTCCTGGCGCGGTGTCAGGATTTCGCCGACGAAACCTGCTGCGCGGAGGTACGGGACCAGCCGCTCCTCGAACACCTCGGGAGCAAGCATGCGGACGTGGGTACCGTTGATCGCCTCTGCTTTCTTCAGGTCGAAACGCGCCGGGTTGCCCAGGACATCGTGGATATCGAAGTTGGCCACCAACTGCTCCACCGTGAAGATGTCCTCATCCGCGCTCAAGGACCAGCCCAGCAGCGAAAGGTAGTTCAGGAGCCCCTCCGGGATGAAACCGCGTTCGCGGTGCAGGAAGAGGCTGGATTCCGGGTCACGCTTGGACAGCTTCTTGTTGCCCTGGCCCATGACATAGGGAAGGTGGCCGAATTCCGGCATGTATTCGGCTACCCCGATCGCGTACAGGGCGCGGTAAAGGGCGATCTGGCGTGGCGTGGAGCTCAGGAGGTCTTCGCCGCGCAGTACGTGCGTGATTCCCATGAGGGCATCGTCCACCGGGTTCACCAAGGTGTAGAGCGGCGCACCATTGGCACGGACCACCGCGAAGTCCGGAACCGAGCCGGCCTTGAACGTGATCTCGCCGCGCACCAGGTCCGTGAACGTGATGTCTTCATCCGGCATCCGCAGGCGCAGGACTGCCTCACGGCCCTCTGCCTTGAACTGGGCGAGCTGCTCCTCGGTCAGGTGGCGGTCGAAGCCGTCGTAGCCGAGCTTGGGATCGCGGCCGGCAGCCTTGTGGCGGGCTTCGATCTCGTCAGGAGTTGAGTAGGACTCATAGACGTGCCCCCCGGCCTTGAGCTTGGCGATGACATCCTGGTAGATGTCCCCGCGCTGCGACTGGCGGTACGGCTCATGCGGTCCGCCCACTTCCACGCCCTCGTCCCAGTCGATGCCCAGCCACTTGAGGGCATCGAGCAACTGGTGGTAGCTCTCCTCGCTGTCGCGGGCCGAGTCGGTGTCCTCGATCCGGAAGATCAGCTTGCCGCCGGTGTGCCGGGCGTAGGCCCAGTTGAAGAGGGCGGTGCGGATCAGGCCGACGTGTGGCGTGCCCGTTGGAGACGGGCAGAAACGGACGCGGACCGGGGTCTCGGCGTTGACGGCAGGGATGGCGCTGGAGGCAGCGTTCGACGCAGAAGCAGTAGTCATAGTGCTTCAACTTTACCGCGCGGCGCCCCTTCGTTTTCCCGCTGGAAGCGCACGACGCCGGCACTCGCCGTTCGTACAAAAGGGCGAGTGCCGGCGTCGTGCTTTGGACCTGACCGGATGCGACCTGGCGTCGGCGTTAGCGCCTTACGGCCTGGTTGGAGAGGCGTCCGATGCCTTCGACCTCCACTTCAATGCGGTCGCCTTCCGAGATCAGGCCCACGCCCGCGGGCGTTCCGGTCATGATGACGTCGCCCGGCAGCAGGGTGAAGGCGTGCGAAACGATCGAAACCAGTTCGCGCACGCCACGGATCATCTGCGTGGTGTTGCCGTCCTGCCGGAGTTCGCCATTGAGCCGGGCCTGGATGGCGACGTCGTCCGGGTCCAGTTCCGTTTCGATCCAGGGACCCAAGGGAGCCGAGGTGTCAAAACCCTTGGCGCGGGCCCACTGCAGATCGGTCTTCTGGACGTCGCGGGCAGTGAGGTCGTTGCCGCAGGTGTAGCCGAAGATCACGTCATCCGCGCGCTCCTCCGGCACGTCCTTGCAGATCCGGCCGATCACTACGCACAGTTCGGCCTCGAAAGAGATCTCCTCCGAGAATTCCGGCAAGACGATCGGATCGTTTGGCCCGATCACGGCAGTGTTTGGCTTGATGAAGAGCAGGGGGTACTGGGGAACCTCGTTACCCAGCTCGGCCGCGTGCTCGGCAAAGTTGCGGCCCACGCCGATCACCTTGCTGCGCGGAATGATCGGCGCCAGGAGCCTGACGTCCTCAAGCTTGTGCTTAACGTGGGTGGGTTCGACACCGTTGAAGAACGGGTCGCCGTTGATGACAGTGATTTCCTCACTGCCGGGCTCGCCGTCCACGACGCCGTAAAGGGGATCAGAATCAACTACAAACCGGGCGATACGCATGCGCCCAAGCCTACCGTCCGGCGAAGCGCTTTCAGCCGCGCAGGTAATCCAGTTGGGCTGCCACCGATGTCTCGGCCGCCCAGCGGACGGAAGGATCGACGTCGGCATAGACGACGTCGGTGACCTGGGCGATCGTGGCATGCTCCCCCACTAGGGCGAGTGCGGAACGGATCTGCTCGAGGCGCTGCTCCCGGTGCTCCCGGTATTCACGGCACTTGGCATCAAGCGCAGGGAGCACCGGGCCATGTGCCGGGAGGAGGGCTGCCGCGCCCAGGGCCTCGAGCCGGTCCAAGCTCGCCAAGTAGTCCCCCAGCCGGCCGTCAGGATAATCGAGGACAGTCGTGCCGCGGCCCAGGATGGTGTCCCCCGTCAGGACGGAACCCTTCGGGCCGTCCTCCGGAAGGTGGAAGCACAGCGAGTCAGAGGTGTGGCCCGGCGTTGCCAGGACCCGGATCTCTACCCCGCCAGCGTGGATCACCTCGTTGTCCGTGAGCGGCTCTCCCCCATGGCAGTATTCGGCCAAGGCCGCACGGACAGGGGCGCCGGTCAACTCATGGAACCGCGCCGATGCCTCCGTGTGGTCGGCGTGCCGGTGGGTTATCAGGACGACGTCGACCTTGCCGGACGCAGCCAGTGCGGCGAGATGCGGACCGTCTTCCGGCCCTGGATCGACGATTGCGACATGTTGTGAGCCCGGAGCGCCGATGACATAGGAGTTGGTGCCGTCAAGGCTCATGGGCCCCGGGTTGGGGGCAAGCCTGAAGCGCGTCAGCTCGCTGCTGCGCTGGAGTGGGCTATCGGACCGGTCGGGGCCGCTTGGCTGGTGGGAAGTCACCAGACCATCTTTGCACCCAAGCGTTCCTCTCTCACATCCCACCCCACCTATCCGATCCCTCTCGCACATCCGGTTGGCGAGCGGGAGAGGAACCGTCGAAACCCGACGGGAAGTGAGAGAGGAACCGTCGAAACCCGACGGGAAGTGAGAGAGGAACCGGGGGACGACGGCGGCCCCCCCTGGTGACTGGAGTCACCGGGGGCGGGGGCCGTCGTCGGGTTGGAACAGCGGTGGCTAGACCAGGCGGGTCAGCCAGCCGTGGCGGTCCTCGACCGTGCCGGTCTGGATGCCAAGGAGTTGCTCGCGGATGGCCATGGTGGTTTCGCCGGCCTTGGCATCCTCGGAGCCGATGAACTCCGTCGCGTCCTTCAGGACACCGATCGGGGTGATCACGGCGGCGGTGCCGCAAGCGAAGACCTCGGTGATTTCGCCGGAAGCAACACCGTCACGCCATTCGTCCAGCGTGATCTTGCGCTCGGAAACTTCACGGCCCATGTCCTTGGCCACCTGGATGACCGACGAACGGGTGACGCCTTCCAGGATGGTCCCGCTGAGTGCCGGGGTAGCGAGCGAACCGTCCTTGAACACGAAGAACACGTTCATGCCGCCGAGTTCCTCAACGGCGTCGTCATTGAAGTGGTCCAGGAAGAGAACCTGCTTGCAGCCGTTGGCTTCGGCTTCCTGCTGCGCGATCAGTGATGCCGCGTAGTTTCCACCGCACTTGGCGGCTCCGGTTCCTCCGCGGCCGGCGCGGGCGTACTCGCGGGAGATCCAGATGGACACCGGTTTGAGTTCGCCACCGAAGTAGTTGCCCGCAGGGGACGCGATCACCCGGAAGGACACTTCACGGGCAGCACGCACGCCGAGGAATGCTTCCGTGGCGATCATGAAGGGACGCAGGTACAGCGCTTCGCCGTCGCCGGAAGGAACCCATTCCTGGTCCGCCTGGACCAATTCGCGGATAGCGCCCAGGAAGTATTCCTCGGGCAGTTCCGGCAGGGCCAGGCGGCGGGCCGACTTGTTGAGGCGGGCGGCGTTGGCTTCCGGACGGAAGGTCCACACCGAACCGTCGGCGTGGCGGTAGGCCTTCAGGCCCTCGAAGATTTCCTGGCCGTAGTGAAGCACCGCGGCCGAAGGGTCCAGGGAGATGGGTCCGTACGGTTCAATGCGCGCGTTCTGCCATCCGCCCTTGCCTTCGGCGTCGACCTTGTAGTCGACGACGGCGGTGTGGTCGGTGAAGTAGTCGCCAAATCCCGGGTTCGCCAGGATGGCTGCACGCTCCTCAACAGACTTCGGGTTGGCCGAAAGCTGCTGGCTGAATTCGACGCCATGGGCAGTCTGAGTCATGTTTCCTCCACAGTCAGCTACCTGGCAGTGCGAACCGCGGATTCCCCTGAAATAGGGGTGGGTTCAGCGATGGACCAAGGAAGCAGGTAAATAATTCAAGACAAGCTTACGCCTGAGTATTGGGCCTAAAGTGCGGCCGCAATGGCGTCACCGATTGCAGCGGTGCTGCGCGGTTCGCCGGTGCGGCTTTCGACGTCGGCAATTACTGCCGCTTCGATCTTGCGGGCCGCCGAGGTGTAGCCAAGGTGGTCCAGCAACAGCACTGCAGACAGGATCGCAGCAGTGGGGTCCGCCTTCTGCTGGCCTGCGATGTCCGGCGCGGAGCCATGGACGGGTTCGAACATGGACGGTGAGGTGCGGTCCATGTTGATGTTTCCTGATGCGGCCAGGCCGATCCCGCCGGTCACGGCAGCAGCGAGGTCGGTCAGGATGTCGCCGAACAGGTTGTCGGTGACGATGACATCGAAGCGGGACGGGTCCGTGACCAGGAAGATCGTGGCCGCGTCGATGTGCAGGTAGTCGTGGGTGACCTCGGGAAATTCCTTGGCCACCGCTTCGACCGTGCGCTTCCACAAGTGCCCGGCAAAGACCAGGACGTTGTGCTTGTGCACCAGGGTGACGTGCTTCCGGGGACGCTCGTTGGCCCGTCGGAAGGCATCGCGGACGACGCGCTCCACACCGTGGGCGGTGTTGAGGGAGACCTCCGTGGCAACTTCGTGGGGGGTTCCACCGCGCAAGGTGCCGCCGTTGCCCACGTACGGCCCCTCGGTTCCTTCGCGGACCACGATGAAGTCGATCTCCCCCGGATTGGCCAAGGGGCTGCCGACGGTTCCGTAGAGTCGGGACGGGCGCAGGTTGACGTAGTGGTCCAGGCTGAAGCGGAGCTTGAGGAGCATTTCGCGTTCGATGATTCCGGAAGGGATCCGGGTATCGCCGGGGGCGGCGCCAACGGCACCGAAGAGAATGGCATCGCGGGTGCGCAGGTCCTCAAGGACCTCGTCCGGTAGGGTCTCGCCGGTCTCAAGCCAGTGCTGCGCGCCAAGCTTGTAGTGGGTCTGCTCAAGGGTGACACCTTCGGCGGCGACAGCCTTTTCGAGGACCTTGACAGCTTCGGCAATGACCTCGGGGCCAATGCCGTCACCGGGGATGACAGCGAGATTGATGGACGATGCGCTCATATGACCATCTAGCCGCAGAATCCACATGCTGGTCAAAATCGTCTCACTTGTTGAACACTCGCCGAGAATCTCCAACCACGGCATGATGTCCGTGGCCCGACCGGCACCATAGAGTCTTAGCGTGGATAGAAGGCACGCGCTCTACGAATGGTTCCGGATCAACCGCTTCAAGGTGGATCTGGCGGCAACCATCATCCTGCTGCTCCTCTTCGGGCCTGTGTACCTGCTCGCCGGAAGGCCGTTCCTCTTTTTCCTCTCGTGCGGCCTGCTTTTGCCCCTCGCCTGGCGACGGACGCGGCCCGTGGCGGCGGCCGGCGTCGTGGTTTTGGTCTGCCTTGTCCAGTGGGCGGCAGGAGCCGAACCAGTAGCCGGCCAAATTGCCGTACCGCTCATCATCTATGCGACGGCGGCCTACGGACCTGCCTGGGCGAGTCGAACCGTATTGCTGCTCGGGCTCCTCGGCGGGGTCATGCTTACCACGCGGGAGTACTCCGGTTCTGCGGAATCCGGGATTCTTGGCCTCACTATCGGCGCCCTTTATACAGTCCTCATCTGGATGCTGGTTTTGGTCAGCTGGACGCTGGGCGATCTCACCCGGGTGAGGCGGCTCCAGCTCCGGGCCCTCGAAGACCGGACCCGACGCCTGGAAATCGAGCAGCAGCAGGAGCGGCAGCTGGCGGCCGCCGACGAACGCTCGCACATCGCCCGCGAGATGCACGACATCGTGGCCCATTCCCTATCCGTCATCATCACCCAGGCCGACGGTGCCCGGTACGCTGCGGCCACCAAGCCCGAGCTCGCTATCGAGACCCTCGCCACCATCGCCGCAACGGGCCGCGACTCGCTCAGCGAAATGCGAAGGCTGCTGGGAGTGCTGCGCTCTGACGATGACTCCTCTACCCGGCCTCAACCACGGTTGTCCGACCTGGACGAACTCCTCCTCGGATTCCGGGCCGCAAGCCTGCAGCTTTCTTTCGAACAGCGGGGAACGCCGCGCCGGGCCCTCCCAGCCGGGGCGGAACTGACCGCGTACCGCACTATCCAGGAAGCCCTCACCAACGTCATCAAGCATGGCGGGCCCAAGGCCACTGCACGCGTGGTGCTGTCATGGCAAAGCCGCGGACTGCAACTGGACATCGCCGACGACGGGCGCGGTGCTGCCGCGGACCCTCCGGCTGCCGAAGGGGGCAACGGGCTAAGGGGCATGGCTGAACGCATTTCCCTCTACGATGGTTCCTTGTCCGCGGGCCCCGAACAGGGTGGCGGATTCCTTGTGTCCGCATTCATTCCCTATTCGGAGGCCTGAACCATGCCGGAAGCACACCAACCCATCAGGGTTGCCCTCGTCGACGACCAACAACTGGTCCGCTCGGGCTTCGGCATGCTCATCAACTCCCAGCCCGATCTTGAGGTAGTGGCTGAAGCAGGGAACGGCATAGAGGCAGTGCAGGCCCTCAGCGCCACCACTGCCGACGTGGTCCTGATGGATGTCCGCATGCCGGGCATGGACGGCATCGAGGCTACCCGGCGGATCCTGGAGCAGGCCGCGGCCCAGCCACCCGGGTCCCAACGTGCCGAGATCAAGATCGTGGTCCTGACCACTTTCGATCTCGACGAATATGCCCTGGCAGCCATCCGCGCGGGCGCGAGCGGCTTCCTGCTCAAGGATGCCCCTCCCGAGGAGCTTCTTGAGGCGATCCGCACCGTCTACCGCGGCGACGCAGTCATAGCACCCTCCACCACACGCCGCCTGCTGGACCACGTGGCTCCTTTGCTCCGGGAACCCACGGCAGAGCGGAGCGAGCACGCAGCCGCCGTGGAATCCCTCACGGCCCGTGAGCACGAGGTCTTCCTCCTGATCGCCCAGGGCCGTTCCAACCCCGAGATAGCTGCCGGACTGTTCCTCTCCGAGGCAACGGTCAAGACACACGTCGGGCACATCCTCGCCAAGCTGGGTGCACGTGACCGCGTGCAGATTGTGGTAATCGCCTATGAAACCGGAGCGGTTTCGCCGGGGATGTAATCCTCCCGGCGCCTGACGGTCAGACCCAGGTATGACTCCGCAGCCGACGGAATGGGCCTCCGGGGCGATCCACTGCCCTGCCCCCGGAAAATAGCGTGGAAGCATGACAACTTTCACGTCCGCCCCTCACCCATCTATTCCGGAACGGCCGATCCACACAGCGGCCGCCCAGGGACCTGCCGCCGTCGAGGCCTTTGCCCTGACCAAGCGCTACGGCCGGGCCGATACCGGCGTCACGGCACTGGACAACGTGTCGGTCCGATTCGACGCCGGGAAGTTCACCGCCATCATGGGACCGTCCGGCTCGGGCAAGTCCACGCTCATGCACTGCCTGGCCGGACTGGACACGGCGGACAGTGGGCGGATCCTGCTCGGGGGCACCGAACTTACCGGACTCAACGACCGTGAATTGACGGCACTGAGGCGCGAACGGATCGGCTTCGTGTTCCAGGCCTTCAACCTGGTGCCCACGCTGACGGCGGAGCAAAACATCACCCTTCCGCTGGCCCTGGCCGGAACAGCGCCCGACGCCGGATGGCTGGCGACGGTGGTCAACACCCTTGGGTTGAAGGACAGATTGAAGCACCGCCCCCACGAGTTGTCCGGTGGCCAGCAGCAGCGCGTTGCCGTTGCCCGTGCCCTGTTGACGCGCCCCGACGTCGTGTTCGGTGACGAGCCCACGGGCAACCTGGATTCGAAAGCCGGCGGCGAAGTCCTCGCCCTGTTGCGCCGGAGCAGCCAGGAAATGGGGCAGAGCATCATTATGGTGACCCATGATCCAGTGGCCGCAAGCTACGCGGACCGGGTGGTGCTGATGAGCGATGGTGGCCTCGTGGGCGAGATCCACCAGCCCACGGCCGAGGCTGTGCTGGCTGCCCTTGGCAAGCTGGGAGCCTAAGCATGCTGCGCGTCGCCTGGTCCCAACTAACCACCCATTACCGCCGTTTCGTGGCAATCGGCCTGGCCGTGATGCTGTCCGTCATGTTCCTGTCCGCCACGCTCATGGTCGGTGCTAGCACCAATGCCTCGCTGGGTGCGAGCATCGGCGAGGCCTATCGCCATGCCGACCTCGTTGCCACGTCCAGGAACGGGGAGCCTTTCAGCCAGGCAGCCGTGGATGCTGCCGCTTCTTCGCCCGCCGTGGAGGAGAGTTATCCGGAGCGTTCCACGTATGTGACCTTCGCGGCCGGGGGCGGCGAACAGCATGGTCGCCTGCGGAACACCGCACCCGCTGCGCTGGAAAGCGCCGTCTTGTCCTCGGGTTCGATGCCCGCCAATCCCTATGATGCCGTCATCGACATCAAGACGGCCAAGCATCTGGGCCTCACTCCCGGCAGCACGCTTGAGCTGCACGGTGGCGGGCCGGTCAAGAACGCCAAAGTGACCATCTCCGGCCTGGTGCAATCCACCAACGATCCCTTCTCCGCTTCCGCCGCCCAAATTATCGCCGGCACGGCGGTACTCAATGCGGTACAGGACAGTGGAGCCGGCTACAGCGGAATGCAGTTCACGCTCAAGCCCGGCGAAGACACAGCGGCCGCCAAGGACTACATCGCGCGCCGGATGGAGGCCGCTGGAGCCGACACACCCGTGCTGGAAACGGCACAGGAAAAGGTCACCTCCACCGTTGCGATGCTGAGCGCCGGCCAGGACCAGCTGACCATCGTCCTGCTTGCCTTCGCGGGCGTCGCCGTCCTCGTGTCAACACTGGTTGTGGCAAACACGTTCTCCGTCCTCATCGCACAGCGCACCAGGGAACTTGCCTTGCTGCGTTGCCTGGGGGCAGGCCGATCACAAATCAGGGCTTCGGTGATGGTCGAGGCGCTCGTTGTGGGACTGGCAGCTTCAGCGCTCGGTGTTGTGGCAGCCATCGGGCTCATGTCGGGGCTTGTCGCCTGGGCCAGGACCCAACCCGAACAGTCGTTCGCCACGCTGGCTGTGCCGCCGTCGGCCATCATCGCCGGGCTGCTGGCCGGAACGTTGCTGACCGTCGTCGCGGCGTTGGTGCCCGCAAAGGCGGCCACCGCCGTCGCTCCCCTCGCGGCCCTCCGCCCCGCGGACGAAGCGACCGTCAAGAACCGACGCGGAAAGGTCCGCCTCGCGTTGGGCGTGGCGGCCCTGCTCGGCGGAACGGCTTTGCTGGTCTTCGGCAGCGTCAAGGTGTCCCTGCCGGTGGCGTTGCTGGGTGGGGCTGTGTCCTTCGTCGGCATCCTGCTCTGTTCCACCCTCTTCATCCCCACGGTGGTAGCTTGGGCCGGGCGCCTGGCTGCGCCCGCGGGGGTGCCCGGAATGCTCGCGGCCGTCAACGCCACGCGTAACCCGGCCCGGACCTCGGCGACTGCTGCGGCACTCTTGATCGGTGTCACCTTGGTTTCCCTGATGATGACCGGAGCTTCCACGGCACGCCAGGCCTTCAACAGCACGCTCTCGGAAACCTACCCCATAGACCTGGCGACGCAAACGGACGGTCCCGGCGTCACGGACGCCGTAAGCCGCCTCGCGTCCTTGGACGGTGTGAGCGCTGCAGTGCTGCTGCAACCCGTCGGCCGGCTCGCCGATTCAGCCACGCCCGACGGCGGCGGCACCGTCTACGCAATCGACGGAACGGAAGCGTCCTCCGTGCTGCGGGACGCCAAGCTGCAACCGGCTGCGGGAATGGTCTACCTTCCGGAGGATTCGACACCGGGCAAGGCGAACATCACCACAACCGCAGGTACCACCTCGCTCGATGCCAAGGTCCTGAGGACCCGGCACGTGCCGCCCTTCGTGGAGAAATCCGCCATCCCCGGCGGGGCTTTGGCCGGGGCACCCTCCATGGTTTGGGTGAAGTTGGACGACTCGGTATCCGGCGAGCAGGTGCAGGCACTGCAGAAGGAAGTCGCGTCAATCCTGGGAGTGCCGGAGCGCACGGTGAGCGGCTCGGCCATTGAGCGGGCCACGTTCAACAGCATCATCGACGTCCTGCTCCTGGTGGTGACAGGCTTGCTCGGGATCGCTGTGGTCATCGCTCTGATCGGCGTGGCCAACACCCTGTCCCTGTCCGTCATGGAACGGACACGCGAAAACTCGCTCCTCCGGGCCTTGGGTCTGACCACGGGGCAACTCCGCGGGATGCTCGCGATCGAGGCCGTGCTGGTCGCCGGAGTGGCGGCTCTCCTCGGCTCCGGGATGGGTATTGTCTACGGCTGGCTCGGCGCCCAGGCGACGCTGGGCGGCATGGCCGACGTCGTTCCGTCGGTTCCGTGGCTCCAACTTGCGGCTGTGTTCGGTGTTGCCGTGGTGGCCGGGTTGCTGGCGTCGGTGCTCCCGGCCCGACGCGCGGCTCGGTTGTCACCCGTGGAGGGCCTCGCTACCGCCTGACGCTCTCTCACCTAACACCCCTTAAACCGAAACGCTCTCTCACCTTCCCCGGTTTGACCGGAAGGAGGTGAGAGAGCGTTCGCCGTTTCGGGGCGTCAGGTGAGAGAGGGTTCGGCAGGTTCCTCGTAGCGCGGGAACACGGGAACAGGAGCGGGAAGCTCCGTGCCGGGCACAATCGGCGTGGCGATGGCAGCAAACTGGCGGGCCTCGCCTTCCGGCTGGCCAAGGACCTCAAGCAGCTTGGCGGACGACGACGGCATGACCGGCTGGGCGAGGATCGCCACGATCCGGACTACCTCCAAGGTGACGTACAGGACCGTATTCATGCGCTCGACGTCGGTCTTGCGCAACACCCATGGAGCCTGCTCGGCGAAGTAGGCGTTGGTATCTCCCAGCACCGTCCAGATGGCCTCGAGGGCACGGCTGAATTCCTGCTTCTCGAACGCACCCCGGGCAGTTTCCAGCAACGAACCGGCCTTGGCCAGCAATTCCTGGTCCTCAGCGCTGAATTCGCCGGGAACCGGGACCTTGCCTTCGCAGTTCTTGGCCACCATGGACAAGGACCGCTGGGCCAGGTTGCCGAAATTGTTGGCCAGGTCCGAGTTCATTCGACCGACAATGGCTTCATGGTTGTAGCTGCCGTCCGCACCGAACGGAACCTCGCGCAGGAAGAAGAAACGGCACTGGTCCAAGCCGTAGCGCTCCACGAAGTCCTGCGGAGCCACCACGTTGCCGAGCGACTTGGACATCTTCACGCCGTTGTTGGTGAGGAAGCCGTGGATCATGACGCGCTTGGGCAATTCGAGCCCTGCACTCATGAGGAACGCCGGCCAGTAGATGGCGTGGAAACGCGAGATGTCCTTGCCGATGACATGCACGTCGGCTGGCCAGAACTTCTTGAAGGACTCCGACTCGACGTCCGGGTAGCCTGCACCGGTGAGGTAGTTGGTAAGCGCGTCCACCCACACGTACATGACGTGCTTCTCGTCGCCCGGCACGGGAACGCCCCAGTCAAAGGTGGTGCGGCTGATCGAGAGGTCCTCGAGGCCGCGCTTCACAAAGCTGATGACCTCGTTGAAACGGGACTGCGGGGCGCCGAACTCCGGCTGCTCCTCGTAGAGGGCAAGCAACTTTTCCTGGTAGGCGGAAAGCCGGAAGAAGTAGCTCTCCTCCGCCGTCCACGTCACCAGAGTGTCCGTTTCCTTGGAATAGCGGAGGCCGTCCTCCTTCACCACGGTATCGTCCTCGACGTAGTAGGCCTCGTCGCGGACGGAGTACCACCCCTCGTACTTGGAAAGGTAGATATCGCCATTGGCTTCCATCTTTTTCCAGATGGCCTGCGAGGCCGCATAGTGGTCAGCGTCCGTCGTACGGATGAAGCGGTCATGGGAGATGCCCAGGTCCTGGCTCATCTGCTTGAAGGCGGCCGAATTGCGGTCAGCGAGTTCCTTCGCCGTGAGGCCTTCCTTCTCGGCGGACTGCTGCATCTTGAGTCCGTGCTCATCCGTACCCGTCATGAAGAAGACTTCATGTCCGTCCAGGCGCTTGAAGCGCGCCATGGCATCAGTGGCGATGACCTCATAGGCATGCCCGATGTGCGGCACGCCGTTGGGGTAGCTGATGGCCGTGGTGATGTAGAACGGGGATTTCTCTGCAGACGTCACTCTAAGAAGTTACCTTTATTTTCGGTGTGGAGAAGCTAGTTAAGCTCGGTCAGCGTATCGCTGAGCCGGACCAGTTCATGGTCGTGTGACGCCACGAGTACCGCGATGCCATCGCTGGTGGTGTCCTTCAGGATTCCGATGATGCGGTTGGCGGCCGCGCGGTCAAGGCTGGCCGTGGGCTCATCGACCACCAGGACGCGGGTACCGAGGATCAGTGCGCGGGCGATCGCGACACGCTGGCGCTCACCACCGGAGAGCTGGGCGGGGCGGTGACGCATGCGGCGGCCCAGGCCTACCAGGTCCAAAAGGTCCTTGGCCATTTCGGTCCGCTGTTCCACCTCACCATCAGGCACGGCCGGCAGGAGGACGTTCTCCAGCGCGCTCATGCCGTCAATCAAGGCACCGCCCTGGTCGACGTACCCGATGAGCGCCCGGCGGCGGTCGGCGATTTCGTCGTCGCCCATCGCCTCCAGCGAATGGCCCTCCCAAAAGACCTTGCCCGACGTCGGCAGCGTCAGTCCGGCACTCACGGTCAGGATACTGGTCTTGCCGGAGCCGCTACGGCCGGCGATGCAGTGCATTTCACCCGCGTGGAGGGTCAGGTTGAAGTCATCGACGACGTCGACCTCCTCGGCACCGCCCTTGTCGCCACCGTAGTGGATGGTGACGCGGCTGAGCTCCAAGGGGGTGGCATGGTCTGCGGCCTTCACGATCGTGTTGGCACGGGTTTGCAGCGACTCTTCCGTGGATTCCGGGGTCGCCGTCAGCTCGGGGTTGGGAGTCTCGGTCATTTGACTACTTTCGTTGCAATCGGAATCCAGCAAATTACGGCCAGCAGACCAGCCAGCCCGGCCCACAGGGCAGCATAGGGTGCCAGGAGGAGGCCCAGTCCCAGTGCGCCGAGGACGCCCAGGGGAAGTGCCACTGTGCCCACCAGGGCGTTTTCGAAGAACCGGACCTGGCCCAGCATGTCAGGGTTCCAGCCCATGGCACGCAAGGTGCCAAGGTATTCGCGCTTGGCGTGCAGTTCGAAGCGGCCGGTGACCAATGTCAGCAGCAAGCCGACCAGGACGCCGAACACTGCCAGGATGACACTGGGCAGCGCCACGCTCGCCGCGGCAAGGCCACTGAGCGCGCTGGCGCCCGCGGCGCGGGGAATATCTATCAGCAGGGCAATCAGTGCACCCACAGCGGCGCCGAAGACACCTACAGCCACGGCCAAAGAGATCGAGTTGAACCGGTTGGTAGTGAGTTGCCTGTTGGCGAATGTCAACGGCGAATCCACGGTCACGAGGCGATCGTCGTGCTGCGGTTCCTGGTCCACCACTACGCGGTGGCGCAACTGCTGGGCCGCGAGGAGGGCAGCACCGGCGTAGATGATCAGCATCGTCACCGAAACAATCACGGTGGCGAGGTTCCAGCTAAGGAGGCTCAGGATGATACCTGCTGCCGCCAGGGCGGCAGCTCCCACGGCGAATTCTTCCAGGACCCAGGACCTGATGCGCTTCTGGGTCCAGCCCATCGCGCGGAGGATTCCCGCTTCGCTCCTGCGTTGGCGGATGTAGCTGACGGTCGAGGCGCCGGTCAGCAGGGTGGCGCCGAGCAGGGTCAGGAAGAGGAGCGTGACGTTGGTACCGGTCAGCGATCCGGAAACGGCGTCGGCAGCGTCCTGGCGTACCCACGACTGCTGGACGGTGCCGAGCGGGGACTCTTTGCCGGAATCATCCTTGCTGTAGCCGGGCACGAAGATGTTGGCATCTTCACGGGCCGAGCCCGCCACCACGGTCGCTTCAAGGCCCAGTTCCCGGATCTGGGTAGCCAGTTTCTCAACTTCCGGCTGTGCCTGCTTCCAGTTGCCCGTGGCGCTGGCACGGACCCGGATGGCGTCAATGACGTTGGCATTGGAGTCGTAACCGCGTGCAGCCGCAAGGCCGTAGTAGTCCGTGATGGCACCCGCGGATTGGCTGACGAGGCCGGTGGCGCTCAAGGAAGGCTTGAGCTGGGTGTTATTGGCATCCTTGCCTTGGGCATCCTTTGCCAGGGTCATGGGCGCGGGATCGTAGCCACCGAGCGGGAGCTTGTTCACATCGCCGGCCGCGGCCTGGACGTCAGCCGGGTTGAAGGTGCCGTAGACCATTGGCATGGGGGTGGCAGGCTTCTTTCCGGTGGCGAGGTCCTCGCGGTAGGAGCGCTCATCAACAGGCTTGCGCTGGGTCTGGTCCACAGCCGCGCCGAACGAAGACTTCTCCGGAAGGCGGTTGACGGTCACCCAGTCCCCCGGCGTAGCGGTCTTGTCCGTGGCACCGTTCGCGGCTGCATCGCCGTCCTTGTACTTCGGCGCGGCGGCAAAAGCCGTGCTCCAGGTAGCGGGGTCATAAAGGCCCTGGCCGAAGGAGGCTGTGCTGCCCAGCAGCTTGCTGTGGTCGGTGGATCCCGGCCACTCGAGGGCGAAGGGAGACTTGGAGACGAACGGCAGGTAGTCCTTGTCCAGCGAACGCGTCACGGTGCCGACGTCGTTGACCACCTTGCCGCTGGAGTCGATCTCTTCGATCTTGACGGAGTACTGGAGGTCCAGAGAGGTGCCCGAGCGGACGATGAGCGGGATGGCCTGGGAGTCGTCCGTCAGGAGGCCGTCGCGCTTGGCCTGCTGGTACTGGGTCATCAGCGGGGCCCAGTACTTCAGCTTCACGCCAAGGAAGTCGGGGCCTTCTTCAAGTTGCTGCATGCTCAGGCCCGTGGTGAAGAGACTTTCGAAGTGCCGGCCGATTGCCCCGGCGTTGCGGGCATCGGCGGGCGGCGCCTTTTGAAGCGGTGCCAGGAAGTCTCCGGCGGAACCCAAAAGCGCCCTTTCGGCGGCCGGGTCGACGGCGACGACGGACTCGGTCACCTCAGGGGCCAACGGCAGGGCCACCGAAAGGTTGAACAGGTTGTGCTCGGAGCCCAAGGCCGGAGCCGGGAACTTGATGCCGGTTTCGCCGTCGGGTCCGGCGATGCGGACATTGCTGCCGCCGGTGGTCTGCTCCTGGACCAACCGGCCCTTGCCCAGCGTGCCCTCGGCGCTGGTCTTGAACAGGGTCTGCTGGTTGACGCCGTCGGAGCTCGTCGCCGTGGCGGTAAGCCGGTACTTCTTGGGAGTTGCGGACAGGACCGATTCTGCGGCGGGCCACTTGCTGGAGTCCATGGCGGAGGGGTCACCGGCGGTTACGGCACCTGCGAGGCCGGCGTTGTAGCCGAGGTAGTCCATGGCGTTCAGCCGCGGTGCCTCAAGGTTCTGCGAAACCCGGGAAACCAGGCTGATGGGCGCCGCGACGGCCGTCTGGCCCATGGAGCGGATCTTGTCCAGCTGGTCGAAGCTGATTCCTCCCTGGCCGTTGGCAATCTCCGGCTGGATCAGCGCACCGCCCCCGCCGTCCTTCGCCTGGTCAGGCTTGGCCTGGACCAGGATGTCGTAGAGACCGCGCGAGTTCTCATCCACGGTCCGGTTCAGAGCCGCCTGCGACTGGCTCTGGACGAGGACTGACAAGCACATCGCGACGATCAAAATGGCCGCGGTCAGCAGCAGCACACGGCTTCTGATGAACCTTTGGACGGCGTTCATTGGGCTCCCTGAGACCTTGATTGCGGGCGCGCACACATGGGCCGCGACCCCTCAAAAACACAAAGGAATCCCGCGCTGTATGTGCAAAAAGTAGTGGCCGGCCTGCTGCCGGGTCCGAATTCCGGACCCAGCCATTGTAAGCAGACCGGCCACTCCGGCGCGTCAGAGGCGTGTCCCCGGCACGCCAAAATCAGCTAATAGGATGACGCCTAGTCCTCGAGGTCGACTTCGCGGACCATGTCGGCGCCGATGCCTGCCTTGATTGCTTCCAGGACCTGCTGCGGGACGGAGCTGTCGATCGTCAGGAGGGCCAGGACCTGGCCCCCCTCAGTCTGCCGCGCCACCTGCATGCCGCCGATGTTGATGTTGTTCATGCCCAGGATGTGGCCGATGGTGCCGATAACGCCGGGGCGGTCGGCATAGGCCACCACAACCAGGTGTTCGCTGATCGGAATCTCGACGTCGTAGCCGTTGACGCCCACCAGTTTCTCCACCTGCTTGGGCCCGGTGAGGGTACCTGCCACGGAGATCTGGGAACCGTCGCTGAGGGCTCCTCGGATGGTCAGGACGTTGCGGTAGTCCTCTGCGTCAGGAGTGGTGATCAGGCGCGTGTTGATGCCGCGCTGCTCGGCGATCACGGGCGCGTTGACGTAGGAAACCTGCTCGGTCACGACGTCGGCGAAGACGCCCTTCAGGGCAGCCAGCTCAAGGACCTTGACGTCAAGTGCCGCGATCTCGCCGGCAACCTCCACATCGATCTGGGTCAGCGAAGCGTGGGTGAGGGCGGTGAAGATTCGCCCAAGCTTTTCGATCAGCGGGATGCCGGGACGGATGTCGCTGGCGATGACGCCGCCGGCCACGTTGACGGCGTCCGGCACGAGCTCACCGGCAAGGGCGAGACGCACGGACTTGGCCACGGACACGCCGGCCTTCTCCTGGGCCTCGTCGGTGGAGGCGCCAAGGTGGGGAGTCACCACCACGTTGTCGAGTTCGAAGAACGGCAGGTCGGTGCTGGGCTCCTTGACGAAGACGTCCACGCCGGCGCCGGCGATCTGGCCTTCCTTCAACGCGGTGTACAGCGCTTCCTCATCCACCAGTCCGCCGCGGGCAACGTTGATGACGTACGCGGACTCCTTCATCTTGCGGAAGGCGTCGGCGCCCAGCATGCCCACGGTTTCGGGCGTCTTGGGCATATGGATGGTGATGAAGTCCGCATTTTCCAGGAGTTCATCGAGCGTGACGAGCTTGACGCCGAGCTGGGCGGCCCGGGCGGAAGTGATGTAGGGGTCGTACGCCAGGATTTCGGTGTCGAAGCCTTGGAGGCGTGCCGCTACCAAGGCGCCGATGCGGCCCAGGCCGATGATGCCGATCTTTTTCTCGAACAGTTCAATACCCGTGTACTTGGAACGCTTCCATTCGCCGTTCTTGAGGGCGGAGCTTGCCTGGGGAATATGGCGGGCCAGGCTCAGGATGTGCCCCACGGTGAGTTCGGCGGCAGAGACGATGTTGGAGGTGGGCGCGTTGACCACCATGACGCCTGCCTGGGTTGCGGACTTGATGTCCACGTTGTCCAGCCCTACGCCTGCTCGGGCAATGACCTTGAGGTTCTTGGCGGCGGCGATGGCTTCGGCGTCAACCTGCGTGGCCGAACGGACCAGGATGGCATCGACGTCGGCAATGGCGGACAGCAGTTGGGAGCGGTCGGCGCCGTCGGTCTGGCGGATTTCGAAATCCGGGCCCAGCGCCTCGATCGTGGCGGGCGAGAGTTCCTCGGCGAGGAGGACGACGGGTTTGGTGGCTGACACGGGTGGCACCTTACTTTGGACAACTTGGGAACAGTACTGGACAAGGAGCGGATGCGGGGCCCGGGCACGACGCCGGACAGGCCCAGAATATCGAATCGGGACCTCGATTCCGGCGCCCGCTCAGGGATGTTACGGGCCGGACACGCCGGTTGTGAAGAAGTTCACAGTCCTTCGAAGGGAATCGAAAGACGCATGAAACGGACAATGCCCGCCCGGCTGAAGTGCCGGACGGGCATTGCATCGAAGAAATCAGCGTGCAGCCGAGCCTTCGACGTAGTCCTCGTCCTGCTGCTGCCAGGAGAAGAGCGAACGCAGCTCGCGGCCAACTTCTTCGATCGGGTGCTTCTCAGCCTTGGCGCGGAGTTCCTTGAACTCGACGGCGCCGTTGTCCTGGTCGTCGATGAAGCGCTTGGCGAAGGCACCGTTCTGGATGTCCGCGAGGACAGCCTTCATGTTTTCCTTCACCTCGGGGGTGATGACGCGGGGGCCGGAGACGTAGTCGCCGTACTCAGCGGTGTCGGAAACGCTCCAGCGCTGCTTGGCGATGCCGCCCTCCCACATGAGGTCAACGATGAGCTTGAGCTCGTGAAGAACCTCGAAGTAGGCGATCTGCGGCTGGTAGCCGGCCTCGGTCAGGGTTTCGAAGCCGTACTGGACCAGCTGGGAAACGCCGCCGCAGAGAACCGCCTGCTCACCGAACAGGTCGGTTTCGGTCTCTTCGGTGAAGGTGGTCTTGATGACACCGGCGCGCGTGCCGCCGATTGCCTTGGCGTAGGACTTGGCCAGGTCCCAAGCGGAACCGGAAGCGTCCTGCTCGACGGCGATGATGTCCGGGATGCCACGTCCGGCTTCGAATTCGCGGCGCACGGTGTGGCCCGGTGCCTTCGGAGCGATCAGGATGACGTCGACACCGGCCGGAGCCTCGATGTAGCCGAAACGGATGTTGAAGCCGTGGGCGAAGGCGAGGGCCTTGCCCTCGGTCAGCTTGTCCTTGATGGAGTCGTTGTAGATCGCACGCTGGTGCTGGTCCGGCGCGAGGATCATGATGACGTCGGCCCATTCGGCGGCGTCGGCAACGTTCTTGACCGTGAAGCCTGCGTCCTGTGCCTTGGCGGTCGACTTCGACCCGTCCTTGAGCGCGATGACAACCTCGACGCCGGAATCGCGCAGGTTGAGCGCGTGGGCGTGGCCCTGGGAGCCATAGCCGACAATGGCAACCTTGCGACCCTGGATGATCGACAGGTCTGCGTCGTCGTCGTAGAACATTTCAGTCACTTGCGTAACTCCTCTTGAGTGGATTTCTCGATATTGATGGTGGTGCTGCGGTATTGGGCGTTGCCCGCGCGGGCATGGCTCACGCGGAGCGAAGCGCCCTGTCACTCATGGAGCGGGATCCCCGTCCAACGGCCAAGGTGCCGGACTGCACAATTTCGCGGATGCCGAACGGCTCAAGCACTGAAAGCAGTGCTGCGAGCTTTTCCGGGGTACCGGTTGCCTCTATCACCAACGAGTCGGTAGACACATCGACGACGGCGGCACGGAACAGGTCTGCAGCCTGGGTAACCTGCAGACGTGTTGCGGCATCCGCACGTACCTTGACCAGGATGTGGTCGCGTTGTACGGAAGATTCTGAAGTCAGCTCAACAATCTTGATCACGTTGACCAACTTGTTGAGCTGCTTGGTGACCTGCTCGATCAAGTCGCCGTCGGCGTCGACGACCACAGTCATGCGGGACATGCCGGGAACCTCGGTGGGTCCCACAGCCAGGGAGTTGATGTTGAATGCACGCCGGGCAAAGAGGCTGGCCACGCGGGTCAGCACGCCGGGCTTGTCTTCTACCAGAACGGACAGTGTGTGGCGGGTCATGCCTAGTCCTCCTCTTCCCATTCCGGGGTCATGTTTCGGGCAACCTGGATCTGGTCATTGCTGACGCCTGCGGGCACCATCGGCCAGACCATCGAGTTGGGGCTCACGACGAAGTCGATGACCACGGGGCGGTCGTTGATTTCGAGGGCCTTCTGGATGGTGGCGTCGATGTCCTCGTCACGCTCGCAACGGAGTGCGGCGCAACCGTAGGCGTCTGCCAGCTTGACGAAGTCCGGGATACGGATGGTGTCGTGGCCGGTGTTGAGGTCCGTGTTGGAGTAGCGGCCCTCGTAGAAGAGGGTCTGCCATTGACGGACCATGCCCAGCGACGAGTTGTTGATGATGGCTACCTTGATTGGGATGTTGTTGATGGCGCAGGTAGCCAGTTCCTGGTTGGTCATCTGGAAGCAGCCGTCGCCGTCGATGGCCCAAACCACGCGGTCCGGCTCGCCGACCTTGGCGCCCATCGCCGCCGGCACGGAGTAGCCCATGGTGCCTGCGCCGCCGGAGTTGAGCCAAGCATGCGGGCGCTCATAGTTGATGAACTGCGCAGCCCACATCTGATGCTGGCCGACGCCGGCAACATAGATGCCTTCAGGACCGGTCAGCTCACCGATGCGCTTGATGACACGTTGCGGCGCAGACAGGCCGTCTTCCGGCTCGGTCCAGCCCAAGGGGTAGGTATCGCGCAGGTTGCCCAGGAAGGCCCACCACGAGTCGAGGTCCGGCGTTCCGCTTTGCTCAAACTGGGCCTTCACGGCCTCGGTCAGCTCCGGAATGATCTCCTTGACCGAACCTACGATCGGCACATCGGCCGTGCGGTTCTTGGAGATCTCCGCAGGATCGATGTCCGCGTGGATCACTTTGGCGAACGGGGCGAAGGTCTTGAGCACGCCCGTGACGCGGTCATCGAAGCGCGCGCCCAGGGTGATCAGCAGGTCTGCCTGCTGGAGCGCCGTCACGGCCGAAACCGAGCCGTGCATGCCGGGCATGCCCACGTGCTGCGGGTGCGAGTCGGGGAAAGCTCCGCGCGCCATCAGTGTGGTGACCACCGGAGCGCCCGTTGCCAAGGCCAGCTCCATCAGTTCGGCCGAAGCGTGGCCCTTGACCACGCCTCCACCTACATAAAGGACAGGCTTGCTCGAGGCAGCGATCAGCTTGGCCGCCTCACGAACCTGCTTGTTGTGTCCACGGACCACCGGGCGGTAACCGGGAAGGTCCACCTTCGGCGGCCAGGAGAAGGTCATCTGGCCAACCTGGGCGTCCTTGGCGATGTCCACGAGCACCGGGCCCGGACGTCCGGTGGAAGCCAGGTGGAAGGCTTCTGCCATGACATGCGGGATGTCGTTGGGGTCGGTCACCAGGAACGAGTGCTTGGTGATGGGCATGGTGATGCCCACGATGTCGGCTTCCTGGAAGGCATCGGTACCGATGACCCCGCTGGAAACCTGGCCAGTGATGGCAACCATCGGTACGGAGTCCATATGGGCATCCATGATGGCGGTGACGAGGTTGGTGGCACCGGGGCCCGAGGTGGCGATGCAGACGCCAACCCGTCCGGTAACCATGGCGTAGCCTTGCGCGGCGTGGCCGGCTCCCTGTTCGTGACGGACCAGGATGTGATTCATGCTGGAGGCCATCAAGGGGTCGTAGGTGGGCAGGATCGCGCCACCGGGCAAACCGAAAATATCGTCCACGCCGAGTTCTTCGAGCGAACGGACAATTGCTTGCGAGCCGGTCATCACCGTTGGGGGTACAACGTTGTTCGGCCCAAGTACAGGAGAGAGAGGTGCAGCAGCGTCGACGACGGTGTCAGCCGTACGGTCGACCTTTTCCGGAGCTTTAGGGGCTCCAGCGGACTTTGCAGCCATCAGCGAGGGGCTGATCGGCGATCCTTTGCTCATCGGACTCTTCCTTAGTGGATCTTCAAATGGTGGGTCTTGCAAATAAAAAAACCCCTCAGCCTTCCGGCTCTTCGAGGGGTTTGCGCGTGACAGTTCGTTACCAGTCGGGCTATGCCACGCGCTTGGTAAGGACGACGACGCCGACGGTAACGAATGAGATCATGCGTTCAGTGTTCCCTCAAAGTGAGATACGTGTCAATCGAGCACAATCGTATCCCACTATTTGGACATCGATGTCCAAGTTCCGGACTCCGCCGCCCAAAAGGGCGGCGGAGTCCAAAGCGGTAACTACCCGCAGTAAGCGCCCGTGGAGGCACTGTGGACGAGCTTGGCGTACTTGGCGAGGACGCCCTTGGTGAACTTGGCAGGAAGCGGCTGCCAGCCTTCCTTGCGGGCTTCCAGCTCCGCTTCATCAACCAGGAGGTCGAACGAACGGGCTGCGATGTCCACGCGGATGCGGTCGCCGTCCTTCACGAAGGCGATGGGACCGCCGTCGACCGCTTCAGGCGCAACGTGGCCGATGCACAAACCGGTGGTGCCTCCCGAGAAGCGGCCGTCCGTCAGGAGCAGGACGTCTTTCCCGAGGCCCGCACCCTTGATGGCACCGGTGATGGCCAGCATCTCGCGCATGCCGGGACCGCCCTTGGGACCTTCATAGCGGATCACCACGACGTCGCCCTTGTGGATTTCGCCGTTGTCCAAAGCATCCAACGCACCCTGCTCACGTTCGAACACCCGGGCGGTTCCCTCAAAGACATCGGCATCGAAGCCGGCGCTCTTCACCACCGCACCCTCCGGAGCCAAGGAACCGTGGAGAATCGTGATCCCTCCGGTCTTGTGGATGGGGTTGTCCAGTGCACGCAGGATCTTGCCGTCCAGGTCCGGCGGGTTGATCGAGGCGAGGTTCTCGGCGAGGGTCTTGCCCGTCACCGTGAGGCAGTCGCCGTGCAGCAGCCCGGCGTCGAGCAGTGCTTTCATGATGACCGGCACGCCGCCGATCCTGTCGACGTCGGTCATGACATAGCGGCCAAACGGCTTGAGGTCGCCGAGGTGCGGAATCTTGTCGCCGATGCGGTTGAAGTCAGCGAGCGTCAATTCCACATTCGCCTCGCGGGCGATCGCAAGCAGGTGGAGGACGGCATTCGTGGAACCACCAAACGCCATGGTCACCGCGATGGCATTCTCAAAGGCCTTCTTGGTCATGATGTCCCGCGCGGTGATTCCAAGGCGCAGCAGGTTCACCACCGCTTCGCCGGACTTGCGGGCAAAGTCATCACGACGGCGGTCTGCCGATGGCGGGGCGGCGGATCCGGGAAGTGACATTCCCAAGGCTTCGCCGATACAGGCCATGGTGTTGGCCGTGTACATGCCGCCACACGCGCCTTCGCCCGGGCAGATGGCCTTTTCGATGCGGTCCAGGTCCTCGCGGCTCATTTTCCCGGCGGCGCATGCGCCTACGGCCTCGAAGGCGTCAATCAACGTGACTTCCTTCTCCGAGCCGTCCTCCAACTTGACCCAGCCGGGCATGATGGAGCCCGCGTAGAGGAACACGCTGGCGAGGTCGAGCCGCGCAGCAGCCATGAGCATGCCGGGGAGGGACTTGTCGCAGCCGGCCAGCAGTACCGAGCCATCGATGCGTTCGGCTTGCATCACCGTTTCCACGGAGTCGGCGATGACCTCGCGCGAGACAAGGGAGAAGTGCATACCCTCGTGGCCCATGGAGATCCCGTCGGAAACGGAAATGGTTCCGAACTGCATCGGGAATCCACCGCCTGCGTGAACGCCTTCCTTGGCGCCTTGGGCAAGCCTGTTGAGGGAAAGATTGCAGGGCGTGATCTCGTTCCAGGAACTTGCGACGCCGATTTGCGGCTTTGCGAAATCGTCGTCTCCCATGCCCACGGCACGGAACATTCCGCGTGCGGGAGCTGCGTGAATGCCGTCAGTGACAACCCTGCTGCGGGGTTTGATGTCCGGCGCATTGTCTGTGGAAATCCGGGTGGTCTCACTCATGACCCAAAGTCTATGTGCCACCACCCTGCAGGGAACCGGCGCAAAGCGGGAAAAAGCCAAAATACCGAATATTTCCGGCGCGGCCGGTGCCGGCAGAAGTGCTGGACAGCCCATAAACAGCCACGTAACGTCGGGAACACCACTCACTGGAAGCACTGCAAACCCGGTTAGCAGAAGGGCAACACCATGGAATGGCTGATTGGTGTCATCGTTATTGTTCTGATCGTCGCAATTGTCTGGTGGCTTGCCAGCCGGAGAAGGAATACGACAACCGCACCACCTGCTGCCACTGAACCCGGCTTCACCTCGTCCGTACCGGAGACCGCAGCCGCAGCGGCCGGTGTAGCCGGACTGGCCGGGGTCACCAATTTGGGCAGGGAAGCCGCCGAAGGCAGCGGCCCCGTCGCGGAGGACACAGCCGTTGAAGAAGCGGAAGCCCGTCGCGCGGAAGAAGAGGAACGCGCCGCGGAGGTACCCGATGCTGCAAATCAGCAACCCGTGGTGGCCAATGAACCTGAGATCAGCTCCCCCGTGCTTGACGAACCCGTGGTGGATGAGCCCGTGGTGGACACCAATACCAAGGTGGATACAGCGGGCGGGGGCGACGTGGACGACTGGGAGTCGAGCCGGCCGCAGGCGCCGGCGGCCGGCGCCAGTGCGGCAACGGAGACGGATGCCGGGGGCGTTACTGCCGACGACGTGACGCGCGCCGACGGCGCACCGGAGAGGGCCGCAGCGGACAGGGCCGAGTGGGAGGCCTCATGGACGGATGCCGCAGGTACGCCCACCCACCATCACGAGTACACCGATCCGCACTCCCCCACGCTGCCCGGCGCGGAAACAGCTGCGGCAGAAACGGCTGCCGAAGGAACCGCCGGAGAATCCGCCGAAGAACAGGGCCAATCCCCGGCCACAGCAGCAGGCCATCTGGCCGCTGAACACCCGTACGGGGCAGGCTCCGTCGGCGCGGCATCCGACGGCGCGGCCCCCGAGGGCTACCCGGTTAAGGGCGACGCCGCCACCATGACCTACCACGACGAGGACAACAGCGGTTACGCCGACGCTCCGGCGGACGTTTGGTTCGAATCGGCCGCCCACGCGGAAGCGGCAGGTTTCCGGCCACCCCGCCGGGGCCGCCACTAGACCGGCCCGCAATCGGCACGGTCGGCGGGCTGAGGATGCGCGGATTGGCCGGAGCTTGGGCGGCGAGGGCGGCGTTCCTGCTGTGCTCGGTGGCCCTTGGCGTGGCGGCCTGCACAGGCGTCCCATCAGACCCAGGCACCTCCGGGACCTCAGCGGGCCGGCTCGAGGTGGTGGGCAAGCTCGACGCCGGACTGCAGATTCCGTGGTCGGTGGTGTTCCTGCCGGACGGCACAGCTGTGGTTTCGGAGCGCGATACGGCGCTCCTCAAGGGAATCCGGGACGGAAAGGCCACCACTATAGGTGAGGTGTCCGGCGTCGTGCCTGGCGGTGAAGGCGGGCTGCTGGGCCTGGCACTTTCACCGCGGTTCACTACCGATCGCTGGCTTTACGCCTACTTCACCTCGGCGACGGACAACCGCATCGCACGGATGAAGCTCGCGCCGGATGGCTCCGGAAGCCTGGCGCTGGGCACTCCGGAGGTGTTGTTTTCCGGCATTCCCAAGGCCACCACCCACAACGGCGGAAGGATCCGCTTCGGTCCGGACGGCTACCTCTACGCCGGCACCGGCGACTCCCAGCGCCGTGAGCAACCGCAGGACACCAGTGCCTTGGGTGGAAAGATCCTTCGGCTGACGGCGGACGGGAAAGCCGCTCCGGGCAATCCCTTTGGCGACAACCCCGTCTACAGCTACGGGCATAGGAACGTCCAAGGACTGGCGTGGGACGCCGGGGGCCGTCTGTGGGCCACAGAGTTCGGTCCTGACGTTGACGACGAACTGAACCTCATAGTCCCCGGCGGGAACTACGGTTGGCCGACCGTCACCGGGGCGCCGGGCCGCGAAGGTTTTATCGACGCCAAGATCGTATGGCGGTCGACGGCGGATGCCTCGCCGAGCGGCTTGGAAATATTTGACGGAGTGGCCTATACGGGAGCGCTGCGCGGCCAGCGTCTCTGGACTGTTGCACTCGACGGCGAAACTGCGTCCAAACCCGTGGCTTTCTACACCAATCAGTTTGGCCGACTGAGGGACGTCGCCAAGGCACCGGATGGCACCCTTTGGGTTCTTAGTAACAACAGGAACCCCGATTTCGCGCTGATTCTGCGGCGTGCCGAGTGACCCCTCCTCCGGCCCATGGCGCCGATTTCACACAAGTGCCAAAGTCGTGTAGAGTTACTTGTCGTTGCGGAGATCGCCAAGGAAATAAAAGCCCTGGGTTGATTGAAATCAACAGCTGCACCTCTAGCTCAACTGGCAGAGCAATTGACTCTTAATCAATGGGTTCCGGGTTCGAGTCCCGGGGGGTGCACCAAGGAAAGGCCTTGAAGCTACTTCGCTTCAAGGCCTTTTTTATGTCTCCGCTCGCCTCGCAAAAACCTGGGCATGGCTTGCGTCACTCTTTTGCAATTCTGGTCATCTGCGCCCGAAATGTGGTGTAGAGTTATCTGTCGTTGCGGAGGTCAACAGGGAAAAGAATTACCCGAAAGACCCGAACAACAGCTGCACCTCTAGCTCAACTGGCAGAGCAATTGACTCTTAATCAATGGGTTCCGGGTTCGAGTCCCGGGGGGTGCACCAAAGAAAAGGCTCCGACCGTCATTGACGGTTCGGAGCCTTTTGTTATGCCCTGAGTAACCGGGCCCTTGCGGGCCCGGAGACGGAACGGAAATCAGGGGTTTGCTTCTTCGCTGGGTTCCTCGACGGCCGGGGCGCCAATGAGCCCGCGGACCACGATCCGGAGTTCGTCCCGGAGCCGGGCCGTATCAACGGCAACAGGGGCCAGGACATCCTGCTCAAGCTTTACGGCTTCGGAAAGCGCGGAAATCCCAGCTTCCGTGAGGGTCACCACATGACTGCGGCGGTCCGAGTCGCTGCGGTGCCGGGTAACGTGCCCGTGCAGCTCCAGCCTGGCCAAGGTGGTGCCCATTGTCTGGGCTTTCACGCGCGCAACTTCGGCCAGCGCGGCCTGCGTGATGGGCCCTTTGGCAGCAAGGACCTGCATGGCAATAACGCCTGCATGGGTCAGGCCGATCGACTTTAATTTTTCATTCCACGAGATTTCCACGAGCCGCGCAGCGGTCGAAAGCAGTCGCGTCGTGGGCCATCTCTCCATATCAGGCATGCCGCCAGTATATGCGCGCGACCGGTGAAGCCGTGGCTTCTGCACACTAAACTGAGGAATCGCCCACGTTATCAAGGAGCAAATTTTGGCGGAACGACTCATTCCTGGAGACCCTGCCCCGGACTTCACACTTCAGGACAAGGACGGCAAGTCCGTCCGACTCTCGGACTTCCGGGGTAAGAAAACCATCGTCTACTTCTACCCGGCAGCGTCCACTCCGGGATGCACCAAGCAGGCCTGCGACTTCCGCGATTCCCTTGCCTCGCTGCAGGGGGCCGGTTACGAGGTACTGGGAGTTTCCCCGGATCCCGTCCCCGCGCTTGCAAAGTTCGCCGAAGAAGAGGAACTGACCTTTCCACTGTTGTCGGACGAAGACCACACGGTGGCCGAGGCCTACGCTGCCTGGGGCGAGAAGAAGAACTATGGACGCACATACATGGGATTGATCCGGTCCACGATCGTGGTGGATCCCGAAGGAAAGGTCTCCCTGGCCCAGTACAACGTCCGGGCAACCGGCCACGTGGCCAAGTTGCGGCGAGACCTCAAGCTCGAAAACTAACGGGTACACTGGAGGCCGGGCATCCGGCCGATGCCCTCCCCAGGGGACCGGCCAAGCCAGCCAGCGCGAGTGGTGAAATTGGCAGACACGCAGGATTTAGGTTCCTGTGCCTTCGGGCGTGGGGGTTCAAGTCCCCCCTTGCGCACAGTGGAAGTACCCGCACAACGGAATTACCCACGAATGCTGAAAACCCCCGGTTCCCTGAACCGGGGGTTTTCTCCGGGAACGGGGAACGTGCTCCCTGGGCATGTTCCCGGAGGAACCTGACGGGGCCCACAGGACGTTCAACTAGACTGGAACGCGGTCTGGCCCAAGCCGACCAAAAACACTTCCGACCGGCTTGAGGGGACAAGAGTGGCAAGCAGAAAGATGCGGCGCCTGGCAATCCAATGCGCAGCCGTGGTCATGGCCTTGGGATTGGCCGCCTGCACGGGAACCGCCGGACCCGCGCCGTCCTCGTCTGCCGGTAGTGCCACACCCTCAACGCCCACGGCGACCTTCAACTTCGGCACCGCCTCCATGCCCTTGGGCCTGGACCCCGCGATGACCTCGGATTCGGAAGCCTACAGGGTGACGCGCCAGGTCCTCGAAGGTTTGGTAGGGGTGGACGGGTCAACCGGACAGACCACTGCCCTGTTGGCCACAGAGTGGAATGACAGCAACAACGGCCTCACCTATGACTTCACCCTCCGTGAAAAAGTCACATTCCACGATGGCACACCCTTCGATGCTGCCGCCGTCTGCGCAAACTTCAACCGCTGGTTCACCTTCCCGGCCGACCTTCGCAAGCAGGCTCCGGGAATCCAGTTCCAGAGCGTCTTCAAGGCTTACTCCGACGAGCCCGTGTTCTCCATCTTCAAGGACTGCAAGGCGGTCTCGGCCAGCAAGGTGCAGATCAACCTGACCCGCCCGTTCACGGGATTCCTCCAGGCACTCACTCTCCCGGCGTTTGCGATCTCGTCCCCGACAGCCTTGGCAGCGCAGAAGGCCAACGTCCTGGACACCGTCAAGAACGGCCAGGCCATCTCGGCTTATGCAAACCATCCGGTGGGCACCGGACCGTACAAGTTCGACTCCTGGGACGATCAAAAGGTCACTCTCAGCACCAACGCGGCGTACTGGGGCAACCGTGGCCAGATCGCCACGATCAATTTCATTCCCTACGACCGCGCGGAGACAAGGCAGCAGGCGCTGCTGGACGGCAAGATCGATGCCTACGACCTCGTGACGCCAAGCACGTTCGACCAATTGGTCAAAAAGGGTGTCCAGATCATCCAGCGCGACCCCTTCTCCGTGATGTACCTGGGAATCAACCAGGCAGTGGCGCCGTTGGACAAGCTCGAGGTCCGCCAGGCAATCGAGATGTCAATCGATAAGGAAACGCTGATCCGGCGGTTCTTCATCGACAACACGGCACAGGCAACCCAGTTTGTCCCGCCCAAGCTCAGCGGCTTCAACAACAACGCTCCTTCTTTGGGCTATAACCCGGACAAGGCCAAGGAACTGCTGAAGAAAGCCGGCTACAACGGCGAGGAACTGAAGTTCTACTACCCCTTGAACGCAACCCGGGCCTACCTGCCTACCCCGGAAAAGATCTACGCCGAGATCAGCCGCCAGCTCGTTGCGGTAGGGATCAACATCAAGCCTGTTCCCATCGATTGGGAAGACGGCTACCTCCAGAAAGTCCAGTCCCCCGGCGACCATGCCTTTCACTTGCTTGGCTGGAACGGTTCCTATGCCGATGCCGACAACTTCCTGGGACCGCTTTTTGGTGAAACGCGCGCCGAGTTCGGCTACTCGGACGCCGAGGTCTTCCACAAGATCGAACGCGCCCGCGCCCTGCCCAACGGTGACGGACGGAACACCGAATACCAATCGATCAACGCGGCGATCGCCTCGTCCGTCCCGGCTGTGCCGATCGCCTTCCCCATCTCGGCACTCGCCCTGTCCAACAAGGTGGAAAGCTACCCGGCTTCACCGGTCCTCAATGAAGTTTTTACAAACGTCCGCCTAAAGTCTTGACGAACCCCGGCAATTTCAGTATTGGGACCGCACGGGGATATTCTGTGACAGCCAGTGCCGCCGCTATCGGAGATTGATTGTGACCTTCATTTCCAAGACTCAACATGCCGACGTCGTCCTTATTGGCGGCGGAATCATGAGTGCCACCCTCGGTGCGTTCATCAAGCAGCTTGAACCCACCTGGACCATCTCCCTGTTCGAACGCCTCGACGAAGCAGGCCTGGAAAGCTCGGGCCCGTGGAACAACGCCGGCACCGGACACGCCGCGCTCTGCGAGCTGAACTACTCCCCTGCAGCCAAGGACGGCTCGGTGGATCCTTCCAAGGCCATCCACATCAACGAGCAGTTCCAGCTTTCCCGCCAGTTCTGGTCCCACCTTGTGGACAGCAAGGTCATCGGCTCGCCGAAGGGATTCATCAACACGGTTCCGCACATGAGCTTCGTCATCGGCGACGACCATGCGGACTTCCTGAAGACCCGCTATGAGGCGCTCAAGCCCAACACGCTGTTCCGCAGCATGGAATACACCGAGGACCAGGCGCAGATTGCCAAGTGGGCGCCGTTGATCGTCAAAGGACGGGACCGGAAGCAGCGAGTCGCGGCAACCCGCGCAGCCGAAGGCACCGACGTCGATTTCGGCGCGCTGACCCGCGAACTGACCGGTTACTTGCAAAGCAGCGGCGCCGAGGTCAACTACGGCCATGACGTCACCAACGTGGACAGGGCCTCCGGCGGCGGTTGGGACCTCTCCCTCAAGCACCGCAAGTCCGGCGAGCACGGGCGCATCCACGCCAAGTTCGTCTTCGTTGGCGCCGGTGGCGGTGCCTTGCACCTCCTGCAAGCCTCGGGCATCCCGGAAAGCAAGGGCTACGGCGGTTTCCCGGTTTCCGGCCAGTTCTTCCGCTGCACCGATGAATCCATCACCTCGCAGCACAGTGCCAAGGTTTACGGACAGGCTTCTGTTGGCGCACCGCCCATGTCCGTGCCCCACTTGGACACCCGTTTTGTGGACGGCAAGCGTTCGCTCCTGTTCGGACCGTACGCAGGTTTCTCCACCAACTTCCTGAAGACCTCCAGCTACCTGGATCTTCCCTTGTCCATCCGTCCGGGAAACATCATCCCTATGCTGGCAGTGGCCAAGGACAACATGGACCTCACCGCCTACCTCATCAAGGAAGTAGCCAAGCGCCACGAGGCCAAGGTGGAATCCCTCCGCGAGTACTACCCCGAAGCCGCCGGCGGCGATTGGGAACTCATCACGGCCGGACAGCGTGTACAGATCATCAAGAAGCACCCGCAAAAGGGCGGCATCCTGCAGTTCGGCACCGAGGTCATTGCTTCGCGCGATGGCTCAATCGGTGCCCTGCTTGGCGCATCCCCCGGAGCATCCACCGCAGTACCGATCATGATCGAGCTCCTGCAGAAGTCCTTCCCGAAGAACTTCAAGGGCTGGCAGTCCAAGCTCAAGGACATGATGCCGGGCTACGGCGTGAAGCTCAACGAAAACCCGGAGCTTGCCGCTGAACTTGAGGCAAGCACCGCACGGTCCTTGCAGCTGGACAGCGCACCGGCCCTCCGGAGCTGATCTCCGCATAGGCCCCACGGGAACCTGTTCCCGCCAATCGAATACTCCGTAGATCTCAGGAGACTTTGCAATGTTCCGCTTGGCCACGTTGTCCCTGGGAAACCGGGCCCTGATCGCGCTGATCACCGTCTTTGCGGCGGTGTTCGGCGTGATCACCATGGGCTCGCTGAAGCAGGAACTCATTCCCTCCATCGAGTTCCCGCAGATCACGGTGGTCACCTCCATGCCGGGCGCCTCCCCGGAGGTTGTGGACAAGCAACTCAGCCGACCGCTGGAAACCGCGTTGAACAGCGTCGAGGGGCTGGAGTCCACGACGTCGACCTCCCGCAACGGCGTCTCGCAGATCACCATGGTCTTCACCTACGGTTCCAACCTGGACCGGGCGCGAAACCAGATCGACCGGGCCATCTCCAACGCCAAGCGGGTACTGCCCGCCGACGTCGAGCCCCAATCCATCGCCGGCAACATCAGCGACTTTCCCATCGTGTTCCTGGCCGTTTCATCCGACAAGCCGCTGAGCGAGCTCAACGCCGACCTCCAACGCCTCAGCGTTCCGCGGCTGCAGAAGATCGACGGCGTCCGGGGCGCCGATGTGACGGGCGGGGCTACGCAGCACATCCTGATCCAACCCCGCCCGGCTGACCTTGCCACCACCGGCACAAACGTGCAGTCCATCAGCGCCGCACTGAAGAACAACGGCACACTTGTTCCAGTAGGGACCGTCGAGGACCAGGGCAAGACCCTGTCGCTCCAGCTGGGCAGCCCCGTGGACTCGGTTGACGTCATCAAGGGCCTGCCGCTGGCCGGCGCCAAAAATGCGGCAACCATCGGAGCCGTGGCCGATGTCAGCATCGAGGACAACGAGCCCACCTCCATCACCCGGACCAACGGCAAGCCAACGCTCGCCCTCTCCGTGACGAAAAAGCCTGAAGGCGATACCGTGGCGATTTCACATGCCGTACGCGACGCCATAGCACCCATGGAGGCTGAGCTCGGCAACAACGCCGTGTTCACCCCCGTTTTCGACCAAGCGCCGTTCATCGAAAAATCCATCAAGGACCTCACCACCGAAGGCCTGCTGGGCCTGGGCTTCGCTGTGGCGGTGATCCTCGTCTTCCTGATGTCCGTCAGGTCCACTCTGGTGACGGCCGTTTCCATCCCGCTTTCGCTGTTGATCACGTTCATCGGCATCTCGGCCACCGGATACTCGCTGAACATCCTCACTCTTGGCGCGCTGACCATCGCGATCGGCCGCGTGGTTGACGATTCGATCGTGGTCATAGAGAACATCAAGCGCCACCTGAGTTACGGCGAGTACAAGCTTGCCGCGATTGTCACCTCGATCCGGGAAGTCGCGGGTGCTATTACAGCCTCGACACTGACCACGGTGGCAGTCTTCCTGCCGATCGCATTCGTAGGCGACCTCGCAGGGGAACTGTTCAGGCCCTTCGCATTGACAGTGACCATCGCGCTCCTGTCGTCATTGTTGGTCTCGCTGACCATCGTGCCCGTCCTGGCCTACTGGTTCCTGGCAGCTCCGAAGGCGCAGGAAGCAGGCGGGACCGAAGCTGCGCGCGCCGCCGCGGACAAGGCCCGCGAAGCGGAGCGGAAATCCCGCTTGCAGCGCGGCTACCTGCCCATCCTTGCCAAGACCCAAAAACATCCTGTCATCACGCTTTCGGCCGCGGTGGTCATCCTCCTGGCCACAGTGGCGGTCTCTCCCCTGCTTGCCACGGACCTTCTGGGCCGCTCTGGTGAGAACAGCATGACAGTGCGCCAGGTGCTGCCCGCAGGCACGAGCCTGGAAGCCACCAGCAACGAGGCAGCAAAGATTGAGGATGCACTCCGAGGCATGGAGGGCATCAAGGACGTCCAGGTAACCTCGGGCAATGCCCAGACAGGCTTTGCCGCCCTGACGTCCACCGGCGCATCCAACTCCACGTTCACGATTGTCACTGACGAGAAAGCAAACCAGAAGAAGCTCCAAGACGATGTGCGGGCCAAGCTTGAAGGCCTGCCCGGCAAGATCACCGTGGGCTCGCAGCAGGGTGGATTCGGAACGTCCTCCACTGTTGACATCACCATCAAGGCCGCCAACTCCGCCGATCTGCAGGCAGCCAGCGATGCCATGGTCAAGGCGATGGACGGGGTTCCGGGCAGTACCGAGGTGTCCACCAACCTTGCCTCGAGCCAACCGGTGGTCCAGGTGCGCGTGGACCGTGCCAAGGCAGTCGCCGCCGGATTGACCGAGGAACAGGTAGGCGCGTTCCTCGCCTCGACGGTCAGCCCGGTCCCTGCTGGTACGGTGCGCATCAATACCAATGACTTCCCGGTGCAGATCGGCAAGGGAACACGCTTCACCAGCATCGCGGCCATCAAGGCACTCCAACTTCCCACGTCGCGGGGTCCCGTCCCGCTTGAGACGATTGCCGCCGTCGAGCAGGTCGACACGCCGGTGTCCATCACCAGCAGCAACGGCCAGCGCACCGCGAAGGTGACCGTGACGCCGTCGGGATCCAACCTGGGCAGCGTCAGCAGCGCTGTGCAGGAGCGGCTGAAGTCCGTTCAGCTGCCGGCAGGCGTCACAGCCGCGATCGGCGGCGCCACCACCCAGCAGGCAGATTCGTTCCGCCAGTTGGGGTTGGCGCTGCTGGCGGCGATCGCCATCGTCTACGTCATTATGGTGGCGGCCTTCAAGTCCCTGGTCCAACCGTTGATTCTTCTGGTCTCGGTGCCCTTCGCCGCGACGGGTGCCGTGGGGCTGCTGTTGCTGACCGGCGTTCCGTTGGGGCTGCCCTCCCTGATCGGCATGCTGATGCTCGTGGGCATTGTGGTGACCAACGCGATCGTGCTGATCGACCTCATCAACCAATACCGGAAGCCGCACGACGGCCGTCCCGGAATGTCCGTGGCGGACGCCATCACGCACGGGGCGCGGCAACGACTTAGGCCGATCCTCATGACGGCGCTGGCTACGGTCTTTGCCTTGACGCCCATGGCCCTGGGACTCACGGGCGGTGGCGGTTTCATCTCGCAGCCGCTGGCGATCGTGGTCATCGGCGGCCTGGTTTCCTCCACGGCGCTGACACTGGTCCTGGTCCCGGTTCTCTACAAGCTGGTCGAGGGCCGTCGTGAGAGGAAGCAGTTGCAGAAGGCGCTCCTGCAGAAGCCGGAGGTCTCCGCTCATGGCGGCGGCGACGGGTTCGCCGACTGGACCACGGGCGCCGTACCGCGCGTGACGGGTCGCCGGGCGGCACACAACCCCGCGGAATAGCCCTACTTTCCGAGGAAGCCACAGCCACGCAGGGCCGGGAACATTTCCCGGCCCTGCCCTGTTACAGGCATTGATACATGCAAATGCATCTAGTTTCAGGTACACTGTTGAGCAGAGCCCGGGACCTCGGGCAGGGAGAAAGGCACATCATGCAGATCGGCGTATTCAGCGTCAGCGATATCACGACTGACCCCACCACGGGCCGCACGCCCACCGAAAACGAACGCATCAAGGCGTCCGTTGCCATCGCCAAGAAGGTCGAAGAGATCGGCATGGATGTCTACGCCCTGGGCGAGCACCACAACCGGCCGTTCTTCTCCTCCTCCCCCACCACCACGTTGGCCTACATCGCGGCACAGACCGAGCGCATCACGCTCTCCACGGCCACCACGCTGATCACCACCAACGATCCCGTCAAAATCGCGGAGGACTTCGCGATGCTCCAGCACCTGTCCGACGGCAGGGTGGACCTGGTCCTTGGCCGCGGCAACACGGCCCCCGTGTACCCGTGGTTCGGCAAGAACATCCAGGACGGAATCGAACTGGCGATCGAAAACTACAGCCTGCTCCGCAAGCTGTGGGACGAGGACACCGTCAACTGGTCCGGCAAGTTCCGCACGCCGCTGCAGAATTTCACGTCCACCCCGCGCCCCCTCGACGGCGTGGCCCCCTTCGTCTGGCACGGCTCCATCCGCACCCCCCAGATCGCGGAAGTGGCTGCGTACTACGGTGACGGATTCTTCGCCAACAACATCTTCTGGCCCAAGGAGCACTACCAGCAGCTGATCGGGCTCTACCGCGAACGCTTTGAGCACTACGGCCACGGCAAGGCAGACCAGGCGATCGTTGGCCTGGGCGGACAGTTCTTCATGAGGAAGAACTCCCAGGATGCCGTCAAGGAATTCCGTCCTTACTTCGACAACGCTCCCGTATACGGCCACGGACCATCCTTGGAAGACTTCACCTCGCAGACTCCTTTGACCGTGGGCAGCCCGCAGGAGGTCATCGAGAAGACTCTCACCTTCCGTGAGTTCTTCGGCGACTACCAGCGCCAGCTGTTCCTGATCGACCACGCCGGCCTTCCACTGAAGACCGTCCTGGAACAACTGGATCTCTTCGGCGAGGAAGTCCTGCCGGTCCTGCGCAAGGAGTACGAGTCACGCAAGCCGGCGCACGTGCCGGACGCCCCGACGCACGCTTCGCGCGTGGCAAAGGCCCTCGAGGCCAATGTCAGCGAAACGGCGACGGCCGGGGCTGCGGGACAGGAGTCCTGATGTCCGGTCCAACAGGCACGGCTTCGTCCGCCGTCCGCCTGGCCGCCGAAACCTGGGAATCGCTCTTCCGGTCCCAGGTGGCGGTGATGCGGAAGCTCCAGTCCGGTCCGGCTTTCAAAAAGCTGCCCGTCAAGGAGTACGACGTCCTGTTCACCTTGTCCCGTTGCCCTTCGGGACAGCTTCGCCTGAACGAAATCAACGACAAGGTACTGCTGAGCCAGTCCAGCCTGAGCCGTTTGGTTGACCGTCTGGAGAAGCGGGGCCTCGTGGAGCGGACAACAGCGCCCGACGACGGCCGCGGAGTCCTGCTGTCACTCACCGAGGCGGGGCGTGAGTTGCAGAAGACGATCGGCCGCGAGCACGTACGCGACATTGCCCACCTGGTAGCGCCGGCCCTCACGGCAGAAGAACAGCGCGAGCTCCTGCGCCTCACCGAGAAACTCCGAGCTTCGGTGGCAGGCCACTAGCGGGCCCACGCGGCCGGGCAAGCGGATTGGCTAGCCGAGGGCTACGAGCTGCCCGGGGTCTTCCCCGGGCAGTTCGCCGTTAACCTCTGCACTGACTTTCAGGCTCTTCAGCGAGAGGCTCCCGCCTACCGTGGACAGGAACGCCGTATCCGAAGAGTCCCTGCCGGCAGTAATGCGGAGCATCGACTCCCGGGGCGCCAGGCCCGTTGGGTCGATGACGTGCCAGGCATCATTGATCCAGGCTTCTGCCACCGCATGGAAGTCCATGGGGCTCAGGCCCGGGGCGTACACGGCCGCCAACCGGGCCGGTACGTCCTTGGAGCGGAGCAGGGCGATGGCAAGGTGCGCGAAGTCCCGGCACACACCGCGCCGGTGCAGCAGGGTCTCCACAGCCCCGTCGGTGCCCCGCGAGGAACCGCTGACATAACGCAGCTCGCCGTTGACCCAATTGCGCACGGCTTCCAGCAGCTCAGGCCCCTGCAGGCCGCCGAACTCGGCGTAGGACGTCGGCAGCAGCCTGTCCGATTCGGCGTAGCGGCTTGGCCGGACGTATCGGATCAACTCCATCCGTTCGGAAGTATCCGGCATCCCCCTGCCATCGACCGTTGCCTCGTAGTCGACGGTCACCTCGGTAGGCTCAGCGAACTCCATGTACTGGAAGCGGCCCCCATGATGGTCCGTGAGCTCGGTGAAGGGGACGGCTACACCGTCAGTGGTGATGGACAGCGTTTCGACCAGGGAGCCGTAGCCGGAATTGTTTGCCACAGCGATGGCCATGGCCACCTTGGTGTTCGGTGCGGTCTTGAAAACGAGCTTGGCAGCAACGTTGCGTTCCATTGATCTCCGGAATGGTTGCGGCGGGACAGCCCCCACAGGCCGCCGAGCATTTGATGGGCCAACAGCAGGACTACAAATTGACCTTCAGAGACAGTAGCATCCGCTGGACGTTGGCGAATTCAGTCCCCTGCGCGACATACTTTGCGGCAAGGTCCAGCGTGTCGAAGGCTTTGGCGGGTGCCACCTTTTCATCCGCCGCGAAGGCATGCAGCACGGCAACGTCCCCGAAAGAGAAGTCGCCCTTGCCTGCGGGTCCTTCAACGCGGTTCCTCAGTTCGCAGGCCTGCCCATCGGCACCGGCCACCACATTCGTGATGCCAAAGGAACCAAAGAACCTGTAACCCTGCACTACCCGGAACACCACACGCGGTTCTATGGTGCCGGGTCCCCCGGAATGGGCAACGTCAATGGGAACGCTGCTGACCACGACGTACGGATGGCTCTGGCCTGCGGGACAATCCGCGGCATCGGCGGCCGGCAGTCCTGTCTGCAAGGTGGCGATATACCGCCCCGAGGCATCCTTCACTTCCACTTTCAAGGCCCCGGGCAGGGTACCGGCGTCGGGCGTCACGGACTGTACGATCCATTCCTGCGGGACGTCGAAGCTGACTTTCTTCTCCGGATCCGAGTATGACTTCCAGGAAAGGGCGGTGGCTGCAGCAGACGGCGTGGCTGGATCCGCAGAGCCGGGTGTCCCTCCAGGGCTACTGCCATCCGTTGACGGTGAAGGTGAGGTCCCATCCGCTGACTGTGACGCCGGCGCGGTGCCCGATTCCGAGGCATTCGGCCGGGCAGTGGCTGTGTCCGTGACCTGGGCGCCTTTGTTCCGGTTGCCATCGCCCTGGGCATTGCAGGCCGTGCCGCCCACCAGGACGGCCGCAGCGAGGCACAGGGCGGCGAGCCTGCCGGGAACGGTGGCGGATGATGTACGGCCCGTCATGCAAGCAAGCCTATCGGCGGGCGTTCGACGACACGCGCAGGACTAGGCTGAACACATGGAATTGGATCAACCAGAGGAATTTGAGGACGACATCCCCACTATGTCCGCGCTGGACGTCGCCGACTGGCGGCTGCGGACATTCGCACTGTATGACCGGGTACGGCAGTTGGCAGCCAAGGATCCCTTCGATGCACACAACTACTGGCGGCAGGAGCGTGACCGGCTGTTCGCCACGCACCCGGCGTCAGCCCTGACGGAGAAGATGAAAGCTTCCTTCTCCGGGCTCAGGACAGCCGATTACGATCCTTCCTACCGCTTCTACGCGCCGTTGCTTCCCGAGGGTGCGGGCGAAGAGCTGAACGTCAGGACAGGGACCGACGGGCTGGTTCCGTTCGTTCGGATCGGAACCTTTGAATTGCCGGGGCTGGGTTCGCTGGCCGCTTGGCGCCTGCGCAGTTACGGCGGCGGCATCTTTGTGCCGTTCCGCGATGCGACCGCCGGCAAGGAAGGCGGAAGCTACGGCGCCGGACGCTATCTCCTGGACACCATAAAGGGCGCCTTCCACGGCGTGCGGCGGACGGGCAGTGACGCGGAATTCATCCTCGATTTCAATTTCGCCTATAACCCGTCCTGCGCCTACAACGAGGCGTGGGCTTGCCCGCTTGCAGGGCCCGCAAACCGCCTCGCGGCTGAGGTGCCGGTGGGCGAGTTGTACTTGCCCGCCTGAAATCAGCCCGGCCCGGGCCCAGGCGGCATCCCCGGTGCGGGCGGCCTGCCCCGGCCAGGTGGCCCACCGGGCCCGGGCAGCTCTCCCGGACCTGGTGGCGGCGGGCCAGGCGGCAGGGGTGTTCCGGCGCCCGGTACGTGTCTTCGCAGGTGGGGCGGAGGCGGCCCCGGAAGCGCGCGCCGGGGAGCTTCCTGCCCGCCGGCGGCGGGCAGTTCCGAACCGGCCTCCGCCTCGGTTGTGCCATCCTCACGTTCCTCCGCCCCGGTTGTGTCCACACCGAAATATTCGTAAAGCGCTTTTTCCTGGCTTTCGGTCAGGGAACCCAGGTTGTTGTCCATTCTGGGCGCCTTGGCTACCAAATCCTTGGTGACGGCGAGGGTAATGACGGCTTCCTCCACGGTTGCCCCGTCCAGCGGGGCAAACGACTCGGACAGTCCGAAAAAGCCGGTCCGCACTGTGACGAAAGCCGGATCCCCGGAGTCGCTGTTGAGGAAGACCTGTTCGACCGAGCCGATCCTGTCTCCGGCGGAGTCCACCACGATCCCGCCGTTGAGGACTATCTGGTCAAGGTCCTGAAGACTAAGCATGCTTCATTGTGTCCCTCCGGCAGTCAACGCCAATACCGCGACTGCGGCAACTACGGTCAAGGGGGCAACAATGAGCCCGAACACCGCGTAGCCCTTCCAGCTGATGAGGACGTTCATCCTGGCCAACCTGTCGTGCCAGAGCAGCGTGGCCAATGAAGCCCACGGAGCAATCAGGGGACCCGCATTGACGCCTATGAGTAACGCCCCCGTGCGCAGCGGCGAATCGGCCAGGGGTTCTGCCAGCAGGTAGGCGGGGAGATTATTGACCACGTTGGAACCCAGGGCTCCGGTGGCGGCCAGCCGCAGCAAATCGCCAAGGCCCTCTCCCTGGCCCGCGAAACGCCCGAGCAATTCCGGGAGTCCGACGTACCGTGTTGCCTCCACCACCAGGAAGAGCCCGGACGTGAACAACAGCAAGGACCACGGAACCAGCTTCGGGTTCAGCACGCCAGGCCGCCGTACGGCGAACAGAATGAGCAACACCCCGGCCGCAGCTCCGGCAGAGATCCACAGCGGAATCCCGGACACCAAGGCCGGCAGGAGGATTGCCAGAACCGCAGCAGTCCCCACCAGAAGTACCCGGTCTGCCGGCGGGCCACCTGCCGCTCCGGAGGTACCGCCGTCGGGCTTGATCCTGGAGACCGGGATCCGCGCGTAGCTCTTGCGGAGGTCGCCGCGGAAGACGACCGCGATGAACAGCAAAGGCACCACGATGGCGACGATCGATGGCGCCCACATGAGCCCTGCGAATTGCGCGGGAGTGATGCCGCCGAGGTTGTGTTGCGCGAGGAGGTTGGTGAGGTTCGAAACCGGGAGGAGCAGGCTGGCAGTGTTTGCAAGCCAGACAGTGGCCAAGGCGAAGGGCAGTACAGGCAGTCCGGCACGGCGGGTCACCGTCACCACCACCGGCGTCAACAACACCGCGGTGGTGTCAAGGGACAAGAAGATGGTGCTGAGGACCGCAAACAGGGCCAGGAGAAGCCAGAGCAGGACGCTCCGGCCGCGCCCCCAGTGCCGCAACCGGCCGGCAACCCATTGGAAGACCCCGGCTTCGCTAGCCAGTTCAGTAACCACCGTCATACCGACGACGAACCCCATGATGGGAGCCACCCGCTCAACCAGGACACCAACTTCGGACCACGGCAGTATCCCCGTAGCCACGGCAACGGCTCCAGCAACCAGCAGGACCGCCCCAATGATCGCCAGACGCATGAACGGAATTGTATAGCGCTTTGTTGGGTCCACTCTGCGTTCCATTGGCAGGTCTTGGGGCGTAAATCGGGCCTTCCAAGCTATGGGGAGGACGTAGGATGTCTTCATGACCTCCACGCTCCCCCGCCGCATTGCACGCATCAGGCCCCTCGAACCGCAGTCCCCCGACGAACAGTTCTTCGCGGCCAACGATGCCGCTGAGTTCGAATCGGCAGCAGGACGCCACTGGACGTTGATCGACACACCTTTCCCAGGTTCCCGGGCCAACGCCGCCAGCCCTGCGAGGCCCGGTTGGGAGACCGGCAGCACCGTGGACCAGGATGCGTTCATTTTCCTGGCTCCGTCCGTGCCGGCGAACGTCCTGGGCATGGCACACAACACCGGCCAACCCGGCCGGGACCTGCCGCCCCAGGCATTCCATAAGGCCGCAACCAGCGTGATCGGTCCGGACGAAGCCATCCTGCTAAGCCCGAACGTTGGTCACGTCGACCCGGAAGCTGAGCTGACCGTCGTCGTTGGCAGGACCGCTCGGGCCTTGACCATGGAGACGGCCAGATCCGCCATTCTTGGGTTCACCATCGGCAACGATGTTTCCGCACGGGACCTGCAGAAGACCGACGAACTTTGGATCAGCGCCAAAAGCCAGGACACGTTCACCCCCGCAGGTCCGTGGATTGTCACCGGGCTCGATGACTCGGACCTCGCGATCGGAATCGTGCACAACGGCAAGGAGCTGCGCCCGGCCAGTTCGGCGGAGCTGGGCTGGAAAGTGGACGAAATCATGGTTTACCTGACGTCCTTCATGACGCTCCATCCGGGCGACCTCGTGCTGACGGGCTTCCCGGCCGAGTGCGCAAGGATTTTGCCGGGCGACGTTGTGGAATGCCGCGTAGAGGGCATCGGAGCGCTGCGGAACCCTGTGGAGGCGGCCGGCTGGGAGGACCCGGCTGCTTGATGTGTCAGGCTTAAGCCCATGGAGACAACCACTGGCAGCACAGGATTGTCCCGCTCTCCCTCCCCGAATGCAGCCGTACGGCCTGAACGTCGGCGCCACAAAGGCATCCTCAAATACCCCGTGGTGCGCCAACTCATCCGTTTCACGGGCGTAGGCGTCATCTGTACGGCGAGTTCCCTGGCCATCTACGCCTTGCTGCGGCCCTGGATCGATCCCCAATTGGCCAACGCCATAGCGCTGATCCTCACATCGTTGATGAACACGGCGCTGAACCGGCGGCTGACCTTCAAAATCACGGGCAGCAGGAAGCGGACCCAGGACCACTTGAACGGCATCATCGTGATCGCCGTCGCACTGATCATTACGGGCGGAAGCCTCGGTGTGCTGCACCTCTTCCGCCCCGATGCCACGGTCGGAGAGGAACTTTGGACCACCACGCTGTCAGGATTCCTGGCCACCGCGGTGCGCTTCACCCTCCTGCGCCACTGGATCTTCCGCCGTGCCCGGCACGTCTGACCAGCCAGGCGCCAGGGCCAGCTAACCTCGTTGCGGGGTCGCCAGGTTCCGGACACGTCCGACGGCGGTTGCCACGGCCGCGGCCGCCTGCTCAAGCTCCGTTTCGATGATGGCAGAGGTGAAGCTGAAGCGGACGGCCGTCTGCGCCGTCTCAGGAGCTATGCCAAGTGCCAGGAGCACCGGCGAAGGCGCGTCCGAGCCCGCTGCACAGGCTGACCCGCTGGAACATACAACGTCAAGGCGTTCCAGTTCCAGCAACACCGACTCGCCGCTGGTTCCCGGGAAGCAGAACGAGGCAACCGAGGGCAGTCGCTCCCAGGGATGGCCCGTGAGCATGGCTTCCGGAACGGACCCCTGGACAGCGGAAATGAACCGGTCCCGCAGGCCGGAGACACGCTCAGCCATCGACGCCTGCTCGGCGTGGCTCAGGGTCAGGGCCATGGACAGCGCAACTGCTCCTGCCACGTTCTCCGTACCCGAACGCCGCCCGCGTTCCTGGCCACCGCCGTGGACCAGCGGTTCGATCCGGAGCCGGCCCTTGGCGAACAGCACACCGGAACCCTTCGGGGCGCCGAGCTTGTGGCCGGAGAGGCTCAGTGCGTCCACTCCCAGGACTTTGACGTCCAAAGGCAACCACCCCGCGGCTTGGACGGCGTCGGTGTGGAAGGGAATGCCCAGTTCGTGCGCGGCTGCCGCAAGTTCGGCCACCGGCTGGACTGTCCCTACCTCGTTGTTGGCGTACATGATGCTGACCAAGGCTGTCCCTGGCCCCAGGACTCCCTGCAGGGCATCTACAGTGACCCGTCCGTTGCCATCCACCGGGACCACGTCTACGGCGAAGCCATGGACGCGCTCCAGGTAACGGGCGGACTCTTCCACGGCAGGATGTTCGATGGCGCTGATCACCACCCGGTTCAAGGCAGGATCCGAGGCCTGCCGGGCCAGGGCGATGCCCTTGACGGCGAGGTTGTCCGCCTCCGTGCCGCCGGAGGTGAAGGTCACCTCGCCGGAACGGCAGTTCAGGACCTTGGCGACGCCGGCCCTGGCTCCGGCGAGCGCCGACGCCGCTGCCTCGCCCAGGCTGTGGTGGCTTGAGGGGTTGCCGAATTCGCCGCTGAGGTAAGGCCACATCGCTTCCAGCACCTCGCGGCGTACGGGGGTGGTGGCGGCTGCGTCAAGGAAGATCATCCGGGACTGTCCTAAGCTTTGAGGTCCAGCTCCACGTCCAGCCCCAGGTCCAGGGCTGCGACACTGTGCGTCAGTCCGCCCACCGAGATGACGTCGACTCCCGTTGCCGCGATTTCGGCCACGGTACCGAGGTTCACGTTGCCGCTGGCCTCCACGATCGCCCTCCCGTCCACCTGCTTGACGCCTGCGCGCAACTGCTCGGGCGTGAAGTTGTCCAGCATGATGGTGTCCACTCCGGCAGCGAGGACCGGCTCGATCTGCTCTGCGCGGTCCACTTCGACTTCAAAGTGGGTAGTGTGCCCGAGCTGTGCTTTGGCGGCGACCAGGAGTTCGGTGAGTTTTGCGGAATCACCGCCGGTCATGACGGCCAGGTGGTTGTCCTTGGCGAGGACGGCGTCGGAGAGACTGTAGCGGTGGTTGGCTCCCCCGCCGCAGCGCACGGCATAGCGCTCAAGGACTCGGAGGCCGGGTGTGGTCTTGCGGGTATCGGTGATCCTGGCGCGCGTTCCCTCAACGAGCTGCACGAATTCCGCCGTCCGGGTGGCGATGGCACTCATGCGCTGGACCAGGTTGAGCCCAACCCGTTCGGCCAGCAGTACCGACCGCGCGTTGCCGCTGACCCGGGCCAGGTGCGTTCCGGCGTCGAACGTTTCGCCGTCGGCCAGCAGCAACCGGACGTCAGTGCCAGTGTCGATGAGTTTCATTGCGTCGCGGAACACCGTGCCGCCGCTGAAGACGCCGGGAACGCGTGCGTTGAGGACCGCTGTGGCGCGGGCATCGGCCGGAATGAGCAGCTGGGAGGTGATGTCCCCGTTGGGGGCGTCTTCGGCGAAGGCCCTTTCCAGGATGTCGCGGACTGCGGCCGCGGGGAGGGTCAGGCTAGTCATGGATGAGGCTCGCTTTCCGGCTCATGGTGTAACGCTGGTCAAAATCGTCGACGGCGGCAGGCTGGCTTTCGCTGTCGCTTCGGTAGTGCGCCCCCAGGGAGCTTTTCCTCTCCCGTGCCGCGTGGACAAGGAGTTGTGCAGCCAGGAGCAGGTTGGCGTCCTCGTGCTCGCGGGGATCGAGCGAAGCAGCCCCGGCCACCGGCAGGACCTCCTCAGCCCACGCGTCCAGTGTGGCTTCCGCTTCGGCAAGCAATACCCCGTTCCGGAGCACGCCGGCCTTGGCGGCCATGAGCTGCTGGAGGGCAGCACGGGAGAATGCTGGGCGTTGCGCAGCGGTGAGGGACTTCGGTGGTGCTGGAGGCCCCGAAAGCGCCGTGCTGGCGATGGGCATGCTCTGCCCCGCATCGGACGCCAACAGGAACGCTTCAACAGCCCGCCGCCCGAACACGAGACCTTCAAGCAAGGAATTGCTGGCAAGCCGGTTTGCGCCCTGAACGCCCGTGCAGGCAACCTCCCCTGCGGCATACAGTCCGGGAACAGTAGTTCGTCCGGACAGGTCCGTCACCACCCCGCCCATCCAGTAGTGGGCCGCCGGCGCCACGGGAACCGGCTGGTTGGTCCAGTCGATGCCTGCTTCACGCGTGCGTTGGCTGATGGTCGGGAACCTCTTCTCCAGGAACCCTGCGCCACGCTCCTTCTCAAGAACCGTGGCGTCAAGGAATACGTGTCCATTCGGATCGTTGAGGGCAGCAAGGTGGAGGGCGATGGAGCGGGAGACGACGTCCCTCGGAGCGAGTTCGGCATCGGGGTGGTAGTCCGGCATGAACCGCTGGCCGTTGGCATCGACGAGGATCGCTCCCTCACCGCGGACCGCCTCTGAAATGAGGAGCGGATCGGCCCCGGGGGTTTCCGCCGGGAACACCATGCACGTGGGGTGGAACTGGAAGAACTCAAGGTCTGCCACGGCAGCGCCTGCACGCCAAGCCAGGGCCAGCCCGTCTGCGGTGGCCACTGAGGGGTTGGTGGTTTGGGCGAATAACTGGCCCGCCCCTCCAGTGGCGAGCAAAACGGCGTCTGCATCCAAAACCGTTTCCCGACCGTCCCGGAGGCAGGCCACGCCGGTGATCCTGTCATCGGCAGCCACATTGCCCGTCAGCAGGGAGGTGACCTGCGTGTGGCTGACCAGGCTGATCCGGCCCGAAGCCTCGAATGCCAGGACGCTGCGGATGAGCGCCTCCGCCACCCTGGCTCCCGTGGCGTCGCCGCCGGCGTGCAGAATGCGCGGAGCAGAGTGGGCGGCTTCGAGCCCCAAGGCGGGGTCGCCGTCGTCGTCCATGTCGAAACGCACGCCAAAACGGACCAGGCCCGCGATGTCCCGGCGCGCTTCGGTGCACAGTACCCGGACGGCGTCGGGGTCACAGTGGCCTGCTCCGGCCTTCAAGGTGTCGGCGATGTGGGCAGCCACGGTATCACCGGGGGCCGGTTCGTCCAGGACGGCGGAGATGCCGCCCTGGGCGAACCACGTGTTGCTGTCCGCCAGTCCGCCCTTGGTCAGCAGCGTGACGTCGGCCCCGGCTTCGGCGGCCAACAGCGCGGCGTAAAGTCCGGCTATCCCGCTTCCGACGACGATCAGGCGACGGTTTCCGGCGTGGCCTGCAGGGTTCGACGCGATGGGGGTCGAGGTCATGTGGTGCTCGATTCGGCTGGCCCGGCTAACCGGGGATGGTGTGCCTCTTTATCCGGGTTTATGCGGGCTTGGCGGCCAGCATGCGCTCCAGCGCAATCTTGGCGTTGTCCTGCACGGCGTCGTCCACGGTGATGCGGTTGACGATGCGTCCTGCAACGAGTTCCTCAAGCACCCAGGCGAGGTAGCCGGGGTGGATGCGGTACATCGTGGAGCACGGGCAAATAACGGGGTCGAGGCAGAAGATGGTGTGCTGCGGATTCTCCGCTGCAAGCCGGTTCACCATGTTGATTTCGGTGCCGATGGCGAACGTGGTGGGTTCCGTGGCGGCCGCGATGGCCTTCTTGATGAAGTCCGTTGAACCTGCCGAGTCCGCGGCGTCCACTACTTCCATGGGGCACTCAGGGTGGACGATTACGTTGACCCCCGGGAAGTCCTGCCGCGCCTTCTCGATCTGGCCTACGTTGAACCGTTTGTGCACGGAGCAGAAGCCGTGCCACAGGATGACGCGGGAATCCAGGAGCGTCTGCTCGTCGTTGCCGCCCAGTTCCTTGCGCGGGTTCCACAGGGGCATCTGGTCCAGCGGGACACCAAGTGCCTTTGCGGTGTTGCGTCCCAGGTGCTGGTCGGGGAAGAACAGGACGCGCTGGCCACGTTCGAACGCCCATTCCAGCACCACTTTGGCGTTGGAGGACGTGCAGACGATTCCGCCGTTGCGTCCGCAGAACGCCTTGAGCGCCGCTGAGGAGTTCATGTAAGTGACGGGGATGACCGGGACACGGCCTTGCTCATCGACGTCCGTTCCGAAGATCTCCTCGAGCTGCTCCCAGCACTCTTCCACGGAGTCTTCGTCCGCCATGTCCGCCATGGAGCAGCCTGCGGCAAGGTTGGGCAGGATGACTGCCTGTTCGGGCGTGGAGAGAATGTCAGCCGTCTCGGCCATGAAGTGCACGCCGCAGAAGATGATGGCTTCAGCATCCGGCTTGGTGAGGGCCGCGTTGGCCAGTTGGAAGGAATCACCCACGAAGTCGGCGTACTGGACAACTTCGTCACGCTGGTAGAAGTGGCCCAGGATCACGGCGCGGTCGCCGAGCGTCTCCTTGGCTGCACGGATGCGACGGTCCAGCTCGGCTTCGGAGGCGAGCTTGTATTCCTCAGGCAGCTGGCCCTGCCGGGGCGTTGCCTTCGGAGCGACGTCGCTGCTGGAAGCACCCGGGCCGTAGGCCGGGACGCCCGCCAGGGCCTCGGCGAGGTCGTATTCCCACGGTCCCTTGGCCAGCGCCGGGCTGCAGGTGGCGCCCGCCCGGGACAAACCTTTCTCGGCTTCTTCGCGGGTGATCAGCTGGACGGCAGTGTTGACGCTGCTCATGGTGTACTCCTGTTGTCTGGCCCAAGGCCGGGTGTTCCAGTGAAGCGGTAGAGGCGTGGCGGGCGGTGTTTTCCGCCCTGCAGGTATTCACCGGTTTCTTCGATATCCGGTGTCGATTTGATCTGGCGTCGGAAATTCGCCGGATCAAGCTGGCGGTCCAAGACGGCTTCGTAGACCTCCCGGACCTGGGCCAGCGTGAAGAATTCGCCCAGCAGGTGGTAGGCGATGGAGCCGTAGGCCATTTTGTTGCGGAGACGCCAAAGGGCGTAGTCCACGATCGCGTTGTGGTCGAAGGCGAGCTCGCCGAGCCTGTCGGCCCGGAACCAGCGCACGTTTTCCGATTCGTCCGCGAGCGCCGCTTCCGTTGGCTGGACCAAGGCCCAATAGACGATCGAGACCACACGCTGGCTTGGCGACCGGTGGAGGCCGCCGAACGCGTAGAGCTGCTCCAGGTACTGGGGCGCCAGGCCCGTGGTTTCGCGGAGGTTCCGGGAAGCAGCGTCCTGGAGGGATTCATCGTGCGCCAGCGGCCCCCCGGGCAACGCCCACTGGTCCTTGAAGGGTTCCCGTATGCGGCGGACCAACGGCAGCCAGAGCGTGGGGCGGCCGGACTTCTCGCTGGGTCGCAGTGCGAAGATCACCGTGGAAATAGCCAACGACGGCGGTGCGAGCCGCCGCTCGGCGACGTTGGCGGAGTTGACGTTCACGGCGTTCACCTCGCTTCATCGCCGTCGGAACCGCTGTTCGGTTCCAGTTAAAGTCAGATTGACTAGAACTAATGGTACGACTCGATCCCGCGCAGACAAAATGCTTTTCGTCACATGGACTTGGCTGCCGCCTCCATCAACGGCAGGGTGCGTCCCTGAATGTGGCTGTTGAGCACTATCACGGAGGAGCAGCGGACCACGGATTTGGTGGCGATCATGGCATCGAGAACGCGCTGCATATCCGGGTTGGAACGTGCCGCGATCCTAACCATGAGGTCCGAATTGCCCGTTACCGTGTGCACTTCGATGATTTCAGGAATGGCACTGAGGCTCTCGATGATCGCGTCGTGTCCGATTTCCTGCGTGATGGTGACGGAGCAAAAGGCCACCACGGGAAAGCCGAAGTTTGCCGGATCGGGCTGCGGCACCCAGGAACCAATGACGCCGTTCTCGATCATCCGGTCTATGCGCGATTGCACCGTAGCCCGCGCCACCTTCAGCACCCGCGACGCTTCCAGCACGGAAGATCGCGGCGAATCCGTGAAGAAACGTACAATTTTTGCATCAAGAGCATCGACCAGCATCAAAGTTCCTGTCCCCGGGGAGTCATACCCATCACTTCGCCACAGCAAAAAGTGATGTATCTTACAAACTGCGAGAATTATTCCACGGCTCTTGCTGCGTCGTCGACGCCCTGCGTGCCCGGCCCAAGAAGCAGGCACCACCACCCGTATGAAATCCATAGAAGGTAGACACGTATGACAACGAAGTCCATCGCGGCTCCTGCACCAACCTCAGGCCTTGGCCACTCCCTGAAACCGCGCCAGCTCACCATGATGGGCCTTGGCAGCGCGATCGGAGCCGGCCTGTTCCTCGGCTCGGGTGCAGGCGTCCAGGCGGCAGGCCCCGCAGTCCTGATCTCCTACCTGGTGGCAGGAACCCTGATCATCCTGGTGATGTGGGCCTTGGGCGAAATGGCAGCAGCCAACCCCAACAGCGGCGCTTTCTCCGTCTACGCCGAGAAAGCCCTCGGCAAGACCGCAGGCGGGACCGTCGGCTGGCTCTGGTGGCTCCAGCTTGTGGTGGTGATTGCGGCCGAGGCCCTGGGGGCGGCCGGATTGCTTTTCTCCGTGTGGCCCGTCATCCCTGTTTGGGTCCTTGCCTTGGTCTTCATGGTGGTCTTTACCGGCATCAACCTGGTGGGCGTGCGCAACTTCGGTGAATTCGAGTTCTGGTTTGCCATCCTCAAAGTGGCAGCGATCGTGATCTTCCTCCTGATCGGTGCCGCACTCCTGTTCGGGTGGCTGCCCAACGTTGCCTCTCCCGGCCTCCACACTTTCGGGGACTTCGCACCCAACGGCATTGGGGGCATTGCCGCGGCGCTCTTCGTTGTGATCTTCGCATTTGGCGGAACCGAGATCGTCAGCGTGGCCGCAGCCGAGACCGAGAACCCCGCCCGCAGCGTGGGCAAGGCCGTCCGCACAGTGGTCTGGCGCATCCTCGTCTTCTACATCGGCTCGGTCTTTGTCATCGCAGCAGTCCTTCCGGTGGGTTCGGAGGGCCTGAAGTCCCCGTTTGCCGGCGTCCTTGACCTGGCCGGGATTCCGGGCGCCGGAGCCGCGATCACCCTCGTGGCCGTCGTAGCGCTGCTCTCGGCATTGAACGCCAACCTCTACGGCGCCTCCCGCATGGTGTTCTCACTGTCTGAGCGGGGCGAGGCTCCCCGCTTCCTGTCGCGCCTCAGCGGCTCCAAGGTACCGGTTGCCGCCGTCGGAATTTCCGTTGCCTTCGGATTCATCGCCACCGTGCTGGAGCTGCTGTTCCCTGACCGCGTGCTGCCCGCGCTCCTGAACCTGGTGGGCTCCACCTGCCTGGTGGTTTGGGGCGTGGCACTCGTTTCGCAGCTGATCCTTCGTCGCCGGGCTGACAGGGAAGGAACCGAGCTCCCGTTGCGCATGAAGGGATTCCCGGTGCTGACCATCGTGGGCCTCGCGCTCCTGGGCGTCATTCTCGCCGTCGGATTCGCCAACCCGGAAAGTGCCGGCCAGCTCTTTGGCACCGCCGCACTCATCCTGGTGATCGCGCTGGGCTGCTTCCTCAACGCCCGCGCAAAGGGCGGCAAAGTGGGCCAGTCGGCGCGGTAGCCACTTGCACGGCAGATCACAGAGGCTCTTCGCAGTTTGTACTGCGAAGAGCCTCTTTTCTTAACCATTTTGTACAAAGTGTTCCCCTCAAGCTTGGCTGATTGCGCACCGTTCATCCGGGTGATTACAGTCACAGCCATGACAACCACACCAGTGATTGCCGACGTCGACGATGACGCGGCTCCGCTCACGCACCACCAATTGCGCGAGCTGTACACCCTCATGGCCGCGGTCCGGCATTTGGATACCGCCGCCGTCGCCTGGCAGCGTCAGGGAATCATTCCCGGCTACGCCCCGGAGCTCGGCCAGGAAGCGGCACAGGTTGGCAGCGGATACGCCGTGGACCGTACGCGCGATTTCGTTTTTCCCACCTACCGCGAGATGGGCGTCGCGCGGGCCATGGGGCTGGACATGGTGGGCTACATGGCCACGCACAAGGCAACCTGGCACGGCGGCATGTACAACCCCCTGGAGTCCCGCTTCGCTCCTATCCAGGCCGTCGTAGCGGGCTCGGTCCTGCACGCCGTCGGATGGGCGCACGGACAAACCCTCTCCGGCAAGCCCGCCGGGGAGTTGGGCGTGGCGATGACGTACTTTGGCGACGGCGCTTCCTCCCAGGGCGACGTACATGAAGCCATGAACTTCGCGGCCGTCATGAAGGCACCTGTGGTGTTCTTCATCCAGAACAACGGATGGGCCATCTCCGTCCCCACTGAGCGGCAGGTGGCAGGAGGATCCGTGGCGGCCAGGGCGGCCGGCTACGGGATGCCCGCCATGCAGGTGGACGGCAACGACGTCGTAGCCGTCTACGAGGCCACGCGTTCGGCCTTCGCGCACTGCCGCGCGGGCAACGGACCCGTCATCATCGAGGCCATGACCTACCGCCGCGGGCCGCACTCGACAGCCGACGACCCCGGCCGCTACCGCACGCTGGACCAGGAGCGGATAGACGCCGGCGATGATCCACTGGAGCGCTTCCGGCAGCAATTGCTCGCCGACGGCGTGGCGGACCAAGCATTCTTCGACGAAGCGCAGCGCTTGGCAGAAGCGGAGGAAGCCGCCATCCGGGAGGGCATCGCCGATCTCGGCCCACGGCCGGGCGCCGAAATGTTCAGCCTGGTCTTCCAAGAGCCGACGCCTACCCTGCAATCCCAGGCCACTGCGTGGCGCAAGGAGTCCGACCATGTCTGAAACGCTCACCGAAACCAGCACTTCCGCCCAGGCAGGCATTGAGCAGCTGTCCATGCAGCAGTCCCTCAACCGGGCGCTGGACCAGGTATTGTCCGGGAATCCTAAGGCACTGGTGTTCGGCGAGGACTGCGGCCGTCTCGGCGGCGTCTTCCGGATCACGGACGGCCTCCAGGCCAAGCACGGGGAAGAGCGCGTCTTCGATACGCCGCTGGCCGAATCCGGAATCCTGGGCATGTCCGTGGGATTGGCGATGGCCGGATTCCACCCCATCCCCGAGGTCCAGTTCGACGGTTTCGCCTACCCCGCGATCAACCAGATCGTGTGCCAGATCGGCCGGATGAACTACCGCAGCCGCGGAACCCTGCCCATGCCGATCACGCTCCGCGTTCCCAGCTTTGGCGGCATCCGGGCACCCGAGCACCATGGGGAAAGCCTTGAGGCCTTGTTCGCACACGTCCCGGGGCTCAAAGTGGTTTCGCCCTCGAACCCGCATGACGCCTACCACCTCCTCAAATACGCTGCCTCCCGGCCGGATCCGGTGATCTTCATGGAACCGAAGTCGCGCTACTGGCAGAAGGGGCCGGTGGACGCCAACGACGGCGGCAACCTCACCGGGGCACGGGTGGCGCGGGAAGGCCGGCACCTGACCCTCGTAGCCTGGGGTGCGATGGTGGCCCGTTGCCTGCAGGTTGCCGAACTGGCGGCCGAGGACGGGATCGACGTGGAAGTGCTTGACCTGCGATGGCTCAAGCCCATCGATGCCGAAGCTTTGGCGACGTCCGTCTCCAAGACGCGTCGCGCCGTCGTGGTCCATGAAGCCCCGCTGACCTCGGGACTTGGCGCCGAAGTGGCCCAGCTGATCACGCAGCAGTGCTTCGCAACGTTGAAGGCCCCGGTGGAGCGTGTCACCGGGTTCGACGTGCCCTACCCCTCCGGCGACCTGGAGGACGAATACATCCCCAACGTGGACCGCATCCTTTACGGGATCCAACGAGTACTGGAGTACAAGCGTGGCTGAAATTTCCTTCCCCCTGCCCGATCTTGGCGAGGGCCTCATCGAAGCAACCGTCCTGGACTGGCTGGTGCAACCTGGCCAGCAGGTAGAGCGCAACCAGCCGTTGGTGGAACTGGAAACCAGCAAGTCCGCCCTCGAATTGCCCAGCCCGCAGGCGGGTAAAGTGGTGCGTATTCACGGGGAGCCGGGCGAAACAATCAACGTTGGCGAGCCGCTGATCGTGTTCGAGGTACCGGATGACACCGCCGGGATCGTGGGCACTGTTCCGAAGGACGAAGCACCCAAGCGCCGGGTCCGCCTGAGCGCCGTACTCGATGAGGACTGACATGATGACCGGCAGGCACACCGTGGAACAGCGACACACCGTCGAAGGCACCGATCCCGGACTGTTCGTCGAAGTCCATGAACCTGCCGCCGACGCCGGGCTGCGGCCCGTGCTGCTGATCCATGGCTTCTCCTCCTCGAGCAAGCTGAACTGGGGCGACTCCGGATGGATCAGCACGCTCCAGGAAGCCGGACGCCGGGTCATCACCGTGGATCTGCCCGGCCATGGCCGGAGCCACTCCCCCGAGGACCTCGATTCCTACACGCCCAGCCGCATCCGCGCCGACCTCCTGCAGATCGTCTTCGATGCCGGAGCACGGCCGCTGCAGGAGGGCAATTCCGCCACCGGCCTGGACGTCATCGGGTACTCGCTCGGTTCGCGGCTGGCCTGGGAATTTGCCGCTACCCAACCGGACCTGGTGCATCGCGTTGTCCTGGGCGGACCCAGCGCGGCCGACCCGCTGGCGGCCTTCGACCTCGCCGCTGCACAGCGCTACCTCGCCGACGGCACCGCCATCGGGGACGAGTCCACGGCAGGCCTCCTGAAGATGGCCCAAATGCTGCCCAGCAACAACCTCTTTGCCATGTTGTCCCTCATCGAGGCCATCAAAGGCGAGCCGTTCGATCCTGCCGAGGCAGCACCGCACGTACCGTTGTTGCTGGTTGCCGGCGAGAAGGACGAGCGGGCGGCCACCATGCCGCAACTGGCTGAGCTGGCCTCCAAGCGGGGCGCAATGGTGGAAACCCTGGTGGTTCCCGGGCGGACCCACACCAACGTCATCACCAGCAGGGCATTCAAGGACGCCGCAGTGGAATTCCTTGGCGTGTAGCCAAGTCAGCGGGCCAGCCGTTCAGCGCGCCAGCCCTTCAGCGTTGAGGCTCATTCGTTCCAGGACGCTGACGGCCATGGCGTACTCGTCAATGCCAATGCCCATGGACAGATCAAGGCGGGCCTCCTCAACGAGTCGTTGGGCCTGGTGGTAGGTCTCCCGCCCGCGTTCACTCAAGGTGAGGCGCTCGTCGATCATCGTGATCAGCCCGCGCCCCACCATGGATGCCAGTTCCCGTTCCCGCAGCCGGACGTCGGTGCCCCAGAACGGTCGGACCGCTTCTTCGAGTTCGTCGGGCAGCATGGTTGCTTCGGCAAGCGTGTTGAGGGTCTGCCACTGGCGCCGGCTGAGTTTCAGCCGGGCCAGGGTGGTGTCCAACTGGACTTCCAACGCGGCATCAAGGCGTTTGATCCAATATCCGATCGGCTTGTTCACAAGGCCATGCTTCCAGTGGAGGCAGCCCCCCGGCAAGGATTGAACTGTAGGCTTGAAGGAGCGCCGGACGACAGGAAAACAGGAGCTCATGGGCATGCGTTTCAAGGACCGGGCGGAAGCCGGGCTACGCCTGGCAGAAGGACTCCCCCAGTTCCGGGAACGGCCGGACACGGTGGTCCTTGGGCTCGCCCGCGGCGGTGTTCCCCTGGCAGCGGCAGCGGCTGCCGAACTCTACCTGCCGTTCGGTGCCGTGCTGGTCCGGAAGCTCGGAATTCCCGGCCGGGCCGAAACCGCCTTCGGAGCCCTCGCATGGTGCCAGGGTGACGTTGTGCGGCTGGTCAACAAGCCGCTCAAGGAGCATCTCCTGGCCCGCGGAATCAACCAGGCCGCCCTTGATGCGGTGGAGGCGTCCGAGCGGAAGGAATTACGACGGCGGGCCGCCGGGTACCCGGGCATTGCCCTGGACCTGCGTGGCAAGACAGCCATCCTGGTGGACGACGGTCTTGCCACGGGCGCCACCATGCGGGCCGCCGTCGAAAGCGTCCGTGCGGCCGGCGCCGCCACGGTCATTGCCGCCGTCCCGGTGGCATCGCTCGAGGCCGCAACTTCCCTGGCAAGGGTGTGCGACTTCATGTTGGCTCTGCATATACCGGGCAAGTTCCACGCCGTCGGTGCGTTCTACCAGCACTTTGAGCAACTGACCGACCACGATGTCATGGAACTGCTGAAAAGCGCCAAGCAGCCGGGTTAGGTCGTTGGGCCCCGACAGCACAAAGGAGGCGCAGTTGCGGCCGCGCCTCCTTTGCCGGGTGCCTTCAGTGAAGGATTCCCCTGGTGGTGGGTTCTCCTAGTGGTGGGTGCTGAAACCGAGCGGACGGCCCTTGGTTTCCTTGGCAAGGATCACGCCGACCGCGGAGATGACGCAGAGGGCCATGATGTAGATGCCAACCGAGCCAGACCATTTGGTCCCATCCAGCAAGGCCTGCGCGATGGTGGGAGCGAAAGCGCCGCCCAGGATGGCGCCGAGGGCGTAGCCGATGGAGATACCGGAGTAGCGAACCTGCGGCGGGAACATTTCGGCGTACATGGCGGACATGGGCCCGTAGGAAAGTCCCAGGCCGATCGTCAGCACGAACAGGGCAACGCCGTAGAGCAGAATGTTCTTGCTGTCGATCAAGGCAAAGAGGGGGATCATCCAAACGAACACGAGTGCGTAGCCCAGCAGGAAGGTCTTCACGCGGCCGATCTTGTCCGAAAGCCAGCCGCCGACCATGGTGAAGATGAGCCAGCCGAAGGAGGCAACCGTGGTGGCCAAGAGGATCTGCGGAGTGGGCATCTTCAAGGCCTTGGTTGCGTAGGAGATGAAGAAGGCGATCAGCAGGTAACCCGCGGCGTTGTTGGCGATGAAGATGAGTGCCGCCAGGACGACTTCCTTGGTGTTGTGGCGGAAAAGCTCACCCAGGGGCGCTTTGCTCTCCGCCTTGCGCTGGGCGATTTCCTTGAAGACCGGGCTTTCGCCGACGGCCCGGCGGATGAGGTACCCAACCACGATCAGGACTACCGACAACAGGAAGGGAACGCGCCATCCCCAAGCCGCGAATTCTTCCTTGGACATCCCCGACTGGAGGAAGAACAGCAGGCCGGTGGCCAGGATCATGCCGATGGGCACGCCGATCTGCGGGTAGGCGCCGAACAATCCGCGCTTGCTGAGCGGGGCGTGCTCCACGGCCATGAGGGCTGCTCCGCCCCACTCGCCGCCGGCCGAGAAGCCCTGGATGACGCGCAGGGTGATCAGGAGCACCGGAGCCCACAATCCGATGGCGTCGTAGGTGGGCAACAGGCCGATCAGTGCCGTGGCCGCTCCCATCATGACGAGGGTCATGACCAGCACTGCCTTGCGGCCCACCCTGTCACCGAGGTGGCCTGCGATGGTGGCACCGAGCGGGCGGAAGAGGAAGCTGATGCCAATGGTGGCGAAGGAGAGAATCTGCGCTACGCCAGGGTTGGACTTCTCCAACGGAGTGAGGAACAGCGGTGAGAGCAGCGTTGCTGTGAGCTGGGCAAAGATGAAGAAGTCGTACCACTCGATGGTGGTGCCCACGAGGGTTCCCGCCAGGACCCGGCGCTCTTCGCGCTTACTGCTGGGACCCGAGAGGGAATCGACGGAGGAAGTTGCGGTCATTGGAACTCCAGTGGGTGTGAGTGACTGGTCGGCGCTTGACTTGCATTAACCGACAGAACGGTCAGTTAGAAAAATGTACTACATGCTGTGACCCGAAGCACAGACCCCGTGGACATAGGATGGTTGGCATGAATCCCCGCAGCGACGTCAAAGGCCCGGCGGAAGCGGCAAGCCAGGCTCCGCCGTCGCAGACCCTGTCACGGGGAGTCCGCGCACTGGAAATCCTTGCCGCAGCAGAACAGCCGCTCACCATCGCCGAACTCGCCGAAGCCCTGGGCGTGCACCGCTCCATCGCCTACCGCATCCTGCGCACCCTTGAAGACCACTCGCTGGTCTTCCGCGATGACTCGGGACGGGTCCAGCCCGGAGCCGGGTTGGCGGTCCTGGCCCGTGGAGTCTCCCGCAACCTCCAAACCGCCGCGCTTCCCGAACTCACGCAGCTGGCCAACACGCTCCACATGACGGCGTTCGTGGCCGTCTGGGACCATCAGGAATGCGTCACGCTGGTTACGGTGGAACCCCGCCACTCCGGCGCAGCCCTGGCCCAGCACCCCGGAACCCGCCACCCCATCAGCAGCGGCGCCCCCGGGATCGCCATCCAGTCCACCATGACAGAGGAGCGCTGGCAGCAAGTTGGCCCGGGCGTGCCGTATCGCCCCGAGGCCCATGAGGCCCGGCGCGTAGGGTACGCAACCAGCCATGACGAAGTCATCGCCGGGTTGTCTTCCCTGGCTGCCCCGATCCACGTCCCGGGCGGACGGCCGGCGGCTATCGCCGTCGTCTACATCCGGCTGGACCAGGACGCCGAAGCCGTGGGGAAAGCACTGGCGGCAAGCGCAGCCCGGATTGAAAGCCAACTCGCCTAGATTCCGTTCATTCCACGCCAAGGAGTGTGCCCCCGGACACAAGACCGTGGGTGCGGTTTTACGAATACTCGAAAGCAGGACAGGACCGCTTGGCCTGATCCCCGATCGAGCTTCTGAAGGAAACCCATGAGCCTGAATCTTCTTGACACTTCCAACTGGTTGCCCCTGGATGGCCTGGCCCCCGGCTTTGACGCAAACAAGGCGCCCACCGTGCCGGACCTTGCCGGGAAGCAGTTCACGGTGATCGGCGACGGCGGTCCCATGACTTTCAGTTTCGACGACGAAGAAGTCACCTGGGCTGCCGCCGGCCGCTCCGGCACCTCAGCCTATGAGGCTTTCCTGGTGGCCGAAGAGCTGTACTACGCACAATGGCACAGCCCGGTGGAATCGGAAGTTGCAGTCTCGCTCATCCTGGACCTGGCCAACGGCCGCGCCCTGTACATCGGCGCACTCCTGGGACGGGCGACTGCAGGGGCCACCGCCGTTGAACATGACTTCCGCCCGGGAACCCTGCAGGGCTTCGCGACGAGCGGGGATGCCATCGTTGAAAGCACCGGCTTGATCGGCCGACGCGTGGAATGGGTCTACAGCCCGGTCCATGCGTACGAACACGTGTACCTCAGCCCCACGTGGTACACATGGCAGTGCCTGGCGGGTCCGGAGCGCGGACTGGCGGATACCGACTCCAACACGGTCTTCAAGATCAGGCCCGGCATCTTCGTCTTTACGTGGCGCGAAAAAGTGATCCCCTGCGGGTCCGTGACCATCGCGGACCACAGGGACATCGGCGCGATCCGCTCGCACGGAAGCCTTTTCGGCTGGAACGAGGCCGGCACGGAACCCGTACATTTCACGTTCGGTGCGCACGGGCGCCTGGTCAGCGTCAGCCAGCACAGCCCGGAACTCGACCCGGCCAGCTGACCTCCAACAAAGAAGCGTCCCCGGCAAAACTGCCGGGGACGCCTTCTTGTTGCCGAACTCAGTCTTCCGAGCCGTGGCCGATCCGGGCGTACAAGGCCGGCCGCGAGCGCCGCAGCCGCAGGCCCCAAAGCACGCCCGCCGCACCTGGCACCAGCACAACCAGCGGCAGGATGAACGTTGCCGCCGTGGATTCCGTTTGCCCCAGCAGGACGTTGAAGTTGGCCAGGATCAGCACGAAGACCACGGCCAGGAGGACAAAGCCGAGGCCCGGAGCCACAACCCGCACCCACGGGCCGGTCCCGTGCCGGTCCTTGCGGAAGAAACCGATCACCGCCAGCGAAACCACGGTCATCAGCAGCACCAGCCCCATCGCGCCGCTGTTCGTCAGCCAGGTGAACATGGTCAGGACCGGGTACAGTTCGCCGAGTTCGGAACCGCTTCCTGCGATCGCGAAGGCAACGGTGACGACGACGGCGATCACCGTCTGGGCCAGCGAACCGGCAAAGGGTGCTCCACTGCCCGGACGGACTGCGGCGAGCGCCGGTGGCAGGACCTGTTCGCGGCCCAAGGAGAAGAAGTAGCGGGCAACGGCGTTGTGGAAGCTGACCAGGGCCGCAAAGAGACTCGTCACAAAGAGCACCTGGGCGATGTCGCTCAGCACCACGCCGCCGTTGCTTCCCAGGAATGCGAAGATCATGTCCGGACCGTTTGCGGCCGCGGTTTCGATGACGGCCGAAGGCCCTGCTCCGATGGTCATGGCCCAGGCGGAAACGGCGTAGAAGACCGCGATGATTCCCACCGCCGCGAAGGTTGCGCGGGCCACTGTGCGCTTGGGGTCCTTGGACTCCTCCCCGTAGATGGCAGCCGATTCGAATCCCATGAAGGCCGCGATGCCGAAGGAGAAGACTGCGCCGATCCCCGGCACGAACAGGGTTTCCGGGCTGAAGCCGGCCGAGCTGACACCCTCGGGCGCCACGGCAAGGCTCATGACGTCATAGGCAATGACCACGAGGAACTCCAACGCCACCAGGATCCCCAGCACTTTGGCGGACAGGTCCACACGGTTGACGCCGAGCCATCCAACAATGGCGATGCACACCAGGACCGGGATCCACCAGGGAACGCTGATTCCCAGCCGGGCGGACAAAAGTGATGACACAGTAAACCCGAAGAGTCCGTAGATACCTACCTGCATGAGGTTGTACGCCATGAGTGCCACCAGCGAGGCGCCGACGCCTGCGGGCCGGGAAATCCCTTGGGCGATGTAGGCGTAGAAGGCACCGGCGTTGGTGACGTACCGGCTCATCGCGGCGTAGCCCACGGCGAACAAGGCGAGGATCGCACCGAGGATGAGGAAGGACAACGGCACACCTATGACGCCGGTGACGGCGAAGGTGGTGGTCACGCCGCCCGCCAGTACGGTCAACGGCGCCGATGCCGCAATGATCATGAAGGTCACGGCGGGCACGCCCAGCCGCTTCTTGGTGGTGGCGGTTCCGGCGGTCCGGCCCTTCACGGGATTGTCCACGCTCATAAGTGTGCTCCTGCCTCGGTACCGCGGGAGATGGCGCGGTAAGTGTCGGTCATTCCGCAATCTTCCAACGCAAGGGCAGCGCGTGACTTGTCTCACACGGCAAGGTGTTTGTCTGTCCACGCAAGCCCGGGCGCCATGTGGCCGCGGTGTAGAATCGTGGGCAAGCTCACGTCCGGCTGGCGGCAACCACTACCAGCACCCAGCGGCACGGCGGGCCTTCGAAAGGGAATTGGATGACCGTCGCGGCTGATACCGGGCCCGCAACCGTAGAAACCGTCGTCGCGGATTCGTTCCAGGAATGGAGCCGGGCTATATCCGCATCCTTTGTGCCGCTGCTGGCCAAGGGGCCGCGGGGAGCAAACTTCCACGGAACCATGCGGGCACGGGTGCTGGGGCAGATCTCCGTTGTGGAGGTCACTGCCGGTCCCCATACCGTGCTGCGGACGCCTGAATTGATTGCCCTGTCCAGCGGACGGTACTTCAAGCTCAGCATCCAGCTCTCGGGTACCGGCCGACTGGTCCAGGACTCGCGCCAGGCGGTACTGAACCCCGGCGACCTTTCCATCTACGACACCTCCCGCCCGTACCAATTGACGTTCGACGACGACTTCCGCACTTTGGTGCTGATGTTCCCGCATGTGCTGCTGGACCTGCCGGTCGAAGCCATGGGCCACGTGACGGCCCTGCGGATTCCCGGTGACGAAGGCCTGGGTGAGCTGATCAGCCCGTTCCTGGTCAGGCTCGCAGACAACCTCGAAGCATTGTCCGGCTCCAACGGGCTGCGGCTGGTCCACAACGCCTTGGACCTGGTCACCACCTTGTTCAACGGGGAGCTTGACCAACTGATCGAGACCGGGCGCGACCCCCACCTGCTGCTCCTTGGACGGATCCACGACTACATCGAAGCCAACCTCGGGGATCCGGAGCTCTCCCCCGGAACCATTGCCGCAGCCCACTACATCTCCACGCGGCACCTGCATGACCTGTTCCAGGAAATCGGGACCACCGTTGCCGCTTCCATCCGGCAGCGCCGGCTGGAACGTTGCCGGCGTGACCTGCTGGATCCCGTCCTGGCCGACCGGGCCGTCACGGCCATAGCGGCCCGGTGGGGGTTCACCGACGCCGCCCACTTCAGCCGGATCTTCCGCGCCGCCTTCGGGAACTCCCCCACCGGCTACCGCAGCAGCCACTGAGGTTCCGGTGAGCGCCGTCGGGAGTTCCCACCGTCGAACATCAGCGCTGTTAACGGCTACGCAGCCGCTGTAGGCGCCGTCCCCTCATCAGCCAAGGCGGCCATCTCCTCCACCATGGCCCGCAGCAGCCTGTCTTCCAGCCCGGCCGCGGATGGATCCCCTGCCAGGTTCACCAGCTCGCCCGGATCCGAACGGTGGTCGTAGAGCTCCACGATGTCCGTGCCGAAGTACCGGGTCAGCCGCCCTTCCGCGGTGATGACCGTCCTCATCCGGACCGGTCCGGGCAAGCCGTCCAAGCCAAAAGGCTGCTCTTCCTCCACGAGCAACGCGTCCCTGTGCCGGCAGGCCGCGCCACGCAGCAGCGGCACCAATGAGCGTCCCTGGAGACCGCGGTAAGGGGTGGAGCCGCTGAGTTCCAGCAAAGTGGGCGCCAGGTCGGCGCTGGAAACGAGGGCATCGCTTCGACCGGTCATGCCCTCCGGGACATGGACAACCAGCGGCACATTGGTCACTGCACGGTAGTGCACGAAGTGCTTGAGCATGAGCCCGTGATCGCCAAACAGATCGCCATGGTCGCTGGTGAACACAATGATCGTGTCCTCAGCGAGCCCTTGCCTGTCCAACTCGCCCAGTACCCGGCCAATGTGCTCATCCATCATGGTGATCAGTCCGTACTGGGCAGCGGCGGCATGACGGTACTGCTCCGGCGTGGCAGCCCATGTCATGGTCGGATCAGGGTTCGGTGTTCCCCGGTGGTCGATCATGGTCCGGATGTGCTCCGGCGAACGCGCATGGTCCTGTTCGAAGCCAAGGGGCAGGGGCAAAGCCTCGGGATCGTACAAATCCGAATACCCTTCCGGCGGCGAGAACGGATGGTGCGGATCCGGGAAGGAAACGAACATGAAGAAAGGCTGGTCCTGGCCCGCTGCGTCCTTGAGGTGTTCAATGGCCTTCTCGCTCACGTAGCTCGTGGGGTGCACCTCGGCGGGGATGGCCGTCTGGTACACCTGGTCCCAGCCGTTGTAGGCGCTCGCTGACTGTTCAGGGCCGCCCAGTTTTTCAGGATCCACACCCCGTTCACGCGCCCAATGCACGTAGTGGCCTCCCGGCCGGTCTCCGTGGCCGATTACCAGGTCCACGTGCCCGTAGCCGTAATAGTCCGACGGCAGGGCGATGAAGCGCAGGTCATGGGCTTCCCGGTTCTCCCACTGATCCCAGCCTGGCGGAAGGTTTCGGGTGTGCGCGTCCCCCACGGCACTGTCCAGGAGCATGGGGTCAGTCGCCTTGATCTCCTCCGCCTGGTGCGGCTCGAACTCCCAGCCCATGTTCTGGTGATGCAGCTTGCCCACGCCCACGGTCCGGTAACCGGCCGAGGCCAACGAGCCCGGAACCGTCTGCGTGAAGGGGTCAAGGGTGATGCCGTTGCAGCGGGTCCCATGGGCCGAGGGCCAGCGCCCTGTCATCAGGCTTGCCCGGTTTGGCATGCACGTCGGGTTGGCCACCGTCGCGTTGGTGAACACCATGCTTTTTGCCGCGAGAGCATCGAGGTTGGGTGTGTGGACCGTCGCGTTCCCGCCGAAGCCCAGATGGTCCGCCCTCAGTTGGTCCGCGATGAAGAACAGGACGTTGGGCCGGCGCTGCACGCCGTCCTGTTTGGCGGCCGTCATGCGGGCCTCTTGATCATGGACAGTACGTCGGTGCGTTGCTGCGCGAATGCCGGCAACGATCGCGTGGTGATCTGGTCCCGGGGTGATGGCAGGTCGACGTCGACGATCCGGTGCACGCGCGCCGGGCGGGAGCCGAGGACCACCACGCGATCTGCGAGGTACACAGCTTCATCGATATCGTGGGTGACCACAAGGATGGTCATGTTGAAGTCCTTGCGGATTTTCAGGCACAGGTCCTCAAGGTCGAACCGGGTCTGCGCATCCACGGAAGCGAACGGTTCATCCATGATCAGGATCTCCGGGCGGTAGGCCAGTGCCCTGGCGATCGCCACACGCTGCTGCATGCCGCCGGACAGTTGCCACGGGTACTGGTTGTCCGCATGGGAAAGCCCGACGGCGGCCAACGCACTGTCGCAGCGCTCCTTCAGTTCCGCCGCGGGCAGCTTGAGGTGCTTCAAGGGCAGGACCAGGTTCTTGCGGACAGTCAACCAAGGCATAAGGGAACGGTTGTAGTCCTGGAAGACCAGCGCCATCTCAGGCGGTGGCCCGCTGATGGTCCGTCCGTCGATGGCAGCGCGCCCGCTGCTGGCGGGGTGCAGGCCGGCGAGGCACTTGAGCAGCGTCGTTTTGCCGACGCCCGAGGGACCCACGATGCAGACGATCTCGCCTGCGTCGACGGTGAAGGTGAGGTCTTCGATGACCGTTCGGGCCTTCTCGCCGCTTCCGTAGGTCTTGGCCAGGTGGGTAACGTCAAGCCGTGGGATGGCGGGGGTTTCAGGTTGCCGGGTTTCGGGCTGCTGGGCGGCTTCTGGTTGCTGTGGCATGACGGACTTTCTGTTGTGGAGGGGAAGTGTGGGTGACTGCCGGGTGCTCATGCTGCACGCGCCGTGGCCCTGGAACCGATGTACCAGGACAAGGCCCTGCGCTTGATCAAGGCAAAGACCACGTTGACCACGAAGCCGATGACACCCAGGAGCAGGATGCCGGCCCACATGTCGGCCGTCATGAAGCTCTGCTGGGCCAGGAGCGTCATGGCTCCGATTCCCTGGGAGCTGCCCAGCATTTCGCTGGCGATCATCACAATGAACGCCACCTGAAGGCTCACCTGGAGGCCCGAGAAGATCTGCGGCGCTGCTGCGGGAAGGAGGACGTTGAGCAGCCTTTCCTTCCGGGTCAGCCGATAAACGCGTGCCACGTCCTTGAGGTCGTTTCCCACTCCGCGGATGCCGTCCACCGTGGCGATCATGGTGGGGAACAGTGCGGCCAAGGCAATGCTGGTGACCCGCATTTGGGTTCCGAACCCGATGAGGGAAATGAAGATGGGCACCAGGGCCACCGGTGGAATCCCCCGCAGGAAGTGGATCAGCGGGTCCACCATCCAGCGGACGGGCGGGACCAGGGCGGTGGCGAATCCCAAGGCAACCCCGCAGACAGCCGCGATCATGAATCCGACGAAGAGGTTTCCAAGGCTGAGGAGCACATCGGACTGGAAGTGGTCAAAGAGCCAAAGTTGCTGGAACCGCACCAGTATGTCCTGCAGGGGCGGGAAGAACGGATCGATGGATCCGGCGGACGAAAGCCACCAGGCCGCGAACAGGAGCACCGGGGTCCCGGCGCCCACCAACCAGCGCCGTATAGTCAGCGTTTTCATGCTGGCACCACTTCCCGGTAGGACTCATGCCAGTGCAGGACGCGGCGTTCGGCCAGCCGCGCGGCACCTTGGAACAACAAGCCGAGGACGCCCAGGACAATCACCAATCCGTAAAGCGCTGCGTAGTCACCGCCGGCCTGGGCTTGGTAAATGCTCTGGCCCAGCCCTGGTCCTCCGCCGAGCAGGCCGGCCACCACGGTGACCACCAACGCGGCAGGGGCGGCTACCCGCATGGCGGTTCCGATGTACGGCAGCGCGCTGGGGAGGACCACGCGGAACAGGATTTCGGCGCCGGACATCCCGTAGCTTCGCGCTGTATCGCGGGCCACCGGATCGGTTCCCTGCACGCCGTCGACCGTCTGCATGACAATCGGCAGGAAGCAGCCGAACACCACCAGGAAAAGGGACATTTCGGCGGTCGGGCCCAAGACCAGCACCGCCAGCGGCAGCACGACAATGGGCGGTACGGGCTTAAGGAACTCCAGGACCGCGAGGGTTGCGTAGCGGATTGTCTCGAAGCTGCCCACGAGCAACCCAACGACTATGCCCGCCGCGGCGGACAGTGCAAGGGCAAAGAGGGCAATGCCGATTGTGGACCCCAGCGCGGACCAGAACGTGGCCGTTCCCAGGATCCCTGCCAAGGCAACGAACACCGTGGTGGCCTGCGGCAGGGCATTTCCGGCCACGTGCTCCGCCGCCGCCACCTGCCAGGCAACCAGTGCCGCTGCAATGCCCGCGGCGCTGAAGGCCAGGGGCCGAATGGACGATTTCATGGTGAGTCTCCCATCGTCAGCCAGGACCTACTTTCCCAGGATGAGATCGCCGGGCAGCTTCACCGGTGCGCTGAGGAAACCGAGATCGGCGAGGTTCTTGTTGACCCGCTCGATGTCCTGGATGCGGACGTCTTCCGGCCAGTAGTTCACGGCCCCGGACTTCACCACGTCCAAGGGAGTCTTGGTGATCTCGGCACTCACTTGCTGGGCCTCGTCAGTGTGGGCGTTAGCGTAGGCATTGGCCTTGTAAATGGCAGTCCTGAATCCCTCAAGGGCCTTCTGCTTGCCCTTGACCGTGTTGGCCCCGGAAACCCAAAGGCCGATGGCTCCTTCCTCGAAGAACCTGACCCCCGGCGAAGCCAGCAGGCGGTTGCCGTCTGCGACCGCCTTGGACGTGAACGGCGCAATGAGCGACGCCGCGTCAACACGCCCGGAGTTCAAGGACTGAAGTGCGGAGGAAGGGTCCAGGACCATCCAGTTCACTTTGGCGGGATCGCCGCCGTCGTCCTTGATGAGTTTGCTGACCGTGACCTCAAGCTGGGCCTTGCGGGCCGGAACGCTGACGTTCTTGCCCTCCAGGTCCTTGGGCCGCGAGACCGTTGAGGTCTTTTGAACCAGCAGTCCGGTATCGTCAACGCGGTTCAATTCTGAACCCTGGCTGGCACCGTCCTTGTACCCGTCAGCAGCCGCAACCACCTTGAGGGGCACGTTCTGGCTCAGTGCGTTGAGCAGCGGAATGGACGGCGTGTAGGTGAGGTCGAGCTGGCCGCTTTGGGCGGCGGCAATGCCGGCGGGCGGGTTGGCAATGACAGAGAGCTCCACGTTGAGTCCCTGTTCCTTGAAGTAGCCCTTGTCGATCGCCAGTTTGATTCCAGCATCGGAACCGATGCCGATGGTCCCGACCTTGAGGGTGGTTGTCCCGTCGGCCGCGGCCGTCGCCGACGGCCCGGACGAGGTGCCGCACGCAGCAAGGGACATTGACAGGATGGCAGCAAGCGCCAACGGAATGGTGCGTTTCATAGGGGTGCTCCTTGAGTCACGAACGGTTGGAAGAACTGGAGAATTGGGTGGAGGACTGATGGACGACTCGCCCACCGGCCACAGTGAGACGGATCCCGTTATCGAGGAGTGCTTCGATCTCCCCGTCCCCGGGCCATGGATCCGACAGAAGGCAAAGGTCCGCCGCCATGCCAGGCAGCAGGGAACCTTTGAAGTGGTCTGCATGGTCCTGCCATGCTGCGTTGCTGGTCATGGAGGCAAGCGCCTGCAAACCGGTGATCCTCTCCGGGTCGGCCGGATCACCAGGTGCCGAGGCTGTTCCCCTTCGGACGGCCGCCACGATCGTGCGGCGCCAGTCGGGACTGGTGACCGGCGCATCGGAGGCAAGGTTGAAGGAAACTCCTGCATCGAGGGCCGAACGGAGGGGCTGGTGCCGGGCGAAGCGGTCTTCGCCCAGGACAGCGCGCATGATGTCGCCTGCCTCGGACCGGATGAGCGGATTGGTGCTGTAGCCGATGCCGTTCTCCGCCATGGTGGCGAGGGTTGCGGAATCGCTGAAGGCGCCGTGGATGATGTAGTGCCGCGCATCGTTCGTCCTGTTGCCCGCCGCAAGGATGGCCTCCACAGCCGCGGTTGTGGCGGCGTCACCGGTGGCATGGATACCGGCTTGCAGCCCGGCGGCGTCGATACAGCCGAGGATCCGGCGCAGTTCGCCAACCCTCTCCGCGTCACTGCCGCCCTGGATTACCAGCCGCCCGTGGGTGCAGGCCTTGCCATATGGTTCGCTCATCCAGGCCGTTCCACTGCGCGGGATTCCGTCGGCGAAGACCTTGACTCCGGCGATCCGCAATTGCCGGGCGTCGATACCCCTGGCTGAATAGGCCCCGGCGAGCCCGCTGCGCAGGCCGTCCTCCACAGCCCGGGCGGTTGCGCCACCCGTCCCCGCGAACAACATGAGGACGTTGACCCGCAGGGTGAGCAGTTCCGCAGCCGCGAGATCGCCCAGCAAGCCCAGGGCCGCCGTCGAGCCGGCTCCATCCATGAGACCGGCACTCGCGGGGCCCAGCCCCGGATCGGTCACCGAAGTGATGCCGAGCGAATGCAGTAGTTCCTGCATGCGCAGCAACGCCGGGCGGAGGGTCTCCTCCGGTACTGGCGGCAGGGCACGGGAGACCAGTTCCATGGCGCCATCCTGGAGCAGCCCGGTGGGGCTGCCGTCCCGGGCCCGGACCACCACTCCACCATCCACGTCTTCGGTCGTTTCAGTAACGCCGGCGCAGCGCAGGGCCTCGCGATTGGCCAGCAACTGATGGCCGGTTTTGTCGAAGGCCACCACGGGAACGCCGGGCCGGGCGTCAAGCACCTGGTTAGTTGCGGGTCCGAGCGCCACCTCGTCCCAGCCATGGGCACGGATCCAGCCGTCAGCGCCAACGGGTGCTGCCTCGATGACTTCCACGACGGCGGACCAGTCGGGTGCCGCTGTGGCGTCCAGTCGGACGTATCCGTAGGAAGCCATGGCCGCGGAGACAAAGTGGAGATGCGCGTCATTGATGCCCGGAACCAGGGCACCACCACCGCCGTCCACAACCACCGTGGACGGACCGGTCAACGCGTCCGCGTCCTCCCGGCCAAGGCCTGCCACCACCCCGTCCTTGACGGCGAGTGCATCGGACATTCGTCCGGGATCGCCGGGGTCCATGACATGGACCTCTGCGTTGACGATCACCAGATCGGCGAATTCCTGCATCGGATCTCCTCAGGTTTCTGCATCCCAAATGTGATGCAGGCAACGTTCCTGGAAGAAGTATGTCAACTGACTAGGTCAGTTGACTAGGTTTCCGGCTAAAATTTCTTTTGGAGGTCATTTCCAACCTCCGCGGCGGCGCCGGAAGCAAGCCTGGGCCGACACCGCCTAGGATCGATGGGACCGGCACGACCGGTCTGCACATAAGGAGAGGGAAGCGGATGGCAAGGGTTCCCGCCGAGGAACGGCGATTGCAGTTCGTTGAAGCTGCAGCACGGGTCATTGCCCAGGACGGGCTCGCTTCTGCCACGACGCGTCGGATAGCGAGCGAGGCCGACGCTCCCCTGGCGGCCCTCCACTACTGCTTCCGCAACAAGGACGAACTGCTGGAAGAGGTCTACAACTTCCTGAGCAGGGACTACGCCAAGGCACTGGAGCCTGTGGCGGACCCCGGGCTGGGCCTGCGCCACATGATCGGCGCGCACGCGCGCCGCATCTGGAGCCGAATGCTGGAGAACCCGCACGAGCAGGTGACCACCTTCGAATTGCTGCTCAGGAGGTACCGGGTGGAAGCGGTGGACCAGCCCCAGGCGCTCCTCATGAACCGGTCGATGTATGACGGCTGGGTCAATTCCACGTTGGACTTGTTCCGCAGCGCAGCCGAGGCCTCCGGAGAGCCGCTCCCCCACAACCTGGAAGACATCACCCGGCTGTTCATCTCCGGCATCGACGGCATCAGCATGCAGCACCTGGCCGATCCCGACGAGGACCGGTCCCTTCGGCTGGTGGAACTCATGGCCCGTTCCTTGGCGGCCGGGTTGGACTATAACTGAAGCCCGTATTTCAGGCCGGGCTCACGCCTTTGCGACGCATGGCCAACCAGGTCACGAGCCCCAGCAGCAACAAGCCAAGCGCCGCTGCCATGGACACCAGGAAAGCTCCCCCATACCCCTGGGCCTGGGCCAGCTGGCCACCCAGGTAGGCCCCCAGCGCCGTCCCCGCCACGATGCCGCTTGCCAAGGCGGTCATGACAGTAGCCATACGTCCGGTCGGGGCAACCACGCCGCCGATGCTGAACACGGTGACCATTACCGGACCCACAGGAATACCTAGCACCAGCAGGGCCACCACCATCGTCCAGATCCCAGTCGGAAGCAGCAGCAACAGCGACAAGGCGGACATCGCCAACGCCGCCGTTACCCAACGCGCAGCAAGTCCAAAGCGCTGCGGCCAGAACGCTACCGACAACGCCGCCACGGCTGAGCTGAGACCCATGACCGCGTACAAAAGCCCGGCAAGTTCCGCGGTGGCAAACTCAGCGCCAAAGGCACTCAATCCGTTCTGCGTCGCACCGAAAAAGGTGCCCATGCAGACCATGGCCAACACCGGAACTGCCACCACGGCCATGGACCAGCGTCCGCGGCGCTCGTGCGGGTCCGAGTCAACGACGGCGGAACGCGGCTTTCGTGGGTGCGGAACCACCGCATGGTGGCTGGGGTGAACGGCGAAGGCGGGTACCAGGGTTATGGTCATGAGCGCCGCAAGGGCAAGGGGAAGCCACGGGGCTACCAGGCTTGCCAGGAGCCCCACGAGGGCGGGTCCCAGAACGAAGGTGAGTTCGTCGGCTGTGCCTTCGTAGGACAGCGCCGTGTCCAGGTCTGCGCGGTTGGCTGCGACGCTCCGGTGGCCGGCGTTTTTAGAGGCCAGGTTCCGGGTGGTCAGGGCCATCCATCTCACGCGGGCCATGGGTCCAACTTGGGGACAGCTCGCACCGGCAATGAAGGCAGCGACCAGAACAGCGAGTGCTTCAACGGGCGAGCCGTAGGAAGGTGTCAGGTAGGCCGCGGCCAAGAGTCCGGCAACAGCCAGGGTGTTGATCACGGAGGCAGCCAGCAGCACGGAGCGCTGGCCCGCGCGGTCCGCCAGGGAGCCCAGCACCGGCGCGCCGACCGCTGAACCGATCCCGACCGCGCCCGCAGCCATACCGCCGATCGCGTAGGAGTGGCTCACCGCAGTCACCAGTGTCAGGGTTCCCACCGTGAGCATGGCCAAAGGAAGCCGGGCAAAAAGTCCCAAGGGCAGGAAGCCCGGCCCGGCGAGCTCCGGCAGGCGGGCGAAACGGCCCGGCAAGCGTGTTGGGCGGGAGGTGGAGGGGTTCTTGGGAGCAGAGATCGGCTGGGAAGCCAAAGAGGATTTTTCCATCATTCCGGGTTCGCTAAAGTTTGCGCATCGTCCCTCCTCCCGATGCGCGCGACCCGGTAACGAACCAAGTCTATCGGATGCCGCTCAGGCGGGCGCGGCTTCCACGACCTTCACTGTGGAGCCGTGGCGGCCCTTGACCACCTGGAGTTGGCTGGTGATGCGTTGCTTCATCTCTGCAACGTGACTGACCAGTCCCACCACCCGGCCGCCGGCCCGCAATCCTTCCAAGGCATCCATGACTTGTTCCAGCGCCTGCTCATCCAGGCTTCCAAAGCCTTCGTCCACGAAGAGCGTTTCGATGTCCACGCCCCCGGCCTCCTGCTGCACGACGTCCGCCAGACCAAGAGCCAGCGACAACGAGGCCATGAATGATTCACCGCCGGACAACGTAGAGGTATCGCGCCGCTGACCGGTCCACTCATCAACCACTTCGAGGCCCAGTCCGGACTTGGCGCCCCTCGCCGCCTTTGCATCGCTGTGGTGCAGCGTGTACCGGCCATCGCTCATGGTCACCAAACGCTCCGACGCCGCGGCGGCCACTTGTTCCAGCCGCGCGGCCAAGACGTAGCTGTTCAGGCTCATTCGGTAAGTGTTCTCCCCGGCACCGCGCAGCGTGTCAGCCAGGCCTGCGAGGACGCGTGCCCGTTCGCGGGGTTCCTTCCCGGTGCCGGCAAGCTCCACATAGTCAGACCGGATCCGGCTGAGAGTGAGGACGGCTTTTCCTGCCATGCTGGCCGAGAGAACAAGGTCCCTTGCGGATTTGGCAGCCAGCGCGGCCTGCGTTTCCGCCGCGGCCAACTCCGGTTCTGCCGGCGGGAGCTCCCCGGCGGCCGCTTCCTTCCCCGCCAGGACAAGGTCTTCTGCAGCGAACAGTTCATCAAGCCGGGCGGCCTCGTGGTCGAAGTCGCTGAGCGACTTCTCCAACGCCACGACGTCGGATGCAGGAAGAAGTTCCCGGCGGGCTTCCTCGGAAGAAGCGAAACCGGCTTCCGGCAGCGCCTTGTCCAGGGCTGCAACAGCGTCCTCGCTGGAGCGTTTGGCCTGAACCGCCTGCTGCCCGGCCTCCACTGCCGCTTGCAGGAGATTCCGTTCTTCCACTAACGCAGCCAGCCGCGCGCGCAAAGTTGAGAAGTCCAACTTCAGCCCGGCCAGTTCAGATTCCAACCCGGCATGCTGTTCCTGGAGGAGCTCCGCCAGCGAACCAGCTTGACCTGCGGCCGCAACGGAGGCGGCATGCTCTTCGCGGAGGACCTCCATGCGGCGGCGAAGTTCATCCTGCCTCCCCTGCAAGGAGGCGAGGCGCCGGGCCGCTGCCCGTGCGGCCACCGCTTCCGCCTTGGCGAGCTCCAAGCGGTCCTGTGCCTCGACCGCGTCCACGGCACCGCCCTGGGCAGCCAACCCGGCCAGCAACTGCTCTGCGGACGACAGGTCCCCAGCCGTCCTTACCAGGACTTGTTCGCTGGCCTCCAGCCGGATGCTTGCCTGCTCTTCGTCGTGGGCGATGGACAGGGCCGTTTGCGCGGCGACGGCCGGATGAGGATGCTCCGGGCTGCCACATACTGCGCATGGTTCGCCATCCATCAGGGCTGCCGCCAGTTCCCCGGCAGCGTTGGCCAAGCGCGCTTCCCTGAGATCCAGCCACTCTTGGCGGCAGTCCTGCGATGCCGCCCGGGCCTCAGCGTGACGAGCCTCGGCGGCGTCGCGTTCCCCTGCCGCCCGGGCATAACGGGACACCAACTCCACCAGCTCAAAGGCGTCCGCAGCCGCACGTTCAGCGTCGTCGGCCTTGGCTGCCTGCGGTTCGAGCGGCTCGATGTCCGCCCGAACGGCGGATTCCTCATCTGCCAAGGCATCCAATGCCTGCTGTGCCTGCTGCGCAGCAGCGTTGGCCGTTGCCTGTTCGCCGAGCTTCTGCGCGATCCTGGCGGCGATGTCCTCCATACGTTGCTCATCCGAGACGCGGGCCTCGACCAGCGCAACGGCCGTTTTGGTGGATTCGAGCGCCGCCGCCGGGTTTGCGTTGTCCAGGCCTGCTTCAAAGAGCCGAGCACGGCTTTCTTCCACTGCGAAGAGTGCGTCACTGTGTTTCCGGGCCGCGTTCGCGGCCGCATCAAGGTGTCCCTTCAGGACGGCCGCACGGCGGTGCCGCCCAAGCCGTTCCTTGTCTTCCAACGCCCTGGGCGCCGCGAGCTCAAGAAGGACGCGGCGTTGCATGGCTGAGGCGAGTCGCGCGTGGCGGCGGGCCTTGTCCCGGTCCGCATGGAGCTTTTCCGCCAGGCGGCCGGCCTCTGCCTCAGCGGCGGCGGCCTGTGCTTCCCTCCGGTCCCGCTCGGCTTGAACCGCCGTTTCCAAATCTGCGAGCCATTCTTCCGGAGCTGCCGCGGCATCCGATGCGGGAGCCTCGGCGCCCCCATCAGGTCCTGCGTGGTCCAGTCCGAGGTTGTCCCATTCAGAAGCTGCCCTGTCCAACAGCAGTTTGAGCCCCGCTGCGTTGTCCTCGACTGCCCGGGCGGCCTCGCCGGCGAGTCGCCCCACCTGCTTTTCGACCGCTTCGAAACGCTCGGTCCCAAAAAGCTTCTGCAGCAGTTCCAGCCGGTCATTGGCTTTGGACCGCAGGAACGCAGCAAAGTCTCCCTGGGGCAGCATGACCACCCTGGTGAACTGTTCCCGGTCCATACCCAGGACATCCGAGAGTTCGGCGCCTACCTCATCGTTCCGGGAGGATTTTTCCTTCCAAGCACCCGCAACCCGCTCGCGCAACAACGTCTTCGCTTGCTGGGTGGTGAACCCGTTCCGACCTCGTGCACTTGGACGATCCCAGGCAGGCGAGCGCGTCACTTCAAATCGGCGGCCCCGCGCGGAAAATTCACAAACAACCCGCGGTTCGGCCGTTGGCGCGGCGTGATCGCTCCGGAGGCGCTTGCCTTCCTGCCGGGCTCCCGGGACAGCTCCGTACAAGGCAAAGCAAATGGCATCCAGGATGCTGGTCTTACCGGCCCCTGTGGCACCGTTCAGCAGGAAAAGGCCTTGGGAAGCGAGGTGGTCAAAATCAATGTGCTGGGCATCGGCGAAGGGTCCGAATGCCTCGATTTCCAGCCGGTGGATCCTCACAGCTCTGCCTCCTCCAAACGCGCGGCTTCGAGGGCTTCCCGGAGTGCGGACTGCTCCGCTTCTTCGGGGGCGCGGCCCCGGACGTGTTCAAGGAAGCCGCAGCAGATTCCGAGATCGTCCTCGGCAGCGGCAAGCCTACTGCTGTAGGTGGAGATCTCTTTGGCCTCAACCCCCTCCGGGTCAAAGGAAAGGACCAGGGTGTCGGGAAACCTGGTGCGTAGCTGCTCCATGGCCTGGGCCGGACGCCGCGCGTCAGTCAGGGTGACTTGGCAAAAGGCGGTCTCCGCCCAGGCGTGATCCGGCGACTCCAGGAGTTCAGCCAGCGTGCCCCGGAGGATCGCGAGCTCCCGGGGAGCCTCCCACAGGACCTCTTTGACATCCGGTGCCCCGTTCTTGCCGAACTCCACGAGCCACGCTCCCTTGCGGTGCCTGGCCTCGGAGAAGGAGTACGCCAGTGGCGAGCCGGAGTAGCGGACATGGGGCGCCAGTTCCTGCTTGCCGTGCAAATGGCCCAGAGCCGTGTAGGCAAAGTCTTCGAAAAGGTCCAGCGGAACGGCGCCGAGCCCGCCGATGCTGAGATCGCGTTCGCTGTCCGAGGTGATTCCACCACTGGCGAAGGTGTGTGCCAGCACCACGGGGAGCACCGGCCCTGCAGTCCTGCGGCTTTCCACATCACGCCGGATCCGTTCCGTGGCTTCCTTGGTCACGTCGAAGTGGTTGGCCTCATCCACTCCCAAGCGCTCTGCCACGAGGCGCGGCTCCAGGTAAGGGATGCCGTAAATCGCCACCGTGGCTCCGGAGTCCACGTGTGGAAGGAGTACCGGAACATCCAGGTCCTCGATACGGGTCCGCAAGTGCACTCCACCGCGTTCCAACAACCGCGAAGCGAAGCCCAACCGGATGGCGGAATCATGGTTGCCGCTGGTCAGGACCACTGTGGCCCCGGCGTCGGTGATGCGTACCAGCGCCTCATCCAGCAATTTCACGACGTCGAGTCCGGGCAACGCGCGATCGTAGACATCGCCCGCGATCAGGACGACGTCAACGGACTCCGAGGCGACGAAGGAGACCAGCTGGTCCACGAAGCTGCGCTGCGCGTCAAGCATCCCGACACCGTGGAACGACCGGCCAAGGTGCCAGTCCGAGGTATGAAGTAACCGCATATTTTCAAGCTAACGGTGGGCACCGACAAAAAAGGGTAGGCAAGCCGTCCGGCGTCGAACCCGTCCGGTTCCTAGCCCTTCTTGCCGTCGAAGAAATCGCGGGCGTCGTCTGCCGCAAGCGCCTGGCGGGCCGATTGGCCAGGAGCCTCCGCCGGAACGGCTTCCCCGGCGTCGTCCGCCTGAGCCGTCACCGCTTCGGGTTCCTCCGGCTGGAGCGCACGGGCGCCGGCATCACTGAAGCCACGGAAAACAAAGCCGGCAAGGGCCGCACCCAGCAGCGGCGCCACCCAGAACAGCCAGAGGCCGTCAAGGGCCCAGGCGGGGCTGAAGAACGCCTGTCCGGTGGCACGTGCGGGGTTGAAGGGGAGGTTGCCGAGCACTTCGCCGAACTGGAGAAGTACCGCTGTGGCAAGGCCCACCGCGAAGGGTGCCAGGACCGGCAAGGCCCGGCGCCCCGCGGTGGCACCAAGGAAGACGCCCACCAGTAAGGCAGTACCAATCACTTCAAGAAGAAGGACACCTGCCATCTGCGTCTGGGCGGCAGAGTGTTCACCAAAGCCTGCGGCGGCGGTGCCCAGGGCGGCGCGGGAATCGCTGAGCACCGGCGAGGCCAGCACCACGAAATAGACCAGGGCTGCGCCGATGACCGCACCCAGAACCTGGGCGATGACATAGGCCAGCGCAGCGACGGCACGGATGCGGCCTGCGATAAGGTTTCCCAGCGTGATGGCCGGGTTGAAGTGTCCCCCGGAAACGTATCCAAACGCGATCATGGCCGCGGCAACAGCCAAGCCGGTTGCGAGCGCCGTTGCCGGCCCGCCCTGCTGGGTCGAGAAAATCTTCGTTCCCGCAGCCACCAGCACCAGGAACATCGTTCCCAACGCTTCCGCTCCCAGCCGGGCTATCAATCCGGGCGAATGCTCTGCGGGGGCGGGGACGGGCGAAGACATGGCGGGAGGGTTCCTTACGGTAGGGGGCAAAACCTTGAATATCCTGCCAGCTGAATCTGGGGAACAGCTGGGGACCAATCAAGGCATACCGTGCTGCGGCGCTTCACTGAGCCTACCCGCCCAATGCGATGGCCGCGATTGCTGAGGCGCCCAGTGCCACCACTGCGATGGTACTGAGCATCATCAGCCACGCTGGCGCGGCAATGTTGCCCGTGTGGAGTTCCCGCGAGCGGATCCACACGGCACAGCCCCAGACGACCGTGGCCGCCGCGGCCATAAGCGCGCATATGCCCTCAAAATCCAGCCCCGGCCACCCGGCGGGGTGCGGAGCGGGCGCGGCAGACAACCAGCGGCGCCAAATGAACAGGTCCACTACCACCAGTGAAATCAGCGTCCGCCGCCAAGCGAGTGTTGTCCGCTCCGGCTGCAGCCCGGGATCACGGATTTCCGCACTCACGGCGCGGTGCCGGCCAGGGAAGCTGCCGCTGTCACCTGGCCACCAAAATCAGCACGGCGAAGGCGAACGCCGCTACGGCAACCACAATGGTCATGAAAAGCATCACCCTGGAAAACGGCAGGGCCTGGTCGTTCCGCATTGCTGCTTCCATTTGGCCCCAGCGGCGGTAGGAAAGGACCGCCAGCCCGGCTCCGATCACGGACAGCAGGACGCACAGGACCAAGCGCACGGGCTGCGGTGCGATGTTCGGCGCCAACTGGTCGATCGCTACGGCACCGGCCAGGAGGGCCAGCGACGTCCGGATCCAAGCAAGGAAGGTGCGTTCGTTGGCCAGCGAAAACCTGTAGTCGGGGGTCTTGCCGGTCCGTCGCCAAGCCGGTTCACGCACGTTTGTTTCTCCAGGTTTCCTAGGGCTGAGCAGCTTCCCCACCATATCAGCGCCCGTGCACGGGCACGGTAAATTACTGGCATGAGCGTAGAAGCCTCCTCCCCCGCACCCTCCTTCGAATCCCGTGTCCACGCCACCTTGTTGGGCGGCGCCTTGGGCGACTCCCTCGGCTACGCGGTGGAGTTCGACGCCATCGGCGCCATCCACGCCAAGTTCGGGGCGGGGGGCCTCACGTCCTTTGCTCAGCTCGACGGCGGCAGCCACTTCTCCGACGACACCCAGATGACGCTCTACACCGTGGACGGGCTCGTGGAAGCCCTCGAATGGGCCAACGACGGCGTCGCCGCGGACGAGATCGCCTGCCTCTGGCTGGCTTACCTGCGATGGTTGGCGACCCAGGATGTTGCGGCGTCTTCCGCCGCCCCGGTTCCGCAGCCGCGATGGATCGATGGGCAGGAAGTCCTGCGTCACCGGCGTGCGCCCGGCAATGCGTGCCTCAGCGGCCTGGCCTCCGGCGAGATGGGTACCGCCGCCCGGCCCGTCAACCCTGACTCCAAAGGCTGCGGAACAGTGATGCGCTCGGCCCCCTTTGGACTGGTCCCCCACATCCCTCCGCAAGCCGTGGCCAAGCTGAGCATGGATGCCGCATCACTGACCCACGGTCACCCGTCGGCACGCCTGAGCGCGGCAGCCTTCAGCCTCCTGATCCACCATGTGATTGCCGGCCACGATGTCCGTTCCGCCGCCACGAGGGCGCTCCAGCATGTGGAAGCCCTTCCCACCAAGGCGCCGGAACTTATGGAGCGCCTGCACGAGGCCCTGCGGCTTTCCGCCGATGGCACCCTACTGGGTCCCGACGAACTGACGGCGGCTCTCGGCGAGGGGTGGGTCGCCGAGGAGGCCCTCGCCGTCGGGCTTTACGCTGCGCTTGCCACGGCGGGAGGCAGCCCTGAAGAGCATTTCCGGAAGGCCGTCGTCCTTGCCGTCAACCACAGCGGGGACAGCGATTCCACGGGTTCCATCGCAGGGAACATCCTCGGAGCCCTGTACGGGGAAGAATGCCTGCCGATGGAATGGCTGGAAGCCCTCGAAGGTCCCGAGGTGATCCGCGGCATGGCCTCGCGCCTGCTCGCGGTGACTACCGGCTGACGCCGGCCTGCGGCTGGCGGAGCGCAAAGTTGCTGCAGGCTTCGCAGATGTCGTCAGGAATCAGCCCGCGGTCCTGCAGGAATCCGAAAATCGCGCATCCGAGGCAGAAGCCAACAAAGGATTCCAGCGATGCCGCCACGATCAGGAGACCCAGCAGGATCCAGGCTCCCAGCGGGAGGCCGGCAAAGAAAAGCACGACGGCGGCAGTCGTCAAGGCGGCTCCGATACCTTGGGCGAAGCGCTTGGGAGGACCGGCGACGAGCTTGGCCCCGCCCAGGCGCGTTGCAAGGACTTTGACTGACAACAGGGCGAAGGGGGAAATACGCGGGCCGAAGAGTACGCGCAGCCAGAAACCGGTTGCCAGCAACACCAGGCCCCAGCCCCAGCCGGTCACGAGGGTCACCACAGCCAGGGCCACCGGCGGCCGGGTCTCAGCTGCCGCCTACCATCTGCAGGAATTCGCCTTCGGAGACCACTTCGATTTGCTGGCCCTTGGCGTGCAGTTCCAGGACGCGCTTGGCCTTACCCGTCAGGCGCCCCGCGCGCAGGTCTCCGGCGACGAATCCATCGCCCACCACCAGGACGGTAGTGCGGGCGGTCACCCGGCTTTCGGGCCGTGCCCCCATGTCGGCGGCCCGTGATTTAGCCTCGGGGCGGGTTATGGCCAAATCCCCGGTGAACACCACGGTCTGGCCGAACAGCGGATGACCGGGTTCAGCTCCGGGATTCGGCAGTGGATTGGGACCTTCTTCGGGCCACGCAGACCAACCGCGGGTGGCGGCGCCATCCCCTGCCCCCGGCCGGCCGTTACCGTCCCGGGGCCCCGGGACCTTTCCCGCGAGTGCGGCCAGGGTCGCCTTCGAAAGGCCTTGAGCCGGGTCGAAAGCCTGTTGCCTCGGCAGCGCGATTCCCAGGGAGAGGTAAAGCTCGGCGATGCTGTTGGCGTTGTTCCGCCGGGCGATGTCCACCAGGATTCCCGCGCAGGCGCGGGCGTCTTCCGCGGCGTCATGGTGGTTGACCAGGGGAACGCCGGCCTCCTCGGCCGCGTACGGAAGTGAGTTGGAGACCAGTGAGTAGCAACGCCTGGACAACATCACGGTGCAGACGTACTCGTAGGCCGGGCCGGGCAGCCCCGAGACCTCCAAGCCTGATCGGATCACACCGAGGTCGAAGGCGGCATTGTGCGCTGCCAGCACGTCCTCCCCGATAAAGGCCCCGATCTCGGGAAACAGTTCGCCAAAACGAGGCTTCCCCACAACGTCTTCTGCCCTGATTCCGTGGATGCGGGTGTTGTGGAACTCGAAGTGGTCGTGGTGCTCCGGTGGGCGCATCAGCCATGAGGCCTCTTCCACCACCACGCCGTTACGGACCTTGCTGAGCCCGACCGAGCAGGGCGACCCCCTGAAGCCGTTGGCTGTTTCGAAGTCGATCGCCGTAAAGTCCAATGCCACTGGTCAAGGGTACAGGCGGAAAAGACCGCCGCCGGCCGTTTGCAACGGCGGGGCGGCCCCACCCGCGCCGACTGTGGCCAAAGCTACATGGGCACGGCTAACGAGCCGGCAACTCACAGGCTTTCACCAGCCTCCCGGGAAGTTCCGACGGCGCCGGTCCAGTAGGCTTAACCGGTGATCCTTTCTGCTTTGAGCGACTTTGCCGTATCCACCTTTGGGGGCGCGGGACCGGTGCGGCCGCCCATGGCCTCCTTCTTGCCTGACTGGCTGAACCCCCAGATCTTCCTGGCCGACCCCGGCTTGGCCCCTTGGGTGGTGCTGCTGGTTTGCGGCATCGTTTTCGCCGAGACGGGCCTTCTGGTGGGTTTCTTCCTGCCGGGTGACTCCATGCTCTTCACCGCAGGCCTCCTGGTGGCTACGGACACCATCAAGTTCAATATCTGGGGATTGGCGGCCCTCATCATCGTTTCCGCCATCATCGGCAACCAGACCGGCTACCTCATCGGTTCCAAAGCAGGTCCGGCAATCTTCAACAGGCCTGATTCCCGGCTGTTCAAGAAGGAAAACGTCGAGAGTGCCCACGCATTCTTCGAGAAGCACGGCGGTAAGGCCCTCATCCTGGCCCGTTTCGTCCCGATCATCCGCACGTTCGTCCCCGTCATCGTGGGTGTAGCCCAGATGGACAAGCGGAAATTCTTCCTCTTCAACGTCATCGGCGCAGTGCTCTGGGGCGGCGGCGTCACCCTGCTGGGATACCTGCTGGGCGACCGCGTGCCGTGGGTGCGCGACAACCTGGACATCATCTTCATCGTGATCGTCCTGATCTCGGTGATCCCCGTTGCCATTGAGGTACTCCGCGGCATCCTGGCCAAGCGCAAGGCCGCAGCGCAGGGCACCGACCCTGTGGAGGAGTTCATTGACGAGCACGAACCCGAAAAGCATGGCGAGCACTAGGACTCACTGACAGAAAAGGCGCCCCGCTGCTGCGGGGCGCCTTTTGCGTTCTACGGTGCTGTCGGGTCCGAGCTCAGGAAAGTGCCTTCACGATCGCCGGCAGCAAGGCACGGAAAGCCTGGCCACGGTGGCTGATCGCGTTCTTTTCCTCGAAGCTCAACTCGGCACAGCTGCGGTCCATGCCTTTGGGCTGCAGCACGGGATCGTAGCCGAACCCGCCCTCACCGCGGGGTTCCCGCAGCAAAGTCCCTTCCAGTTGCCCGTACTCCACGGTCTCGTGGGCTATGCCGTCCTCGGCCGGCACGGCCAGAGCTGCCGCGCAGATGAAGGCAGCACCACGGGCGGCGTCCGGCACATCGGACAGCTGGGCCAGGAGCAACTGAAGGTTCGCCACGTCGTCGCCGTGCTTGCCGGACCACCGCGCGGAAAAGATTCCCGGTGCGCCGCCGAGGACGTCCACAGCGAGGCCGGAGTCGTCGGCAATCGCGATCAATCCGGTGGCTTCGGCCACGGCACGCGCCTTCAGGAGCGAGTTCTCGGCGAACGTCACGCCCGTTTCCGCAACGTCCGGAGCACCGGCAGCGGCCGCGTCCACCACCTGCGTGTCGACGTCGAGGCCGGCAACCTGGCCGCGCAGGAGTTCCCGGAGTTCCTTCAGCTTGCCCTTGTTGTGGGTGGCCAGGACCAGGCGGGCGCCGTTCGATGCTGCGCTGCCGCTCACGGGGCCTCCGCCAGGGTCTCGCGCTGGATGGCAGCCAGCTGCCCGGTGCCGATCAAGGCGAGGTCCAGCAACGCGTTGAGCTCATCCCGGTCGAAGGGAGCGCCCTCGGCTGTACCTTGTACCTCCACGAACTTCCCGGAGCCGGTGACCACCACGTTCATATCGGTCTCTGCTCGTACATCTTCCACGTACGGCAGGTCCAGCATCGGAACGCCGTCGATGATGCCCACGGACACGGCTGCGATGGTGTCCACCAAGGGTTCGGCATTGCGGGAGATCAGTTTGTTCTCGCGGGCAAAACGGATCGCTTCGGCGAGCGCCACATAGGCGCCGGTGATGGCGGCAGTACGGGTGCCGCCGTCGGCCTGCAGGACGTCGCAGTCAAGGACGATCGTGTTCTCGCCGAGGGCCTTGGTATCGATGATGGAGCGCAGCGACCGTCCGATCAGCCGGGAGATCTCGTGAGTACGCCCGCCGATCTTGCCCTTGACGGATTCGCGGTCGGAACGCGTATTGGTGGCGCGGGGCAGCATGGCGTATTCGGCAGTGACCCAGCCGCGGCCTTCACCCTTGAGCCAGCGCGGAACGCCCTCGGTCAGGGAAGCAGTGCACAGCACCCGGGTGTTTCCGAATTCAATGAGGGCAGAGCCTTCGGCCTGCTTGGACCAGCCCCTGGTGATGCTGATGGGCCGTAGTTGATCGGGAGTCCGGCCGTCGGCGCGGATGACGGGTGTGGCAGTTGCTTCTGAAGTCATGTCCCAAGCTTATCGAGGACCGGGACCCGGCCGGGCTAGATCGTGTAGTGGACCCCTGCCACGGCTACCGCCACGTCACCGGGGAAGACAGGCTTCGCCTCGGACATCACCTTGGTCTGCGAGGTCCACACGGGGATATGGGTGAGCAGCAGCCGCTTGGCACCGGCCTTGGTGGCCGCCTCGCCTGCACGTTTTCCGGTCAGGTGGACATCCTTGATGGCATCGTCACGGCCCTCTTCAAAAGCCGCTTCGCACAGGAAGAGGTCCGCACCCTGGGCTGCGTCTTCCAGTCCCTGGCAGGAGTCCGTATCGCCGGAGTAGGTAAGGACCTTGGTAACCGGGGTGCCGTCCTTGCCAGGCTCGGTGGCCGTAACTCGCAGTGCATAGGCCTCTTCCACCGGGTGGTTGACGCCGAAGGGCGTGACGGTGAACGGCCCCACAGTGACTGGCTTCTGCTCGGCCCAGTTGGTGAAATCGAATTCCTCATGCATCCCGGGATCCAGGTCCAACCCGTAGGCCGTCGCCATCCTGTCGGCAGTCGCAGCCGGACCCCAGACAGGAAGTCGGTCCCTGCCCCAGCCGCCGGGCTTCCAGCGCACCGCCACATGCAGGCCACAAAGATCCATGCAGTGGTCCGGGTGCAGGTGGGTCAGGAAGATCGCGTCGATGTCCTCGAGGTCCGTATAGCGCTGGATGGCCCCCAAAGCTCCACTGCCCAGGTCCATGACAATCTTCCACTCGCGCTCACCGTCGTGGGCGGTCACCAGATAGCACGACGCCGGTGACCCGGGACCGGGAAACGAGCCGGTGCAGCCCACAATGGTCAGCTTCACAGGTTACGCTCCGGACCGGCCAGGTTTTCGGTGCCCGGCTCCACAAAATAGGAACGGCGCGAGATGCCGCCGCCGGCACGCGCTGCCGCCAGCATTTCGGGCGTGATCCGGGCCAGGCTGCCCGTGGGGTATTGGGCTGACACGTGGTCTACATGCTTAACGGACAGGACCTCGGGCCCCAGGAACCGGCGGGCAAGGGTTTCGAACTGGGCAGCGTCTCCCGTGGCGATGAACTCGTGGCTTGGAGCGCTGGAATCGGTGCGCTGGATGCCACCGTTGGCGAGGGCGCGATAAACATCCTTGGCGGTCTCTTCGGCGCTGGAGACAAGGGTCACGTCCTCCCCCATCACGAACGAAATAACGCCGGTCAACAGCGGGTAGTGCGTACAACCCAGGACCACGGTATCCACGCCTGCGTGTTTCAGCGGCTCAAGGTATTCGTTGGCCGCAGCAAGCAACTCCGGCCCGGTGGTGATCCCGGCCTCAACGAAGCTCACGAATGACGGACAGGCCACCGAGGTGATGGCAAGGTCCGGTGCCGCAGCAAAAGTATCCTCGTACGCCCGGGAGCCGACGGTGGCTGACGTGCCCATGACGCCGATGCGACCGGAGCGCGTGGCCGAAACCGCGCGCCGCACGGCAGGCTGGATCACTTCGATGACGGGAATCCCGTACCGTGCCGTGTAGCGCTCCCGGGCATCACGCAACACGGCAGCGGAGGCGGAGTTGCAGGCAATGGTCAGGAGCTTGACGCCGGAATCCACCAGTTCGTCCATGACCCCCAGGGCGTTGGCCCGCACCTCGGCGATGGGCAACGGCCCATACGGCCCGTTTGCGGTGTCGCCCACGTACAGAATGGACTCATTGGGCAGTTGGTCGATGATGGAGCGGGCTACCGTCAATCCTCCAACGCCGGAATCGAAGACTCCGATGGGACGTGCGCCCATGAGTTCATTGGAGATGCCTGTTGAGTTGGCCGCGGCTGTTGTCATGATTATTCGAGAATAAGGCTTCGCTTGGTTTGCGGCTATTAGCTGCGTCTCCACCGTCGTGTCTGATTTGTCACACGGTGGTGCGCGGCCGCAGCGGTTCCGATCAGGATTTTGCTCCCCGGGCCGCCAGCATCGACTGCACCAGTGATTCCTGCAGCCAGGTGGTGAAGTTGTAGACCAGTGCCAGATAGCTCTCCACGTCCTCGGCCTGGCTCCAATCCTGCATGCTGTGGATATGGTCGGCGTCGGCCTCATCCCTGATATCAAGGCGCTCGGCAAGGACCAAGCGGACATCGTTGAGGGCCATGGACCACCGTTTGGCGTCGTCGGGGCTCAGCACAAGATCGTCCTTGTCCAATCCCATGGCCGTTGCCCGCAGCGCGCCGATCTTGCTCTCGCGGACGGAGCGTTCGGTCAGCTGCCGGAACTCCAAGGAGGCCTCGTCGTCGTCCTTGACCACGTTGGGCAACAGCCGCAGGAGCGCACGGTCGCTGGGCTTCCTGACGTCCATGTCCAGGCCGATGAGGGCGGCCAGGGGGTCCTCGTTCTCCCGGGCTTCGGACTCGAGCATGGAGATGACATCGTTCAGGAGCCCTCTGAGGAGATCCCGTTCGGCCGGTTCCAGATAGCCGGTGATGCCCTTAAGTCCGTATTTGAATGCCTTAGCCACTCTGGCGGCCGCCCTTCCCGGGTGTCTGGTTGCCGCTCGCGGCCTTCTCCACAGTGGCCCACAATCCGAAGCCGTGCATTGCCACGGCGTGCTGCTCCACTTGTTCCTTGCTGCCGTGCGCCACGATGGACCGGCCCTTCCGGTGGACTTCCATCATGAGTTTGTGGGCCTTGGATTCCGAGTAGCCGAAGTAACTCTGGAATACATAGCTGACGTAGCTCATGAGGTTCACGGGATCATTCCAGATCACCAGGTTCCAGGGGATGTCCGGGGCGGTCAGGACATCGGTGGAGGTCAGCTCTGCAGCTTCCGTCCGCTCGTCGATGTCCGTGCCAAACGCAACGCTAGGGGTCATCTGTCCATTCTATGGCGGCTCGCACTAGAGTGAATTCGTGAGTAGAGCCACGTCCTGGGACCATCCCGCAACTTCCTTGTACACAGACCATTACGAATTGACGATGCTTCAGGCTGCCCTCCATTCGGGCGCCGCGCACCGCCGTTCCGTCTTCGAAGCCTTTGCCCGGCGCCTGCCGGACGGGCGGCGTTACGGCGTGGTGGGGGGAACCGGAAGGCTCCTTCAGGGCATCGCCGATTTCAGGTTCGGGGATGCCGAACTCGAATTCCTCGCGAAAAACAAGGTGGTGAACCAGGAAACCCTGGATTACCTCGCCGATTACAAATTCAACGGTGACATCTGGGGTTATGCGGAAGGCGATGCCTACTTCCCCAATTCTCCCATCCTCATCGTGGAATCCACTTTCGCGGAAGCCTGCATCCTGGAGACGTACATCCTGTCCGTCCTCAATCACGACAGCGCCATTGCCTCCGCCGCGTCCCGCATGACCTCGGCAGCAGGTAACCGCCCCTGCATCGAGATGGGCTCCCGGCGCACCCAGGAGGAATCGGCGACGGCGGCAGCACGCGCCGCCGTGATTGCCGGCTTCGCCAGCACCTCGAACCTCGAAGCCGGCCGCCGCTATGGGATCAGGACCGTCGGGACCGCGGCGCACTCCTTTACGCTCCTCCACGACACCGAACGCGAAGCATTCGAGGCACAGATCGCCGCTTTCGGCCCGGGAACCTCGCTTCTGGTGGATACGTACGACGTCGAGAAGGCGGTGCGGACCGCCGTCGAACTGGCCGGAGACAAGCTCGGCGCCGTCCGGTTGGACTCCGGGGACCTCGTGGCCCAGGCTCAGTGGGTCCGGCAACTCCTGGACGACCTCGGCAATGTCAATACGCGCATTGTGGTCACCTCGGATCTTGACGAGTTCGCCATCGCGGCGCTGCAGTCCGCGCCGGTGGACTCCTACGGAGTGGGCACCTCGCTGGTCACCGGCTCAGGCGCCCCCACGGCAAGCATGGTCTACAAACTGGTCAGCCGGACCAACGACTCCGGCGAGTTCATTTCGGTAGCGAAAGCAGCCAAGAACAAGGCGAGCGTTGGAGGCCGGAAGTACGCGCTGCGGAAGCTCAACGAACGCGGCAAAGCCACCCATGAAGTAGTGGGCATTGGGCACCGTCCCGAGGACGACGGCAACGACCGCTCGCTACTGCAGCAGTTCATCAAGAACGGCGAACTCCTGCCCGGCTGGACCGGGCCCGAAGGGGTGGTCCGGGCAAAGGAACGCCACGCAGCCAGCATGGCCGAACTGCCCGCCGTCGTGAACCGCCTCCAGCGCGGCGAACCGGCGATCCCCACCATTTACGAGGAGGACTGATGTCCAGGGCTTTGATCATTGTCGACGTGCAAAACGACTTCTGCGAGGGCGGAACGCTGGCCGTCGAAGGCGGCGCCGCAGTAGCCGGAGCCATCAGCGATTACGTCGATGCAAACCAGCAGCACTTCGACCACATCGTGGCCACGCAGGACTGGCACATAGAACCAGGCAGCCACTTCTCCGACGAGCCGGACATGGTGGACTCCTGGCCGCCGCACTGCCGCGCCCGGACCAGGGGCGCCGAACTCCATGAGGATCTCGATCCCGAGTTCATCCAGGCCTACTTCCGCAAGGGCCAATACACGGCGGCATACTCCGGCTTCGAAGGAGTCCTCGCGCCCGAGGACGACGTTCCGACCGGCGACCTGAAGGCCGGTGCCACCGTGACCGAGGTGCTCGATGAGGACGCAATCGGCCTCGATGACTGGCTGCAAAGCCACGACGTCGAGGAAGTAGTGGTGGTAGGCCTGGCAACGGACTACTGCGTCAAGGCAACCGCGCTCGACGCCGTGCAGGCCGGGTACACCACAACGGTCATCGCCGAACTCACCGCCGGAATCGCCGAAGACCTTGAGGGCGTATACGACGAACTGGAGGCCGCCGGCGTCGAAGTCGAACGCGACTGACGCTCTCTCACGTCCCGCCCCGGTTCCCTAAACGCTCTCTCACATCCCGCCCCGGAACGGGAGTACGAGGTAAACAACAAACGACGAAACGCCCTCCTTTTCGGGAGGGCGTTTCGTCGTTGGAGGCCACAGTGAGAGAGGAACCGCCCAAACACGCCGGGATGTGAGAGAGGAACGCAAGGGCAGCGCGCTACTTGCGGCCGATGAACCAGTCCTGGAGTTTGCGCAACCGCGCCTGCAGTTGCTCTTCGTTTGCCTGGGCCACGGCGGGACCGCCACACACCTCACGGAGCTTGGTGTGGACCACGCCATGGGGCGTTCCCGTCCGGGCGGACCAAGCAGAAACGTTCTTGGCGAGCTCGTTGCGCAGGTCCATCAGCATCCGATGGTCCGGCACCGTTGGGGCTGCCTCGGCGGCCGGGGCTTTCCGCTTCTTCCGCGATTGCTGCTCGTGCTGGCGTTGGCGGAGCAGCATGCCAACCTGGTCGGCATCCAGGAGGCCGGGGATGCCCAGAAAGTCCAGCTCTTCGTCGGACCCGATGTCTGCTCCGGTACCGAATTCACCGCCGTCGAACAGGACACGGTCAAAGGACGCCTGCGAATCCAGGGCTTCGAACTTGCCCTTGGTGAGCTCATCCGAGGCCTTGTCTTCGCGATTGGCCTCCGCCATGAGGTTCTCTTCCGGGTTGAAGAGTCCGTCCTCATCCTTCTCGGGACGGTCCAGGGCGTGGTCGCGTTCGGCCTCCATGGTGTTGGCAAGCGCCATCAGCGGAGGTACGGAAGGCAGGAAGACCGACGCCGTTTCGCCCCTCTTGCGCGCACGGACAAAACGGCCGACGGCCTGGGCGAAGAACAACGGCGTGGAAGTGGACGTTGCGTAGACGCCCACAGCAAGACGCGGAACGTCCACGCCCTCGGACACCATGCGGACAGCCACCATCCAGCGCTTCTCCCCCGCGGAGAATTCCTCGATCTTGTTGGAGGCCTTCGAATCATCGGAGAGGATCACCGTGGGCGACTCCCCCGTGATCTTCTTCAGCTGCCCGGCATAGGCACGCGCGTCCTCGTGGTCGGTGGCGATCACCAGGGCACCGGCATCGGGCACGGTGCGGCGGACTTCGCTCAAGCGCTTGTCAGCGGCCGCGAGCACGGCAGGAATCCATTCGCCGGCCGGATTCAAAGCGGTACGCCACGCCTGGGAGGTAATGTCCTTCGTCACTGCGGCCTCCCCGAGGGAAGCCGCCATTTCGTCACCTGCGCTGGTACGCCAACGCATCTGACCCGAATACGCCATGAAGAGCACGGGACGGACAACGTGGTCCCGCAGGGCATTGCCGTAACCGTAGGTGTAATCGGCCTTGGACCGGCGGACGCCGTCCCTGTCCTCGGCGTACTCGACGAACGGAATCGGCGAGGTGTCCGAACGGAACGGCGTACCCGTCAAGGAGAGGCGCCTTGCGGCAGGATCAAAGGCCTCGCGGAGTCCGTCACCCCAGGAGAGCGCTTCACCGCCGTGGTGGATCTCGTCAAGGATCACCAGGGTCCGGGCAGCTTCCGTCTTGGCCCGGTGCAGCATGGGTTTGCTGGCCACCTGCGCATAGGTCACCGCCACCCCAACGAACCCGCGGCCGTGCTGGCCGTCGGAGTTCTTGAAGTTGGGATCGATCGCAATTCCCACGCGGGCTGCCGCGTCTGCCCATTGCCTCTTGAGGTGATCCGTGGGAGCGACGATCGTCACCCGGTTCACCACGCCGCTGTCCAGCAGGGTGGAGGCAATGCGGAGCGCGAAGGTGGTCTTTCCGGCGCCGGGCGTTGCCACGGCCAGGAAGTCCTTCGGCGCCCGGCTCATGTAAAGGTCCAAAGCCTCCTGCTGCCACGCGCGAAGCTTCGGAGCCGTGCCCCAGGCTGCACGTTCCGGGTACGCCGGAGGCAGGGATGGGCCACCAAAAAGTGTTTCAGTCATGCGAAGTCCCCCAAGCAGGTGGCAGCGGCCAGCGGTTCCGGTATTTCTCCCGGCACGCGGCAGCAGACCGCTACGCGGAAAGGATCAACAAGGGCCTGTTTCTTCTTCCCACCCACTACTTGGAGTTGCCCGGGCCGCCGTCTTTTCCACCGTCATTGCCGGGACGGAGGCCTTCGTAGATCTCCTTGCATTCCGGGCACACGGGGAATTTTTGGGGATCGCGTCCCGGTGTCCAGACCTTGCCGCACAGCGCAATGACCGGCTCCCCGGTCATCGCGGATTCCATGATCTTTTCCTTGCGGACGTAGTGCGCAAAACGCTCACGATCGCCGGGTTCCACTTCCTGGCGCGTCTCTTCGCGCTCAATGGTGGCAGTGGACGTTCCGGCTCCGGAAAGCTCGCGCATGGGGTCGTTTTCGAATGGATCCGGAGGCAGCGTAGTCATGGCATCCATCTTACCGTCTACAGGCCCTGCCACTCCGGCTTGTTGTCGTAGGTGTGGCGGTAGTAGTCGGCCAACTTCAGCGAGGAAGCCGCCGCTTCATCCACCAGGATCGTGGCGTGCGGGTGCATTTGCAGCACGGACGCCGCGCAAATCGCCGCCACGGGGCCCTCGACGAAATCGCGCACAGCCTGGGCTTTCTGCGCTCCGGTAGCAACCAGGATCACGTGCTTGGCGTCCATGATGGTGCCGAGGCCCTGGGTAACCACGTGGTGCGGTACATCATCGATGCTGTCGAAAAAGCGGGCATTGTCCTTCCGGGTTTGCTCGATCAGCGTTTTGATGCGTGTCCGGGAAGCCAACGACGAACCGGGCTCATTGAAGCCGATGTGGCCGTCCGTTCCCACCCCCAGGATCTGGAGGTCCACTCCACCCACGGCCTTGATAGCGTCCTCATATGCCTGGCAGGCCGCTTCAAGGTCCTCGGCGGCGCCGTTGGGCCCGTGGACGTTTTCCGGCTTGATGTTCACCCTGTTGGTGAACTCACGCCTGATGACCTCGCGGTACGACTCGGGATGTCCAGGCTCCAAGCCGACATATTCGTCCAGGGCGAATCCGTGGGCCTCGCTGAAATCAAGTCCGCCGGCGTCGTAACGCCTGGCGAGTTCGTCGTAGATCGGCAGTGGCGAGGAGCCGGTAGCCAAGCCCAGCACCGCATTGGGCTTGCGCCTGACAAGCGCCTCAATGGCGTCTGCGGCGAGGGCGCCGATCTGCTTGGTGCCAGGGAGAATGACAACTTCCATCGTCACGGCCTTTCTACGTCGGTTGACTTCTTAACTCTGAGGATATCCCATGTCCCACAACTGTGGGCAGGGTGTTACGTCTTCAGCGGTTCACGCTCAATTGGGCATACATCTCGGGACCTCGCGCATCCAGCCATTTGCCTCCCAGCCGCACGCCCACCACCAGCAGCACACCGCCTAGCAAAGGACCCACCACAAGATTGATCCATCCGGCCTCCGGTCCGCCACTTACCAACTGGACTATGACAAGGGCCAGCTCCGGGAGGAGGAGAACGGTTAGAGCCAACATGCCGACGCCCTGAACCGCGAGGGTCTGGGCAACATTGCCCGGGGGCTTCTTGAACGGGCTGTCGCCGGGCAGCGGAACGGCAACGTTGTAACGGGCCGAAATCACGGAGGACAAGCCCAGGCCGGTGAACAACGTCCCCAGGGACAGGCCAAGCAGGTTGGGCAACCAGGCCCAATCCCCCGTGATGAACAGGGGCCCGGCAGTGAAAACAAGGACCAATGGCAACGAAATCGCGAGGCATGCGGCGGCACGGCCCACGCGGTCGTCAACGCCCCGCACGCCGGAAGCAAGATGGAGGGCGAAGGCAGTGTTGTCATAGGAGATGTCCGCCGAAATGGACCACGCCATCATGAATGCGGTCAAGGGGCCCAGTATCATGAGCAGCCCGTAACTGCCGCTCTGGTTAGCGCCAAAGGAGAAGATCACCGGAAGGAGCGGAACCACCACCAAGGATCCCGCATACCTGGGGTCCTTCAACCAATAGACCAAGGCCCTGGCGGCCACCGCTCCTGCCGGGGTTCCCGGCAGGAGGGCAAACAGCCCAAGCTTGCCGCCCTTTTTCGCGGAGCCCCCGGAATAGGGCGGAGTGACCAACGCGCGTTGCAGCAAGAGATGCCAGAACAGGAACAGCACGGCTACGGTGGCCACGGCTATCACTGCCTTGACAACGGCGGCACCTGCGTGGCCCCGTTCCAAGTCGCCGCCCAAGGACCAAGCCGCTCCAAGCGGCGTCCAGGACACAGCGCCGGCCAGTTGTTGCAGGTAGTCCCCGCTCCCGCGGATGCCTTCCGCAATGCCCGCCATGATGGGACCAAGCAGCACCAGCGGCACAAAAACCACCAGGCTGCTCACGTCTTTGAACCGGCGGGAAGCTGCCAGGCCGGCCGTGGCTGTGGTAACCACCTTGGACAGCACCACGCAGGTCAACGCACCCAGCAAGGCCCCGAGCAATGCGCCCGCTGCGGACGGAAAGCCACGGGACCAGGTGCCAACCGTTCCAAGGGAAGCCAGCAAAGTGGCAAGACCGGGAATGCCGATAAAGCCTGCCAGGGCCAGTCCTGCCAAGAGCTCCCGGGGAGGGATGGCAAAGGTGGTGAACCGCGAAGGATCCAGCGTCATATCGGCGGCCGATGCAATCAGCGGAATGACGCCCCACCCTATGACCGCCGCCGCCCCGCCGAGCACCACCACGGTGTGGGCAATCTCGGCGTCGACCCACCGCAGCGCGATCAGCCCCGTCACCAGGAGGGTGAGCATCCCCAGCGTGTAAAGCAGCCCCAGGCCGATTCCGACCAATTGGAGAGGGCTTCGCTTGAAGCCGTTAAGGAGCAACCGCCATTTGAGTCTCAGAAGGTGCGCAACCATTCCAGCCCCTCTGTCCGATGACCGCCGCCTACCAGCTGGACAAAGCGTTCCTCAAGCGAAGTGCCCGCCCGCACCTCGTCCACCGAACCCGCGGCCAGGATCCGTCCACCGGCGACGACGGCTACGTGGCTGCACATGCGCTGGACCAGGTCCATGACGTGGCTCGACACAATGACCGTGCCGCCCGAGGAAACATAGGCCTCCAGGATTCCCCGGATATTGGCGGCAGACACCGGGTCCACCGCTTCAAAGGGCTCATCCAGAACCAGCAGCCGCGGCGCATGGATCAGCGCCGATGCCAGGGCTATCTTCTTGGTCATGCCTGCCGAGTAGTCCACCACCAGTGAACCGGCGTCAGCTTCAAGATCGAAGGCCGCCAGGAGTTCGGCAACGCGCGATACCACCACGTCCCGTTCCATTCCCCGCAGCAAGCCGGCATAAGTGACCAGTTGCTCGCCCGTCAGGCGGTCGAAAAGGCGAACGCCGTCGGGCAATACGCCCATCAGTTTCTTGGCCTCCAAAGGACGGGTCCAGATGTCCACGCCGTGCACCAGGGCCGTCCCGAAGTCCGGACGCAACAAGCCGGTGGCCATCGACAGCGTGGTGGTCTTGCCCGCACCGTTCGGACCCACCATGCCAAAGAACGAACCGGGCGGAACCTCCAGGTTGATGCCGTCGACGGCGATCTTCTCACCAAAGCGCTTGGCGAGTCCCCGGATGGACAGGGCTGCAACCGGCATCCCTGCATGCTCGCCGGACGGCGGTAGCCGGGAGGCCATGGGCGGCATGGATTCGGGCAAGGGCTGGCCGGTGGCCTGATGGTCTGGTTCGGTCATGGCTCCAGCCTAGCCTCGCCCCGCCACGACGGCGCCGGACCTAGAAACCGTGGCGGGGAATGGCCCGTTCGTACTGCGGAACCCAGTTGATGTCGTGGCCCAGCTCGTAGGCAGCCCGCAACCACCAGTGTGGATCCCGCAACGCTGCCCGGGCCATGAACACAGCATCGGCGCGTCCGTTCGCCACTATGTCCTCAGCCTGGGCCGGACTGGTGAGGAGGCCCACGGCACCGGTGGGGACACCGGCGTCGTGCTTCACGCGTTCGGCGAATCCGGCTTGGTAGCCCGGCGCGGCCTTGATGGATTGGTGGGCGACTGCACCCCCGCTGGACACATCCACCAGGTCCACACCGCGGGCGGCCGCGGCGGCGGCGAGCCGGACGGACGCTTCCACGTCCACTCCCCCGTCGGCCCAGTCCGTCGCGGAGATTCTCAGCAGCAGCGGCATTGAATCCGGAATAACGGCGCGCACGGCATCCACCACCGTCAACATCAGGCGGTTTCGCCCCTCCTCATCTCCTCCCCAGCGGTCGCTGCGGGTGTTGATGAGCGGGCTTTGGAACTGGTGCAACAAGTATCCGTGGGCGCCGTGGATCTCGACGGTGTCGAAACCCACGGCCACCGCACGTTCGGCCGCTTGGGCAAAGTCCGCCACGACACCAAGGATTTGCTCTTCGGTCATGGCCGAGGGAGCAGCGTAGCCGTCGAAGGCGCCGTCCGTGGGCCCCAGTGTGTCCCAACCGCCGTCGGTTGCAGGTACGGATCCGGACTTGCCGGAGAACGGCCAGTACGTGGAGGCCTTACGCCCTGCGTGCGCCAACTGCGCCCCGATTTTGCAGTCGACGGCGCCGTGGCGGTGCACGAATTGCACGATCCGTTCCCACGACCCGGCTTGTTGATCTGAGTAGATTCCGGCATCGCGGGGGCTGATCCGCCCCACCGGATTTACGGCGGCCGCCTCGGTCATGATCAGGGCGGCGCCACCGGCAGCAAAGGAGCCGAGGTGCATCAAATGCCAGTCGTTGGGGACACCTTCGCCCGTTTCGGGGGTGCAACTGTACTGGCACATCGGGGAAACCCACCCGCGGTGCGGAATAGTGAGCGAACGCAGCTGAAGGGGGCTGAACAGAGCCGAGGGCACTAGAACAGAACCCTTGCCAGTCCTTGGCGCGCCTTGGCCACACGCTCATCCGTGGTTCCCACTACTTCAAACAGTTCCAAGAGGCGGACGCGTGCTGTCTCCCGTTCCGGCCCGAAGTTGCGGCCAATGAACGCGATGATCCGGTTGAAACCATCCTCGATGTGGCCTCCGGAGACATCGAGGTCGGCCACTCCCAGCTGGGCCTCGAGGTTGTCGGGCTCCCGGGCAGCCAGTTCCCTGAGGCTTTCGGCTTCCGGCGCGGAGAGTTTTTCCAAACGGGACATCAGTTCCACTTGGGCCAGGCCTGCCTTGGCATCGGAATCGGCAGGTTGTTCCAGAAGGGCCTGCTTGTAGGCCGCTGCTGCTCCGGCGTAGTCGCCGGCTTCGATCGCGTCGATGGCCGCCTGATGCAGCGGCGGCAGCGGGGCAGGTTCGCCATCCCCCGCCTGGGAGGCATCGCCGATGCTGCCGGTCACGCCATTCGCAGCCGCGACCTGGAGGAGCTCATCGACGAGGCCGCGGATCTGTGCATCATCCGCCGGACCTTGGAACAGCGGCACGGGCTGTCCCTTAATCACGGCTACGGCGGTGGGAACTGCCTGGACCTGGAAGGCCTGGGCCAGTTGGGGGAAGGAGTCGACGTCCGCGGCGGCCAGGACGAGGCGTCCGCCGTAGCTCTCCACCACGCGCTGCGCGGCATCAAGGACGCCGGAAGACTCAACGGCATAGGTGGACCAAAGAACGAACAGCACTGGAATCTGGCCTGACAACTGCACCAGGTCCTGGAAGTTGCTTTCGGTTGCATCCACGCGAAGTGAAGGACCGCCTGATTGCTGCCCATCGGCGGTTTGACCGGTACCGGTGGCCGGCGGAGGAGATTGCGGCGGTGCAGGCGGGCGGCGCAACGACGAGAGGTCGACGGCGCCACGAAGGTTGAGCTGGCTGGCAGCGGCTGGAGTGGGTCGGTATCCGGGCGAACTCATACCGTCCACTCTAGCCGCTGCCTGCGCGGCATCTGCCTACTTGAAGCTTGCTCCCACCAGCCCGCGGGTGGCTGCCACGAGCTTCATCGGATCGGACGACCCTGCCGGCGGAATGTAGACGGCAACAGACTCGGCGAAGTTCAGGCTCATTCCTGTGGTGGTCTCCTTGCCACCGGCGAAGACAGCGGAGTCGTCTTCGAGGACGAGCTTGTCTCCGGCAGCCTTCGGAGTTCCCTCGAAGGAGAAGTCCAGGCGTCCCACAACCAAGGCCCCGCCATCGGCCGTGCGCAACACAACCGTCTGGTTGGTGACCGGAGTATGGGCGAACTTGAAGTTGGCGCTCGTCCCGTTCTTGACCGTATCGGCCTGATACGCAAGGGCACCGGCAATGTATGGCGACGACTGGCCGTCCGCGAGTTTGCTCCGGTTCGGAGAGTCGGGCGTCGTCAGCATTTCACCGAGGATGCCCAACGCCTCGTTGCCGCTGTAGGCCAAACCGGTCTTGTCGTCGGCTGCGGCCGGCTTGGTGCCGTCACGCGGAACCGGGAAGGACGGGAAGTTGGTTCCGGGCTGGAGCGGTGCGGTCCCCCACAGCTTGTAGTTCTCGCGGGGCGAAAGCTGCACGAGTGTCAGAACCTGGGGAACCACGTTGCCATCGCCCTGGGTGAGGGCGAATACGGTCCGCGGCCAGTCACGCTTGGTGCTGATAACACTGCTTTGGAGCTTGGTGGCGCGCACCGGCATGCGGGGCTCGTACGCGGAGACCGCTGTACGGATCTTGTAGTTGGCGGTGCGGACCTGCAATTCCATCTTGTCCACCCGCGGAGCCAGCTTTGCTGCATCCTTTGCAGCATCGGCGGCATCCACGGTGCTGGCTACCTGCTCCAGGATGCGCTGCAGCTGCGATTCGAGCATGACGGGCTGGCCGCCGGCCGCGCCGGAGGCGGAGGGGCTCGGTGTGCCCGAATTGGTGGCCGGAGCCGGTGTCGCTTGGGCAGCAACAGCCGTCCCGCCAACCAGGACCGCCACCAAGGCGGCAGCAACAGCCGGGATACGGAGTGCCGAACCGTCGGTGCCCTTAGCCGGTCGATGGGCGGCGTCGTCAGCGGCAGGCTGAACCGGGAGCGCCGTGGTCCCTTCGTCGGAACCCGCTCCACTGCCTCCGTTGTTGTCGCCGTCCTTGCGGCGGTTGCTGAGCGCCTTGGCGACGAACGGCAAGGCAGCGCCGGCGAGGATGATGATGATGCCCAGCACAATGAGCGGCACAGCCCAAGGGGTGGTGGCGTTGTTGGGGAAAGTCATGGAGATCGACGACGGCGCCGGCTTGGTGCCGTCGCTGGCGAGCAGCAGTGACCAATCACCGCCGGCAGGCGGGTTCCAGGTGTAGTCGAGTTCGCCGTTGCCGTCCTCGGTGTTGACCCAGAGGTCCGAACCCGCCGGGCTTGGCGCGGTCGCTTCGCCATCGGCTGGGGAGACTTCCAGGGACTTCTGGTCCTGGGAAACGCCGGTCACCGTGTTGTGGGCAGTCTTTCCGACCCAGGCGTTGACGTCGTCGGGACGCCCGGTGGCGACGATGAAGTTGCCTTCACCTTGGATCTTGATCTTCACCGGACCCTCGTGGAGAGCGATCAACTTTTGGTCGATCACCGTCAACGGGGCAGCTTTAGTGTCACTGGGTACCGAGGCCGTCACGGTCTCGGAGGGAGCCCAGAAAGTCAGCTGGCCAATGCCGGCCAGCATCGTCAGCAGGCCCAGCAGCACCAGCAAGGCTGCAGTCTTCAAGCGCACAGGATCACCTATCATCAGCGGTCGTTGAAATTCAAGGGTAACCGTTTTGTTATCAAAGAGTCAGATCGGCTGCAACGCCCGGACACGCCCCGATCCCCGTCACGGCGCCGTCAAAGCGCAATTACGGGCTCCTGATAGTGTGGCGATGATCATGATATCCGGGCGGATATCACCCTTGTTTAAAGTGTTGCACCCCATGCCACCACAACGAAAAGGCAGCAGAACCGCGTGAAAGACCACTTGGAGCCCCGTCCCCTCGATGAGCCGGGCCAGGCCGCGGCCGATGCCCCCGCCGATGGGACTTCCGTGACGGTTCCGGTCCGCACCGGACGCCTGGCCGCAGTGGCCCGCCGGCTCCGGCAGCCCATACCCGGCGCCCGCATGCGCGTCAGGTTCGAGATGCCGCCGGAGAATGAGACGGACGTCACGGTGGAAGGCTCCCGCGGCGAGGACGATCGCGGATTCGGCGCCCCCGGGCCCCGGATGTCATCCCAGCACCCGCTGTACGTCGGTTTCATGGGTACCGCGGGCGTGGGCGTTGCGCTGCTGGTGTTCTACATCGCCAGCAACACAAGCCAACTGCTCTTGTGGATCCTGACCGCCTTGTTCATCGCCCTGGGCCTGGACCCCGTGGTCAGGTGGTTGGAATCCCGGCGCATCCCGCGTCCTGCAGGCATCCTGATCTCGGTTTCAGTTTTGGTGCTCGCCGTGGCCGGCTTCTTCGCCACCCTGATCCCGACCATCGTGAACCAGGTATCGGACATCGTGCGGCAAGCGCCGGACTGGATCCGCGACTTCCTCAACTCCGATTTCTTTCGGAACGTGGACAGCCAGTTCGGCCTGCGGGACCGCATCACCCAGGAACTGGATAAATTCGGCCAGAATTCAGAGGCCGTGGGCGGAATCTTCGGCGGGGTGGTGGGCTTCGGGTCTTCCGTGGCAAATGGCCTCTTCGGCACCCTGATTGTCCTGGTCCTTAGCCTCTACTTCCTCGCGGCGCTGCCCTCCATGAAGAGGTGGGCCTATCGCCTGGCTCCGCGCTCCCGCCGCCCCCGTGTGGAAGCACTGTCCGAGGCAATCACGGATTCGGTGGGCAACTACGTGATCGGCCAGGCCTGCGTGGCCCTCCTGAACGCGGTCTTCGCGTTCATCGTCATGACGATCCTTGGCGTCCCCTTCAGCGTGCTGCTCGCCTTTGTCGTTGCGTTGCTTGCCTTCATTCCGCTCGTCGGCGGAATGATCGCCGCCATCGTGGTGATCCTCGTGGCCCTGACCGCCGGTTGGCAGACGGCCGTCATCTACGCCATCGCTTACTTTGCCTACCTGCAGTTCGAGGCCTACTTCATCTCGCCGCGCATCATGCAGCGCGCCGTCGCGGTTCCGGGCGCAGTGGCGGTCATCTCCGTGATCGCCGGGGGAAGCCTGCTCGGTGTCCTCGGCGCCCTGATCGCCATACCGACAGCGGCGGCCATCATGCTGCTGATCAAGGAAGTGTTCATCGTCCGCCAGGACCGCCACTAGCCACTGGAGCCGGGCCAGGAGTTCGCGGCCCCGGAGCCGGGCTGAGCGTTCGCTGCCCGGCTATCGTTCGCTGCCCGACTATGCGGTAGCGACCTGTCCAGCCCAGACGCGGGGAAGTCCGTCCGCTCCCGCGCCGGTTTCCGTGACGTCGTCGACGATCTCATCCAGCACGCGGGCCGCGTACTTTTCGCCGACCCAAAGGTGCTTGGCGCCGTCGACGCCTACCAGCCGGGCCTGGGGCACCAGGCTGAACCGGGCGGCCGCTTCGGCGGGCTGCAGATAGTCGTCGTGCTCCGGAACCAGCACGGTAAGGGGCTTGCCGGAGGCTGCCCATTCCTTCAAATGAACATCGGTTGCGCGATGCAGCGGCGGCGAGAGCAGGACGGCCCCCTCGATCTTGGAAGCGACAGGTTCCACCGCCCCGTACATCAGTGCAAGTTCGGTACCAAAAGACCAACCCACGAGCCAGCGGTTGGGCAACCCGCGTTCGACCGCGAAGTTCACAGCCGCTTCGACGTCGTAGCGCTCTCCGATGCCTTCTTCGAATTGGCCCTCGCTGGTTCCGCGCGGTGACTGGGTCCCACGGGTGTTGAACCGCAGGACGGCGATTCCGGCCAGGGCGGGGAGCCGGTAGGAAGCTTTTCTGTAGACGTGGGAATCCATGAATCCACCGTGGGTGGGCAATGGGTGGAGGGTGATGAGCGTCGCCACGATCTCTCCGGTTTCGGGGAGTGCAAGCTCCCCTGCCAGGACTTTGCCGTCTTCGGTGGTGAACTCCACGTTTTCGCGCCGGGCCGGCAGCACTGTGGAGGCCCGGATCTCCGAGGGAGAATCCTGGGCGGTGAAAACGAGCGTGGACGGATCGAAAGTCATGCCACCAAGCCTAAGGGACTCAGCGGTAGCGGTAAGTCCGTGAGGTCCAGCAGTTGGTGTGCCAGTGGCGTCGTTCGGCCAGTCCGGCTGCGTCGCCGAAGATGTGGTCGTCGGACCAGACCACCAAGTGGGCGATCCCCGGCAGGATCGCCGTGTTGCACCCCGGGCAAATGTACTGTTTCTCGGCTTTGCGGGCGGTCATGGTACGGACCATCCAGTCTCCATCGGGAGCACTCTCCCGCCTTGCGATCCCCGCACGGGCCCTTTCCAAGTCCAGCTCCGGACCGTCCGCCAACCACTTGTTGGAACGCGTACCGGACGCGTTGCGGCGTGGGCGGTTGGATCGTGGCATGCTTCCATTCTGCCCCAGCGGAAGGCCGGTACGCGGTAATGTTGGGCGGGTGCGACTCGTCATAGCCCGTTGTTCTGTTGATTATGTTGGCCGCCTCAAGGCCCATCTCCCGCTCGCCACCCGGCTCCTGCTCGTCAAGGCCGACGGCTCGGTGCTGGTGCATTCCGATGGAGGTTCCTACAAGCCGCTGAACTGGATGAGCCCGCCCGCCACGCTCAGGGTGACCGCCGCCGAGGACACCGAAGTGGAGGAAGGCGTGGTGGAACAGTGGACGGTACAGTCCGCCAAGACCGATGACCGGCTCATCATCAACATTTACGAACACCTGCACGACACCTCGCATGAACTCGGTGTGGATCCCGGACTTATCAAGGACGGAGTGGAGGCAGACCTGCAGCGTCTCCTCGCCGAGCAGATCGAAACCCTCGGCGCCGGCTACTCGCTGATCCGCCGGGAATATTTCACTGCCATCGGGCCGGTGGACATCCTCGCCAGGGATGCCAGCGGAGCCACCGTTGCCATCGAGCTGAAGCGCCGTGGCGATATTGACGGCGTCGAGCAGCTGACCCGCTACCTTGAACTCCTCAACCGCGATCCCCTCTTGGCGCCCGTCCGTGGGATCTTCGCTGCGCAGCAGATCAAGCCACAGGCCAAGGTCCTCGCCAACGACCGCGGCATTGACTGCGTCACGTTGGATTACGATGCCATGCGCGGGGTGGATGACAGCGAGTCGCGGCTCTTCTGACAGGCAGTCCTCCCGGTGCTGTGCCGCAGGCCACTAGAATCGAAACCATGACTGCCGCAGACCGTACCGTCTCCCCTTCCGCGCCCAGCCACCAGATCCTCACCGGCACGCTCGTCACCGACGGCTCAGTGGTGGAAGGAGGCCTGCTGGCCATTGAAGGTGACCGAATCGCCTACGCCGGGCCGGCGGCAGAATTCAACGCAGACGATTTCCCGGGTTTTCACAGCGCCATTAAGCACGGGGTTCCCACGGGACATTTCCTCCTGCCCGGCCTGGTGGACGTCCACTGCCACGGCGGCAACGGCGGCGACTTCCCTGGCGGAGACGAAGCATCCGCCCGGAAGGCCGTTGACTTCCTGCACCGTTCAGGGACCACCACATTGCTCGCAAGCATGGTCACCGCTCCGCGGGAAGACCTGCTCCGCGGCATCGAACTCTACGTCAAGCTCGCCGACGAGGGCTTGGTGGCAGGCATCCACCTTGAAGGTCCGTTCCTTTCACATGCCCGCTGCGGCGCCCAGAACCCCGCTTTCCTGCTGGAACCGGACCTGGAACTGATGGACGAACTGGTGGCCGCTTCGGCCGGAAAACTGGCCACCATGACCTACGCGCCGGAACTTCCCGGCGCGGCCGCGCTGGTGGACCTGATGACTTCCCACGGCGTCACCCCTTCGCTGGGCCACACGGACTGCGACGACGCCACGGCAGCTGCGTCGTTGGCGGCGGCCCGGGAGGGACTCGAGTCTGCGGGGTTCGACGGCGTCAGCTCGCTTCCCACGGTGACACACCTTTTCAACGGCATGCCTCCCATGCATCATCGTGCCCCTGGCCCGGTGGCTGCCTGCCTGCGCATGGCGCAGGAGGGCAAGGCAGTGGTGGAATTGATCGGCGACGACACCCACCTGGATCCACGTACCGTAGCCACCGTCTTCCAGCTGGTAGGCGCGTCGAACATTCTCTTGGTGACGGACTCCATGGCGGCGGCCGGCTTGTCCGACGGCAGCTACATGCTCGGCCCCTCCCCCGTGACCGTCAGCAACGGAGTCGCCACGCTCGACGCCACGGGTTCCATCGCCGGCGGCACCGCAACGCTGCTGGAGGTTGTCCGCAATACCGTAGCGGCCGGCGTCGACCTTCCCGATGCCGTGTGCTCTGCCACGGCCGTGCCCGCGGCTGTCCTTGGGCTTTCCGATGAAATCGGAGGACTCCGACGCGGCTTGCGCGCCGATGTGGTCACCGCCGACCAGGAACTCGGACTCACGGGAGTCATGCGAAATGGTGAATGGTTGTCATAGGACAAAGCAGCCAATGTGAATTCCGGTGTCCGCGTTACCTTCTTTTTACCGAAAATTTTCCCGAATTGCCTAAAAGACCGTTGACCTCCGGCACGGCACATGAAAGTGTTGTAGCAGTCTTTGTGTAGGTGGTTTTCATGCTCGCAAGACGAGTTGCGAGCGTGAAGCTCCTGCGAAACCAATCGGGCCCGGCCCGGGCGGAATCCGGATCTTCTCGCGGAGTAACAAAGCCGGTACGCGGTGTATCGGACTGGTGTTCCATAAAGAGGAGAAATACATGGCACTCGGAACCGTCAAGTGGTTCAACGCTGAAAAGGGCTTCGGCTTCATTACCCCGGACGACTCGGACGGTGACGTCTTCGTTCACTACTCCGAAATCCAGACCGGTGGCTTCAAGACCCTCGACGAGAACCAGCGCGTTCAGTTCGAGATCGGCCAGGGTGCCAAGGGTCCCCAGGCTACCGGCGTTACCGTCGTCTAGTTTGACGTGAATCAACAACAGCTTGGCCCCGGCGTAAAAGCCGGGGCCAAGCTGTTTAAAAGAACGCGTTGCCGATCAATATGTCTGATATTTCGACAACCGCTGTTACAAACCGTGAAGAATTGCGAAATCCCATGGCGATTGAAGCGTTGACAATTCAACCAACCAAGGTGCGCAAGAGCCTCGCGGAATGCCGTACGGATAAACCGGGCAGGTAGGCCCGGCTCAAAGCCCGGCCCATTGCGGGAAGGTGCAAAGGATCCTGGTAATACATGTAGAGGGTCCGGTAGTCCGGTTGGAACCGGGACTTGAAGGAAGCGAGCGAACGGAAGCCATAAACGGGTTCCAGCGCCTGCCCCACAAGGTCCAGGATTCCTGCCAGCCCCTCGGGCCGCTGATCCTCTTCATCCTTGTCCCTGGCGAGCGGTGAACCGGAGAGTGAAATCACCTCAACAGAGTCCCGCAGATGCAGCACAGCGGATGCAATGAGGAACTCCATGACACCCGGGAAAGCGTCGCCCCGGCGCCGCATGAAGTCCAGGGTCCAACTGACAACCTGACCTTCCTTATGGACCGGCAGCCAGCTGGTGACTCCGTACACGAGCCCGTCAGCATCAGCAGCAACACAGCACAGCACCTCCGGGTCCGCCAGTTCATCCAAGCCACCCAGGGTGAACCCCATCTCAGGCACGCGCTTTTGAGCCGCCCATTCCTCCGAGACTTCCCCGATCTGTGTCCGCAGGGCGTGCGGCAATTCGCCGTAGCTGCCCCAGATGGCGGTGACCCCCATCTTGCCCGCCCTGTTGAGGGCGGTGCGTACGTTTTGCCATTCCTTGCCGCGGAACTCCAATCCCCGGATCCGCAACCGGGTCTCCTGTGCAACCGCGACCCTGCGGAAACCACGGGACTGCAACTCCGGCCACAACTCTTCCGTGCAGGAGTAGAGGCAGGGGATCATGGCATTTTCCGAGCAATGTTGGAGAAAGCCCCTGGTGGTGACCGCGTGTTGCGCTTCAGCTCCAATGGGCCCGGCGAGCGTCAGGGCCACATGGCCATGCTGCTGGTAGGCCACTCCCCCGGCGCCGTCGGCAGTGAACCAGTACTTGTTCGGTTCCCACAGCGCCATCCAGGACAAAGAGTCGCCACCTTGCTTCACGAGGGCGCGGGCATGCTCACGCGACTGGTGGTCCAGCCCGCCGGAATGATGGCCCCTGATCAGGAGGATCCACACTCCCACCAGGGAAACCAACCAGAAGGCCGTTCCCGAATAGGAAAAGAGAAAGACTTCAAAAGCGTCGCGATCTGCGAAGACCTTGCGATAGACGCCGGGCAGCGGCACCGGGAGGTACTGGCGGGCGAGCTCCGAACCCAGACCCAACACGCCGCCGTCGCGCGCCATGCCCCCGGAAGCGAACCAAACGGCACTGTAAGTCAGCGCAAGTCCGCCACCCGTCAAGCCCACCAACCAAAAGACGCGACGCCGCAACCCCGTTGAGGATTCCACTCGGAAGTGGCCCCGGTAGGCGAACAGCAAAACCGCAAGGATCAGGGGCACCAGAACCAAAGGAATCAGGTGGGCCACGGCAGAGTTCATCATGGCCACGCGAGGCCGGCCGGATGTGGCCGGTATGCCGGCGAACAAACCCAGGTAGACAGCTGACAACGCGACCACCACAACCTGGACACTTATTGCGATCCCCAGCGCGAGCCGCCTGCCCCGCCGCATACCGTCAGCGCAAATCAGGAGCAGCAATACAGGGACCACAGCCAACGCCAGGCCGAACGGCCCGTTATAGCCCTGCCGGACCAGTTCGAGGCACGTCACATCGATGGTGCCGCCGCAGTTCCCTTCCAACTGGCTCAGGGTGGGCAAAGGATTGAGGATGACGTCCCGCAGCAGGGCAAGCGGACCGGATGGACTCTTGGCCACCGCGGTCAGGATGGGCCCGACGGCGAAAATGGCCATGGTCAGGGATAGGAGGTTCCGGACTTCACGGCCGGTGGACCGGTGCAGGTGAAGATGGCCCATGGTGCTCTGCTGCCACCAGGCTGCCGCGAGTCCGATCAGGGCCCCCAACAGCCCCACGAGCGTCTCGGGATGACCAACGTACAGCACCAGCAGCAAGGTCAGGGAAAGCGCCACCGTACGCAGCCGCCGTTGCCACAGGGTTGGAAGCTTGGCAGTGGCGGCGAGTGCTGTGGCGATCAAAGCCCCGTACGGGCCGATCAGGCGGGTCTCCACCATGCGGGAAATCCAGCCGTCCTCCGCATACTGGGCAATCTGGGTCACCAAGAGGAAAGCCGTGACACAGGCGAACTGGCTTCCAAAGAAGACACCTGCCGTCTTCGCGAAGCCAAAGTGCCGTTCGGCCAGGCCGAGGAGGAAGAGGATCATCAGGGCAACCAGGACAAAGGCCAGGACGTTCGTAGTGAAGAACAGCGACGTCCATATGGACCACCACTCACCGGCCTTCAAACCTCGAAGTGTCACACCGGCTACCGGAAGCCATTGTTCCGGCGGTCCGGAAAAGAAGCTCCCCGAAACGATGGAAACCACAATGAAAAGGCCGAGCACCGCCGAAGTGAAGGGGGTAGCACGCAAATGCCTCGCAGCCTGCCTTAGCGCCGGCTGCACGAACCCCCTAAGGGCCAGGCTCATTTGGCCAACCCCCATCGGTTGGCGAGGAAGTCCAAAGCCCCCGGCATGCCACGGACCACAGTGTCCCATGAGTGGCCGGAATGGGCGATGATGTGGTCTTCGACCGTGAAGCCCGCTTCACGGGCAGCCTCCGCGAGAACCTTCATATAGCCAATGAACTCATTGTCCGTAGCACCCGCCGTCAAATACATCCCGTTGCCGGGGAACCGGTGTTCCTTCATCAAGGTCAAAGGGGTCCTCGCCTCAAAGGCCGCCACGTCGCCGTCGAAGGAGTCCGCAACTGTCTTTTTCCGATCCTTGGCCAGCGCCGGTTCCTGCTCGGCAGAGAAGCCAACCGAGGACCCGAACAAGTCCGGATGGGCCGTGCCCATCTGCACAGCGCAGGTGCCACCGAAGGAGAAACCGCCGACCGCCCACTTTGTATGGTCTGTTGAAACCGCGAGGGTTTTGCTGATCCAGTTCGGCACGTCTTGTGACAGATAGGTGTCCGCGGGAGCAATCCGGCTGTCCATGCACATCGTGTTGGCGCTGCCCGTACCGTTGGGATCCACCAGCACCGTGACAGGCGCGAGGCCGGCGTGCGCCTCAGCGAACTTGTCCAGCTGTGACCTCAGCTGACCCCCGGTCAGCCAATCCGCAGGGCCTCCGGGTTGGCCGGCAAAGAGCACCAGCACGGGAAGGCTGGGGCGTTTGGACGTCAGGTAAGCCGGCGGCAGGTAAATGTAGGCCTCCCGGGCCGAGAACCCGGAGGCGGTGCCGGGGATCGTCGCTCGTCGAAGGGTGCCTGAACGGGGCATGTCATCCGGCGCCTTCCACTCGGAAGGCTGCACCCCGGCTTTGCCTTCGGCCGCACGCTGCAGCCCGGGCTCAAGGGGCTGGATCCGCGCCACGGCCGTCCCCAACAGGTCGGCCACGGTGTTGTTAAGGCCGAAGTAGGAATTGACCTGGACCACGCACAGCAGCACCACGCCGAGCATTGCCGCAATGCTGCCAAGGCGACCCCGCCAGCCCGTCCGGAACAGCCGCACGACGCACAGGAGGACCGCTGCGACTGCGGCCGTTGACCAGAGCAGCGTCTCGAAGGGAAGGTTCTCCGAGAAGACGGCCATCACATCGATAAGGATCCAATGGACCAGTGCGACAATGCCGACAGCCATGGCTGCCGAAGCCGCAACCACGATCGGCCAGGAACGCCGGCGGCGCCACAAAAGGACGGCCGCCCCTGTTACGCCGCAAGCAACAGCGAACCAAAAGAAGGGGCCGTCCACCAGGCTGACGTCCGAGAGAAAGTCCATCTACGCTTAACGCCAAGTACCGACGCCGATGACCGGACCGGCCTCGAGCCAGGAGGAAAGCCCGGCGTAGGCCTCGAACTTCATGGCGAGCATGAACTTCCGGCCTTCATACTGAAGCTCGACCACAACTACGCCTGGTTGCACCCGAACCAGTTCGTCCTCGGTTGGTTTCCGCCTGCCAAGAAGTTCAAGGGAACTCCGCTTGAACCTGTATTTAGGGATCACGCTGAGCGACATCAAGCGGAACCACTCGAGTTCATTGTCCTGATAACGACAAACCCCCATCTGCCAGCTGTTTCCAGCCATGCAAATGGAGGCGTCAACCGTGCCCAGGGCACGCCGCAGATTGAAGCGGCGCACCCCGAAAAGGCACAGTGTAAAAATTAGCAACGCAAACGCCGTTGCCAGGGCGATGAACGGAATAAGGGAATCGTCCATCAAGGTCTTGCTATCGGATCCCCGCTGTAGCCGCTTCGCCCAACTGGGCGTTGTCAGCAACAATGACCACGCGATCGTTGTCAACGGAGAAGAATCCGCCGTCGACCACTACCGCGATCCGGTCACCGGAAACCGGCTGGATTGCCAGCTCGCCCTCGGCCAGGATGGCCAGGAGGGGCGAGTGGCCCGGCAGGATTCCGATTTCACCATCACTGGTGCGGGCCTTCACCATCTTGGCCGCGCCGGACCACACAAAGTGGTCCGCTGCGACAATCTCAACCTCAAGCTCAGCCATATTACTTGGTCTGTTCCTGGATCTTGGCCCAGTTGCGCTCGACGTCATCCAGGCCACCGACGTTGAAGAACGCCTGCTCTGCAATGTGGTCCAGCTCGCCGTCGCAGATGGCGGTGAAGCCTTCAACCGTGTCCTTGATGGAAACGGTGGAGCCCTCGACGCCGGTGAACTGCTTGGCGGTGTAGGTGTTCTGGGACAGGAACTGCTGGATGCGGCGTGCACGCGACACGACGATCTTGTCCTCTTCGGACAGTTCGTCAACACCGAGGATGGCGATGATGTCCTGGAGTTCCTTGTTCTTCTGCAGGATCTGCTTCACACGGACAGCCGTGTTGTAGTGGTCCTTGCCGATGTACTGGGGGTCCAGGATACGCGACGTGGACGTCAGCGGGTCAACGGCCGGGTACAAACCACGGGAGGCGATTTCACGGGAAAGTTCCGTGGTCGCGTCGAGGTGTGCGAAGGTCGTTGCCGGTGCCGGGTCGGTGTAGTCGTCAGCAGGGACGTAGATTGCCTGCATCGACGTGATGGAGTGGCCCTTGGTGGAGGTAATGCGCTCCTGCAGCAGACCCATCTCGTCAGCCAGGTTCGGCTGGTAGCCCACGGCGGACGGCATGCGGCCGAGCAGCGTGGAAACTTCCGAACCAGCCTGGGTGAAGCGGAAGATGTTGTCGATGAAGAGCAGCACGTCCTGGTTCTGCACATCGCGGAAGTACTCCGCCATGGTCAGCGCCGAGAGGGCCACGCGCAGACGCGTTCCCGGCGGCTCGTCCATCTGACCGAACACAAGGGCGGTGTCCTTGAGGACGCCTGCCTCTTCCATTTCAACCCAGAGGTCGTTGCCTTCACGCGTACGCTCGCCAACACCGGCGAATACCGAGGTACCACCGAAGTTACGGGCAACACGGGTGATCATTTCCTGGATCAGAACGGTCTTGCCAACACCGGCGCCACCGAACAGACCGATCTTTCCACCCTTGATGTACGGGGTGAGGAGGTCGATGACCTTGATACCGGTCTCGAGCATCTCCGTGGAGCCCTCGAGCGATGCGAAGGACGGAGCCTTGCGGTGGATCGGCCAGTAAGCGTCGGCCTTGATCTCGGACTCGTCAACGTCCAGCGGCTTGCCGAGGACGTTGAAGATGTGTCCCTTGACGCCGTCGCCAACGGGCACGGAGATCGGGGCGCCCGAGTCCTGCACGGTGGTGCCGCGGACGAGGCCGTCGGTGGCCTGCAGGGAGATGGCGCGGACGAGGTTGTCACCCAGGTGCTGGGAGGTCTCGAACGTGATGGTCTTGGTCTGGCCGTTGAGGGTCACCTCGGTGGTCAGCGCGTTGTAAATCTCGGGGATTGCGTCAGCCGGGAATTCGACGTCGACAACCGGACCAATAACACGGGCAATGCGGCCGGTGGCGCCGGCCGTTGCTACGTGTTCGGTAGCAGTGGCAGTCATCTCTCTCACTTCACTCAGTAGATGGCGTGGGGTTAAGTTTATCTGTTTGTTGCAGGTGCGGCTTCAAGCCGGATCCGCGGCGGCTAGGACGCGAGTGCGTCGGCGCCGGCCACGATCTCGGAAAGCTCCTGCGTAATTTCGGCCTGGCGGGCCGTGTTGCGAAGGCGCGTGTACTTCTTGATCAGTTCGGTCGCGTTGTCACCGGCCGACTTCATGGCACGCTGGCGGGCTGCGAGCTCGGAAGCTGCTGCCTGAAGCATTGCTGCGAAGATGCGGGATTCGATGTAACGCGGCAGCAGGGCGTCGAGGACCTGCTCCGTTTCCGGCTCAAACTCATACAGCGGCAACAGCTCGTTCTCCGATGCTGCTTCCTCTTCCACGACCTCAAGCGGAAGCAGACGGATGACCGTCGGCTCCTGCGTCACCATGGACTTGAAGCGGGTGTAGACGACGTGGATTTCATCCACGCCTCCCTCTTCATAGCTGGTGGCGAAGTCTTCGAGGAGTGCAGCGCCGATTTCCCGGGCCGTTGCGAATTCCGGTGCATCCGTGCCGCCCGTCCAAACACGGGTGTAGCCACGGTTGCGGAATTCGAAGTACGCCTGTGCCTTGCGGCCAACCAGGTACGACTTGACTTCCTTGCCTTCTGCGCGAAGAAGCTCGGTGAGGCCTTCGGCCTGCTTGAGCACGCTCGCGGAGTACGACCCCGCAAGGCCACGGTCCGAGGTGACGATCAGGACGGCGGCGCGGCGGATCTGCTCCGGCTCGGTGGTCAGCGGGTGGTCGATTTCGCTCTGAGTCGCGACAGCAGAAACGGCACGGGTGATGGCGTTCGCGTAAGGCAGTGAAGCTGCTACGCGGGCGCGGGCCTTACCGATGCGCGAGGTAGCGATCAGTTCCATCGCCTTGAAGATCTTGCGCATCGACGTCGTCGAGCTGATCTTCTGACGGTAGACCCGAATCTGGGCTCCCATACTTATCCTTTCCTAAGTTCCCGACTTGCTGCCCTGCCGGGGTCCTTCCGGACCCCGGCAGGGCAGGTCATCGAAACTAGCGCTTCTGCTTGACGATCTTTTCCTGGTCGACGTCGCCGCCCGAGATCGCTTCGTGCTCTTCGTGTCCGGCGCCAACCAGTCGGTTGTCGCCTTCGCCGAAGAAGCCCTTCTTGAAGGAAACAATGGCTTCCTTCAGCGCTGCTGCGGTGTCGTCATCCAGGACGTTGGTCTGGGCCAGCGTGGTCAGGATGGAGGACTGGTGCTTCAAGTGCTCCAGGAACTCGGACTCGAAGCGGCTGATGTCCTCAACCGGAACGTCGTCCAGGTAGCCGTTGGTACCGGCCCAGATGGAAACAACCTGGTTCTCGACCGGGAACGGCGAGTACTGGCCCTGCTTGAGCAGTTCCATCAGGCGTGCGCCACGGGTCAGCTGCTGGCGGGATGCGGCGTCGAGGTCCGAGGCGAACATCGCGAATGCCTGCATGTCGCGGTACTGTGCCAGGTCCAGCTTCAAGGTACCGGAGACCTTCTTCATGGACTTGACCTGTGCCGCGCCACCAACGCGGGAGACGGACACGCCGACGTCAACAGCAGGACGCTGGTTGGCGTTGAAGAGGTCCGACTGGAGGAAGATCTGACCATCAGTGATGGAGATCACGTTGGTGGGGATGTAGGCGGAAACGTCGTTTGCCTTGGTTTCGACGATCGGCAGACCGGTCATCGAACCCGCGCCGAGCTCGTCGGAGAGCTTTGCGCAACGCTCCAGCAGGCGGGAGTGCAAGTAGAAGACGTCACCCGGGTAGGCTTCGCGTCCCGGCGGACGACGCAGCAGCAGGGACACAGCGCGGTAGGCTTCGGCCTGCTTGGACAGGTCATCAAAGATCACCAGGACGTGCTTGCCGCCGTACATCCAGTGCTGGCCGATGGCCGAACCGGCGTACGGTGCCAGGTACTTGAAGCCCGCGGGGTCGGATGCCGGGGAGGCCACGATCGTGGTGTACTCAAGCGCACCGTGGTCTTCAAGGGTCTGGCGCACTGCAGCAATGGTGGAGGCCTTCTGGCCAACACCGACGTACACGCAGCGAACCTGCTTGTTGACATCCCCAGAAGCCCAGTTGGCCTTCTGGTTGATGATGGTGTCGACGGCGATTGCCGTCTTGCCGGTCTGGCGGTCACCAATGATCAGCTGGCGCTGGCCACGGCCGATCGGGATCATGGCGTCGATGGCCTTGAGGCCGGTCTGCATCGGCTCGTGAACAGACTTGCGCTCGGTTACGCCGGGAGCCTGGAGCTCCAGTGCGCGGGTGGTCTCGGCCTTGATCTCGCCGAGGTCGTCGATGGGCTGGCCCAGGGGGTCAACCACGCGGCCCAGGAAGGCGTCGCCTACGGGCACGGACAGGATTTCACCGGTGCGGTGGACTTCCTGGCCTTCTTCGATTCCGGTGAAGTCACCGAGGATAATGACACCGATTTCGCGGACGTCAAGGTTCTGGGCGAGGCCCAGCGTGCCATCCTCGAAGCGAAGCAGCTCGTTCGCCATGACCGAGGGAAGACCCTCAACACGGGCGATGCCGTCACTTGCGGTGGTCACGCGACCAACCTCTACGCGCTCTGCGTTACCGGGTTCGTAGGACGCCGCGAACTCGTTCAACGCATTACGGACGTCGTCGGCGTTGATGGTCAATTCGGCCATCTGCAGTCCCTGCTCTCCTGTTTTCGTGATCATCGTTGCTCACGATGACCGGGTTTATATCAGTTAGTTGTGCTTTGTCTTCTCTAGACAGCGAGCTGCCGGCGGAGTTCGCCCAGGCGGGCGATGACCGAAGCGTCAAGCACTTCGTCGCCTACCTGTACGCGGACTCCACCGATCAGGGTGGGGTCAACTGTGACATTGACCTTGAGTTCGCGGCCGTAGAGGGCGTTCAGCCCGGCCTGCAGTCGGCTGGCCTGCGTTTCCGTCAACGGACGGGTAACGCTGACAGTCGCAATCCAGCGCTGCTGGCGCTTGGCTGCAAGCTTCGCGAAGGACTCGACAAGCTTGCTCGGCTTGACACCGCGCGGCTGCGAGACCGCCTGGCCAATGAGAACCTTTGCTTCCTCGCTGATGCCAGGAACCAGTTTCTCGACAAGGGCAGTCTTGGCAGCACCCGATGCCTGCGGCTCAGACAAAGCCCGCTGCACTTCGTGGCTGGAAGCAACGACCTGGTTGAAAGCAAACAGATCGTTTTCCAGCTCTTCCAGCCCCGTAATACCGGAGGCAGAAACGGCCGACTTGTTTTCAGCTACCGCAATGACGACCGTGGCGGCAAGCGTCTCGAGTGCATCGCCGATATCGCGTGCGGAAGCCCAGCGCAAGCTGGCCAGTCCGGCTGCAATCTCAGCAGCATCAGCGGAGACTTTTCCGCCAACGAGCTGCTTGACCAGCGCCGACTTCTCGTCCCCGCTGCGGGAAGGATCAGTCAGGGCGCGGCGCAAGCCAGCCGAGCTGTCCACCGTTCCCAGGATTCCGAAGAGGTCCTTAGCCAACTGCAGCGAGGCCAAAGGAAGCTTTGCTTCCAGGTCTGCCAGTGCTGTGGTCAGCGATTCGCTCGATATTCCTGCCATTACTTAGCTGCACCTGCGTTCTGGGTCTCCAGATCAGCCAGGAAGCGGTCCACAACGCGCGCAGAGCGTTCGTCGTCGTTCAGTGCTTCACCGACGATGCGGCCAGCCAGCGTGGTGGCCAGCGTGCCTACCTCGGAGCGGAGCGAGACAACAGCTGCCTGGCGCTCGGACTCGATGGCGGCGTGTGCCTGCTCGGTGATGCGTGCAGATTCAGCAGCTGCCTTGGCCTTCAGGTCCGCAAGGATCTGGGCGCCCTCGGCACGTGCTTCTTCGCGGATGCGGTTGGCCTCGGCACGGGCATCGGTGAGCTGCTGCTTGTACTCTTCGAGTGCTGCAGAAGCCTCTGCCTGGGCCTGTTCGGCCTTCGCGATGCCACCTTCAATTGCTTCGGCGCGCTCTGCGAACGTCTTCTCGAACATCGGGACAACAAACTTGACCACGATGAACAGGAGGACAGCAAAGCCGACCAGGACAACGCCCATTTCCCAAACGTTGGGAACGAGCGGGTTTGCCCCTTCAGTGGCGGCTGAGATGATCAGCTGATTCATGTTTCACCCGTCCTATCTACTCGGTTGCGGAAATCGCTGTGTTCTGAAGTCGAAACTAGAGAACGAAAGCGAAAACGAGGCCGAGGATGGCAAGAGCTTCGGTCAGGGCCAGACCAAGGAACGCGATCGGCTGCAGCACGCGCTGAGCTTCCGGCTGACGAGCAACACCGTTGATGTAGGCCGCGAACACGAGACCAACACCGATACCACCGCCGATTGCGGACAGACCGTAACCTACGAGGTTGAGATTGCCTTCCATTTTTTTCCTTTCAAGATGCCACCCGTGTGGCAGGTTGTTTGGTTTACTTCAATCCCCTCAAGGGGAAGTCTGGGTGCCTTAGTGGCTGTCGGCGTGCAGGGCGCCTTCGATGTAGATCGCGGTCAGCAAGGTGAACACGTAAGCCTGCAGGGCCATGATCAGGGCCTCGAGCATGTACATGGCGATGGCGCCGACAAGTACGAGGACCGAGGTTCCCTTGAGCAGGACGTTTTCCTGCATGACCAGGAACTCGATACCGGATCCGGCGAGCATGACGATCAGGTGGCCGGCCAGCATCGTCGCGAACAGACGGAGGCTGTGCGTCACGGGGCGGACCAGGAAGTTGGAGATGATTTCGATCGGAACAACGATCGGCAGGATGTACCACGGAACACCGGAGGGAACGGTGGCGAGCTTGAAGTAGCGCAGGCCGTTCTTCTTGATGCCGATGATGATCCAGGTGAAGTACACGATGCCGGCGAGCACATAGGCTCCGCCAACGTGCGAGAAGCTCGGGAGCTGGATAACCGGGATGGCACCGTAGATGTTGTTCACCAGGATGAAGAAGAACAGGCTGAACAGCAAAGGAACATACTTGATGAAGTCCTTGCCGCCAATGATGTCCTTGGCGATGCTGTTACGGACGAAGCCGTAGGCCATCTCGCCGGCAAACTGCAGCTTGCCGGGGACCAGCTGCTGCTTCCGGGCGGCGGCCACAAAGAAGCCGGCGATAATGACGACCGACAGGATCACCAGCAGCATTTGCTTGGAGAAGCCGTCCGCAGCACCCCAGGGCAGGATTGCCGGCAGGTGCATTTCTTCGATTCCGGGTGGGGTGAAGGACCCCGAATCCTGGGCTGGGAGCGCAAGCGCGATCAACGCGTTTCCTCTCTGCTGTGTCCATCATTGGGCATTGGGCGGAACGCGGACACGTTCGACGCATCCCCATTCCATGTGAAATTATTTGGCATTACTGTCCCCGTCCTTGGACGGACCGCTGTCTGCGTTGTTCTCTCCGGCGGAAGTGCTTTGCTTGGTGAGGCCGTGCATATGGGAAAGATAGAACCCTCCTGCGGCTCCAAGCAGAGCGCCAAGGAGCACAATCCAGCGGGTCCCCCACAGATTATCCAGTCCCCAGCCTATCAAACTCCAGACAATGATCCCGCCAATGATGTAGCTGAAGACTGCGAGGCCGGCGTTGTATCCGCCATCGTTCCGCGCTTCTGCGGCGTCGTCGGCATCACGGGAACCATCGGTCGGAGCTGCCGGGTGCGATTTGCGCTTACGCAAGGCCATCCGGTCCCCCCTTCCGGTCCGCAGGGTCGTTGTAGATCTGGAGCCGGGCCTTGCTGAAACCGTAGAGTTCCGCCGTCTGCCAGGCCACAACACTGACCACGGCACCAATAAGGAACCAGCGGCCGTTCAGCCAGTCCGGACGACCGAGCGCGAACAGCACTACGGCAAAGCCGACCACTTTGACGAAATACGTCGCAACAAAGAGGCCGATTGCACCGGACGGGTTGTTCCTGCCGACAAAATGGCCCACGAGGAGGCTGATGGCAAAGAAGAGGATGACCAGCAGTGCGCCGGCCGCCGTCGACAGTGAACCCAGGCCGCCGTCGGCCAATGCCGCGATCACGCTGGTGATTGCCGCGGCTGCTGCCGCGGCCAGGAGGCTGAGAACCAGCAACCGCAGCCAAAGGGAGGAGATCCGCCCAAACAATCCGTCACCACGTCTGCCGGACGGGCGTCCGGATTCGGCGTTGGATGTCATGGGGATACCAATCCTCGTGGCAGGGGAGCCATATTCTCAAAGTGGGGTTACGGGCGAGTGACTGTCCGCACCAAGAATTCTACACGAGATAGAACTGTGGCGATAACCGGGCGTCACGTGCTACTCCCCCGGCTGCGCGGTCTTCCTGCTGAAGTAGGGCCAGGCAGTGACAGCGGCCATGACCAACGCGGCGGCCAAGTCCACGATCAACACAAACTGCCAGGGAAAGACGGCAAACGCAACGCCACCGAACGCCAGGATGCACGTCCAGACGTAGAGCATCACAACGGCGGTGCGGTGCGAGTATCCGAGGTCCACCAACTTGTGGTGGAGGTGCCCGCGGTCCGCCGACCACGGTGACTGGCCTCGAGCGGTCCTGCGGACCACCGCCATGCCGAAGTCAAGGAGCGGGAGCGACAGTACGGCGAACGGCAGAAGAATCGGAATGACGGTTGGAATACCGTTGGCGCGGTCGTAGAGCCCGGATCCGATCTGTCCCGTCGCCACCACGCCGGCCGCGGCCATGAGGAGACCGATCAGCATGGCCCCGGAGTCGCCCATGAAGATCTTGGCGGGAAACCAGTTGTGCGGAAGGAAACCGATACAACTGCCAACCAGGATGGCCATGAGCAGTGTGGCGAGGTCCGAGTTGTCAGTTGACGGGTTGTTCCGGTGGACCCAGTACGCCGTCAGGAAGAACGCGCCGCCGCCGATCGTTGCCACCCCTGCGGCCAGTCCGTCCAGGCCGTCAATGAAGTTGACCGCGTTCATGGTGGTAACGATCAATCCGGCGGTCAGGACGATCTGGACAATCTCGGACTGGATAAGGATCGGCTCGGGGATGAACGGAACCACGGACATCCGCACGCCCCAGATGGCCACAATAACGGCAGCGGCCGCCTGTCCCAGGAGCTTGATCCACCAACGGATGTCGAGGATGTCGTCAGCCACCCCTACGGCGACAATCACCACGGCACCGGCCAGGATTCCCCAAGGCGCGTCGTTGTGCCTGAAGATGTCCTTAACGAAGAAGGAATTGCCGGCTACCACCAACGCAACGAAGAAGCCCGCGAAGATGCCAAGGCCGCCAAGCTTCGAAATCAGCGCGGAGTGCATGTCCCGGCTTCTGATGGGCCGGTACAAGCGGAGCTTGTTGCCGAGTACCCGGGCGCCCCACGTTCCCGTGTAGGACACCACGGCAGCCGTGAGCGCCATCAGCAGGTACATGATCATGATGCGGCTCCGGTACGCAGGGCCGTGGCGGCTGGAAAATTGGGAGGCTCGGGGCAGGTCGGTGTTTGGAATGCTGTCTTTGGATAAATGGAACTACTCCGTTGCCATGCCCGCACCGGCTGTGCCGAATGTTGCTGGTTTTCTGTGGACTCTAGTGTCGATACTAATGCCAATGGACAGAGCCACCGGCGTGACGCAGCCGCGGGAAGGCCGTCTTTTGCCTCCCGCGCGGCTGCTTCGCTGCTACTTTGCCGCTTCGCGAACCTCACGCAGGGCGTAGATTCCCGCCAGCACCCGCGTGTTGGAGCGCGGGGGCCGGAAGCTGTCCCGGAGCCCCTTCAACAGGCCGGACACCAGGACCTTGCGGTTCGGTGATGCTGCGATGGTCTTTGTCCAGTTGCGCACCGACGCGCCGGTGAACAGGACCTTTTCCCAAGGAGCCAGGGCGTTGGACCGTGTGTAGACCCAGAGCTTGTTCCGGACCTCGTAATAGAAGCGCGGGCCCGGATCGGCGCCGGCGTCGCCGAAGACCTTGGTGTGGTGGTTCGCCACCGAGGCATTGGTTGAAAGGGCCGTTCCGTGCCTGGAGATCCGGGCAGTGAACTCGAGATCGTCGTTCCAGATGAAGTAGTCGGCGATCGGCAGCCCATGCTTCCTGATCTCCTCGGCCCTGACCAGCACGGACACGAACGAGGCGCTGCGAATCTGCGTAGCTCCCAAGCGCGCCGCGGTGCTGCGCGCTTCCGCGCTTGCGCCAATCCGGGGCCGCATCCGGTTCATTGGATGATCCCGGCCGTCCGTCCAGACCACTCGGCTGGCTATGAACGCGGGAGCCTCCCCCGTCTCCCGGGTGTAAGCCTCCGAGACATCAAGGGCTTCACCCAGTGCGGCCGGCTGCGGTTCGGTGTCGTCGTCCATGATCCACACGTAGTCCGCAGCGTGGTCCAGCAGCGCACGCTCCATACCGACTACAAAACCACCGGCACCGCCAACGTTGGCGTTCAGCGTCACCACGTCGGTGACCAGCGGACCGACGTAGTTGCGCAGGAACTCAGCCGTTGCGTCGGTTGAGGCATTGTCCACAATTACGACGGCGTCAGGCACCTGAGTGCCCGCGGCTATGCCCTCCAGTGTCGTCTCAAGGAGTTCGCGCCGGTTATAGGTCACCACGACGGCGACCACAACGGGTTTAGACATTACTTCCCTTTGCTCCGGGATGACTGGATTCGCCGGCCGATCAACAGACCGGCCAGCTTCCACGGTTCAATAAATACTCGGTAAGCCACGCGCCCGGGGTGGAGTACGAGGCGCCAAGCCCACTCCAGACCCAAACGGCCGAGCCATCGCGGCGCAAGTTTCTGCACGCCGGCAACCTGCTCGATGGCTCCGCCCACGGCGCAGTACACCGCAGGAGGCAACTCCGGCAGCCGCTTTTGCAGGACTGTCTCCTGGAGCGGCATGCCAAGGCCGAGCAGGACGAGCTGCGGGCGGAATTCGCCGAGCCATGTGACCACAGCATTTTCAAGGGACTCGTCCCAACTTTCCCCCGGCATCCCGTCGACTGTGGCACCAGGAACAATTTCCCGCAGACGTGCCACAGCCTTGGTGTTTGCTTCGCGCCCCGCCCCCACCACGGCAATGCGGTCAAGGCCTGGCACGGACCCAAGCGCGGGAATCCAGTCCATGGATCCCAAGCGGTACGCCATGGTTCCCTGGCCCAGGGGTTTCAGCTGCCGCTGATGGGCAAGGCCCCACAGCATGGCCACCGGGGCTCCGTCCAGAAGTACTACTGCACTGCGGTCATAGAGGGAACGGAAGCCCGCGCAGGAGTGGAAAAGCGTAACACTGTGCAGGTTGTGGCCGAGGACCGTGCTGGCGGTACCGGAGGCAATGAGGTCTCCAAGAACCTCAATGACACCGTCCACGCGCAGCGGAGTAGCGTCGACGTCGAGGACGGGGACGCGCTGGCGCTCCGGGTTCATTCGGGTTGGGCTGGACGCGGCACGTCGGACGAAGGCGCTTCTTGCACCGGCTCGCCTTCCGGAACGTCGGCCGGGGATTCCGGTGCGGCCTCTTCGCCGAATCCCAGCACGGACGGGACCACCTCGCGCAGGCGTTCCAGCGGGATCGCGCCCTGCCGAACCACTTTGAAGGGCGTGGAAGTAGCATCCACAATCGTGGAGGGAACGCCCATGGTGCCCTCCACAGGACGGAAGCCGCCTTCGAGGTAGACCTCCACGGACTCGGCGAGCTGCAACCTGGCCTCTGATGCGGTCTGGGCAGCTTCCTGACCCGTGCGGTTGGCCGAGGACACCGCCAACGGTCCGGTCAGGCCGAGCAGTTCCAAGGCAATGGCGTCATCGGGCATGCGCAGGGCAACGGTGCCCTTGGTGTCCCCGAGATCCCAGTCCAGCGACGGCTGCGCATGCAGGATCAGGGTCAGTCCGCCGGGCCAGAACGCCTGGGCCAATGCACGGGCGTCGGCCGGAACTTCGGTGGCCAGCCCGTCCAGCGCATTGATGCGGGGGATCAGGACAGGCGGCGGCATCTGCCGGCTCCGGCCCTTCGAAGCCAGGAGCATCGTGACGGCTAACGGCGAGAAGGCATCAGCCGCGATGCCGTAAACAGTGTCCGTTGGCATCACGATGCACTTCTTCTCACTGATGGCACGCTGTGCGTGTTGGAGTCCCTCAGTCCGCTGGTCTTCGGAAGTGCAGTTGTAGGTTGTGGTCACAGCGCTATTCTTTCACTCATCGGGAGCGGTCTTGGCCAGCAGTGCACTGGTGGCACGTTCCTTGCCGTTCAGATCATAGTGCGTTGCTATATCTGTCCAATGGCCTGTCCGGCGCAAGTGGGCGGCGATCCACTCAGCCTGTACCTCGGCGTGTTCCATCACAAAGAAGCCCCCCGGTTTCAGCAGCCGGGCCGCAGACGCGGCCGCCGCCGTCGGGAGTTCCATCCCGTCCGCTCCCCCGCCGTACAGCGCTTCGGGAGGATCGTGCAGCGCGACTTCCGGCTCGTTCGGGATGGCTTCGGCGGGAATGTAGGGCGGGTTGCTGACGACGACGTCGAAAGTGCCGTCATGCTCCGGCAACGCATTGCGCAGGTCGCCTTGAAGAAGCGTGACGCCCAAAGGCTCCAGGTTTTTTGCCGCCCACGCGTGGGCGAGCGAACTGAATTCAACCGCGAAGACCTCAGAACCCGGGAGCTCATGGGCAATGGAACCGGCGATGGCTCCCGAACCGGTCCCCAGGTCCACAACCTTCGGACTGGGCATTCCGGCGATGTGGTCGATCACCAACTGGACCACGGACTCCGTCTCGGGCCGCGGTATGAAGACACCTGGACCCACGCGCAGTTCCAGGTGGCGGAAGTAGGCGACTCCGGTGATGTGCTGCAGCGGCACGCGCCCGGCCCGTTCGGACACCAACTCCGCGTAACCCTCGGGGGCCGGTGAGTCGCCAAGAAGCATCGCGCGGAGTCGTCCCAGCCCCACGCCCAACAGGTGGTCGGCGAGGAGTTCGGCGTCGACCCGCGGGGTGGGAACGCCGGCTTCGGACAGAACGGCGGCAGCCTCGCGGACGGCGTCCGCGAGGCTTTGGCCCGGGTAAAACGTCATGGGGTTGGCTACCGGCAGTCAGTCGCCGATGGCATCAAGCCGCGACTGCTCATCCATTTCGATGGCCGACTGGATCACCGGTTCCAGGTCGCCGTTCATCACGGCGTCAAGGTTGTAGGCCTTGTAGCCGGTACGGTGGTCGGCAATTCGGTTTTCCGGGAAGTTGTACGTACGGATGCGCTCTGAACGGTCCATGGTCCGGATCTGCGACTTGCGCTGTTCGGAGTTCGCGGCATCGATCTGTTCCTGCTGGTGGGCAAGGAGCCTTGCCCGCAACACGCGCATCCCGGCTTCGCGGTTCTGGAGCTGCGACTTCTCGTTCTGCATGGCCACCACGATGCCCGTGGGCAGGTGGGTGATGCGGACCGCCGAGTCGGTGGTGTTCACGGACTGGCCGCCCGGTCCCGAGGAACGGTAGACATCGATCTTCAGGTCGTTCTGGTTGATCTCGAGCTCCTCGGGCTCATCAACTTCCGGAAGCACCAGGACACCGGCAGCGGACGTGTGGATGCGGCCCTGGGATTCGGTCACGGGAACGCGCTGCACGCGATGTACGCCACCTTCGAACTTCAAACGCGCAAAAACACCCTCAGCGGGGTCGTTCGAGCTGCCCTTGATGGCAACAGAGACGTCCTTGTATCCGCCAAGATCCGATTCGGTGGCGGAGATCATCTCAGTCTTCCACCCGCGCGATTCCGCGTAGCGCATGTACATCCGCAGGAGATCGCCCGCGAACAGGGCAGCCTCGTCGCCGCCTTCACCGCCCTTGACTTCAAGGATCACGTTGCGCGCGTCATCGGGATCGCGTGGGATCAGGAGGCGGCGCAGCTTCTCCTGGGCAGCCGGAATCTGTTCCTCGAGCGTCTCGACTTCGGCCGCGAAATCAGGATCCTCGGCCGCCATCTCCTTGGCAGCCTCCAGGTCGTCGTTGAGCCCGCGCCACTTGTTGTACGCCTCCACGATGCCCTGAAGCTGGGCGGAGCGGCGTCCCAACTTGCGGGCCAAGGACTGGTCGGCGTAAACGGCAGGATCACTCAGCTGTGCCTGAATGGCAGCATGCTCATCAAGCAATCCCTGGACGGACTCAAACATTTTCAAACCTCTTTCGACTCGTACAAGTCTAATAACTGCGGCGTGTGGTTACTGACAGCCCAACCCGGCTGGGCCGAAAACGGAACGAGCCGCTGATTCTGCCGCCCCGCGCAGGGGCAGCAGAATCAGCGGCTCGCCAGAGCAGCTACTTGTCGTTGTCCGACTTTGCTCCAAGCGTCGTCTTCTGGACCTGCATGAGGAACTCGACGTTGCTTTGCGTTTCCCGGATTTTGTTGGTCAGCAGTTCAAGGCTCTGCTGCTGCTCAAGGCCGGAAAGGACGCGGCGCAGCTTCCACATGATCTTGACTTCTTCGGCCGAAAGCAGGTTCTCTTCGCGGCGCGTGCCGGAGGCGTTGACATCCACGGCCGGGAAGATGCGCTTGTCGGCCAACTGGCGGGACAGGCGCAGTTCCATGTTTCCGGTGCCCTTGAACTCTTCGAAGATGACCTCGTCCATCTTGGAACCGGTCTCCACCAGGGCCGTGGCCAGGATGGTGAGCGAGCCGCCGTTTTCGATGTTCCGGGCAGCACCGAAGAAGCGCTTCGGCGGGTACAGGGCTGCGGAGTCCACACCACCGGACAGGATGCGGCCCGAGGCCGGTGCTGCCAGGTTGTAGGCACGGCCCAGGCGGGTCATGGAGTCCAGGAGGACCACCACGTCCATGCCCATTTCCACAAGACGCTTGGCGCGCTCGATGGAGAGTTCGGCGACGGTGGTGTGGTCATCCGCGGGACGGTCGAAGGTGGAGGCAATGACCTCACCCTTGACGGTGCGCTGCATGTCCGTGACTTCTTCGGGGCGTTCGTCAACCAGCACCATCATGAGGTGGACCTCAGGGTTGTTGGTGGTGATCGCGTTGGCGATGGACTGCAGGATGAGCGTCTTGCCGGCCTTCGGCGGGGAGACAATCAGGCCACGCTGGCCCTTGCCGATCGGAGCCACGAGGTCGATGACACGCGGGCCGATCTTCTTGGGGTCCGTTTCGAGCCGCAGGCGCTCGGACGGGTAGAGCGGGACGAGCTTTGCGAACTCGACGCGGTCCTTGAGCTCCTCCGGCGTTTTGCCGTTGACGGAGGTGACGCGGACCAAGGCGTTGAACTTCTGGCGGGACGACTGCTGGTTGCGGTCTTCGCCTTCGCGGGGGGCGCGGATTGCGCCGACCACGGCGTCGCCCTTGCGCAGGTTGTACTTCTTGACCTGGGCCAGGGAGACGTAGACATCGTTCGCGCCGGGAAGGTAGCCCGAAGTACGGATGAACGCGTAGTTCTCCAGGACGTCGAGGATACCCGCCACCGGCAGCAGGACGTCGTCCTCGGTGACCTCGACGTCGTCCACGTCAGGTCCCTGGCTGCGTCCACGACGACGCTCGTTGCGGTCGCGGAAACGGTCGCTGCGGGTGTTGCCCTCGCGGTTGTCCTGGCCGCCACGACGATCGCCACGGTCATTCTGGTCGTTGCGATCGCGGCGGTTCCGGCGGTTCCGGCGGTTGCCGCCGTCTTCGCCGTCGTTCTCGTCCCGGCGGTTGTTGCGGGAGTTGTCGCGGCGTTCGCGCTGCGGCTGCTCGGAATCAGCCTGCTCGCGCTGCTCTGCACGCTCGCCGCGGCTTTCGCGCTGCTGTTCGGTGGCGCGCTGCTCGCTGTTACGCTGTTCGGTCCGCTCATTGCGGGCCTCGCGCTGCTCATTGCTGCGCTGGTCGCTGTTCGGCTGTTCGGTCCGCTGTTCGGTTGCCGGTGCTTCAGCAGTTTCGGCGGCAGCGTCCCCACGACGACGGTTGCGTGTCCGGGGCTGGCGGCGCTCGGCAGGAGCTTCGGCTGCTTCGGTAGCGGCTGGTGCAGCCTCGGGGGCAGCGGCTTCGGAAGCCGGCGCTGCTGCAACCTCGGCTGCGGCTTCAGCGGCGGCAATGACGCCATCGCTGGTGGCGCGACGGCTGCGGCCTCGCCCACGGCGAGGTGCTTCCTGGGCCGCGGTTTCCGGGGCAGCAACAGCGGCTGATGCCGTCTGCTGCTCAGCAACGGGGGCTTCCTTGGCCACAGCCGCCTTGGCGGTAGCCTTCGCCGGTGCCTTGGCGGCCGGCGTTCCTGCACGGTGGGCGGAAATGGCGTTGACCAGGTCCCCCTTGCGCATGCGCGATCCCCCGGAAATGCCCAGCTGGCTCGCGAGAGCCTGGAGCTGGGCGAGCTTAAGGCCTGCGAGGCCGCTGCTCTTGGTGGTTGCTGCCGTTGACGAATCGGCAGCAGAAGACGTGGTGTCCACAGCTGATGCCAGCTCAGTGGTTTCTGTCACGAAGGATCCTTCCCCCTCGACGGCGTCCGAAGCGAGAGCCGGACGCGATGATTTGTTCTGGATTGCAGTTCAGATCTGCAACCATTGATTTCGGCCGTGCCTGATGGATTGTGGCCAACAGGGCCGGATACTGATCGTCTTCACTGGATCCAGTTGCCCGGACAGCCGACTGACTTTTCAGGGAACAGAGAGAGTTCTGCGGCACCTGAGACAGGCCGGAAGGAGACGGCACCGCCAGACGTTGGCACAGTTGACGAAAGGTACGGCGAAACCACCGAGATCCAAAATCAGGGAACTGCCCGCGGCTTTACCGCCGGTGCACTTCCACTCTAGCACCTTCAACGTCCACAGCCAGCGTCATCACGCGCCAAGCCACGTCCGGTGTGTTGGCCGACGTAAAAGCGTTGATGTGCTCCGTGACGACGGCAGCCTCGGCAGTGCCGTTGGCCAGGACCATGACCGTAGGCCCGGCTCCTGAAACGACGGCCGCAAAACCTGCGGAACGAAGGGAAGCGATCAAGTTGGCACTGGGCCGCATGGCCTCGGCCCGGTAGCTCTGGTGAAGGTAGTCCTCGGTGCCCGGCAGCAGGAATTCCGGCTGGATGGTCAACGCATGGACAAGCAACGCCGCACGCCCGGAGTTCATCGCTGCCGCGTGGTGGCCAATGGAAGCCGGGAGGAGTCCCCGGGCCGTTTCCGTGGAGAGCTCATAATCAGGGACAGCAACGACGGGAACCACCGAGGCAGCCACGTCCGCACGGGTGCTGCTGTACTGCTCGCTGTCCTGCCATGACAGCGCCAATCCGCCGAAAATCGCAGGTGCGACGTTGTCCGGGTGGCCTTCGATTTCACTGGTGAGCTGCAGGATCCACTCACGGTCCTGCCGGGCCTCTTCCGGAACCAGGAAATTCGCGGCCGTGACGGCGGCAACCACGGCGGACGCTGAAGAACCCAGGCCGCGGCCGTGTGGGTTGACGTTCTCGGCAATGATCTTCAACCCGTTGCGCTTGAAACCGAGGCGATCCAGGGCGAGGTCGATTGCCCGGACCACCAAGTGGGTGGCATCCCGGGGAAGTGTTTCGGCCCCCTCTCCGGAGAGCTCGAACTCAAGCTCTCCGGAGGCGAGGGTTTCCACGGTCAGGGTGTCATAGATGGACAAGGCCAGGCCAAGGCTGTCATAGCCGGGGCCAAGGTTGGCACTCGTACCGGGCACCCTGACCGTCAGGCGCTGGCCAGCCGCGACCTCTGCACGATCAGTCACGGTGGGCTGCGTTGTTTCCACTCTTACTTTTCTTCCAGTCCCAGTTCTGCTGCGACAGTGACGACGTCGTTCGGCACCTTGACAGGCTGGACGTCACTGCCGTCCTCGGTGCGGAGCGCCCACTGCGGATCCTTCAGGCCGTGGCCGGTGACGGTGATGACGATCGTCTTGCCGGAAGGAACCTGGCCGGCGGCATGCTTCTTGATCAAGCCCGCGACGCCGGCAGCGGAGCCGGGCTCAACGAAGACGCCTTCCTTGGAAGACAGCCAGCGGTGGGCTGCAAGGATTTCGTCATCGGTCACGGCCTCGATCAAGCCGCCCGACTCGTCGCGGGCAGCCACTGCGGTCTCCCACGACGCGGGGTTGCCGATGCGGATGGCCGTGGCGATCGTATCGGGCTCCGTGATGGGGTGGCCTGCGACGAACGGGGCAGCACCTGCAGCCTGGAAGCCCCACATGACCGGAGTCTTGGTGGCAACTGCGGGAAGTGTGCCGTTTGCCGTCTCGAAGGGAGCGGAATATTCCTTGTAGCCCTTCCAGTAGGCGCTGATGTTGCCCGCATTGCCCACCGGCAGCACGTGGATATCCGGAGCATCGCCCAAGGAGTCCACCACTTCGAAGGCACCCGTCTTCTGGCCCTGGATGCGGGCGGGGTTGACGGAGTTGACCAGGAACACCGGGTAGGACTCACCGAGCTTGCGGGCGATATCCAGGCAGTTGTCGAAGTTGCCGTCCACCTGCAGCAGGGTGGCCCCGTGTGCGATGGCCTGGCTGAGCTTGCCCATGGAGATCTTGCCTTCGGGCACCAGTACGGCGCACTTAAGGCCCGCGGCGGTTGCATAGGCGGCAGCCGAGGCAGACGTGTTGCCTGTGGAAGCACAAACAACGGCTTTGGCACCGGCCTCGACTGCGGCCGTCATGGCCATGGTCATGCCGCGGTCCTTGAAGGAACCGGTCGGGTTCATGCCTTCGACCTTGAGGTAGACCTCGGAACCCGTCAGCTCGGAAAGCTTCTGCGCGTGGACCAGCGGCGTACCGCCTTCACCGAGGGTGATGACCTTCGTGGCTTCCGTTACAGGCAAACGATCAGCGTATTCGCGGATTACTCCGCGCCATTGGTGAGCCACTTAGACCCCTTCTACCCGCAGTACGGATGTCACAGAATTAATGACGTCCAGGCCCTTTACGGCCTCGACGGTTGCTGCGAGTGCAGCTTCGGATGCACGGTGCGTCACGATTTTCAGCTCGGCCGATTCGACCTTGGATTCGGCATCCCGGTGGATCGTCTGGCGCATGATCTCGATGGAGACGCCGTTCTCCGCAAAAATATGGGCAATGCGGGCCAGCACACCTGCCTGGTCGGCGACATCGAGACCGATGTAGTAGCTGGTGTTTGAGGCCGCGACGGGCAGCGCCTGCACGTGGCCGGTGGTCGTTTCAGTACGCCCCGGGCCACCAAGGACCAATCGGCGGGCGGCTGAAACCAGGTCACCGAGGACGGCTGAAGCGGTGGGGGTACCGCCGGCACCCTGGCCGTAGAACATCAGTTCGCCGGCATTCTCCGCTTCGATGAACACCGCGTTGAATGCACCGCGGACGGCTGCCAAGGGGTGTTCCCGCGGCAGGAGCGTCGGATGGACGCGCACGGAGATGCCGCTGCCGTTGTCCGATGACTCGATCTTCTCCGCGATCGCCAGGAGCTTGATGACGAACCCGGCTTCTTTGGCCGAAGCGATGTCCTCGGCACTGACCCTGGTGATGCCCTCGCAGTAGACGTCGTCCAGCGAAAAGCGTGTGTGGAAGGACAGCGAGGCAAGGATCGCGGCCTTCGCGGCGGCATCGTGGCCTTCGACGTCGGCTGTCGGGTCTGCTTCCGCGTACCCGAGGCGCTGCGCCTCTGCCAAGGCGTCTGCGAATTGGGCACCGGTGGTGTCCATTTGGTCAAGGATGAAGTTGGTGGTGCCGTTGACGATTCCGAGCACGCGCGTGATGCGGTCTCCGGAGAGGCTGTCCCGGATCGGTCGGAGGATCGGGATGGCTCCTGCGACTGCGGCTTCGTAGGAAAGCTGCACGCCTGCTTTGTCAGCTTCCTCGTACAGCGTGGGGCCGTCCTGCGCCAGGAGCGCCTTGTTGCCCGTGACCACGCAGGCACCATTCTGGATGGCCGTGAGGATCAATGAACGCGCCGGTTCGATCCCGCCCATGAGCTCGATCACGAGGTCGGCATCCTTGACCAGCGTTTCGGCGTCCGTAGTGAAGAGTTCGCGGGGCAATTCGACGTCGCGGGGAGTATCTATGTTCCGCACGGCAATACCTGACAATTCCAGGCGCGCACCGCTGCGGGCGGCCAGGGCGTCGGCGTCGTCAATGAGAATCCGCGCGACCTGGGCCCCAACGTTGCCACAGCCCAGCAGGGCCACCTTCAGGTTTCGCACTTCAGACATTCGCCACTCCCATGTCGCGGTTCAAGAGATCTTCTTCGGTTTCCCCGCGGACAATGAGCCTGGCGGCTCCGTCGCGCACAGCGACAACGCCAGGCCGGGCCAGGTAGTTGTAATTGCTGGAGAGGGCCCAGCAGTAGGCGCCGGTACCCGGTACTGCGAGCAAATCACCGGCTGCCACATCCGCGGGCAGATATACATCTCTAACAACTATGTCGCCGCTCTCGCAATGTTTGCCCACTACGCGGGACAGCTGCGGATCGGCAACGGAGGCCCGGGAAGCCAGAATGGCCGAATAATCCGCGTCATAGAGCACCGGACGGGCGTTGTCGCTCATTCCGCCATCCACCGACACATACCGGCGGGGATACGTAACGTTTTCCTGGTCTCCGGCCGCGGATTCCACGTCCACCCGGACAGTCTTCCGGGTTCCAACCTCGTAGAGGGTGAAGGTGGTGCTGCCGACGATGGCCCGGCCGGGTTCGATGGAAATGCGGGGCGGCTCAATACCAAGTTCAGCGCAAGTGGAACGGACGACGGCGGCCATTGCGTCCGCGATCTCGGCCGGCGGCCTCGGAGTGTCCACCGGCGTGTAGGCAATTCCATAACCGCCGCCAAGGTCAAGTTCCGGCAGGACGATGGAGTACTTGGCCTGCATAGCGGCTTGGAATCCGAGGAGTTTTTGGGCAGCCAGCTCGAAACCGTCGGGCTCGAAAATCTGGGAGCCGATGTGGCAGTGCAGGCCAAGGAGCTCGATGCCGGGGTAGGACGCCGCTGCGGCTACGGCTTCCTCTGCGGCGGACAGTCCCTGTTGGGCCGTGGAATCCCCGGCCATTGACAACCCGAATTTCTGGTCCTCGTGCGCCGTGGCAATGAACTCGTGGGTGTGCGCGTGTACACCCGGCGTGAGGCGCAGCATGACCTTTGCGGTCTCTCCACGGCTGGAAGCAATCCTGGCCACGCGTTCGAGCTCGTCGAGGCTGTCCACCACAATGCGGCCCACCAGCATGTCCAGCGCGCGGTTGATCTCGGCGTCGGACTTGTTGTTGCCGTGCAGGCTCAAGTTGCCGCCCGGAACCCCGGCCCTTGCAGCGACCGCCAGTTCACCACCGGAGCAGGTATCCAAACGGAGACCTTCCTCCGTGACCCATTGGGCGACGGCGGTGCACAGGAAGGACTTGCCTGCGTAGTAGACGTCTACTCCCCCGCAGATATCTGCGAAGGCGGCGTCGAAGGCGTCCTTGAAGCTCCGTGCGCGGAGGCGGAAGTCTGTTTCGCTCATGACGAAGAGCGGCGTTCCGAACTGTTCCTTCAGTTGGGTGACCGCCACGCCGTCGATGGCGACCTCGCCGTCGGCGTTCCGGTCCACGCCTGCCGCCCACATAGGCGCCTGCAGGACGTTCAGGTCCTCGGGCACGGCAAGCCACTCCGGGGCAAGGGGTGACACGTTTGAAGTCTCCGTGGTCATGGCCTTACATCCGTTCCGGCGCCGAGACGCCCAGCAGTTCGAGTCCGTTGGCCAGCACCTGGCTCGTGGCGTCATTGAGCCACAGACGGGTCCGGTTGACGTCCTGCACCGGCTCGCCGCCCTGTGGCGAGACACGGCAGGCGTCGTACCAGCGGTGGTAGGCGCCGGCAATGACTTCAAGGTGGCGGGCCACGCGGTGGGGTTCGCGCAGTTCGGCTGCCTTGGCCACGATCGACGGGTAGCTGCCCAAGTAGGAGAGCAACTCGTTTTCCGTGGGGTGGTCCAACAGCGAGGCATCGAAAGCGTCTTCCCCGTTGACCTGGCGGTCAACACCAGCCTCGGCCGCATTCCTGGCAGTTCCACGCGAGCGGGCATGGGCGTACTGCACGTAGAACACGGGGTTCTCGTTGCTGTTCTTTTTCAGCAGCTCCGGGTCGAGGGTCAAGGGGGAATCGGCCGGGAACCGGGCCAGCGAGTAACGGACTGCATCCTTGCCCAGCCAGGAAATGAGGTCCTTGAGCTCGATGATGTTGCCGGCGCGCTTGGAAAGCTTGGCGCCGTTGACGGAAACCAGCTGGCCGATCAGGACCTCGATGTTTGCTTCCGGGTCATCTCCCGCGCACGCGGCAATGGCCTTGAGGCGGTTGATGTAGCCGTGGTGGTCTGCGCCGAGAAGGTAGATCTTCTCGATGAAGCCGCGGTCCTTCTTGGAGAGGTAGTACGCGGCGTCGGCAGCGAAGTACGTCGGTTCGCCGTTGGCGCGGATCATTACGCGGTCCTTGTCGTCGCCAAAGTCCGTGGTGCGGAGCCAGACAGCACCGCCGTCGTCGAACACATGGCCCTGCTCCCGGAGGCGTGCGACGGCCGCTTCGATGGCACCGGCGTCGTGCAGTTCCTTTTCGGAGAAGTAGACGTCGAACTCAACGCCGAAATCGGCCAGGGTGTTCTTGATGTCCACCATCTGCGCCTCATAGGCAGCCGCGCGGATGACCGGCAGGGCGGCTTCGTCCGTCAGCTCCCGGATATCCGGATGCGCCTTCAGCACTTCGTCCCCAAGTTCCAGGATGTATTCGCCCGGGTAGCCGCCCTCGGGAACGCCGCGGCCGTGCAGCCGGGAGAGCACAGAGTTGGCGAAGACGTTCATCTGCGAACCGGCGTCGTTGATGTAGTACTCGGCAGTGACATCGGCTCCTGAAGCGCGCAGGACCCTGGCAATGGCGTCGCCCAGGGCTGCCCACCGGGTGTGCCCGATGTGCAGGGGGCCGGTGGGGTTGGCCGAGACGAATTCCATGTTGATGATGTGGCCTGCGAGCGCCTGGTTGGTGCCGTATGCGGCGCCGGACTCGACGATCGCCTTGGCGAGCGCACCTGCGGCAGCGGCTTCCACTGTGATGTTAAGGAAGCCGGGTCCGGCAATTTCCACGCCCGCGACCCCGGGGATTTCCTTCAGTCGACTACTCAGGATCCCGGCGAATTCGCGCGGGTTGGTGCCGGCCTGCTTGGCGAGCTGCAGGGCGATGTTGGTGGCCCAGTCGCCGTGATCCCGGTTCTTGGGTCGCTCCACGCGGACGTCGTTGGGGACGGCAGTTTCCGCCAAGGCGATTTCGCCGGCAGCGACGGCGTCCTTCAGGCAAGTGGATATGGCAGCAGAGAGTTCTTCGGGAGTCACGCATCCAGCCTACCGGGGGCCCGCAAAGACGCGGAATTTAACGCCAGCTATGTGGGTAACCGCTCACAGGAACGGCACAGTAAAGGCGTCGTGCCGGCACAGCGTGAACCATTACGCTGATTTCGACGTTGTTGATGACGTAAGAGGTGGCCCTGGCGCCATCCACAGTGCAGAACCCAAACACACCCGAACGATCTTGTCCCGGTTGAAACGAGCAGAACATGACTACGCCACTCCGCAAGAGCCTCTACGCCGGGTTCGCCGGCCTGTCCATCATGGGAACGGCCGCCTGCGCACCCGCGGCGGAAGCACCCACCCAAACCCCCGCCACCCAGAACGGCGGACAGGCCTCCACCACCAGCCCCACATCGTCCGCCGCTTTGTCGGGCGGTGCGGCTACAGGGTCGACCTACAAGGACGGCACATACAGCGCTGACGGGACCTACACTTCCCCGAACGGCCAAGAGACGGTAGGAGTGCAGTTGACACTTGCCGCGGACAAAGTCACGGCGGTCAACATCACCACGCATCCGTCCAATCCGAACACCAGGAAGTTCCAAGGCGAGTTCGCCAGCGGCATTGCCGCCCAGATCGTCGGCAAGGACATTGATGAGCTCAACGTCTCCAAGGTGGCCGGTTCCTCGCTGACCTCCGGCGGCTTCAACGACGCCTTGCAGCAAATCAAGTCCCAGGCCAAGTAGCAGCCATGCCGCACCCGGGCTGGAACTCCTTCAGCTTTGAAGGCATCGGCACTCACTGGGAAATTTCGACTCCGCACCCTTTGGCGCCCGGAGTCCGCGGCCAAGTGCTGGACACGGTGGCGGATTACGACCATACCTACTCGCGATTCAAGCCCGATTCCCTGGTGTCAGGACTGGCCGCCGCGCCGGGAAGCATCACGCTGCCCACCCACGCGGCGGGTTTGGGTGAGCTGTACGACATCCTTTACCGCCTCAGCAGGGGCGCAATGACGCCCTTGATCGGCAGCAGCCTGGACCGTCTCGGCTACGATTCCGCATACTCCCTGGTTCCCGCCGGAATGCCCGTGGCAGCGCCGCGGTGGGAGGACGTTCTTGAGTGGGCCGGAACAACCCTGACGGCGCGTGAACCGGTGGTCCTCGATGTCGGGGCGGCGGGAAAGGGCCAGCTCGTGGATCTTCTCGGAAGTGTCCTCGCCGGTACCGGCCATCCGGATTTCCTGGTCGATGCCAGCGGCGACATGCTGCATGCAGGCGGACAACCGGTCAAGGTGGCCCTCGAGCATCCCTACAATCCGCAGCAAGCCATAGGGGTGGTGGAACTGGACAACGCCGCGCTGTGTGCCTCCGCCGCGAACAGGCGGGCATGGGGTGACGGCCTCCACCATGTCCTTGACGGAACCACCGGGCAGCCAATCCGCACGACGGTGGCCACCTGGACCATGGCTGCCAACGCCATGGAAGCCGACGCTTTGGCAACAGCATTGTTCATGGTGGAGCCCGAACAATTGGAAACCGCGTTCGATTTTTCCTGGCTGCGTGTTTTCTCGGATGGCGCCGCCACGTTTTCCGCCGCCTTTGAGGGGAGACTGTTCAGATGATTGCGGTCAAATCGCGGCTCGATACCTGGCTGGGCCGGTTCACCATGTACCGGTTGATCCTTTGGGTCCTTGGCATCCTGGCGGCTTACAGCATGATCCTCAATGTCCTGGGGTGGCTGACGTTCGGGCTCCCGCAGATGCTGGTGCATCTGATGCTGTGCGTCGGCCTGACATATGCGAGCAGCCGCCTGCTGGCACTCGTGTTCCGGACGCGGCCGCATTCGGAGTCCTCGCTCATCACGGGGTTGCTGCTGTACTTCCTGTTCTGGCCCTCGTTCGCGGCCACGGATATAGCCGGTGTTGCCCTGGCGTGCGTCCTGGCCAGCGTTTCAAAGTACGCATTGGCCTTCCGCGGCCGGCACATCTTCAACCCGGCGGCCGCCGGTGCCTTCATCACGGGCCTGACGGGCCTCAATATCGCCACGTGGTGGGCTGCAACTCCGGCGATGCTGTGGCTCCTGGTTCCGGGCGTCCTTGCCGTTCTTTACCGGACCCGCAAGATGCTGATGGCCGCCGTGTTCCTCGTGGTGGCCACCGGAATCGTCTTCACGGAACTGCTGGGCCGTGGAATGACCGTGGGGCAGGCCTTGTGGCAGCCCCTCGCGCAGCGTCCGCTGCTGTTCTTTGTGGGCTTCATGCTTACCGAGCCCCTGACCCTGCCGCCACGCCGCTGGCAGCAACTGGGGCTCGCCGCCGTCGTGGGTGTTGTCTTTGCGGTTCCCTACAATCTGGGGTTCGTGGCCAACTCACCTGAACTGGCACTTTTGCTAGGCAACCTGCTGGCCTTCTTCCTTGGCCAACGGGGCAGGGTGGAACTGACGTTCAAAGGCTCGCGCCAATTGACTCCGGACAGCCGCGAGCTCCGGTTCGAGCCCAAGCGACCCGTCCGCTTTGCTGCCGGCCAGTTCATGGAGCTGAATCTTCCACACCGGCGTTCGGACGGAAAAGGCCGCCGCCGGGTCTTCAGCATCACCAGCGCTCCGGGAGCGCCGGAGGTGACCTTCGGCGTCGGTACGGCCGGGCCTTTGTCTGCCGCCAAGAAGGCCCTGCTTTCACTGGAACCCGGGGACAAAGTGACCGCTACCTCGGTGGGCGGCGACTTTCTTCTCCCTCGCGACCCCGGCAGGCCTGTCCTGCTCATAGCTGCGGGAATCGGCGTTACCCCGTTCCTGTCGCATCTGGCGTCAGAATCCCGACCGCGGGACATCGTGCTGCTCTACCTCGCCGAAAGCCGGGACGAACTCGCTGCATGCGGGCAGCTGGAAGCCTCGGGAGCGCGCGTTATCGCGCGGCTTGCGGACGGATCCACTCCGCCGGCGTTCATGCACGACGCCGGTACCGGCCGCATCGACGCACGGCGCCTTGGCGAGTTGGTACCCGATATCCCGGAGCGGGAGGTCTACGTCTCCGGCTCACCGGCGAGCGTGGATTCCCTGCGTGCAGCAGCGCGCGGGGCCGGGGCGCGAAAGGTGCGCGTGGATTCGTTCGCGGGGTACTGACCCTCCACGGGCTACCGGCCACGCGCCTGCCCGGCGCCCGTTTTCCTTTGCGCCGCGCGGGCTGCTAAGCTCTAGGACGTCCCACCGGCAACGGAGGGAATCCCCGTTGCCCTCGTAGCTCAGGGGATAGAGCGTCTGCCTCCGGAGCAGAAGGCCGTAGGTTCGAATCCTATCGAGGGCACAGCAAAGTACCCCGCCAGTCCAACTGGCGGGGTACTTTTTTGTTGTCGGCCAAACCCAAGGCCCTGCTATCAGTTTGAGGCTTGCCGCACCGCGGACTGAAAAATGTCGGCCCCGGCTCCTAGTCTGATTTCAGTTGCCGGTCCACCAGAGCCAGTCCGCTTCCAGCAAAAAGGGGTTTGCCGTGATTTGTTCCATCGTCCCGCCATACATGCTTCGCAGGCTCGCTGCCCAGGATGAACCACGCCTCCGGGCGGTCGCCTTGGCAGCCAAGGAATCCCTGGTCCATATCAAGGAGATCCAGTCGGTGCGGTCCGCCCCAACGCCGGTCCCGGCCCCGAGTGCGCGCCAAGCGCAGCCCGGACCGCCAAAGCGCACCATTTACGACGCCGAAACTTCCGAGAACCTCCCCGGGAAGCTCGTGCGCAAAGAAGGCGCCGAGCCCACGGGTGACATCACGGCGGACGAGGCCTACGACGGCCTTGGGAGCACCCACAGGCTCTACGCGGAAGTTTTCAGCCGCGACTCCATTGATGGTTCAGGCCTCCCCTTGGACGCCAGCGTCCACTACGGCCATTTGTATGACAACGCCTTTTGGGACGGCCAACAGATGGTTTTTGGCGACGGCGACGGCGAGGTATTCCAGCGGTTCACCAAGTCGGTGAGCGTCATCGGCCATGAACTCGCCCACGGAGTCACACAGTTCACTGCCGGCCTTGCCTACCGCAACCAGGCCGGCGCGCTTAACGAATCAATGTCCGACGTCTTCGGCGTGCTGGTGGAGCAGTACTTGAAAAAGGAAAACGCCGCGCAGGCCTCCTGGCTGATCGGCGAGGGCCTTTTCACGGACAAGGTGCAAGGCGCGGCCCTGCGTTCAATGAAGGCCCCCGGCACGGCATACGACGACGACGTACTGGGCAAGGACCCGCAGCCCGATTCCATGGACACCTACGTCCGGACGAGTGCGGATAACGGCGGCGTCCACATCAACTCCGGCATACCCAACAGGGCCTTCTACCTCGTATCCTCAGAGCTTGGCGGCAACGCCTGGGAGGCTCCGGGCCAGATCTGGTACGGGACGCTGACCAGCGGGTCCCTGCCACCGGCCTGCACCTTCGGCAAGTTCGCACGCACCACGCTCGCCACCGCCGAGGAACTGTTCGGGGCAGGCTCCGCGGAGCATGACGCCGTACGCAAGGCATGGGACACTGTGAAGGTCAAGGTTTAGTCCAGCCGGCGGGGCTGCGCGGCTTCCGGCAGTCGCACGGCGGTTGGTGTTGAAGATGGAACGGGAAGCAGCCGGGCATGAAGATCACGGTCCAACGCAGCGGGGGCATTGCCGCCATGACCCGCGTTTGGAGCGTGGAAGCCGTGTCCGCGGACCAGAAGGAGCGCTGGCTTCCCATCGTTGAAGCCTGCCCTTGGGACGAGGCGAAGAGCCGCTCAGCTGCCAACGAACCCGACCGGTTCATGTACTCGATCAGGGCAGGCCAACACCGCGCCACCTTGCCCGAACGCGACGTCACGGGCCCTTGGCAGCAACTGGTGGAGTGCGCCAAGGCCGAAGGAGCCGAGTCGCGGGGCCGGCCCGCCGGACGTCGCTAGGGACGCGTCCGGCTAAATGGCCTCTGCCAGCTGGCCGCGGAAGGCGCGGCGGTAACTCTGCGGGCTGGTGTCCAGCACTTTGGTGAAGTGGTGGCGCAGGAGCACGGAGTGCCCAAACCCGGCCTCCCGCGCAATCTCATCGATGTTCAGCTCGGTGGTTTCAAGCAGTTCCTGTGCCCGAAGTACCCGCTGGGAGTTCAGCCACGCCGCGGGGGTGGCACCCGTTTCCGCCCGGAACCGCCGAGCGAATGTCCGCGGTGACATGTGCAGTCGCGCAGCGAGGTCGTTCACGCTGTGCTCCTGGTCCAGATGTTGAACCATCCAGCGCAGGAGGGCCTCCATGGGCGCCGATCCGCACGTCGGCATGGGCCGGTCGATGAATTGTGCCTGTCCGCCGTCACGGTGCGGCGGTACCACCATGTCGCGGGCGATGGCGGCGGCCACATTGGCCCCCAGCTCCACCCGCACAAGATGCAGGCAGGCATCGATCCCGGCCGCGGTTCCGGCACTCGTGATGATATTTCCGTCCTGGACGTACAGGACGTTTTCATCGACGATCACGCCAGGATAGCGCGTGGCAAGGTCCTGGGAATAATGCCAGTGAGTGGTGCAGCGCCGCCCTTCCAACAGACCGGCCCGCGCCAAGGCAAAGGCGCCGGAGCAGATGGACATCACCCAAGCGCCGCGGGCGTGGGCTGCCCGGAGTGCCTCGTAGACCGCTTCCGGGACTTCCTGGTCCCGGCCGAAGGGAGCCATGATCACCAGGTCGGCATCCTGCGTCGCTTCAAGCCCGAGGGTGACGTTCAGGGAAAGCCCTGACTTCATCCGAACCTCGCCTGGCTCAGGGGCGCATACCCGGAAATCGAAGGCCGGGACCCCCGATCCACGGTCCGTCCGGTCAATGCCGAACACCTCGAACGCGGTGCCGAACTCGAAGATGGAAAACTCGGGAACCACTATGACGGCTACTGATTTGAGCATGCTTCCAGTGTGGCAGAAATTTATTCATTTGGGGCATTTCTGCCACTGTTTCTTACCCAGCGTCGGGAGAAGGATGGAGGCATGGAAATCTTCGGAATCATCCTCTTCATAGTCCTCATCACCGCCGTCGCAGCAACCATCACAGCCCTTCTCAAGGATGGCCGCGGGCACAACCCGCCCATCAATTCCAAGGAACCGTGGAGCGCGTTCGACGCCCCCAGCAGCCCCTACTGGAACCCACGGATCTACTGACCGGCGGCCAGTCCCTGGATACGCACAGCCGCACTCTCCGCACGGCGCCCGTCTGTCCACTGAGTACTGCAGGACTCTTTGAACGGGCGGGCGCCCCTATGTGCGCGGCGCCCCTATGTGCGCGGCGCCCCTATGTGCGCGGCGCCCCTATGTGCGCGGGCAGTAGGCGGTCGGCTAGATTCACTGGCATGATCCAAACCTCTGCCCGGCTGCTCCAGCTCCTGTCACTGCTGCAGGTGCGCAGGGAATGGACAGGACCTGCCTTGGCTGAGCGGATGGGGGTAACCGAACGTACTGTCCGCCGGGATATCGACAAGCTCCGGAACCTTGGCTATCCCATTCATGCCTCCCCCGGGATCGCCGGCGGTTACCAACTTGGCGCAGGCGCCCAACTCCCGCCACTTCTCCTGGACGACAACGAAGCCTTGGCCGTCGCTCTGGGATTGAACGCGGTCGCCGCCGGACCCGTGGCAGGAATCGGCGAGGCCTCGGTCCGTGCACTGGCCAAGCTTGAGCAAGTGCTGCCCTCGCGCCTGCGACCGAAGTTCGCCATGTTGAAAGCCGCCGTGACCACCCTTCCCAGCAACGCGGCGTCGGTGGACCCCCAGCAACTGACCGCCCTGTCCGCAGCGATCTCCGACCGCAGGCAGGTCACTTTCGACTACGCCAAATTGGACACCGCCCCCGAACGGCGGCTCGTGGAACCCTACAGGCTGGTTGACACCGGCCGGAGGTGGTACCTGGTTGCCTGGGACGTAGACCGCGAAGACTGGCGGACGTTCCGTGCGGACCGGATCGTCTCCTTGCCGGGCGAACGCAGGAAGTATGAGCCGCGCCCGTTGCCGGCGGAGGACATTGCCGAGTATGTCCGGCAATCGATCACCCGGTCGCCGTACCGGTTCGACGTCGTGGTGCGGCTGCGCGCGCCCCTCGCCGAGGTAGCCGCCGTCGTCGGGCCCCATCTGGCCTCACTCACTGCGGAAGGGCCTTCGTTGACCATCCTGCGCGCCGGTTGGGACAACCTTGCTGCTCCCGCCGCGCAACTGGCCGCCTTGGACATGGAATTCGAAATCATCGGGCCTGCAGAGTTCAAGGCTTTCGCGCTCCAGCTGTCCAGAAGGCTGAGCACGGCCGCCGGGGATGTGACGGGCGCCGCTGATCAGGACGGTACCCGGCAGTAGACTGGCATCAGCCATGACACTTCATATCTCTTACCCTGCCGAGCTGCCGGTCTCCGAACGCCGCGAGGATCTGATGGCGGCCATCGCCGCAAACCAGGTGACCATCATTGCCGGCGAGACCGGGTCCGGCAAGACAACCCAGATCCCCAAGATGTGCCTGGAACTGGGCCTCGGGGAAAAAGGCCTGATCGGCCACACCCAGCCCCGCCGCCTCGCAGCCAGGACTGTGGCCGAACGGATCGCCGCGGAGCTTGGTGTCCAAATCGGCGAAGAAGTCGGCTTCCAGGTCCGGTTCACCGGCGAAGTCAGCGCAGCCACCAAGATCAAGCTCATGACCGACGGCATCCTGCTCGCGGAGATCCAACGCGACAAGCTGCTGCGCAAATACAGCACCATCATCATTGACGAAGCCCATGAACGCAGCCTTAACATCGACTTCATCCTGGGCTACCTGAAGCGGATCCTGCCCCAGCGGCCGGACCTGAAGGTCATCATCACCTCGGCCACGATCGATCCTGAGCGGTTCGCAAAGCACTTTGGCACCGAAGACTCACCTGCCCCGATCATCGAAGTTTCCGGCCGGACGTACCCCGTGGAGATCCGTTACCGTCCGCTGTCCCAGCCGGCCGATCCCGACGAAGACAGCTCCGATGACGAGCTCGAAGAGGACCGCGATCCCCTTGATGCCGTGTGTGACGCCGTGGACGAACTCGCCAAGGAAGCCCCGGGCGACATCCTGGTTTTCTTCTCCGGTGAACGCGAGATCCGCGACGCCGCCGAAGCCCTGAACGGACGCATCAAGGCCAACCGGAGGCTCGCCGGCACCGAGGTCCTCCCCCTCTACGCAAGATTGAGCCTGCAGGAGCAGCACCGGGTATTCAACCCCGGCGGCCAGCGCCGCATCATCCTGGCCACCAACGTGGCTGAGACCTCCCTCACCGTTCCCGGCATCAAATACGTCGTGGACACCGGAACAGCACGCATTTCCCGCTATTCACACCGGACCAAGGTACAGCGGCTGCCCATCGAGCGGGTGTCCCAGGCATCAGCGAACCAACGCTCCGGGCGGTGCGGCCGCGTCTCCGAAGGCATCGCCATCCGGCTTTACTCTGAAGAAGACTTCGAGTCCCGGCCGCAATTTACCGATCCCGAAATCCTGCGAACCAATCTCGCCGCCGTCATCCTGCAGATGACGGCCATGGGCGTGGCCCGCGGGCCCAAGGACGTGGAGAACTTCCCCTTTGTGGAACCGCCGGAATCGCGGGCAATCAACGACGGCGTCACTCTCCTCCGCGAACTTGGCGCCCTCAGCGCTCCGCAAGCACAGAAGACGGAAACCGGAGCTGCCGGCGGCAGCAACAGCAGAAGCCAGCCCCGCGGCGGCAGCGGTTTGACCGCCGTCGGGCACAAACTTGCGCAATTACCGGTAGACCCGAGGCTGGGCCGCATGATCGTGGAGGCCGGTAAACGCGGTTGTGTACGCGAGGTCATGATCCTGGCTGCGGCACTCACCATCCAGGACCCCCGCGAACGCCCGACGGACAAGCAGCAACTTGCCTCCGAAAAGCACGCGCGTTTCCGGGACGAGAACTCAGATTTCACCGGCTACCTGAACCTTTGGAACTACGTTCAGGAGAAGCAACGGGAGCTCTCCTCCACCCAATTCCGGCGCTTGTGCCGGACGGAGTTCATCAATTACCTCAGGATCCGCGAATGGCAGGATCTGTTCACGCAGCTTCGCCAGTTGGCCAAGCCCTTGGGGATCACCCTGGACAACAAACGCGAGGCCGATCCGGTGGGCCTTCACGAGGGTATCCACATCAGCCTGCTCTCCGGGCTGCTGAGCCACATCGGCATCCTCGACGAGCGGAAGCGCGAGTACGCCGGCGCCCGAGGTACGCGCTTCGCGATCTTCCCCGGTTCGGCCCTGTTCAAGAAGTCTCCGCCGTTCGTCATGGCGGCCGAACTGGTCGAGACCAGCCGCCTGTGGGCCAGGGTGGCAGCGAAGTTCGATCCGCTGTGGGCGGAGCAAGTGGCGCCCGACCTTGTGAAGCGCTCCTACAGCGAGCCCCACTGGTCCTCGCGCCAAGGTGCCGTCCTGGCGCATGAAAAGGTGACGCTCTATGGCGTTCCCATCATTCCCAACCGTCGGATCAACTACGGGCGCATCGATCCCGAGCTTTCCAGGGAACTCTTCATCCGGCATGCCCTGGTGGAGGGTGAATGGCGCACACAGCATAAGTTCTTCCACCGCAACCGTGCGCTCCTGCAGGAGATCGAGGAACTCGAGACCCGAATGCGTCGCCGCGACATCCTGGTTGACGATCAGGCGCTGTTCGATTTCTATGACGCACGGGTTGGAAAGGACGTAGTCTCCGAGCGGCACTTCGACAAATGGTGGAAGGAAGCCCGCCAGTCCGATCCCGCTCTGCTTGATTTCGACCAGTCCCTGCTCATGAGCGAGGACGCAGAGGACCTGGATGATTCGGCGTATCCCAAGGTCTGGCTCCACAAGGGCTTCGAGCTTCCACTGAGTTATGAGTTCCACCCCGTGGCACCTGGCTCGGCACCCAACCCTTCTGACGGCGTCACCGCGGAAGTGCCGGTCCTGTTCCTGAACCAAATGGAAGATGCTCCCTTCCGCTGGCAGATCCCGGGCCAGCGGGTCGACCTGGTCACGGCATTGATCAAGTCCCTGCCCAAGCAGGTCAGGAAGAATTTTGTGCCCGCTCCCGACGTCGCCCGCCAAGCCACCGCGGCGCTGGAAGCGGACTTCGATCCCGCGTCCGACTCCCTGGAAACTTCGCTGGAACTGGTGCTCAGGCGCCTCCGCGGCCATATCATTCCCCCCGGTTCCTGGAACTGGGATGCCGTCCCTGCGCACCTGCGTGTGAGTTTTAAGGTGGTGGACAGCCGCGGGAAAGTCCTCGGGGAGGGCAAGAACCTTACCGAGCTTCAGGAAACGCTCGCCCCGGCCACCCGGCGGGCCATTGCGGAGTCCCTCGGTGCCACGCCTGCCACAACCCAAAGAGCCAAGAACGGGCAGGGCAAACCCGGCGGTTCGTCGCCACGGAAGCAGGAGGCGGCCGCGGCGCCCGCGGCGGGCGACGGCACGGTGGCGGAACGCACGGGCATCACCCAGTGGGACGTCGGTACGGTTGAACGCCAGGTTACGCGTACGGTCAAGGGCCACGCAGTGACCGGCTTCCCGGCACTGGTGGACGAGGGGAAATCCGTGGCCCTGCGGGTGTTCCAGACACGGCAGGAACAGGAAGCAGCGATGCGCAGCGGTGTCATCCGGCTGCTGGCGTTGCGCATCCCCTCCCCCGACAGGTACGTGCTGGAACACTTGAGCAACACGGAGAAACTGACGTTCAGCCAGAATCCCCACGGCTCTGTAGCCGCCCTGATCGCAGATTGCGCGTTGGCCGCAATCGACAAGCTGACACCAGCCGAACTGCCATGGGACAAAGCCTCCTTCGACGCGTTGTACGAGGCGGTCCGGGCTGAACTGATCGATACGGTCTTCACGGTGACGGCCGTCGTCGAACGCATCCTTTCCAGTACCCGCCGTATCCAGAAGCAGCTCAAAGCCAACGCCAGCCTGGCCCTCATCAGTGCCCTGAATGACATGAAGAGCCAATTGGAGCAACTTGTCTTCCCTGGTTTCGTGGCACAGACGGGCTACGCCCAGCTGAGCCAAGTGCCGCGTTATCTGCAGGCCATTGAGAAACGACTGGAGAAGCTTCCGGGCAACGTCCAGCGCGACGCCCTGAACATGGCTGTGGTCCAAGGGCTGGAGGACGACTACGACGACGCCGTTTCCGCGCTCCTCCCCGGGCGTGGGGCCGGACCGGACTTAACCCACGTGCGCTGGATGATCGAGGAGCTACGGGTCAGTTTGTTCGCCGTGGAGCTTGGCACCGCCTACTCTGTTTCCGAAAAGCGCATCAGGACGGCGTTGAACCAGGCTCTCGCCCCTGCTTAAACGACCAACCCGGTGGCGCGGTTTCAGCACCACCGGGTTAAAGCAGGGACAGACTCAGTCTTCGGGCACCACGTCACCGTGGCCCGCTGCCCGCAGGGCGGCGCGCAGCTTCACGGCCGTGGCATCCATGATGGCCGGATCGGGGTTGTGGTCTACGTTGTGCACCTCAAAATCAGCCATGGAATAGGCGGGCCACACGTGCACGTGCAGGTGGTCCACCTCGAAGCCCTCCATGAGCACGCCTACCCGCTTGGCCTCGAAGAGCCCCTCCTGCACCTTGCCGATCTTCTGGGCCACGTCCATCACCTTTCCCAGCAGTTCCGGGCTGGCATGGGTCCAGGAATCCACCTCTTCGCGTGGCACCACCAAGGTGTGGCCGGAGGTGATGGGCGCGATGGTCAGGAAGGCCACAACGTCCGGGTCCTTCCAGACAAAACGGCCCGGAATCTCCCCGTTGATGATTTTCGTGAACAACGTGCTCATGCATCAGCCCTGTCTGCGGGTTCCTGGAGGGTGGAGGCGTCCAGGACGAAGCGGTATTTCACATCGCCGGCCACCATGCGGTCGTAGGCCTGGTTGAGTTCTCCGGCCCCGACGATCTCGATGTCGCTCGCCACTGAATGCTCCGCGCAGAAATCCAGCATTTCCTGGGTCTCCGCGATGCCACCGATCAGTGAACCCGCGTACGCGAGGCGTCGCCGGATGAGCTGGCCGGGGCTGACGGGCGGCATGTCTTCTGCCGGCAGGCCCAGCTGGAACAGCGCACCCTCCAAGCGAAGGGTGCGGAAGTAGGGATTAAGGTCATGGGGCGCGGCGACGGTATCGATGATGACGTCGATGCTGCGGTCGGCCGCTTCCATCGCTTCGGCGTCCTTGGACAGGACCACGTGGTCCGCACCAAGTTCACGGGCGGCCTCGAACTTGGACTCCGAGGTGGTGAACACTGTGACTTCGGCCCCCATCGCCTTGGCAATCTTGACGGCCATGTGTCCCAGGCCGCCCAATCCCACCACGCCGACGGCGTCGCCCTCTTCCACTTCGAAATAGCGCAGTGGCGAGTACGTGGTGATGCCGGCGCAGAGCAGTGGGGCCGCTGCGGCGGGATCCAAGGCCTCTGGAATCCGCAGGACGAACCGGCGGTCCACTACAACCGACGTCGAATAGCCGCCTTGCGTGATGGCATCGCCGTTCCGGGGGTCCTTGGCTCCGTAGGTACCGACGTTGCCCCGCTCGCAGTACTGTTCGAGGCCTTCGAGGCAGCTGTCGCATTCCCGGCAGGAGTCCACCAGGCATCCGACACCAACGCGGTCACCCGGAGCGAAGTCCTGCACGGCACTGCCTACGCGCGTCACCCTGCCCACGATCTCGTGGCCCGGCACCAACGGATAGGGAGGGATGCGCCATTCACCCCGGGTCGCGTGGACGTCCGAATGGCACAGTCCGCAAAACTCAATGGCGATCTCTACGTCGTCAGCCTTGGGTGCGCGCCTGGCGATCGTCAGGGGCACCAAGCCACTGTCCGGCGATGTTGCCCCATAGGCAGCGGCGAGGGTCGTGCCTTCGGCACCCGAAAGGACTGCTTCGGGAAGGATCGGTTTGGCAAGGGGCGGGGGCACAGGGCGTCCAGGGGTCATGCTTTGACGCTACTCCCAGCCGGGCTGCCGGTGCCACTTTGCCGGTCGCCGCTGAACGGCGCCCCGCCCACCTCGACCGGGTTGCCACGATTGTTGGACCACTGCGAGAACGAACCGGGGTACAGTGCCGCCTTGAAACCGGCAATCTCCAGGGCGGCAATCTGGTGAGCTGCGGTCACGCCCGAACCACAGTAGACCGCAACGTTCGAGCCCGCATCGACTCCCAGGTCCAGGAACCGCTGACGCAAGGCATCGGTTTGCAGGAATGTCCCTGCATCCGTGACGTTCGCCGTAGTTGGAGCGCTTACGGCTCCGGGAATGTGGCCCGCCCGTGGATCGATCGGTTCGATTTCACCCCGATAGCGTTCCCCGGCCCGGGCATCCAGGAGTACGCCTTCCCGGTGCCACAAGCCCGCTTCCTGTTCGGTGATCGTGGGCATGTTGCCCTTACCGAGGGTGACATTTCCGACGACGGGCGTCACCTCTCCGGTCTCCACCGGGTAGCCGGCCGCACGCCAGGCCGGCAGGCCGCCGTCGAGCAGGTAAACGGACTCCACGCCCGCATTCCGCAGCATCCACCAGGCCCTGGCCGCTGCCATGCTGCCGCTGTTGTCGTACGCCACTACGGTGTCGCCGTCGTTGATTCCCCATCGCCGCGCCGACTCCTGGAAGCGGGCTGCAGACGGCAGGGGGTGCCGGCCCCGTTCGGGTTCGGCATGGTCGGCAAGCTCCGTGGGAAGGTCCACGAAGACGGCCCCCGGAAGGTGCCCTGCGAGATACTCGTCGTGCCCGTCGGTCCGGCCCAGGACCCAGCGGACGTCCAGGAGCACGGTCCGCTCCCCTGCCGCGATGCGGCGCTGCAGCTCGGTCGCGTCCAAAAGGATCGCCATTGATTCTCCTCGTTTGCCGTGGATTGGGTTGCCTTTCCCAGCCTAGTCGGCGGTCCGGACGCGTGGGCGGACGCCGGTAGGCTTGTCCGGTGAGCAATTCGTGCATCCAGGACCGGGCGTGGGCCCACGAAGCCATCCGCAAGATCGAGGCGGAAAACAACAGGTCCGCGGACACCCACCTTTATGCGGTCCCGTTGCCCGAGCACTGGGGCGTTGATCTCTACCTCAAGGACGAGTCCACGCACCGCTCAGGCAGCCTCAAGCACCGCCTTGCCCGGTCCCTGTTCCTTTACGGCCTGGTCAACGGCTGGATTACCGAGGGCACCACCATTGTGGAGGCATCCAGCGGCAGCACTGCGGTATCCGAGGCCTACTTTGCCCGGCTGATCGGGCTGCCGTTCATCGCCGTCATGACCAAGACCACCAGCCCGGAGAAGATCGCGCTGATCGAAGAATTCGGCGGCGCGTGCCTTCTGGTGGACCACGCTTCAGAGGTATATGCCGTGGCAGAACAAACCGCGCGCACGTCCGGTGGCTACTACATGGACCAATTCACTTTTGCCGAGCGGGCCACGGACTGGCGCGGCAACAACAACATCGCGGAGTCGATTTTCGAGCAGTTGGCACTCGAACGCCACCCGGTTCCCGAGTGGATCGTGGTCGGAGCAGGTACGGGCGGAACCAGCGCGACGATCGGCCGCTATCTGCGCTACAACCGGCACTCCACCAAGCTGGCCGTGGTCGATCCTGAAAACTCGGCTTTCTTCCCTGCGTGGCGCGATGCCGGAGAAAGCCCCGCCACAGGCCTGCCCTCCCGGATCGAGGGAATCGGCCGCCCACGGGTGGAACCCAGCTTTGTCCCTGCCGTCATCGACCACATGATCCAGGTTCCGGACGCCGCTTCCGTGGCCGCCATGCGGCACCTGAAGAAACTCACGGGCCTGCTCGCGGGACCATCCACGGGCACCAACCTCTGGGGCGTCTGGCAGCTCGTGGCACGCATGGTCGCCGATGGCCGCCAGGGCAGCATCGTTTCGTTGATGTGCGACGCCGGGGACCGGTACACCCGCAGCTACTACGACGCCCGGTGGCTGGCGACGCAGGGCCTGGACCCTGCCCCGTACGAAGCCGTTCTTGGGTCTTTCCACGAGACCGGGAACTGGAACAGCCCGGCCTAGACCTCCACGGACTCCCGGGACTTGAGGCTGCGGTATTCCGTTCCGTACCGGGCGCCGATCCTGGTGACGTGGCCTTCCACCAGTCCACGGCCGAGGTCGTTCAGCAGCGCGTCGTGCACTGGATACGCCTTGGGGGCACGGACTGAGATGACGAAGTCCACCACTTCCCCCACCTTGGACCAGGGCGCGTGGGTGGGAACCAGAAGTGTCTTGACCGCGATCCCATCGGGAACAACAAAGGAATCTCCCGGGTGGAACACGTTTTCATCAACCAGGTAACCGATGTTGTGCACCACGGGGATCTGGGCATGGATCAGGGCGTGCTGACCTCCGAAGGTCCGCACCCCGAAGCCGGCCACGTCCAAGGCAGAACCCGGATCCACTGAGTGGATGCGCCCGGACACGTCGCCGCCTGCTGATTCGCCGACAGCTTCCTGCAGGGTGTTTGCCACGCCACCCGGTGCATACAGAACGAGTGCTGGGTTTGCCTGCAATGCTTCAAGCACCACTGGCTGGTCAATGTGGTCCGCGTGTTCATGCGTAATCAGGACGGCATGGGCGCCTTCAAGGGCTTCCTTGGACTCGGAGAACGTACCCGGATCGATCACCAGGACCTTGCCATCCTTTTCCAGCCGGACACAGGCGTGCGTATACTTTGTGAGCTTCATGGTCACAGCCTAGGGTCCCCCGCAGGCCCGATCCAAGCAGGCCCGGCTGGTAAAATTGGACTTTGCCAGCAACCAGGGGAAGTGGGTCTTTCAATGCCACAGGGCACGAGTTCCGCCATAAGTGGCACGTCCGCAGCCGGAGGCGTGAAGGAGCAGCGCGTCACCAAACAGCGCCTGGCAGTCAGCGCGGCCTTGGACGAATTGGACGACTTTGTCAGCACCCAGGAGCTGTACCGGCTCCTGCAGAACAAGGGCATCTCGGTTTCGCTCGCGACTGCGTACCGGATCCTGCAGTCTCTGGCCGACGACGGCCTGATCGACGTTCTGCGCAACGGCGACGGAGAAGCCGTCTACCGGCGCTGCGCCGTCACCGGGCACCACCACCACTTGCTGTGCCGCAACTGCGGGAAGGCCGTGGAAGTGGAAGCGCCCGCCGTCGAAACCTGGGCAGCCCGTACAGCTTCCGAACATGGCTTCACCGAGGTTGCGCACACGGTGGAGATCTTCGGGCTATGCCCGGAGTGCACGGCCAAGAAAGCGGCTGGAAAACTTTAGAGGGCTGCTGCGGGCTGGTCCCGCGAAACCCGGCCGTTGAGGCCGCGATTGGCCCCCACCCTTCCAACGATCCTACAGACCACGTAGATCAGGAAGGACAACGTGGTGACGTAGGGGCTGATGGGGATGCGGCTGCCCAGGGCCAGGAGAATGCCGCCCACCGTGGCCGTGATGGCAAACAGGACACTAAGCAGCACAACCAGCTTCGGCGAAGTCGTCACCCGCAATGCCGCGGCGGCGGGGGTGATCAGCAAAGCGAGTACCAGCAAGGCCCCCACAATTTGGATCGAAAGCGCCACGCTGACGCCCAGCAGCACCATGAAGCCGATGGCAAGCCCACGGACGGGCACTCCCCTGGCCTCGGCCATGTCAGGATCAACGCTGGCAAAGCTCAACGGCCGCCAAATGGCCGCCAGTGCAAGCATGACCACCACGGCGGTGCCGGCGAGGGCCTGGAGCTGCACCGTGTCCACCGAAACGATCTGCCCGGTCAGCAAACCGAACTTGTTGGCTGCCCGGCCCTCATACAGGGCGAGGAAAAGGATGCCGAGGCCCAGGCCAAACGGCATGATCACACCGATGATGGAGTTCTTGTCCCGGGCCCTGACGCCCATGAAACCCAACAGCACGGCGGCCGCTACCGAGCCCACCAGCGAACCCATGATGATGTCAGCGCCCACCAGCAGGGCAAACGCTGCGCCGGCGAAGGAGAGCTCGGAAATCCCATGGACGGCGAAAGCGAGGTCCCGCTTCATGACGAACGTGCCCACCAGGCCGCCCAGGAGGCCAAGGACGGCGCCGGCCCAGATGGAGTTCTGCACCAGGACAAGGAGATCGCTGTAGTTCTCGAAGTTGAAGATGGTGTGGAACATGCTGTTGAGGTCCATCAGAGCTCCTCCCCGGCAGTTGCGTGGGCATCGTCATGGAAGTGGGTGGTCGCGTCGGGAAGCCCGACGACGACGATCCTTCCGTTGGCGCGGATGACTTCCACGTGGCCGTTGTAGAGGTCCGACAAGACTTCGGTGGTCATGACTTCTTCGGGAGTTCCAACGCGGAACCGCCCGCCGGCCAGGTAGAGGACGCGGTCCACGTAGTCGATCACCGGATTGATCTCGTGGGTCACGAACACCACTGCGCTGTTTCTCTGGTGGCATTGCTCGTTGATCAGCGAGCTCACGCCCTGCTGGTGGTGCAGGTCCAGGGAGAGCAAAGGCTCGTCGCAGAGCAGAACCCGGGGCTCCGCGGCCAGCGCCTGCGCAACCCGAAGCCTCTGCTGTTCACCTCCGGACAATTGGCCTACGGGAACCTTGGCGTAATCGGAGGCACCGACGAGTTCCAGCAAGCCGTCAATACGCTCGTTGACCTTGCGGTTCCCTATGCGCAGGCCCCAGCGATGCCCGTCGATTCCAAGGCCCACCAGGTCCCTTGCCCGCAATGGTGTGTCCGGCGCGAAGGATTTCTGCTGCGGGATGTAACCGATGTTTCGGCTGCCCCGTTCCACCGGACGCCCGTCCAGGGTCACTGTTCCGGAGTGAAGTTCCTGCAGCCCCAGGAGGACTTTCAGGAAACTGGTTTTGCCGCTGCCGTTCGGACCCAGCACTGCAAAAAATTCGCCCGGATGGATGTCGAGGTCAAGGTCCCTCCAGAGTGTCCTCTTGCCGAACTGCAGGCTGGCTCCGCGGAGGCTCACTACCGGTGTCAAAAGTTATCCTCGATCCATGCGCACGTCCGATTGGCGCAGTTGTGGGTGGTGCTGGCTGACGGCAGCCGCGGACCCCGCAGCCATCCTGAACATCTTAGGACGCTTGCGGAGCCCTTATCGGCAACCCGGTACTACTTCTTCAAGGCCGAGGAGATGGAATCCACATTGGCCGTCATCCATTGGAGGTAGTCCTTGCCCTCCGGCAGAGTCTCAGTGAAGTTGACCACCGGAACGCCGGAGGCTTCCGCGGCCTTCTTGACGGACTCGGTCTGCGGCCCTTCCGTCTGCTCGTTATAGGCGAGCAAACGGACATGTGCCACCATGTCCGTGGTCTCCTTGAGGACGGAAGCCGGGACATCGGTGCCTTCCTCGATTGCGGCGCTGTACGCTTCCGGGGTTTTGTTGACCAGGCCGGCGCTTTCCAGGAGATACAGCGGAACCGGCTCGGTAATGGCTACCGGGGCTCCGTCGTTGGCGGACTTGAGGGCGCTGAGCTTGCCTGCGAGTTCGGCCAGTTTGGACTTGAAGGCCCCGGCGTTGCTCTTGAAGGTCTCTGCCGACGCACTGTCCAGGCTGCCGAGCTTGGTTGCCACGGCGTCTGCGAGCTTGCCCATGGAGTCCAAGCTGTACCACACGTGCTCATTGAAGTCGCCGTGACTGTGGTCGTGGCCATCCGTCGCGTGCGAGTCTTCGCTGTGGTTTGCATCCGCGGGCGCCAGGCCGGAAACCTCCACGGCGCTGATCATGTTGTCGTGGCCGACGTTGGTGTCGTCGGCCAGCTTGTGCAGGAATCCGTCGTAGCCTCCGCCGTTCTCCACCACGAGCTTGGCTTTGGAAACCACGAGCTTGTCCTGGGCGCTTGCCTCGTAGGAGTGGGGATCCTGGCTGGTCTTGGAAATGATGGAGGAGACGTTTACTTTGTCGCCGCCCACCGTCTTCACGATATCGCCGTAGACATTGGTGGAGGTCACCACTTCCAGGGCCCCGGACGACGACGGCGAACCGGACCCGGCCGCTCCGGCGCAGGAGGACAGGGATATGGCGGCTACTGCGGTGAAAGCGGCCATGGACAGGCGGGCGGCGTAACGTCGCACGGAAACCTCGGATCTACTCAAAATGAGAATCAAACACAACAAGCGTACGGCTTCAGAGTAGCCCTAAATGGGAATGATTCCTATTTAGGGCTACGTCTTAGGCCCCGGCGCGCTTGAGCGGGATCGGCCCTACTGCTCCGAGCCGGGACCACCAAGGCGTCGAATGCCCGTGGCCTGGGTGGCATCGCGGATCTCTCCCACCAATTGCTCGATGACATCTTCAAGGAACAGGACTCCCTGCGTATTCCCTCCCGGCCCCACCACCCTCGCCAGGTGGGAACCCGTACGCTGCATGACGGACATGGCGCGCTCGATCTCGTCCTCGGGCGACAGATTGGCCATGGAGCGGATCCGCCCCTCCGCAATCGGGTGCTTTCGGCCCTCGTCCGGGATGGAAAGGATGTCCTTGACATGCAGGTAGCCGGCGAGTTCGCCGTCGTCGTCCACCATCGGAAAACGCGAGAAGCCCGTCCGGCTGACCGCTTTCTCCAGGTCCACCGGCGTGGAGGCCGTCCGGAGCACCACCAGCTTTTCCAGCGGAACCATGATGTGCGAGGCCGTATGTTCCGAAAACTCCAAGGCACCGGTCAACAGGCCCGCTTCATCGTCCACCAGGCCGTGCCGGGTGGACTCCTGAACGATCGACTGCACCTCTTCAAGAGTGAAGGACGAGGAAACCTCATCCTTGGGTTCGATCCGCATCAAGCGAAGGATATGGTTCGCCAGCCAGTTCAGCGTCCAGATAACCGGCTTGACCACCCGGGCAATGAACACCAGCGGGGGCGCGAGCAGCAACGCGGCCTTGTCGGCAACCGAGACGGAAATATTCTTCGGGACCATCTCCCCGAACGTGACATGCAGGAACGTCACGAACAGCAGGGCGATGACGAACGCCACCACGTCGGCCAACTCCACCGGAACGCCTACCAATTCCAACGGTTCAGCCAGAAGGTGGTGGATTGCAGGTTCCGCAACCTGCAGGATCAGGAGGGAACACACAGTAATACCCAACTGTGCGCAGGCAAGCATCAGGGACACGTTCTCCATGGCCGTGAGCGTGGTCCGGGCCCGCGTCGACCCTGCCTCCGCCAAGGGCTCGATCTGGCTGCGGCGGGCGGACATCACGGCGAATTCGGCACCCACAAAAAACGCGTTGCCGATCAGCAGCACAACCAGCCAGGCGATTCCTGCCCAGTCACTCATAGGGCACCTGCCTCGTGGGAGTCGCCCCGGCCCTCGGCCACGGGGTCCTCTTCCACGCGGTGGAAGCAGATCCGGTCAATCCTCCGGCCGTCCATCCTCGTGACCGTGAGCGTGCCGCCACCGGCGTCCACCACGTCACCCACCTGCGCGATGCGGCCAAGCTTGCTCATGACGTAGCCGCCCACCGTTTCATAAGCGGACTCATCGGGAACCTGCAACCCTGGAATCTGCTCCGACACTTCATCCGGCCTCAAGAGGCCGGGAAAGTACCAATCACCGGAGGCGCTCTGCAGTACGCCCGGCCTCACTTTGTCGTGCTCGTCGGACACTTCACCGACGATCTCTTCGACGAGGTCCTCAAGCGTGGCAATACCGGCAGTCCCGCCGTACTCATCCAGCACCACCGCCAGCTGAAGGTTCCCTTCGCGCAATTCCGTAAGCAAGGAATCGAGATGGATCGTCTCCGGGACGCGGAGGACTTCGGTCATGATCGCCCCGGCCTCGAGTTTCGCCCGACGTTCAGCCGGAACCGCTACGGCTTTCTTAATGTGCACCACCCCGCGGATATCGTCGGCCGAATCACCGATCACAGGGAAACGCGAATAACCCGTGCGGCGGGCCGCATCGAGGATGTCAGTCACGGGCTGGTCCGCATCGATGGTTTCCATCCGGATGCGCGGCGTCATGACGTCGGCCGCCGTCCGACCCGAAAAGTTGAGCGTGCGCGCCACGAAGTTCGCCGTTCCCGCATCAAGGGTTCCAAGCTCCGCTGAACGCCGCACCAGCGATGCCAGCTCTGCCGGGGTGCGGGCTCCGGATATTTCTTCCTTTGCCTCAAGCCCGAAGAGATTCAGGACCTTATTGGAAAAGCCGTTCAGGACGATGATGGCCGGCTTGAACACCGACGTGAAGATCAGCTGGGGCCGCGCCAGCCGCTTGCCCAGCGGAAAGGCCAGGGCAATGGCCATATTCTTCGGAACGAGCTCGCCTAAGAGCATGGAAAGAAGCGTTGCCAGGATCATGGCCACCACCAGTGCGATGGAACGGGCAGCTTCCGGCGCGAGGCCCAGCAGCCCCAGGGGCCCGGAAAGCAGCTGCCCCACGGAGGGCTCCATCACGAAGCCCGTCAGCAAAGTGGTTAGCGTGATGCCCAACTGGCAACTGGAAAGCTGTGTGGATAAGGACTTAAGGCACTTGAGGAGGGGTACGGCGGCCTGGTCACCGTTGTCCACGGCGCGCTGCACGCTCGCCTGGTCCAGGGCAACCAGCGAGAACTCGACTGCCACAAAGAATCCGGTTCCCAGAATCAGGGCAAAGCCGCCCAGCAGGAGTAGCCATTCCACTTACAGCATCCCTCCAAGACGGGGAACCGGAAGTGGGGCCTTCGCACCTCGATCGGAGAAGGGGCCAGGCGGAGGCTGGTCAGATACGGCGGACCTTTGATCCGCTCGGCCACCGACGGAAACCGCCGGACCATGATGGGCACGTGAACGGGTGTTGCCGGCTCTCCGGGCTGGCTCAAAGGAGTTGCCCTTAAGGCTCCCCCCGCAGCGCCCAGGCCGGCACCTGGATTTACTGTCCATAAGACCTTCAGTTTACAGGGACGGCCCGGCATCCCATCCGCTCCCTGGAGCATTGGAGGCTTCATTGCGTAGGCGCTTGCGGGCATAACATGATTTAGGTCACCACTATTGGCAGTTAACCAACGATCCTAACTAGACTGGCAAAGGTCTGAGTTCGCGGGACCCGGACCCTGGTGCATCGTTGTGGAAAAGCAACATGGCCAGCGGGAAATCAACACTCATGGAAGAGGCGTATTTCAAGTGCCAGAGCAGCCCAGCCACCGTCTACCAGAGGAATTTGGCGGAAACGAGTGGCTCGTTGACGAACTGTACGAGCGGTATCAGCAGGACAAGAATTCGGTCGACGCCAAGTGGTGGCCGCTTTTTGAATCCTTTGAGACCGGTGACGGCACTTCTTCCAACGGAAACTCCGCAGCCGCAACGGCTGCCAATCCCCCAACCCAAGTACTTCCCGTGGTAGCTCCTGCCGCAGCGGCTCCGGCATCGGCGCCGGCCGCACCGCCGGCTCCCACGGCTGCACCGGCCGCCGCCGCACCGGCTGCGGCACCTGCACCGGCGAAGAAGGAACCGGCCACAGTTGCCAAGGACGGGGCAAAGAAGCCCACCGGCGGCAACGCAGCCCAGCCCATTCCCGCCCAGCTGCCCAAGAGCACCAAGGCCCCCACAGCGCCCGAGGAAGACGTCGTCTCCGTGCTTCGCGGACCGGCAAAGGCCATCGCCTCGAACATGGTCACCAGCCTGGAGGTCCCCACCGCCACCAGTGTCCGTGCAATTCCCGCCAAGCTGCTGATTGACAACCGCGTCGTCATCAACTCGAACCTCGCCCGTGCCCGCGGCGGCAAGGTCTCCTTCACCCACCTCATCGGCTACGCAGTTGTCCGGGCGCTGTCCCAGTTCCCGTCGATGAACGTCTACTACGACGAGATCGACGGAAAGCCCAGCGCAGTCCAGCCGGCCCACGTCAACTTCGGCATTGCCATCGACATGCCCAAGCCTGACGGCACCCGCCTCCTGATGGTTCCCAACATCAAAAAGGCCGAGACCATGGACTTCGCGGAGTTCTGGCACACCTACGAGGACCTCATCAAGCGCGCCCGCAACGGCAAGCTCACTGCTGACGACCACGCGGGCACTACCGTCTCACTCACCAACCCGGGCGGCATCGGCACGGTCCACTCCGTCCCGCGCCTCTCCAAGGGCCAGGCCGCCATCATCGGCGTCGGCGCCCTTGACTACCCGGCAGAGTTCCAGGGCGCGAGCGAGAAGATCATCGCCCAGAACGCCATCAGCAAGATCCTCACGCTGACCTCCACCTACGACCACCGCGTGATCCAGGGTGCAGGCAGCGGCGAGTTCCTGAAGCTCGTCCACCAACTCCTGCTCGGTGCGCAGAACTTCTACGACGAAATCTTCGAAGCCCTCCGCATCCCGTACGAGCCCGTTCGCTGGAGCCCCGACCTTCAGGTGGATCCGGCTGACGAGATCAACAAGGTTGCCCGCATCCAGCAGCTGATCCACTCCTACCGCGTGCGTGGCCACCTCATGGCGGACACCGATCCCCTGGAGTACGTCCAGCGCAAGCACCCGGACCTCGATGTACTGACCTATGGCCTGACGCTGTGGGACCTGGACCGCGAGTGGCCCACCGGCGGTTTCGGCGGCAAGCCGATGCTGAAGTTCCGCGACATCCTCGGTGTGCTGCGTGACGCGTACTGCCGCACCACGGGCATCGAGTACATGCACATTCAGGAACCGGCCGAGCGCAAGTGGTTCCAGGACCAGCTGGAGCACCCCTACTCGAAGCCGAGCCGCGAAGAGCAGTTGCGGATCGTTTCCAAGCTGAACGCAGCCGAAGCTTTCGAGACCTTCCTGCAGACCAAGTTCGTGGGCCAGAAGCGCTTCTCCCTCGAAGGCGGCGAATCGCTGATCCCGCTGCTGGACGCCATCATCTCCGACGCAGCCGACGACGGCCTGGACGAGGTCGCGATCGGTATGGCCCACCGTGGCCGCCTCAACGTGCTGACCAACATCGCAGGCAAGACCTACGCCCAGGTGTTCCGCGAGTTCGAAGGCACCCAGGACCCGCGCTCCGTCCAGGGCTCGGGCGACGTCAAGTACCACCTTGGCACCGAGGGAACCTTCACGTCCGACAACGGCAAGCAGACCAAGGTCTACCTGGCCGCGAACCCGTCCCACCTCGAAGCCGTGGACTCCGTCCTCGAAGGCATCGTCCGCGCCAAGCAGGACCGCCTGGACCAGGGCGAATCCTTCCCCGTGCTTCCGATCATGGTCCACGGTGACGCAGCATTCGCCGGCCAGGGCGTGGTGGCGGAAACGCTAAACCTTTCCCAGCTGCGCGGCTACCGTACGGGTGGCACCATCCACGTGATCGTGAACAACCAGGTCGGTTTCACCACCGCACCTTCGTCCTCGCGTTCGTCCACGTACTCCACGGACGTCGCCAAGATGATCCAGGCACCGGTCTTCCACGTGAACGGCGACGACCCCGAGGCCGTGGTGCGTATTGCGCAGCTCGCCTACGAGTTCCGCCAGCGGTTCCACAAGGACGTCGTCATCGACATGGTCTGCTACCGCCGTCGTGGCCACAACGAGGGCGACGACCCCTCGATGACCCAGCCGCTGATGTACAACCTGATCGAGGCGAAGCGTTCGGTTCGCAAGCTGTACACCGAGTCCCTCATCGGCCGTGGCGACATCACCGAAGAGGAAGCCGAGCAACTGCTCCGCGACTACCAAGAACGCCTGGAGCGGGTCTTCGCCGAGACCCACGCTGCGCAGACCTCCCCGATCCCGATCATCACTGCGGATTCCGCAGCGGTTTCGGACATCGAACGCCCGATTGCCCAGCAGGCCGACTTCGGCACCAACTCGCCGGCATCCACCGCCATCTCCGCGGAAACCCTCGCCCGCATCGGCAAGGCCCACCTGGAGATTCCGGAAGGCTTCACAGTCCACTCCAAGCTCAAGCAGCTCCTGGAGAAGCGCGAACAGATGTCCCGCGAAGGCGGCATCGACTGGGGCTTCGGCGAAATCGCAGCCTTTGGATCCCTGATCATGGAGGGCGTACCTGTGCGTCTCGCCGGCCAGGACTCCCGCCGTGGAACCTTTGTACAGCGCCACGCCGTCTTCCACGACCGCGCCAACGGCAACGAGTGGCTGCCCTTGGGCAACCTCTCGGACAACCAGGCCAAGCTGTGGATCTATGACTCCCTGCTGTCCGAGTACGCTGCCATGGGCTTCGAATACGGATACTCGGTGGAGCGTCCGGACGCGTTGGTCCTCTGGGAAGCCCAGTTCGGCGACTTCGTCAACGGTGCCCAGACGATCATCGACGAGTTCATCTCTTCGGCCGAGCAGAAGTGGGGCCAGCGCTCCTCGCTCGTCCTGATGCTGCCGCACGGCTACGAAGGACAGGGACCGGACCACTCTTCCGCCCGCATCGAGCGCTTCCTGCAGCTTTGTGCCGAGGACAACATGATCGTCGCCAACCCGACGACTGCTGCTTCGCACTTCCACCTGCTACGCCGCCAGGCCTACAGCCGCCCGCGCAAGCCGTTGATCATCTTCACGCCGAAGCAGCTGCTCCGCCTCAAGGGTGCCGCTTCCGCCGTCGAGGATTTCACCACTGGCGGCTTCAAGCCGGTCATCGGCGAGCACGAAGTCCAGCCCGCCAACGTTGACCGCGTCATCCTGGTCTCGGGACGGTTGTACTACGATCTCCTGTCCAACCGGCAGAAGTCCGGCGATACTTCCACCGCGATTATCCGTGTTGAGCAGCTCTACCCGCTGCCCAAGGCAGAGATCGAGGCAGAGCTCGCCAAGTACCCCAACGCGGACATCATTTGGGCGCAGGACGAGCCGGCCAACCAGGGACCGTGGCCGTTCATGGGCTTGAACCTGGCGCCGGAACTGGACCGCAGGATCCGCCTCGTGTCGCGCCCGGCATCGGCTTCCACGGCGGCCGGTTCCATGAAGCGCCACGCCGCTGAACAGGATGCCCTGATCAAGCAGGCATTCGAACGCAAGTAAACGAAACTGCCCGGCCTGAGGAGCGATAAACACGCCCCAGGCCGGGCAGTTCTGTTTAATGGGACAGATACCCGGTTCATTAACCGGCGCTGATCCGTAAGCCGTGCATGGACCGTAACGAGTGTGAAGAGGTAACCGTGGAAGACAGGAAGCTGCGTGTCGCAGCTGTTGGAGATGAACTGCTGGCTGGACTGGGCGATCCCCGGGCCCTCGGTTGGCTTGGCCGCGTGCTGGCCCGCACACCCCAGGATGCCGTCACAGTGGAAAGCTTTTCGCTCCCCTGCCCCATGGAAGGAACCGAGGGCCTGGCCGCCCGGTGGCAGGACGAGGCCGGCCGGCGGTTCAGCGATACCCACGAGAACCGGCTGGTCATCGGGCTTTCCGGCCGCGACCTGGAGTTCGGGCTGTCGACCGCCCGCAGCCGGTTGAACCTGGCCAACATCCTTGACGGCGCGTCGCACAGCGGCGTTGAAGTGTTCGTCGTCGGCCCGCCGCCCACGCTGGACCCGGCACGGAACAAGCGCCTCGCTGAACTCAATACGGCCTTCGCCGATGTCACGACAAGGAGGAACCACCACTACGTGGACACTTTCTCCCCCTTGCTCAACCATGAGCAGTGGAGGACGGACCTCGCAGCCAATGGGGGCACCCCGGGACAGGCCGGCTACGGATTGATTGCGTGGCTCGTACTGCACCGTGGCTGGTTCCAGTGGCTTAACATCGCCCAACCGGAGTAATCCGAACACCCCTTGCCACGCCCCTAATCGAGATATATCGTGTTTACATCAAACGCGATATATCTCGACAACGGAGGCATCATGTCAGACGAGTTATGGACCGTGACCGGCCCGCAGACAATAGACGTGGACGACGTCCGCTCGCTCAAACTGGGGATCGTGAAGGGCCGCTTCGACGTGGTCACCCACGACGAACCTTTTGTCCGCATCGAGATCAGCGAGATCACCGGCGATCCCCTGACGGTCACGCTGGTCAACGGACGCCTCGAGGTGCGGCATCAACTCCAGGGTCCGCAGGGATGGTTCCGTAACCTGATGGGGACCGTCAACAACAACAGCACCAACTCGGTTGTTGTCGGTATCGCTCTGCCGCCCGGCGTCGACGTCGAGGCCGGCACCGTCAGCGGTGACGGCCTGGTCTCGGGCATCAGCGGCAACACGCGACTGAACACCGTCTCCGGATCCGTCATGGCCGATGGAACGGCAGGCGAACTCCACGTCAACACCGTCAGCGGCGAGGTCATCGCGAGGAACCACGACGGCGTCCTGACCGCCAAGAGCGTCTCGGGTGAAGTCACCGCCTCGGGCACCTTGTCGAACGTCCGTGCGACGACGGTCAGCGGGGACCTCAGCTTCGACCTCCAGGATTACACGAACGATTTTGGTGCCAACTCCGTCTCCGGCGACCTGACCGTCAGGCTCCCCCACGATGTCGGCCTTGACGTCGTGGCGAAATCCGCCAGCGGTTCGGTAATCATCGATGACCAGTTGTATTCCCAGCCGGGCAGCAACGTGCACACCATCGTGGGCCCCGACCACAAACTCATGCTGTTCAGGACCAACACGGTCTCAGGCAAGACATTCGTGATGCATGCCCCCGCGCCCGCGAACGGCAACGAAAGCCACGTCCCCGGCGAAGCGGGGCTGTGATGCCACCCGTCTTCGCGCACGGAGCACTCCGGCTGTATCTTCTGGCCCTTCTCGAAGCCGCGCCAAAGCACGGCTACGAACTGATCAAGGCTTTGGGCGACCGCTTCGGCGGCACGTACTCCCCAAGCGCCGGCACCATCTATCCCAGGCTGGCCAAACTTGAAGTAGAAGGCCTCGTTGCCACTGAATCCGAGGGCAGGCGCACCAAGTACTCCATCACGGAGGCGGGCCGCGCCGAACTGGACCGGCGCCGGGAGGAACTTGCCGACGTCGAGGACAACATCTCGGCCTCGGTGCGGCGGCTGGCCGATGATCTCAGGGCCGACATCCGCAGCAACATGCAAGGACTCAGGGCCGACCTGGCCGCGACCGCAGAAGCCGCGCGCAGCAACGCGCGGACAGCCCCGCCCACCGAACGGACGTCCAGCTACTCCCCGGAAGGCCAACGCATGCTTAAGGAAGCCGAGCTCCTGGTCCAATCATTCCGGGACGACGTCCGCGTGGAACTCCGTAAACACGGCGCATCGCAGTCCCTGACACCGGTCACGCTCGAAACCGTGCGTACCGTCCTGGACCAGGCGCGCATCTCGATCAGGAATTCGCTACGCAGCTGACAATCCCTGCCGGTTCGCGAGGCCATGCCCGGATGTGCGAAACTGGAGGGCAGCTCTATTGAGTATCAAACATGTAAGGAGGCCAGCTATGAGCAAGCGTGCACGTAAGCGTCGTGACCGTAAGCGCGGCGGCGCGAACCACGGCAAGCGCCCCAACACCTAAGCCCAAGGCTTAGCGGTCAAGGCTTAAACAGCAAGGGCCCCGGAAACCTCAGGTTTCCGGGGCCCTTCGCGTTCGGCTCAGGCTTCCACAGGCTTAATGGCGTGGATCCTGTCCAAGATGGAGTTCTTGAGGTTTTCCGGAGCGGACTCCGTGCACGAACGCTTGACCATGGTGCGGATCAGGCATTCGAGGTCATACTGCTCAGAGCATTCCTCGCAACCGTCCAAGTGCTGCTTGATCTCGCTGAGGTCCTCCCGGGTCAGTGCGCCGTCGAGGTACTCGTAAATACGCTGCATGCGCGTATCGTCGCAATCGCCCAATCCCTGGCAGTCGCTCATTTCTCTTTCTCCTGATTGTTGCTCCCGGCCGAGGCCTGGTCTTCTGTCTGGGCTTTGAAACCCCGTTCGGCGGCGTAGTCCGCCAGCATGTCCCGCAGCATCTTCCGGCCGCGGTGCAAACGCGACATGACGGTGCCGATCGGGGTATTCATGATCTCGGAAATCTGCTTGTACGCGTAGCCTTCGACGTCCGCGAAGTAGACGGCCAGCCGGAATTCTTCCGGTATGGACTGCAGCGCATTCTTTACATCCGAGTCGGGAAGGTGATCCAAGGCCTCAGCCTCCGCAGAACGGAGACCAGCCGAGGTATGCGACTCAGCCTTCGCCAGCTGCCAGTCCTCGATCGTGTCCGAGTTGGACTGCAGCGGCTCGCGCTGACGCTTCCTGTACAGGTTGATGTAGGTGTTGGTAAGGATCCTGTACAGCCAGGCCTTGAGGTTTGTCCCGGGCTTGTACTGGTGGAAGGCGGAGAAGGCTTTGGTGTAGGCCTCCTGGACGAGGTCTTCGGCATCCGAGGGGTTCCGGGCCATGCGCATGGCCGCCGAATACAGCTGGTCGACATACTGCATCGCGTCGCGCTCGAAGCGCAGCCGCCGCTGTTCGGAGCTTTCGGTGGAAAGGTCGACGTCGGCCGAAGGCTCGGCATCGTCGTTCGGTCCGGCTGCCTGGTCCATGGCCGCTGCGGCCGGTTCAATGGTGCTCATCGATGCCAAGTCTACTGTCAGCTGCAGGGAATCCGGCTGCGCCGGCTCCACAGGCCCCAGTAAATCCGGGCGGTCCTTAACCAGGGTCAAAAAACCTACTCCGTTCCCGTAGCGGCAACACCCTGCCGCAGCCCGGCCTTCACCGCGCATGATGTTCACAACAGCCTTCGGTGGGTAAATATTCCGCAAAGGTGCAAGACTAGAGCAGACTGCACCCCTTGAACACAACGTCGATAAATCTTGTGGCAAGCCATCCAGGAGGCAAGACATGTCTGTAATCCGTTTTCTCGCGCGGCCGATGCTCGCATCCAGCTTCGTCATCACAGGGCTGGATAAACTGAAGAACGCGGATGACACTGCACAGCAATTGTCGCCGGTGCTCCGCCGGGCCTCCGAGTCGCTTCCCTTCAAGACCGACGAGAAAGTCCTGGCCCGCGTCATCGGGGGCGCCCAGTTGGGAGCCGGCGCCCTGCTGGGGCTCGGTAAGCTTTCGCGCCTCGCGGCGACCGTGTTGGCCTTGACTTCTGCCTTGAACACCTATGTGGAGTGGCGCTCGGCTGATATCAGCACCAAGGAAGGCCGGAGCGCCCGCCGGGCACAACTGCTCAAGAACATTTCCCTCACTGGAGGCGTCCTGCTTGCCTCCGTGGACACTGCCGGCCGGCCGAGCCTCGCCTGGCGCGCAGAGCACCTGGCCGCTGACGCCAGGAAGGTCACAGGCAAGCAGTTCAAAAAAGCAGACAAAGCAGTTCGCAAGGCCGTAGACAACGCAGTTGGAGCATAAGGAAGCATGACTGGTACCACCGCAGCAAACACCGGCACGGACAACGCCGCCACACTCCCCCTCTGGCCGGCCCCCTTCGCGAAGGAACCGGTGGACGCCACGGTGACCGTACCGGGTTCCAAGTCGCTGACCAACCGTTTCCTGGTGCTGGCGGCGTTGGCAGACGGCCCGTCAAGACTCCGCGCTCCCCTGCACTCCAGGGATTCCGTCCTCATGGTGCAGGCCCTGCGGCAATTGGGGGCAACGGTCAGCGAGGTGGACGGCGACGGCGACTACGGACCGGACTTGGAGATCATTCCGATGGATCCAGCCGCCCCTGAACACAGCACGGCCATCGACTGCGGACTCGCAGGGACCGTGATGCGTTTCGTTCCGCCACTTGCCGCCCTTCGCCAAGGGACGACGGTTTTCGACGGCGATCCGCATGCGCGTAAACGGCCCATGGGCACCATCATCGAGGCTTTGGTCGCCCTAGGCGTGCCGGTGGGCAGCGAAGGCGGCAGGACGCCGTCGTCCCTGCCATTTGCCGTTCAGGGCACCGGCGAGGTCCGCGGCGGCCATCTGGTGATCGACGCGAGCGCGTCTTCGCAGTTTGTCTCAGCTTTGCTGTTGGTCGGTGCCCGCTTCACCGAGGGACTGCACCTGGAACACGTGGGCAAACCGGTCCCCAGCCTTGACCACATCAACATGACTGTCGCAGTCCTGCGCAGCGTCGGGGTAGTCGTTGACGACTCCGTGCCCAACCACTGGCGCGTGGCTCCGGGTCCCATCCGTGCCTTCGACCAGCGCATCGAGCAGGACTTGTCGAATGCCGGCCCCTTCCTCGCAGCGGCACTGGCCACCGGCGGAACAGTACGCGTCCCCAACTGGCCGGTGGAGACCACACAGGTAGGAGACCTCTGGCGGAGCATCCTCGCTGACATGGGCGCCACAGTATCTTTGGAGAACGGGACCCTCACCGTCACCGGAGGCCCGGAAATCAAGGGCGCCGATTTCGACGAAACCAGCGAACTTGCTCCCACCGTTGCAGCCCTCTGCGCTTTGGCCTCGGGCCCATCCCGGCTGACGGGCATCGCCCACCTGCGCGGCCATGAGACCGACCGCCTGGCCGCCCTCGTAGCTGAAATCAACCGGCTCGGCGGCGACGCTGAAGAAACTGCGGACGGCCTCATCATTCGCCCCGCCAAGCTGCACGGCGGCGTGGTCCACAGCTACGCAGACCATCGCATGGCCACTGCCGGCGCAATCCTCGGACTCGCGGTCGAAGGCGTGGAGGTGGAGGACATCGCCACCACGTCCAAAACCATGCCGGAATTCCCGGAGATGTGGAACGCGATGCTGGGACAGCGCGCGGCAGCTCCGGCCGGGAGCAGCCTCTGACCATGGGACGCGACGCACGCTCCTGGGACGAATCGGATGTACGGATCCGTCCCAACAAGAAAGGCTCCAGGCCAAGGACGAAGGACCGCCCCAGCCACGATGACGCCGTCATAGGCAGGATCATCACCGTGGACCGCGGCCGCTACACCGCGATCGTGGGCGAGGACTCCGACAATGAGAGAATTGTCATCGCCGCCCGCGCAAGGGAGCTCCGCAGGACTCCGGTCGTACCCGGCGACTTCGTAGCCTTGGTGGGCGACGTCTCCGGCGGACCCGACACCTTGGCACGCCTGGTGCGGGTGGAGGAGCGCCGGACGCTCCTGCGCAGGAGCGCGGATGACACCGACCCGATTGAGCGCGTGGTCGTGGCCAATGCGGACCAACTTGTGGTGGTGGTTGCTGCCGCAAACCCCGAGCCCCGCACCGGCTTCATCGACCGCGCCTTGGTGGCGGCCTACGACGCCGGAATCGAGCCCCTCCTGCTCGTAACCAAGGCGGACGTCAGGGATCCGGCCGAGCTCCTGTCCAATTACCTCAGCCTCGACTTCCCGATCATCATCAGCCGAACAGCAGACGCAGAGGCTTCCGGGATTGACGCGCGTTCCGACGACGGCCTGTCCGCCCGACTGGATAGTGATGCGGTCTCGCGTCTGAGGTCCCACCTCGACGGGAAAGTCACCGTGATGCTGGGGCATTCCGGGGTTGGCAAGTCCACCATGGTCAACGCGCTTACCGGCGCTGAACGCGCCACCGGCGGTGTCAACGCGGTCACCGGCCGCGGACGGCACACCTCCTCGTCCGCACTGGCACTGAAGTTGGCCGATGCACCCGCCGGCAGTTGGATCATCGATACGCCCGGCATCCGCTCATTCGGGCTCGCGCACGTGGATCCGGACCGGATCCTGCACTCCTTCCCGGACCTTGAACCTGGCACGGCAGCCTGCGACCGCGGGTGCAAACATGATGCCAATGCCATCAACTGCGGCTTGGATGCCTGGGTCATTGAGGGACACGCGGGTCCTTCCGGCGTGGCCAGGCTTGCCTCGCTGAGGCGTTTGCTGGGGGCCGATCCACGCCTCGAAGCAAAGGAAACCAAGGAACTTGGCACCGTGAACTGAAGGCCGGGCGGCAACACGTCCCGGCCGTGCGAACGTTTCACGATAGTTTGGTGGCATGACCCAATCCGTTTCCAGCTACAACGATGACCTGAGGCTGGCCCACGTCCTTGCAGACTCTGTGGACGCACAGACGATGGACCGCTTCAAGGCCCTGGACCTGCAGATCGAAACCAAACCGGACCTGACCCCCGTCACGGATGCCGACAAAGCCGCAGAGGAAGCCATCCGCGGCCAGTTATCGCGTTCGCGCCCCCGCGACGCCGTACTCGGCGAAGAGTTCGGCAGCAGCGGGCACGGTTCCCGCCGCTGGATCATCGACCCCATCGACGGCACCAAGAACTTTGTCAGGGGCGTGCCGGTGTGGGCCACGCTCATCGCGCTCGTTGACGAAGGCGAACCAGTGGTGGGCGTCGTCAGCGCCCCGGCCCTGGGCAAGCGCTGGTGGGCCGCGAAGGGGATGGGCGCCTACACCGGGCGTTCGCTCGCCTCCGCCACCCGGCTGAAAGTATCCAACGTCTCGCAGCTGGCAGATGCCTCCCTGTCCTTTTCAAGCCTGTCCGGCTGGAAGGAACGCGGAAACCTCGATGAATTCCTGGGGCTCACAGAGGATATTTGGCGGACCAGGGCCTATGGCGATTTCTGGTCGTATTGCCTGGTTGCGGAAGGGGCGGTGGACATCGCCTGCGAACCCGAATTGAACCTGTACGACATGGCTGCGCTCGTGCCGATCGTCACCGAGGCGGGTGGCCGGTTCACCTCGCTGGAAGGAGAAGACGGCCCGTTCGGCGGAAACGCCCTGGCGACCAACTCGATCCTGCACTCGGAAGTCCTTAAGAGACTCAATCCGGGCATTGACGATCTTCTCTGAATAATCGGCGGCGGGCGCCCTTCTTGTGGGGTGTCCGCCGCACTTTATTCGCCAAAAGCGCCATTTGCGCCCCTCGCGTAACAATCCGCTTAATAAACTGGACGGCTTTGTGCCGGGCGTGCGGGGTGCCTTAATCTCTTTTACAGGTCACGAGTGCCAGCGCTAAACCCCGGTTTGCTGGCCGGCAACCCTCCATTCGCGGTGGGGTGCCCCGGGTGACGACCAGGCCGGTCCGGAACGGATACGGCAAGCGCGGATCCCCTCGAGGGGTCCCTCCTGAGTGAGGTCACATGAGCACAGTTACGTTCGATTCCACCACCCTGCCTTCCATCGCGGAGGAAGGCCCCGCGGTCCGGCCCCTCGCAGCCGTAACCGGCGCGGAACTCCAGGCTCCGCTGATCCAGGGCGGCCACGTCCGCTACGCCAACCTCGATTACGGCGCCTCCGCGCCGGCGCTGACCATCGTCTCGGCGTACCTGAACGAGGTCCTGCCCTACTACGCGAGCGTTCACCGCGGCGCGGGTTTTGCCTCGCAGATCAGCACCTCCGTTTATGAGAACTCCCGGAACATCGTCCGCGACTTCGTCGGCGGCCGCCCGGATGATTCAGTGATCTTCACCCGCAACACCACTGACTCGCTGAACCTGCTGGCAGGCTGCCTGCCGCACCTCAATGGCGAGCCCACCGGCGAGGTCCTCTACTTGGACATCGAACACCACGCCAACCTGCTGCCATGGCAGGGTGTTCCCCACCGCAGCGTTGTCGCGGCACCCACCTTGGCCACCACCATCGCAAACCTCCGTAACGAGCTGGCCCAGGGCGGCGTCTCCCTGTTGGCGGTGACAGGTGCTTCCAACGTCACCGGTGAAATCCTGCCCATTGCCGAGCTGGCGTCCCTGGCCCACGAATTCGGAGCGCGGATTGTTGTAGATGCAGCCCAGCTCGCACCGCACCGCCGCATCAACATCGCCGAAGCCGACGTCGACTACATCGTCTTCTCCGGCCACAAGCTGTATGCGCCCTTCGGTGCAGGCGTTGTGGTTGGCCGTCCCGACTGGCTCGACGCCGGTACGCCGCACCTCGCCGGTGGCGGCGCAGTCCGTGAGGCCCGGCTCGATTCCGTCAGCTGGGCCACCGGTCCGGCCCGGCACGAGGGCGGCTCCCCCAACGTGTTGGGAGCAGCAACACTGGCCCGCGCAACCCAGGTCCTTGCCGGGCTCGACCAGCAGGCGTGGCACCAGCATGAAAGCGCCATCCGCACCTACCTCGTGGAAGGCCTGGAGGCCATCGAGGGTGTCACAGTGCACCGGATCTTCAGCGACTCGACGGACACGATCGGCGTGGTCAACTTTTCGGTCGAAGGATTCGACGCCGGACTCGTGGCTGCCTATCTCGCGGCGGAACACGGCGTGGGCCTCCGGGATGGCCGCTTCTGCGCGCACCCCCTCCTCAAGAGGCTCGGGCTTCCTTCGGGTTCGCTGCGCGCCAGCTTCGGGGTTGGCTCCCGCTTGGAAGACGCAACCAGGCTGCTCAAAGGCATCCGGGAGCTCAAGAGCACAGGCCTCGGTTGGGACTACGTGGTGGACGAGGGCCGCTGGGTTCCGGCCAACGACCACCGCAGCTATCCGGAGTGGGCGCCCAACACGCCCGGTACCGCCGGCGCTGCCCCCTGCACGGTGGACTAGGCAAGCGTCCAAGCCGACCTCCGGTGAGCCTTCCCCGCACTTCCTTGCGGTAAATTCGTAGGGTCAATCCCCTGGATTTACCCTGAAGGAGCTGTGCTTGTCCATGCATTCCCGTGGCGCGTCAAAAGCAAGCCACCGCCCCGGGGGGCCCAAATTGCACGCACATCGGCGGCGGGAACTTGGGCAGAGTTTCCAGGACGGCGGCGAGCATTACGACCGCGTGCGCCCGGGATACCCGGCAGACTCGGTGGACTGGCTCCTGCCTGCGCGAGCCGAAGCTGCTGCCGACCTCGGAGCCGGCACGGGAAAATTCACCAGACTCCTGATCGACCGCGGACTGCACGTAGCCGCCGTGGACCCCTCGGCCGACATGCTCGCACAATTACGCAAGGCCTGCCCCGAGGTGGAGCTGGCCTTGGAAGGTACCGCTGAGGTGACCGGGCTGGCAGAGTCGGCTTACGACGTCGTCAGCGTCGCCCAGGCCTGGCACTGGTGCGATCCCCTCAAAGCGAGCACGGAAATCGCCCGTATCCTTCGCCCGCAAGGCGTCCTCGGCTTGATCTGGAACCAACTCGACACTTCAATACCGTGGGTCCACCGCCTTTCACGCATCATGCATGCCGGCGATGTCCACAAACCGGGTTTCCGGCCTTCCATCGGTCCGGAATTCACCAGTCTGGAGTCTCACGTGACCGAATGGGAAGACCCCCTGACGCCCCGGGACATCATGGAACTCACCAAGTCACGCAGCTACTACCTCCGCGCAAGCGAGGCCACCCGCGCCAAAGTGCTGGCGAACCTCGAGTGGTACATCTACGAACACCTCGGCCATGCCCCCGGCCAGGAGCTCGGCCTGCCATACGTGACGCAGACGTGGCGGGCCCGCAAAGCCTGAATCCGCCTGCCACTGTAGGCTTGAGCTGTGAAGACCGGTACGCCCTCCTCCTCCATTGAGGACTACGTCAAGGTCATCTACTCCTTCACGGAGTGGCAGGACAAGCCCATTACGTCCTCCCAGCTTGCGCAGCGCCTCGGGGTCGCCAACTCGTCGGTGTCCGAGATGGTGCGCAAACTCAAGGACCAGGGCTTGGTGGACCACCAACCCTACAGCGCCATCCGCCTGACACCCGACGGCATGCGCCTGGCACTGGCCATGGTCCGCAGGCATCGCCTGATCGAGACGTATCTTGTTGAAGAACTGGGATACCGCTGGGATGAAGTCCACGACGAGGCCGAGATGCTTGAACACGCTGTTTCGGACACCTTCATTGAGCGGATGTCCGCCAAGCTCGGACACCCCCTCCGGGACCCGCACGGTGATCCGATTCCCTCTTCCGATGGTTCCGTCGAGTTGCCGCACGCCTACCGGATGATCGAACTGGACCAAGGGCACTCAGGACGGATCACACGCATCAGCGACGAGAACCCGGACCTGTTGCGCTACCTCGCCGCCGAAGAAATCACGCTGGACGCGCGCGTGGAAGTAGTGGGCCGGAGGCCATTTGGCGGTGCACTGGTGGTCCGGATAGGAAGCGGTCCACAGCGCCGCGAGTTCGATCTCGCCGATGAGATTACGTCAGCCCTTTGGGTGCAAAGCACAGAAGCGCACGAAGGCTGCGTTCTCTCGGGCCAGTGACCCGGCCGCCATTCGAGCGGTCAGGCGCGCGCCGTCAGGCGTGCTGCCCGGCCGGGCCGCCGTCGTCGTGCAGTCCGCCCCGTTCACCCGCGGTGCCTGCTGCTTCCCCAACCTGGTTGCGGATCCCGACGGCGGAAGTCACCGCTCCCAGCGCGAACAGGGCCGCCGTGACCAGCAGTGCGTTGTACAGCCCTTCCCTCGTGAAGACCGGACCAACGATCAAACCCGCAAAGGCTATGCAGATCAAGCCCGCAATCCGCGCCACTGCGTTGTTGACCGCGGAGCCGATACCAGCCTCATCCGGAGGGACGGCACCCAGGATGGCCGCGGTCAGGGGTGCCACCAAAGTGGCCAGGCCAACGCCGAAGACCACTTGGCCGGGAAGAACCTGGGTCCAGTAGTTGAGGGGTTCCTGGATGGACAAAGACATCAGGAAACCGATGGCACACAGCAGCGGACCTGCGGTCATGAACCACCGGGGACCATACTTTCCGGCCAGGCCACCGAAATAGGATGCACAGAGCATCAGGATCACGGTGCCCGGCAGGAGGGCGATCCCGGCCACCGTGGCCCCCAAGCCGCCCACTTGCTGAAGGTAGATGCCGAGGGCGAAGAAGCCCAGGGAAATCGCCCCGTAGATGGCGAGCGTGGAGAGGTTGCCCCACCCGAAGTTCCGGATGGCGAAGAGCCGCAGCGGCAGCATGGGTTCCGGCGTCCTGTTTTCGTGAACGAGGAAGAATGCCAGCGCTACGGCACCGGCGACCAGAGGGAACCAAACCTGCGGGCTGCCCCAACCAACCCGCCCCTGTTCGATGAACGCGAAGACGGGCCCACCCAGCCCGATCATGGCAAGGACAGCGCCGGCATAGTCGATTCGTTTGCTCTTGTCCCTCGCAGCGTCGGATGAGCGCAGCTTCGCAAGCATCGGCCAGATGGCGGCCGCGGGTATGACATTGATGAAGAAAATGACCCGCCACGACAACAGGTCCACGGACACTCCCCCGATCAGCGGCGCAACAATTGCCGCGGCACTCGTCCACCCGGACCACTGACCGATGGCTTTGGACTGCGCAGGCCCCGAGAACGACGTCACGATCATGGCCAGGGAACTGGGCACCAGCAGCGCGCCGGCTATTCCCTGCAGTGCCCGTGAGACCACCAGGACTTCACCGTTCCAGGCCAGTCCACACATGACCGACGTCAAGGCGAATCCAGCCAGTCCCCACTCAAGGATCCTCGCCCTGCCGAAGTGGTCCGAAAGGGAGCCTGCCACCAGGATCAGGGCGCCGAGTGTCAGCAAATAGGCGTCGAACACCCATTGCTGGATTACCAGGCCGCCACCGAGCTCCCGGCCGATCGCAGGAAGCGCAAGGTTCACCACAAAGCCGTCAAGAATGGCGATGAAGGAAGCCACAATGGCGACAACAAGGACGCGGCGCTGCAATGGGGTGCTGGGCGCCAGCGATGCTTGGTCCGTCATGTGCACAGCCTACGCTTGCCGTATCGTTGAGTGGTGATTAGCAGACGTGACGCCGCCTTGGCCCTTGATATCTCCATGGAAATGGCCCAGCGTCACGGCATCCCGTCACGGCTTCCGGAGGCGGAGTTGCGCGAACTCCAGGACAACCCGCCACCTTGGCTGGTGCAGTCACGCGCCAACCGAACCGGGAAGCGACCCGTCTGGGTCCATCTGGAATGTGCGGTTTGTGGCTACTCGGAGGCTGTCCGGCCCAAGAAGTGGTGGCCGGAATTCTCCTTCGTTTACTGCGGACATCACCGGACACGCGAACTGCCTGAACTTTTCCTCGGCGAGGTCCGGACCGAATATGAGGGCATCGGCAGCCGGTTTGTCGGCGTCGTCGACGTGCCCGGTCAGGCAGGCTAGCCCATTTCCTCCGGGACCGCGGTTAGCTGCAGTGTCCTGCCCTCCCTCAAGACCGTCAACGGGAACGGCACGCCGATCGCCTCCGCGAACAGGAGTTTCTGCAGGCTCTCGGCGCTTGAAACGGCCCTCCCTTGGGCCCGTAGCACAAGGTCGCCAGGCTGAAGGCCGCTCGATTCTGCCGGGGAACCTGCGATGACTTCCACCACCCGCAACCCTTCCTTCTGGCCAGTCCGCACCACGGCGCTGGCGTCCAAGGGAATCGGGGTGCTCACCAGGCCGAGGTACGCCCTGCGTACGCGACCGTCCCGCAAAAGCGATGCGATGATGCGCTGAGTCGTCCTGTTGATAGGGACAGCCAGGCCAAGGCCAAGGCCCGCCACCGCGGTGTTGATTCCGACGATACGGCCCCGGGTATCCGCCAACGCACCACCCGAGTTCCCCGGGTTCAAGGCAGCGTCTGTCTGGATGACGTCCTCGATCACCCGGCGGTGCTCCCCCGCCCTCACGGGTATGGAACGGCCGAGGCCGCTCACCACACCGGCGGTCACCGACCCCGCCAGGCCCAAGGGATTGCCGACGGCGATCACCAACTGGCCCACCCGCAGTGAGTCCGCATTCCCCAGGGTGGCTGGTGCAGGCGTGCTTCCAAGTCCTCGAACCACCGCAAGGTCGGACAGCGGGTCTGCTCCCACCAACTCCACGTCGCTGTGCTTGCCGTTGGCGAAAACAGCCCTTCCGGACTGAATGCCGGCCACAACATGCGCGTTCGTCAGCATGTAGCCGTCGGCAGTGAACACCACCGCCGACCCGCTGCCTACCCTGAGTCGACCGTTGCGGCCTGTGCTCGTCATCTCGATCGCAGCAACATGCTGTGTCACGGAGTCCGCCACGCGGATCACCGTTTGGGAATAGGTGTCCAGGACTTCCTCATCGTCCTGTTGCATTCCTTCATCGGGGAATGCCGGCTCCGGCCCGATGCTCATTTCATGCCTCCTGCTGCCACTGTGCCATCCACGTGTTCTGTGTCTGTCGGTTAAGTGATATCCACTACAACCGCGGCAGCGGGTCGCGTAGTCCGGCTTTTCCTACGCCGACGGTGAACGCCCAGGGCACCGAACGCGGGCATTAACAAAGAAAGCCCCCGGACTGAGTCCGAGGGCTTTCAAGGGGTGGAGATGGGGGGAATTGAACCCCCGTCCGATGTCGTGTTGTCAGGGCTTCTCCGGGCGCAGTTCGCGTCGGATTTTCTCGGCCCCAGCCATCCTGCGAACAGGTGGCTGATCCGGGCCCAGTCATCTAAAAGTCCCGTTTACCTCAATGACGAAGGCAAACAGCAGTGGCTATCTAAATGACGCCAGGAACCGGGGCGATAGCAACCCCGGGCTGACGGACTGTCTTACTGCTTAGGCAGCGAGAGCGAAGTCAGTGCGCTTAGATTCGGCACTTATTGGTTTGCAGACAGCGTTTACGAGATAATTCTGCATCCTCGGCCCGCTTCACCTGTCGCGACTAACATCGTCGAAACCGATCATCCCCGTATTTTGTTACCAAACCAGCGGACATTTGGTAGCTCCACCGGACTATCAATCATAACGCATCTTCTACCCGGACTATTCCGGGACACGCCTAGCGCCTGTTGCGTTCCCTAAGCTCGCGGAGCGACTCACGCTTGTCCTGCTGCTCACGCAGTGTCTGGCGCTTGTCGTAGTCCTTCTTGCCCCGCGCGATCGCGATTTCGACTTTCGCGCGCCCATCCAGGAAATACAACTGCAGCGGTACAACGGTGAAACCCGATTCGCGGATCTTGTGCGAGATCTTGTCCAGTTCCTCGCGGTGCAACAAGAGCTTCCGACGACGTCGCGCGGCATGGTTGGTCCAACTCCCCTGGTTGTACTCGGGGATATGTATGCCCTCCATCCACAGCTCATCGTTGTAGAAGGTGCAAAAGCCATCAACCATGGAGGCGTGGCCTTCCCGGAGGGACTTCACCTCGGTACCCATGAGCGCGATTCCGGCTTCATAGGTGTCGAGGACATGGTAGTCATGCCGGGCCTTCCGATTGGTGGCCACTACCTTTCGGCCACTTTCCTTAGGCACGGTAGAACTCCTGGTTGCTTGGTCGGTTGCGGATGCCAATCAGTGTACGCCAGTGGCATTGCTGCCAGCGCACCACCTCACGGCGGGTTCGCTGAGGGGATAACGGCTAGAGCAAGGTCATCGGGTCCACGGCTACCCCATTGAGCCACGTCTCGAAGTGCGCGTGGCATCCTGTGGAGTTACCGGTGCTTCCCGAGTACGCAATGAGTTGGCCTTGGGAGACTTGCTGTCCGTTTGCCACCACGATGCTGCTGTTGTGGTAATAGATGGTCGTCAGGGAGTTGCCCTGCACCACGCCATGGGACAACTTGACCCGCCAGCCGCCGCCGTCGGCCGAGTTCCAGCCGGAATTGAAGACGGTACCTGCGGCAGCTGCATAAACGGGCGTTCCGCATGGGGCACCGAAGTCGATGCCGGTGTGCATGTAACCGCCGGTACCGTAGAAATCGATGGTTCCCGGTGGCGTAGCGCGCCAACCAAAACCGGAGGTGATGGGCACGTAGCTGGCGAAGGGATGCCGCAGTCCAAAAGCCGACGGCGATCCTACCGGTGGCACATACGGCGCCGCCGGCGGGGCCGGTTTATTCTGGGCAGCGGCAGCAGCCGCGGCAGCAGCGGCTGCTTCGGCCGCGAGCCGACGTTGCTCGGCTTCCCAAGCCTCGCGCAACTTGCGGTCACGCTCGGCTATCTCGTTGGCGACCGAGTCCTGCTCCGACTTGACGCGTGCAAGGTCGGCTTCGATGCCCGGCTTGGCTGCCTGCAACTGCCCGTTCAGCCGGGTGGTGTCTTCAATCAGCTTGTCGACTTCGGCTTTCTTGTTCGCCGCATCATCGCGCGCAGCCTTTTCCTTCTCCAGCGCAGCATCCGCTTTGGACTTCAGGTCCTGGATCTCTGCCTCGACGGCAGCAAGCCGCGCCTGGGAGTTGACGTTGGTGGCGTTCTGCTGGGTCAGCTTGGTCATGGCCGCGTTCTGGCTGCGCATTGCCTGGTCGGCAAGGTCCATGGACTCCGTGAGGTTTCCCGACTCGTCGGAGCCGAACAGGAGAGCGATGTTCGTAGGCACGCCGCCGGACTTGTACGCCTGGGACGCGATCTGGCCGATGAGCTTCTTGGTATCGGTGATCTTCTGCTTGTCGCTTTCCAACTGCTCAGTAATTTTGGCTTTGTTCTGTTGGGCCAACTCCACCCTGGCAGCCAAAGCCTCCACTTCCTTCACAGCGCTGGCTACCCGTCCTTGCGCTTCGAGGAGGGCTTGCTGCGCTCCGGGAAGCCGGCCCTGGTAGATCACCAAGTCCCCGGCGGCCTTGGCGATTTTGGCGTCCACGAACTCCAGCGAGGCCTGCACCCGCGCAGACTCGGCTTCAAGGGCGGCCTGCTGGTCATCGAGGTTGTCGGCCTGGGCGGCAGGGGCGCCGGTGAGGATGCCGGCAGCCAGGCCCACGGCAAGGACGGCACCGAGAATCCTGGCCTGGCCGGACGCCAGGCGCCGCCGAAGGGTGTTCCGGTCCAACGTGCTCATCGTGAGTCCTTTTCGGTTGCCCGCCTGCTGCTTGGTGTCCGCCTGCTCATCGCTAAACCTTCAAGTACCGGCGGAGGGTCAACAACGAGGATATCCCGGCCAGGCCACCGCCGAGTGCAATAAGCACCGGGGCCAGGACCAGTACCTGGGTTGAAGATATAAAGGGAGTGTTCAGGAACTGCCGTGACAGATCCCCGTTCAGCCAGAAATGCGCCATCAGCCAGAGCGTCAGGGAAGCCAGCAACGCACCCACGACGGCGGCAATCACGCCTTCCAGGATGAAGGGCAACTGAATGACGGCCTTGGATGCCCCCACCAGCCGCATGATTCCTGTTTCACGCCGTCGGCTGTACGCCGAAAGGCGGATCGTGGTGGTGATGAGGAGCACCGCGCAAAAGATCATCACCGCTGCGACGCCGACGGCAACGACGGAAGCGCCATTCATCCAGGAGAAAATCCGTTCCAGGACCTGCCTCTGGTCGCTGACCGTTTCAACCCCCGGCTGGGAGGAAAACGTCTCGCTGATGATCTGGTACTTCTCCGGATTCTTCATGTTGATCCGGAAAGACGCCGGCAACTGGTCTTCGGACACCGAGTCGACGATTGGAGAGTTGGAGAACTGCTCCTTGAAATGCTTATAGGCCTCTGCCTGCGATTCGAACTGGAAATCGTTGATGTACTGCTTGACCGACGGCGACTCAAGCATGGCCTGGATGTTGGCTTGCTGTTCCTTGGTCGCAGGCCCCGACGCGCAGCCGACGGTTGTCGATCCGTCGTTGCACAGGAACACTGCCACCTGGACTTTGTCGTACCAGTAGCCCTTCATCTGGTTGATCTGCATCTGCAGCATGCCGGCGGCCCCCACGAAGGTGAGCGAAACGAACGTCACGAGCACCACGGAAATCACCATTGACAGGTTCCGGCGCAAGCCGCTCCCGATTTCCCCAAGAATGAAAAGGAACCTCACAGCTGTGCCCCCTGCGCGCGGGTGATTTCTTCGTCGCTCGCATCCCGCAACCGGCGTGACTCGCCAACAACCGGAATCATGGAGGTGTACAGGGCTTTCGCTTCGTCGCGGATGACCTTGCCGTTCTGGAGTTCCACCACCCGGCGGCGCATCTCGTTCACGATGTCGTCGTCGTGCGTCGCCATGACAACAGTGGTTCCGTTCTGGTTGATCTTGTCCAAGACCCCCATGATTCCCATGGATGTGATGGGATCCAGGTTTCCGGTGGGCTCGTCCGCAAGGAGGATCCCGGGACGGTTGACGACGGCACGGGCAATCGCCACACGCTGCTGCTCACCGCCCGAAAGCTCGTGGGGCATGCGGCGTTCCTTGCCTTCCAGGCCCACCGTCTTGAGTACCTCGGGCACAGTCTCACGGATAATGGAGCGGCTCTTACCGATCACCTGCATGGCAAACGCCACGTTGGCAAACACATTTTTCTGGGGCAGCAGGCGGAAGTCCTGGAATACCACTCCGATACCGCGGCGCAGCTTGGGCACGCGCCAGCTCGAAATATTGGCCACGTTCTGGCCGGCTACGTACACGGACCCGGAAGAGGCCTTGTCTTCTTTCAGGATCAGCCGCAGGAAGGTCGACTTACCCGAGCCTGAAGCTCCAACGAGGAAGGTGAACTCGCCGCGGTTGATCTCAAGGCTCACAGCGTCGAGCGCCGGTCGGGCATTCTGCTCATAGACCTTGGTGACATTCTCAAATCTGATCATGGCCCTTTAAAACCCCGCCGGACATGACATATTGGCCCAGTCCAACAGCCGGAGCACGGGCTTTCGGTGGGGGAAGTGAGAGCACCGGCCCCTCGACTATACGCACGGGATCGCGGCTAGCCCTGGGCTTTCCGTGGCGTGTCGCCAAAAGCGTGCCCTGTTCCCGCTGCGGGGACGGGAAAGGATCTCCCGGCTTTGGCTGCTACCCTGCCGCGTTGCGGTTGCTGGTGCGCCAGCGGATACCGGCGTCGATAAAGTCATCGATGTCACCGTCCAGCACCGCGGATGTGTTTCCTACTTCGTGTTCGGTCCGCAGGTCCTTGACCATCTGGTACGGATTGAGTACATAGGACCGCATCTGGTCGCCCCAGGAGGCCTTGACGTCTCCCGCCAGCGCCTTCTTCTCGGCGTCCTCCTGCTCCTTCTTAAGGAGCAGGAGACGTGACTGCAGAACCCGCAAGGCTGCGGCACGGTTCTGGAGCTGGGACTTTTCGTTCTGCATGGAGACCACGATTCCGGAAGGAATGTGGGTGAGCCGGACCGCCGAGTCGGTGGTGTTGACCGACTGTCCGCCGGGACCGGAAGACCTGAACACGTCCACGCGGATCTCATTGTCGGGAATCTCAATGGAGTCCGTCTGCTCAATCAGGGGTATGACTTCAACAGCCGCAAAGGATGTCTGCCGGCGGCCCTGGTTGTCGAACGGGCTGATGCGGACCAAGCGGTGCGTCCCGGCCTCGACGCTCAATGTGCCGAAGGCGTAGGGTGCCTTGACCTCAAACGTGGCCGACTTCAAACCCGCTTCTTCGGCGTAGGACGTATCCATGACAGTGGTCGGGTAGCCGTGCCTTTCGGCCCAACGCAAGTACATGCGCAGCAGCATCTCCGCGAAGTCTGCAGCATCGACGCCACCGGCTCCTGCACGGATCGTGACCACAGCTTCCCGCTCGTCATATTCGCCTGACAACAGGGTTACGACTTCGAGGTCTGCGAGCGCCTTGCGGATCGAGGACAGCTCCTTCTCGGCCTCCGCCAGCGAATCCTGGTCGCCCTCGTCCTGGGCCAACTCCACCAGCACCTCAAGGTCGTCGATGCGGGCGGCCAACTTGCTGAGGCGTTCCAGTTCGGACTGCCGGTGGGAGAGCCTGGAGGTGACCACCTGGGCCGATGCCGGGTCGTCCCAAAGATCCGGAGCGCCGGCCTGCTCACTCAGATCGGCGATCTCAGCCTTCAAGGCATCGATGTCGCTGACATTCTCGATGGAACTGTAAGTTGCGCGAAGCTCGCGGATTTCTGCGGGAAAGTCAATCTCAGCCATGGTCATTCCAGCGTACGCTATCGCCGGCTCTACCCCGTCTGAGCGCCTCATTGCGTCAGGCGCGAACGTGCCGTGGACCTGGCTTCCACCACGATTCCGTCCGGCAGGAGGAAACTGATCACCGGTGGGTGGACAACTGCAGTCAACTCCACAACAGCCGTACCGCCAGGGGCATTACCGGTGCCCGCGCCGATGGCCAAACGATCGTGGGCAGAGAAAGCACCGGCAGATTGCAGGAATGCATTCGCAGTGCCCTTGACCCTGTCGTCGACCAACGCCGGCCAAGGCCTCGTCCCGTCGCCAATGTCATCGGCCATGTACGTATCGGCCGCTGCGAGCGCCGCGCCATCAGCCAGCGACAACAATTTCTTGTGCTCCAAATACAGCCCGGTTATGGCCATCACCACCGTCGCAGTGAGCAAGGCGAGAACAACGAACCCGAGAGTCAGGACCAGTATCTGGCCTTGCTCACCCCGCCCGTCCGCAGGACCCATACGTGGCGGCGGACTTACGGAACGCGTATGCCATGCAGTCACCGGAAGCGCCCCACCTTCTGCGAGGACGTGGAATGCAGCACCGCCGCATCCAGTTGGAGTGAATCCCCAAAAGGCACCATGGGTAGCCCGACCGTGAGCCGCACGGTCACGGTCACTGTTGCTCCGGCAGACAAACAGTCTGCGCGGTCGCAGGAAACGTCCATGGAAGCCGACTCCGGCGGGAAGCCATGGTCTTTCAGCGCCAGCACTGCCGACTGTTCTGCCCTTGCCCGGGCTTCGACGGGATCATGGCCTGCCACATACACCTTCGCGGCATAGTCGGCCGCGGCCACAGCCGCGAACATCCCCGCTTGGATTTGTCCGATGGTGACGACGAAGTACACAAGCGGGAGCAAAAGCATCAGGCTTAGGACAACGAACTCCACCGCGGCGCTGCCCCGCTCGGAAACATCGGCATCACGCGTAGTGCCTGCTGTACGGGTCATGGCAGGAGCGCATGCCCGGTAACTTCCATTGCCCTGCCGGGTCCGATAAGACCGACCACGGGCAACGGAGCTATCACCGTAACCTGCAATGTTGGGATCCCTCCGGAATCCGCTTCCTCTATATTGATCTCGGTAGTGAAGTCGCTCCCGAGGGCCGAGCTGATCAGCTCCCCCGTCCTGTCCTTTGCATCGGCAGCAGAGCGGTCGGCCAAGGTGCCGTAGCGTGCGCCCGACCCGGCAGCATCAATGAGGGTGTTCCGGACGTGCAGAACCAGCATCAGTTGGATCACGGACATGAAGAGGATAGTCAGGAGGCCACCCACCAGAACGAAATCAACCACAGCAGACCCCCGCTCCCTGGACGACGGAATACGGCGTCCTGCCCAGGCACGAGGCAAAGCGACCCGTGCGCCGATCACGCGTTGCAGGAAAGTTCGTAACCAGCTCACGGCTGGCTGCTCACTCTTGCCATGGCTTGGTTGAAGAGATCGGAGAGTGCCGGGGCCGCAATGGCCAGCAAGCCGGCGACAAGCACGGCCGACATAAGTGTGATCATCACCCATCCGGGGACGTCACCGCGTTCGCGCTCCTGAAAAGGCGGGACGGCCCTTCCAGCCCAAGCCATCAGGCGTACCCCTATGCTTGGTGACGTGGCCGCCGGAAAATGGCTGCGTAACATGTTCGTCTTCATGATTTCCTCGATTCATCGTGTGAGTGGTCGTCACCGCATCCGCTGCAGACGCGCTGACCCGTTCAAAGTCCTATTTGGAGGGCTGCAACGGCGGGAAAGGCCGCAAAGATGACAGTGAGCGGCAGAACTCCGAAGACCAGCGGGACCATCATGCCGATCTCCTTTCGGCCCGCGGCTTCCATCAGCTCCCTCTTCGCTGCGTCCCGCGCGTCAGCCGCCTGCGCCCGCAGCACGTCCGCCAGCGGGGTGCCGCGTTCAACAGCCACCACGAGTCCGTCCACAAACCGGACCAGGGGCGGCAATTCCGTACGTCCTGAAAAAGCCTGCAGTGCCTCCACAAGAGGCTTACCGGACCGGGTATCGGAGAGCACGATCGCAAACTCCGCGGCCAGATGCCCTCGTGAGGTTCGGCAAATCCTGTCGAGTGCCCCCAAAGCGCTCTCCCCGGCCGCGACGGCGAGGGCCATCAGTTCAGCCAGGCCCGGAAACTCGGACAACATGGCCGATTCACGGCGCTTGATTCTCTGCGCCAGCACAAAGTCACGGAGAAGATAGCCCGTCAAAGTGCTCGCACACACTGCACCGAGCGAAAACACGGCGTTGAACGTGCCGGCGGCTGCCATCGCTCCAACGCCGGCCAGCCCTAGGATGAATGCGACCGCAGACCACATCATCTGTTCGGCCCTGAAATCCAGTACCGCCTTCCCGGACCCAGCCCGCGCGAGCCTCTTTTCCAAGGCGGTTCCAGCTGGGCTGAAGCGGTTGAGCCGGCTGAGTGCGTCACGCAGTACCGGACGGAGAATCCGCTCCAGCGGCCCGAACGGCGTCAGATTCCGGGTGGGCACCCGGAGCAACCTGGACCCAAGATCATGGGATTTCAGCTGTGATTCAACGCGATCCGTGAAACGAAGGGGCCGCATGAACGGCAACCTCGCGACGACCAACCACGCACCCGAACCCAACAGCAGCCCCAAAAGCAGCGCATAAGCCGTGGTGACATTCATCTGAGAACCCGTTGGTCTTCCGGCAAGGCCCCGATACGCAGCATGACTGCGTAGCACGCACCAGAGACGCCCAGCCCGCCCAACAGAACTGCGGCTCCGGTTGCTGAGCTGTATGCCATCATGGCCTCAGGCCTTCCGGACATGACCGCCAGGACAATCCACGGAGCAGCGACAGCCAAGCGCGCCCCGTTGACGGTCCAGGATTGTCTTGCTTCAAGTTCACCCCGCGTTCGGGAAGTCTCGCGCAAGAAGGCGGCGAGTGTCCCCAGCATCCGGCCAAGGTCGGAGCCACCCACTTCCCGGGTCATGCGAAGTGCTTCGATGATCCGGTCGGCTACGGGATCTGCAAGTCGGCCTTTAAGGTTGGTCAAAGCCGTGTCGAACCGTCCGCCTGACCTGTAGTCCGAGGCAAAGTCGAGAAACGCGTGCCGCAGCTCCGCTGGGCCCTTGTAGCCCAACTGGATCAGTGCGTCCGGCAAGGAAAGTCCGGCACGGATGCCCGAGCGGAGATGATCCACCACCTCCGGCCAGACCGATCGCAACGCGGTGCGGCGCTTCTTTGCCCGTCGCCGGACGATTGCTGCGGGCAGCCATGAAGCTAGAAGCCCAAAGCACCCTGCCACGGGCAAGGAGCCCGTAACCACAAAAGAAGCGAGTACGACGAAGAGCCCCACACCGCCGCAGCAAAGTAACAATCCCAATCCCGAGACTTTTTCTATACCAGCGGCCAGAAGCAGGAGTTCCAATCGCCCGGGTCCGCGCTGTTTGTCCCTCTCCCGCTGCGGTTCATCCCAAGTTGACCACCAGACCAGGAAGAATCCGGTTCCGCAGAGGGCTCCAAGCAAAGGCCCCATCAGCGAAGCTCCAGAAGGCTGGCAACGTCGAAGCCTGCCTTGGCAAACTTTCCGACGGCGGGCAAGGCATGTCCCTTCGGCTGGAGTTGCCCCTCATGCATCTGGAACACGGGCGAGGATTCGATCACTCCGTTCTCCACGCGTCGTCCCAAGGACAGAATTTCAGTTACTTGCCTCCGGCCGGTTGAATTGCGGCTGCAATGAATCACCAGGTCTATGCAGGAAGCCACGGTGGGAACCACAAAAGCGCTGGCGATATTGGACCCTGCGAGCAACGGCAGGGTGCAGATCTTCGTCACGGCGTCGTGCGCGGAGTTCGCGTGCACTGTGCACATCCCGGGAAGTCCGGAGTTCAGGGCGATCAACATGTCCAGGCTTTCCGCTTCGCGGACTTCCCCGACCACCAATCGGTCCGGGCGCATGCGAAGCGCCTCCTTGACGAGCCGTCGGAGGGGGATTTCGCCCTCGCCTTCCAAGTTGGGCTGACGGCATTGCAGTGCGACGACGTCCCGCAACGGCAGTTGGAGTTCGAAGATCTCCTCAACGGTGATTACCCGCTCGCGCGAACCTATGCCTGCTGCCAGGCAGTTCAACATGGTGGTCTTTCCAGCTTGCGTTGCCCCCGAGACAAGGATGTTGAGGCCGCTGGCTACGGCGGCGGCGAGGAAGCGCGCCGATTGCTGTGTAAGGCTCCCCAGTTCCACGAGGTGTTCCAGCCGGCTGGCCCGGGCGATGAACTTACGGATATTCACCGCCCAGTGCCTACGAGTCACGTCCGGGATCGCCACATGAAGGCGTGACCCGTCAGGGAGGGCGGCGTCCACGAAGGGCGACGATAGGTCCAACCGCCGGCCTGAACTTTTGAGCATTCTTTCCACGAGGTCCCGTACTTGCTGTTCGCTCAGGCTGAGGGCGGTCAGTTCCGACTCACCATTGCGTGCCACGAACACCTCATGGGGCGCGTTGATCCAGACCTCCTCAATCCCCGGATCGTCCAACAGTGGCTGAAGCGGGCCAAATCCGGCAACGGCGTCGAAAATGTGCCGCCGGGCCTCGTCCAGACGGCCTAATGGCGGCAATGGCCCAATGAGGGCCCGTTCGTCGTAGTCGTGAACGGCTGCCTCGACCAGCCGCCGAACGTCGGTGGCTTGTTCCAGGGGGTCCAGGCCGCGTCTGCGGATGAGTTCCCGAACCTCCCCCTCGACGATTTTTAACGCATCCATAGGACCCCCAATGACCCGGAAAAAGTGAAACGAGAGGCGCATCTCGAGTTACTCACGCTAGGCCAGCGGCGCGAGGCAGCAAAGCACGTTAGGCCAAGGTGTGGATAAATCTGGAACATCTGCCTCAGAAGAAGCATCAGCCCCACTAGTAACTCCAGTTTCCGAGGTGTTAGGGTAATGCCCGTTAGGAGCTGGCCTTTGGTCCCATGCGCAGGCGCCCGCCCCGGAGCTTGTCCGCAAGCCATACACCATGCACCGCTGAGCCGCGGTGCAGGGCCGGAAAATGGATATGACAAGTAACTCAGAACGGTCGTACCGCCGCATGCCATTGGCGAGGGCCGGAATCGGGCTCTCCATTGCCATCATCGCCGGCACTTTCCTGGTCACTCCCGCTTGGGCCCAAGGTCCCGGCCCCCGCCCGGCGCCCCCGGCGGAACAGGGAACCCAGCAAAAGCATGAGTACCCGCCCATCGGTTCAACCGCGCCCTCGTCGCAGGGCGCCCAGGCCGCGAACGGCACGTGGACCCCGCCCGCCGTCGTCGAGCCTTCCCCGACAGGAAGCCCGGCCCCAAGCCGGGATGCCACGGCCCAACAAGCCACTCCGTCCGCAACCGGCAACAAAGCAGACGCTGAAGCCATGAAGTCGGCGATGCGCGCGGCTATGCCGGCCGGTGGCGCCGAAATGGGGCAAAGGTCGCCACGGGTAATTGCAGCCAAGAAGGACGCCGGAACCGCCGGCCAGGCAGGTGCAAGGGCAGTTGGCACCGTGGTCCCCATGGCCGCCGATCCGGGACACTGGCAGCCTTCCGTCGGAGTGCAGGGACAGGACGTCAGCGCCCACCAAGGCAACGTCGACTGGCAGGGCCAGTGGGCGCAAGGGTCCCGATGGGCGTACGTCAAGGCCTCCGAGGGAAATTACTACGTCAACGAGAATTACGCACAGCAGTACGACGGCTCACGCAACGCAGGGATGGTCAGGGGCGCGTACCACTTCGCGATCCCGAACTGGTCCTCGGGCGCCGACCAAGCCAGGTACTTTGTGGCCAATGGCGGTGGCTGGACAGCCGATGGCTATACGCTCCCGCCGGTCCTGGATATTGAGTACAACCCGTACGCTGGGCGCACCATCAACGGTTTCTATTTCGGCAACACGTGCTACAACATGTCCAAGGCCCAGCTCGGCCAGTGGGCTGCCGATTTCGGCAACACCGTCAAAGCACTGACCGGACGTTTCCCAGTCATCTACAGCACCACGGACTGGTGGAATACCTGCGTCGGCAATTCGACGTTCGGCAGCTACCCGCTGTGGATCGCCTCCTATTGGTCCAACCCCACCAACTCCCCCGGCACCCTGCCGGCCAGTTGGGGCAACTTCAGCATGTGGCAGTTCAGCAGCACCGGGCCGTTCGAAGGCGACTCGAATATCTTCAACGGCAGCTACGACCAGTTGAGGACCTTCGCCCGGGGCGCCTCCTACCCGTCGAACCCCTCCATCACATCAGGCGCGGATGTTCTTGCAACGAATGCGGCCGGACGACTGGATAACTTTCCCGCCGACGGGAACGGCAGGATCACCGGCCCGGTGACCATCGGTTCCGGATGGTCCGGGGCCAAGTCCCTGTATGTCGTCGACTGGAACCAAGACGGAGTCCAGGACATCCTCGCCCAGTGGTCCGATGGAACCCTCAAGGTCTTCCGGGGAGCCCCGGGCGGTGGTTTCTATGCCCCGGTCCAAGTGGGTTCAGGCTGGCAGGAAATGTCGCTGACAGTTGGCTGGTGGAACTACAAGGACGCCTACCCCGGCGTTATTGGCCAGGATTACCTGGGCAACCTGTACCGCTATTCCAATACTGGCGGCGGCGCGCTCAGCGGCGGGGTCCGGATCGGAACCGGGTTCAGCGGACACCAACTGAACCAGATCGATTTCGACGGCGACGGCAACCAGGACATGGTCACCCGAACGTCAGACGGCACACTCCGGTTGTACCGCTCCAACGGTCTGGGGACGTTCATCAACGAGCCCGCCCGGGTCATCGGCTCGGGTTGGGACGGCATGACCGCCGTCAGTTCCGCAACGAACTTCAGCGGCGCGGCTTCGCAAGGCCTCCATGCCCGCGCGGCCAATGGCGATCTTTACTACTACCCTGCAAATTCCGGCTCCTGGGGCAGCCGAAGCCTCATCGGCCTCGGCTGGGACGACGCCACCCTTATCAGTGGCGCTGCACTGGACGTCGAAACGACGCTGGGCATTGACGAGGAAGATGTCCTGGCCGTACGGCCGGACGCCAACCTCTACCGCTACCCAGGCACCGGTTCCACGGCGCTGCTTCCCCAGGACCTCATTGGCACCGGATGGGCGGGCCTCCAAGCCGGTTTCGTCACGGACTGGAACGGCGATGGCGCCCTGGACATCGTTGCCCAGTGGTCCGACGGCAGGCTGAACGTCTACCCGGGCAGAACCGGCAGCGGCTTCGGAGCACCCATATCGCTCGGCAGCAACTGGAAGAACTGGACGCTCACGGTCGGGACCTGGAAAAAATCGGACGCCAATCCCGGAATCGTTGGCTACGATGCCACCGGACGCCTGTACTACTTCGCCAACCCCGTGGGCAAGACAGTATCTACGGGCGTCTCGATCGGTGTCGGTTGGACCGGCTTGGACATTGCCCAGATCGATTTCGATAAGGATTCCAATGCCGGCCTCCTGGCAAAAACAAGGAGCGGCGACCTAAAGCTGTACCGGAGCAACGGGACGGGCAGCTTCATCGCAGAGATACCGCGTGTGGTCGGTACCGGCTGGGACATCATCTCCAGTTTCGGTTCCATCCGCAGTTTCTCCGCGCCCGGTTCAACCGGCATCATTGCGCGGACCACCACCGGCGATCTGCGTTACTACCCAGTGGGCTCAAACAGTTCCTGGGGCACGCCGTCAACAATTGGTACCGGCTGGAACGGACTGACAATCCTCGAACCTTCAGCACGATAGGGAGCAGTACCGGCGGAGGGTCCGTTGATTGGGAGTTTCCAGTCAACGGACCCTCCGCTCTTTGTGCTTGGGGCTGCATCCATCGCGCCGATAATTCTCACTTCGAACCACCCAATATTGCGGGATCACATGGTCTAATGAAGGTGGTCTCACGTATTGGCTGTTCAGCGCAATCGGGGAACGGACTTTGTTTGGGGGCAAACGAAGCTCAACCCGCAGCGTGCAATCAAGGAGTGATCTTTTATGGCGTTTAGAGTTGGAACTGCCATCGCAGACATTACGCCGTCCCTGAGCACCAATCCGTATATGGCGGGATACGGGACCACTGACGGCGGCCGGGAGGCGACCAGCAGTTCGCCGTTCGAGCCGCTTTACGCGCGCGCCATCCTGATCTGGGAAGACGCCAACCCGCAGATCATCATCAGCCTGGACGTGCTCGCCTTGCCGCGTGCCATGCACCAACGTATCAGGAACCGGATCCTGGCCCTCGCAAACTGGTCAACCAGCGACATCCTCATCCAGTCGACGCACACTCACAACGGGCCCGCCCTGATAGACACGCTGCACCCCTACATGGCCTACGGCCTCTCGGATCTCGGCCTGATCAGGTCCTACAGCGCCGACCTCGAAGACACCGTGGTCGACCTCGCGCAGGAAGCCCTGGACGCGGCCGAAACGGATGTCACCTTTGACTACAAGGTCTCCACCCAAAACTTCTCGGCAAACCGGGTGGGCCTCCCTTATACCGAAACGGCGGTACCGATCCTCGTAGCGAGGCGAAGCAACGGCACGCCTGCGGCCGTAATCTTCAGTTACGGTTGCCACCCCATCAGCGCGGGGTTGCGCACGCTTTTCGACGGCGATTTCGCCGCGGGCGCCTGCAACTACATCGAGAACCGAAACCCCAATTGTTTCGCCATGTTCATCCAGGGCCCTGCCGGCGACCAGGATCCGGGAGGCGTCCGAAGCTGGGAACTGCGGGATCAGCACGGCGATGCCCTGGGCGCCACCGTCAATAACAACATGCAGACGGCCGGCCGCGCCTTGGGAGGCCCCCTCGTCACGAGGTACCAGGAGGTCCAGTTGCCGCTGGACATCACTGCCACGGCGGCAAACCTCGCCGCGGTGCGCGCTGCCTATGTATCACGGCTGCCCAATCCCAACGGACAACCCCAGTGGTATCAGCGGCACGCCCAGGTGATGATCGGCCGCATCGACAGCAACAGCTACGCCACGTCCGTGCCTTCGCCCTTCCAGGTATGGAAGTTCAGTGGCAGCCCCGAATTGAAGATCGCCATGATCGGCGGTGAACTGGTCAGCGGATATGCCGCCTATTTCAGAAACCGGAACGGCGGCACCAACGGAATCATCGTGGGCGGTTACGCGAACGAATCCTGTTGCTACATTCCCAGCAATGAATTTTTCCCGCCGTCAATGCCACTGGGAAGCTATGAGGGCGGTTGGGAACCGGATTATCCGGGAATTGCCGGTGGTTCCATGACTGTCTATGGTCACATTGCACATTTCAAGGCGGGAACAAATGGTGTGGAAACGACGCTGATCAATGCCATGAATTCCCTCTTGGCCTAAAATCCAAGGCAGCCGAAATGGCGCGGACCCGAAAGGGGCCGCGCCATTGTTTGCAATGCGCAGGCTATGGCTATGACACCACGGCAGTCTTCAGCCACCTCGTGAAGATGGCTGCCTGCGGCGCCAACGGCGCCAAGGTAAGGGACCCTTTCACAACAGGAACCCCGTAGGCGGCCAACGCGGCGGCAAGGTTGCGCGGATCCGTCCGGGTGGAGGCCCGGATGATCCGAAGGCACAGTTCAGAGGCCTGCCCTCCCGGCGCACCAGCTGCCACTGCGGCGTTGACGGCAGCGGTCTCTTCGGGAGTGAGCACGTGCGGCCCCGAACCGACGTAGGCCACCTGGCAATCCGAAATGTGCATGTAGCGAGTGGAGGCCCAAACCTCTTCCAAGCTTGAGAACTTGCCGATAAGGCTGCCGTCCGCGGCAAGGCAAGTGAACTGGTACCGCACCAACGGTTCCGGTCTCTCCCTGGCCACTTGGTCGTCTTTCGCAACGGCCGGCGCCACGTCAAGGGCGGAGGTTTGGGACGTTTCTACTTTGGTTCCTGAGCAACCGGCCAGGGCAATTGTTGCCACACCAAGCTGAAGAACACTGCGCCTGCGCATGTCCACCGAGGGATCCCCACTTCATTCGGATGCTCCCCAGCTCCGCATGCATTGGTTATTCGCCCCACGCCGTCTCCGGCTGCGTCTTAGTACATCTTCCCCCAAATTCCGCATTTGTCACTAGTAAAGTTTTGCCCGCTCGTAAGATCCACCGTTTGGCCCGCTGCTTCGCTGCCACCCCGGGCCACCACACTCCCACCGTCGGAGGCAGTTATGGTCCATGAGCACTCCCCCGGGGACGCTGCCGGCTTCACCAACCGGTAGCCGCCCGGCTGCATCCGGTCTCCCACCGCGTGCTCGCCGTCGCCGACCCTGCTGCCGTCGGCCCATGCCGCGATGATTTTGCCCTGCGGAGAGTCAGGGCAAAACTGGGCCGCCGCCACCAGCGTTTCCTTGCTTGCCCCGCCGAACCCGTCCGCCGCAGCCTCATTGCTGACCCGTGTGCATAGCCTCTGTACCTCCAAGAGGGCTGCAAGCCCTTTTTCCGCTCCGGCATCCTGTCCTGTCGCCGTCGTGATGGCCTCCAGTTCACGTTCTGTGGGCTGGAACGGCTGCGGCCCGGCATAGCTGACGTCGCAGGAAGCCATGCGTGTGTAGTTGGGCGCCGCCCAGACCTCTGCCAGGCTCGACAACTGCACTTCCGGTGAAGCGTCCAGGCTGCTGCACTTGTACGCGAAGCGGCCGGCGTCGTCTTCGCCAGGTCCCGGGTCCTCCTTGCCAGGAGCCTCACTGAAGGGAACGGACGACGGCGGCAGGCTGGGAGACGCCGTCGCGCTGCTGCCCGCAGGACCTGACGAAGGCAGGCCGGGGGAAGGCTGCGGCGAAGGTGCCACGCACCCCGCGAACAGCAATGCCACTACCGCGTAGAAGGGTAAGAACTTCCGCATTGGGACCTCCACTCCAATCGTGATCGGCTACGCATGAACGGTCAATACGCGGGACCCGAAGCCGGGCAACGCCGGAACACACAGGAATCCACTAGTGACAAATGTGAAAATTGAGTCGAAGATGGTCTAAGACGCAGCCGGGAACGGCGTGGGGCGAATAACCAACACATGCGGAGCTGGGGAGCATCCGAATGAAGTGGGGATCCCTCGGTGGACACGCGCAGACGCAGTGTTCTTCAGCTTGGTTTGGCATGCCTTGCCCTCACCGGTCGCTCAAGAACCTCTCATGGAACGCCCAAGCACTCTGCCTCGGCACGGCCGGCCGCAGGGTGGAACGGCAACAAAGCAACAGCTGTCATCGCGGCGGCAAGCCTGGCAACAGCGGCACTTACCGGGTTGTTGACCGCAGGCACCGCCGCAGCTGACCAATCCCGACAAACTGTCGCCGTCGGACTCACCAAGGCCGCCGGATCCCTTGTGGATCCAAAGGGCCGGATATGGGTTTCGGATGCACGCGCAGGCTTCTGCCGTGTTACCGAAGCCTCAGGCGCCACTGCCGGAGGACTTGAAACGAGCACTTGCCTCGGCGGCACCCTGACCGGTCACAAGACCGGACCGGCCCTGGCAGGAACGCCCGCAATCATCGACCCGACTCCGGCGAATCCAGGCAGCGGCGACGAAATCGCCTTTATCCCGGATGCCGCCGTCGGAAGCTCGGCAGTTTACCGGGCGGTCTGGAACGCTGGAACCAGCGCTTTCGATTACAAGAGCCAGCTGACCATTTTTGACGGCGACCTCCGGCCCAACGCCGTCAGCGATGGCCCCGACGGCAACATCTACCTCTCTTTCGCAAATGCCAGGTCCATCATCAAAATCGCCGACCCCACGGCGCTTCACCCAAGCATCGAATCGATTGCTTCGGTCAACTCGAGTGCCTTGGGGCTCGCCGCCACGCACCGCAACAGTGCCGGTAATGTGGTGGTCTACGTTGCCGAAACGGCCGGGTTGACGGTATTCACTGCTCCCGATGACGGCGTCCTGACCAATTACGTACCCGCCCCGATTTACAACGTGGGCAAGCCGACTGCGATCTACTACGACTGGCAGACGCCCCTGGTCCTCTATACCGGAACAGGCGGTGGAACAACCACGGCGGACGTGGGCAAGGACACGATCTCCCGGATCGACCTGAGCAACGACAAGGTGGACACGCAGTGGGCCCTCGGTTTCAGCAAGATCGGCGGACTCTCCATGCGGGACGGCAAAGTGCTGGTCATGGACGACCCCGGCCAACTGGACCCGGCCAGGCCAACCCAGCAGGGACGTCTTCAGAGCCTTGGCGGTGTGGTGCCCTCCATCGTCAGTGGCCCGACCGCGGCAGACGGGACCCAGGCTGCCAACCCGGCCTTCACCAACGATTCGACGCCGACCTTCACCGTCGCTTCCACTCCTCCCGGTGGAGCCCTTGAGTGCAGCCTGCAGCTGAGCACGGCGGCACCGGTGTGGCAGACCTGCACCGGCGGAACATTTACGCCCGCAACAGCACTGGCTGCCGGGGCCTACACCTTCTCCGTAAGGGCAGCACCTTCCGGAACTCCGGTTTCGCGCTCCTTCACGGTGGACCTGACGGCCCCCGCAACACCGGTGATCACATCGCCGGCCGCCGGAGCAACGGTGAATGGTTCGCCCGTCCTCGGCGTCACCTCAGATGCGGACTCGGTACTTTCCTGCTCTATCGACTCCACCACCACCTTCACGGCTTGCGCCAACGCCCAGACATTGACCCTGGCTACCGCCGGTCAGCATATTATCCGGGTACGGGCGGCAGACATGGCGGGCAACATCAGCGGCGTTGCCTCCGTGACCGTGACGGCCGACCTCACTGCGCCACAGGTGAGCATCACCGCACCGGCAGAAGGAGCAACAGTGACAGCTTCGCCGTCATTCACGTTCTCCTCAACATCGGCAGATATTGCCGGTTACCGGTGCAAGCTCGGCAACAACGCCTTCACTGAATGCACCTCGCCAAAGGCGTACTCCGCACTGCCCAACGGATCCGTGACCTTTACCGTGGAGGCCCGCGACCAGGCCGGCAACACATCCACGGCCACGCGGACAGTCACGGTATCCGCTCCGGACACCACAGCTCCAGTGGTTTCGGTCGACCCCGTCGGCGGGACCTATGGTCCGGGCAAGTCCATCACTTTGTCGGCCAACGAGGCGGCGAGCATCTTTGTCACAACGGACGGTTCGACGCCGACCGCGTCAAGCCCGGTGTACTCCGGACCGATCCCGTTGACGTCCATGACGCTGCAGTATTTTGCCAGGGACACGGCCGGCAACTCCTCGGCAGTCGCAACGCAGAGCTACGTGCTGGACAACACCCCTCCCGTTGTCACCGTTTCGCCGGCGGCCGGGGCCTACCCGTCCGGCCAGTTGGTCACTTTGACGGCCAACGAGTCAGGCAGCACCATCTACTACACAACGGATGGTTCCGCTCCGGGCACTACTGCGACGGGCAGCACCAAGGCCTACTCCGCACCGTTTGCCCTGACCGGAAACACCACCGTGAAGGTCATCGCCATTGATGCCTACGGCAACGCCTCGGCCGCAACGTCGACGGCTTACACGGTGCTCGATACGACACCGCCTGTTGTCACGGCTTCGCCCGCTGCCGGGGCCTACCCCTCGGGCCAGCAGATCACGTTGACGGCCAACGAGGCAGGCGCCAGCATCTACTTCACCACCAACGGGACAACACCCACGGCGACTGCAGCCAACAAGTATTCGGCTCCCATCACGCTCACCGCGGCGATGACGCTGAAGTACTTCGCGGTGGACGCTGCCAACAACAGCTCAGCGGTCGTCTCCCAGGCTTACACCGTGACGACACCGCCGGCCAATACGTGGAAGGACTACACAGGTGACGCCAAGAACGACGTGATCGCCCGTGACAACGGCGGCACTCTGTGGCTCTACCCGGGCAACGGATCCGGCGGCTGGCTAACGCAGAAGTCTCTGGGAACCGGCTGGAACACGCTCACCGCCATCGTGCCTACCAAGGACTTCAACGGCGACGGCCGCAGCGATGTCCTGGCCCGGGATACCAACGGTGTCCTCTGGCTGTACCCGGGCAACGGTTCCGGCGGCTTGGCCCCCCGGGTTCAGGCCGGCACGGGATGGAACGGCATGACGTTGATCCTGGCACCCGGCGACTTCAGCGGAGACGGCAAAGCCGACCTCCTTGCCAGGGACTCGGCAGGCGCACTCTGGCTGTACAGGGGAAATGGCACCGGCGGATTCGGCACCATATCCCAGGTAGGAACCGGATGGAACGCCATGAATGCCATCCTTAGCACCGGAGACTTCAACGGTGACGGGAAGACCGACGTTCTCGCCCGGGACACCTCCGGCATCCTGTGGCTCTACCCGGGCAACGGCACCGGCGGCTGGCTCAGCAGGGTACAAGTAGGAAGCGGCTGGGCCTCGATGACGGCAATCCTCGGTCCCGGCGACTTCAACGGTGACGGGAAGAACGACGTCCTCGCCAGGGACTCCGGAGGCAACCTCTTCCTCTACCCGGGCAACGGAACGTCGGGATGGCTTCCACGCAGCCAGGTGGGCTGGGGTTGGGGAGGTTTCACCTCGCTCCCCTGACCAAGACCGCATAGGGCGGGACGGGGCTACCTGCCCTATGCCACCAAAAAACGGCCCGGACGTAGTCTCTGCGTCCGGGCCGTTTGCCAATCTTCTCTATGCACGTTCCTTCATGGGATGCATCGTTGGCCTGTCGGGGCTCGCCTGGATATCCAGTTGCAATGACACCAACAACATCTGAACACCCAGCACAAAGGGCACTACAGCCAGCATCACCGACCCCGCAGTGGGTGAACCCACACTGGCAGCAAGCACCCAGGCTCCGACCCCCAGGCCCATGACGATGAGCGCCAGACCCGCAATAAGCAGCAGTGCTACCGCCGAGAAGGACCACACCATGTACTTCCACCAAACACGGCGCCAGAAGCCACCGAACAACATGGCCAGAAGCTCAGGAATGACTTTGCGCAGCTTGATGCTGGAGACTTCGTTGCCGTAGACCGCCGGAATCGGGACGTCCACGATCGGAACATCGAGAATGTTCAGGTGGATCAGCAGATCGTTCTCAAAGCTGTAGCGGGCTGCGACCTTGTTCATGGGAAGCCTGCGAAGGACCTCCGTGCGGATTGCCGTGTACCCGTTCTGCGGATCGAAAATGTGCCAGTAGCCCGAGGCCAGCTTGGTCATGAAGGACAACACGATGTTGCCGAAAATGCGGTATCCCGGCATGCCGGCGAAGGATTCGCCGGAGAAGAACCGGTTCGCCTTGGCAAACCCATAACCATCAACCACCGGGTCCAGCAACTGGGGAAGGTAGTCCGGGTCCATCTGGGCGTCTCCGGCCATGACCACGTTGATGTCGGCACCCAGCTCCATGGCCGCCTTGTGTGCCGTCAGCACGGCTCCGCCAACCCCCTGGTTGACTTCGTGGCGGATGAGGGTGACCCGTCCGTCGTCAGCCCGGCGGGCCGCGCCGGACGTATCGTCCGGGCTGCAGTCATCGACAATAACGATGTGATCGACAAATTCAGGCATGGTCTGGATGACCTGCGCGATATGGTTCTCTTCTTTGTAGGCCGGTACTACCGCGGCAATTCGAACGCCTCGATACATCGCTTATCCTTCGCTGCTCTTTGGTGTGAGGTTCTGTGGGGGCGCATCGCTGCCCGACGCGCCGTCGGTTTGATGACTGGCGTCCTTGGCATGCTTTTTCTGCGGGAAGACCCAGTGCTTGTAAATGAAGTAGTTCCAGCCCATGGTCACGGCAGTCGCCACCACTTTACCGGCTACATATCCGGCTCCAAGGAATTGGAAGAGTTCAACTATCCCCATGACCGCGAGCGTGTTGAACGCCAGCAACCCGGAGTAACGCAGCACTCCGCCGATGGCAGTGCCGCCGCCGCCGAAAGCGAAATGCCTCTGGAGGAAGTAGTTAAAGAAGAAGCTGCCCCAGAATCCTGCACCGGTGGCCAGCCAGAGGGGCCAACCAAAGACCTGGTAACACAGGGCCAGCAGGCCAAGGTCTACCAGGAAGCTGAGGCCACCGATCAGCAGGAACCGGAAAAGACTGGAAGACAGGAATTTGGTGATGAAAGCCTTCATGGTCAGCAAATCCTTCCGAGCGGGGCGATGCCGTCAGGGTTTCGGTTTTCGAGGATACCCGGAACGCCATCGAGCTGGACGCGGTCCTTGGCAGCCGCGTCGAACGCTGCCTTGCCGCCAGGCAACTCAGCCCAGTCGATGTGGTAAAGCGCAGCGTTCCCTTCACGCGTCACCAGCTTCAGGTAAGGAATGGAATCGGGCTGGGTGAGTCCTGGCTTCGGTTCGTCCCAGGCACGGATACGGCCATCAGCGATGTACACCCATTCAATGCCAAGTTCGGAAGCCGCTTCCCGCGCCGCCTGGTCCGTGGCAAGTTCCGGAAGCTTCTGCAGAACCAGGAGTTGGCGGTTGGTGGGCAACACCTCGAAGTGGCGGATCATGGGCATGCGGTTGCCGAGGGCGTACATCCACACGGAACCGTCGCAGGAGTCATTGAGAACAGTCGCATCCTGCGGGACGTATTGGTCCATCTTGCTGAGCAGGTCCACTTCCGAACTGCTGAGTGTGGCTCCGTCCACCTTGGTGTTGATGTTGATTCGCTCGGCGTTCTGCTTGAAGTACGGAGTGGCGGCGATCCCGGCCACGAGCAGGACAACGAATGCAGCCCCAACAGTGACAAGGCGACGCGGGCGCCGTCGTGCGTCACCGTCGGCGTCGGTTTCAGACGACCGCCGACGGCGGATCCGCGCGACCAACCATTCGACGGCTTCCGCGGCTTGGGCCACGCCGAGGCCCGCGAGCGGAACAAGCAACATCACGAGGATGCCGAAAATTCGCCACTGATCGTCGTAGAAAGGAGCCGTCAGGTTCAGGAACCGTGGACTGTCGCTTCCCATGGTGTAAACCGACAGGAAGGCAAAGGCCAGGACCGGACCGAAATACCACCACATACGGATGCGAAGAACCGCTGCCAGGCAGCCCAAGGCCACCAAAACAGTGAGGATCGGCATCGCGATGGATCCGTGATGCAGGAAGATGATGTTCTGGATCGCGCCGTTGCGGTCCGTGTCCGGGGCCCACATCATCTTGGAGACACGCTCGGACTCCTTGAGCATCTGCTGAATGATCGGCAGCCCCAGGATTGCCGCAAGTACCCCTGCAACGGCCAGGTAGACGGTAATGCCGAGAATGCGGCCCTTCCTGCGGATCGCCGCGGAGATGAACCAGAAAACCAGCAGCGGGAGGACGACAAAGGCCAGCGACGGGTGGACGGCAATGAGTCCTACCGCGCCGAAAGCTATTCCGGGAATCCAGAATTTCCTGCGTTCAAGGGCGCCCTTGATAGCCAGGAAGGCGAAGGGACCTACCAATAACATCCCCGCGAAAAACGGAATCAGCGGTCCGCGCCACAAGAGGTCGTACGGATAGACGGTGAACCATCCGGATACTGCGCCGGCTGCGGCAACCGCAATGGGGCGACGGGTCACCAACATGGTGAGGGCCATGGTGCTCAGCGGAAGCTGCACGGCCATCATCACCATCACGAAGACATTAAGGAAAACCGGGATGCTGACGCCGGTGAACGGCCAGACCAAAGACAGGAGCGCGTGGAACGCTATCGGATAGCTCCGGATCGGGGCATCCGCAATCGAGGTGTCGTAGTAGGCGAAGTTACCGGCAATACCGGGGTCCCACTCGTGGTTCACCGAAATCAAACGGATCATGTTGGCGTGCCAGGGAATGTCCCAGTCCTGGTTGATACCCAACAGGCCCTCGGTGCCAACTGTCCATGACACCGCAGCCACTGCTCCGCCGGCCACGAGCCCGGCGACAAGGATCCACCAGGCGCCGGAAATGTGGTGCTTGCCAAAGATCCCCGTGTGGCTGGGCTTGGTGGCGCCGAATCTGTCCGGGTAACGGCGCTGCAGGAAAAGCCTCAGCGCGAAAAGCAATCCGGCCAACACCAACAGGACGGCCGCCACCGGCAACAACTGCCAGCTCAGGCCCAGGGAATGCCCCATGACTCCGATGACTGTCAGGGCCCCCATCCCCAACAAGGGCGCAACCACCGGCAATATCGTCCGCCGGACGCCCAACGCTTCCCCGAGCAGCCAGCCTGGACCCCACCACAACAGGACAATCAGGAGTACACACAACAGCAGAGGGCCGATACCCATTCCTACGGTCGCCTTTCTTAGATGCTTCCACCAGCCATCCGTTGACAGACGACTTAATGCAATTGCTGGCCGGTTAGTTGCGTTCCCTCAACCAAGCTACGGCTTGGTCGGCAGGTCCCTCGAACTGGACGGTACCGGATGACAGCACCACTCCCCTGTCACAAATCCGCGAGATCATGTCCAGATCATGGCTGACAACAACCAAGGTGCGGCCTTCATCCGAGAGTTGCTTGATTTTTGCCAGGCACTTGCGTTGGAACGGCTCGTCTCCCACAGCCAGTATTTCGTCCACGAGGAAGATGTCCGGCTGGGTATGTACAGCCACGGCAAAGGCCAGGCGCAGGAACATACCTGACGAATAGAACTTCACTTCGGTGTCGATGAACTGCTCGATCTCCGAGAAAGCCACGATCTCGTCGAACTTCGAATTGATCTCTTCTTCGGTCATTCCGAGGATGGCGGCGTTGAGGAACACATTTTCGCGTCCCGAGAGATCCGGATGGAATCCAGCGCCAACCTCGATGAGTCCTGCCACCCGGCCCTTGGTGCGGACCGTGCCCTTGTCAGGAAGGATGACTCCGGAAATGAGCTTCAACAGTGTGGACTTGCCTGAGCCATTGAATCCCAGCAGGGCCACCGTTTCACCGGGCTGGATCTCGAAGCTGACGTCGTGCAGGGCATCGAACTTCTTGGTCAGTTCACCCTTGCGGCCCTTGACCAACCAGACCAGCGTCTCTTTGAGGGAATGCGAGTGACGGAGGTTGAAGGTTTTCTTCAGGTTCTTGACTATGATGGCGGCGCCCACTCAGACCTCCTGCGCAAAGTGGCCTTCAAGCCGGCGGAACACCAGCTGGCCGATAATAAGGAACAGCGCGGCCATTCCCAGTCCGGCGAATCCGGTCATGAGAAGGTGCGGGGGCAGTTCCACGGGCTTGGTGACGGTCGGGTACCAGAAAGCCCAGTGGAACAGCTCGACGGCGACAGTCACCGGGTTCAGTTGGTAGAGCGTCAGCGCCCAGTCCGGGGCAAGTCGTCGAATCATGGTCCAGTCGTAGAGAACCGGAGAAGTCCACGTAACGACCATCATGAGCATGTCCACGATGTTCTCGGCGTCCCGGAAGAAAACGTTGATGGCTCCTGCCAGCAAACCAAGCCCGGTTGCCGTCACAGCGACAATCACGAACCCAAGGGCTGCTCCGAACAGTTGCATTGCGTCCGGATGCCAACCGTTGAGCAGCGCGGCAGCCAACAGCACCACCAGTTGGGGCAGGAAGTGCACCGCCGCCACCCAGACGGACGCCACAGGAAACAGCTCACGCGGGAGGTAGATCTTTTTCACCAGCGCCGCATTCCACACAATGGAACGCGTGGCATTGGAAAATGCTTCGGTGAAGAAGTTCACCACGATGACGCCGGAGAACATGTACAGGGCGTAATTCGGGATCTGGTCCCCGACCCGCAGCACGATGCCCAAAGCCATGAAAAGCACCAGGTACTGAACCAGGGGCTTGACGTAGGACCAGGCAAGGCCCAGCACGGAGCCCCGGTATCTGACGCGCAGTTCCTTGCGGACAATCAGCTTGAGGAGGTACCGGCGCCTGAAGACATCCAGGAGCCCGGCACCAACCCCGGGAACAGCATATGTATCAGTCGAGTCGGCCATCGCTACTGTTGGGGCTCCGAAGCTTCGAAGGTTTCCCGCCATGAATCCATGGAAGTAATCTCCGGAAGTGCCTCACGGTACTGCGCACGCAGCGTTTCCCAGTTCGAGAACAGCTGCGCATGGAGCTGGGCGGTTTCGACCAGCATCCGACGGACCAGCTTGGGATCGCGCCGGTACCAGGAGGCACCGGTGCCGTCAGCGTTTGAGACCACGGCACTGTCGAGGTGCGCCAGGCTCCACCACTTGCCGTCCTGGTGGGCGACGTGTGCTTCGGGGTTGGTTCCGGCAGACTCGCGGACGGGGGCAATCGTCTGCTTGAGGACCGTCTTGACCGCCCACGGGAGCAAGCCCAGGGCACCGGGCTGCTTGTAGGTCTGCGGCTTCTTCGGCGGACGCTTCCGGTAAACCTCCGGGAAGGCTCCGGGGTCGGTTTTGATCTGGGAATCCACAAAGTCGTCGCGCATTGCCCGGAGCTTGGGCATCGTGGACGGCAACTGCTCATGAAGCTTGCCCGGGCCTTCGAGCACATCCCGAAGTGCCATGATGCGGGCCTGCTCGGGGTAGTACTGCATGGAGACCAGGTGTTTGATGTCCGTGTTCAGGCTCTCACGGAAAATGCGGCCACCCTTGGGGAACGGTGAATGCAGCAGCGTGGCAATCAGGCGATTGCGCTCGTGGTAGTACGCCTGCCAGTCGACGGAATCATCCTTGTCTGCCCAGGAAACATGCCAGACCGCAGCTCCGGGAAGCGTGACTGTCGGGAAGCCTGCGGCCCTGGCGCGGAGCGAGTATTCGGCGTCGTCCCACTTGATGAAAACGGGAAGCGAGAGGCCAATGTTCTCCACGACCGTCTTGGGGATGAGGCACATCCACCAGCCGTTGTAGTCGGCGTCCCAGCGGCGGTGGAGCAACGGCGTCGAGCGAAGTCCCTCCGCGGAGAAGTCATGGTTGCCCAGGCCTTCCACGGGGCCCCACAGGAAGCGGTAGAAGTTCACTACTTCGGCGTAGGCATGCAGCACGGACTTGTTGTACATATCGAACATGTGGCCGCCGACGATTGTCGGTTTGCGGCACATGTCCGCAAAGGCAACCGCCCGCAGTACGCCTTCGGTTTCCAGTTCGATGTCGTCGTCGAGCAGCATCACGTAGTCGCTCTTATCGGAAACAAGGGTCTCGTACATGTTCCGGGCAAAACCACCCGAGCCGCCCAGGTTGCCCTGGTTGATGATGCGCAACTGCTCGCCCATGGACGCCGCGACGGTATCGAAGCCGTCTTCGTCCGCAACCTTCTTGTTTCCCTGGTCCACAATGATGAGTTCGGCCAGGATTTCGCGGAGACCGGCATCTGCATCGATGGACTTGATGGTTTCCAGGCAGTAATCGGCGCGGTTGAACGTAGTCACACCGAGGGTCACCTTGCCCTGGGAGCGGCCGTCGGAAGGAACAGCCCAGTGTGCCTTCTTCAACGTCATGCCGTCGCCGCCGGCAATAAGGTCGAACCAATACCAGCCGCCGTCGCCAAACGGAGCCAGGGTCAGCTCAAAGTCGTTGGCCGCATTGCCTTCGACCAGGATGGAGTCGACGCGCTGCGAAGCTCCCCTTGCGTTGGAGCGATAGACAATGACGGTGCCTTCGCCTTCGGTTTCAATGTGGAGGACCGTCTTGTTGGCCACGGTCCATTTACGCCAGTAACTGGCCGGGAAGGCATTGAAGTACGACCCGAAGGACAGTCGCTCGCCCCTGCGGACCTGGACCGAACCGCGGTCCAGGATGTCTTCGGGGTGCAGTTTCCGTGCCATGCCCACAGCCTGGACAACGGCGGTTCCGTTTTCGTCCTGCTTCCGCACCTTGTTGGTGTCGGGGTCGACATACAGGGGCAGGGTGTCGAGGTCACGGTTCGCTGGGAAGACCACGCGCTGGACAATTCGAAGGTCCTGGTCCCCGGCTGCCTGTTTGGTTTCTGCTTGGGTGGCCGTCATGTCGGTCTCCTGGCTTTCGTTCCTGGTGGCGGTCATGCGTCCACTCCACCGCTTTCCAGCTTTGCGCCGCCCGTGAAGTGCGGCTTGATCTTGTTGTCGAACATGGACAATGCCGAGCCAATGGCCATGTGCATGTCCAAGTACTTGTAGGTTCCGAGACGGCCACCGAAGAGTACGGATTTCTCGCCGCGGGCCAGATCGCGGTACGCGAGCAATTTGCTGCGGTCATCCGAAGTGTTTACCGGGTAATAGGGCTCGTCGCCCTTTTCCGCGAAACGCGAGAATTCACGCATGATGACGGTCGCGTCCTTGGTGTAGTCCCGCTCCGGGTGGAAGTGCCGGAACTCATGGATACGGGTGAACGCGGCGTCCGCATCGGGATAGTTCATCACGGCGCAACCTTGGAAGTCCTCGATCGGCAGCACCTCTTCTTCAAGGTCGATCGTCCGCCATGAAAGGTCGCCCTCCGCGTAGTCGAAGTAGCGGTCCACGGGGCCGGTGTAGATGACCGGAACCTGGCCGAGCACGGAGGAGCGGCCAAATTCACCGTCGTCAAAGAAGTCCGTGTTGAGGATGACCTCGATGTTCGGGTGGTCGGCCATCCGCTCGATCCAGGCCGTGTAACCGTCCACCGGGAGGCCCTCATACGTGTCGTTGAAGTAGCGGTTGTCGTAGTTGTACCGCACGGGAAGCCGCGAGATGATCTCTGCCGGCAAGTCCTTCGGATCCGTCTGCCACTGCTTGCCGGTGTAGTGCTTGATGAAGGCTTCATACAAGGGGCGGCCGATCAGCTGGATGCCCTTGTCGTTGAGGTTCTGCGGATCGGTACCGGCCAGCTCGCCGGCCTGCTCGGTAATCAAGGCCTTGGCTTCGGACGGGCTCATTGCCGAACGGAAGAACTGGTTGATGGTGCCGAGGTTGATCGGCATGGGGTACACCTCGCCTTTATGGCTGGTGTAGACCTTGTGCTGGTAGCTGGTGAACTTGGTGAAGTTGTTGACGTAATTCCAAACGCGTTCGTTTGAGGTGTGGAAGAGGTGGGCGCCGTAGCGGTGAACCTCGATCCCCGTCTTTTCTTCGTTTTCGCTGTAGGCGTTTCCTCCAATATGGTGGCGGCGATCAAGCACCGCGACCTTCAGCCCCAACTCGGTAGCGGCGCGTTCTGCAATGGTCAGGCCAAAGAAACCCGAGCCGACGACGACGAGATCAGCGTTCACAAACTCTCCTGTGTATTGGCGTGCGGGCACAGAAGTGCCCACGTCTACTGGTCAAGGCTACCCGACAAGGCCATGGTTCCCCGTATCCACGGAAGAGCCTGACACCTGCCAGGGAGGCACCTGAACGTCAAAGGGAGGCCGGCGATCGCCGGCCTCCCCCACTACCCGCGGACGGGCATTCAAGCTAAAGGGCTATGACGGAACCCGTCTTGGCGGAATCCAAAACCGCCTCTGCGACCCTCAAGGTTTCCAGGCCCTCGGCCATGGTGACGATGTTCAAGGACTTGCCGAGAACTGCGTCGCGGAACGCTTCGTGTTCCATTTTCAAGGGCTCCCGCTTGGCCAAGGCAAAGCGAGTGGACGATCCCTCGGAGACCCCGCGGAAAGCGGCGATGGAATCCCAGTCCGTCTGGAACGTACCGTTTTCGACGAAGGTCAGATCCGCCGAGATCGTATCCGCAATGAAGGCGCCACGCTCTCCCAGGACAACGGTTGTGCGCTCTTTCATGGGCGACAACCAGTTGACTATGTGGTTGGTCACTACCCCGCTCTTGAGGTGCCCGATGGCCGTGACCATGTCCTCGTGCTCACGTCCGCTTCGCGAGGTAGTGTGTGCCACGACGTTGGCGAAGTTGCTCTGGGCCAGCCAGGCCGTCAGGTCGATGTCATGGGTGGCAAGATCCTTGACCACGCCGACGTCGGCGATGCGCGCCGGGAAGGGACCCTGGCGGCGGGTGCTGATCTGGTAGACCTCCCCCAGATCACCGTTGCCAAGCCGTTCACGAAGGCTCTGGAGGGACGGGTTGAAGCGTTCGATGTGGCCAACTGCCCCGATGAGACCCTTGGATTCGAAGGCTTCGGCAATGCGCCGGCCCGATTCCGAGTCGTTTGCGATCGGCTTTTCCACCAGGCAATGCACACCTGCTTCAGCAAGCTGCAGGGCGACTTCCTCGTGGAGAATCGTCGGAACCGCGGCTACGGCCATATCGATACCCTGGGCGATCAGTTCTTCCACGGTGTTGTGGACTGTCAAACCGTCCGCAACATTGTGGGGATCTCCGTAGGAGTCCGCCACGGCAACGAGATCGACGCCTTCAAGCTCACGGATCACGCGGGCATGGTGGCGGCCCATCATGCCCAGTCCAATAAGCCCTGCGCGGAGGTTTGCCACTAGCTTCCCGCCTTTGCCACAGCGTTGACTGCCGAGACGATGCGCTCGAGATCGTCCTGGCTCAGGGACGGGTGCACCGGAATGGAAAGCACGTGGCTGGCCGCTTCTCCGGTGACGGGAAGTTCGTCGGCGGTCTGGAAGGGCGCGAGCTGGTGGTTGGGGATCGGGTAGTAGACGCCGCAACCGACCTGGTACTCCTCGCGGAGGGCCTTGGCGAATCCGTCGCGGTCCTCGCCAATCCGGATGGTGTACTGGTGGTAAACGTGCTCGCAGCCTTCACGGACCTTCGGGGTTACTACACCCTCGATGTTGGCATCGAAGAACGCAGCATTCTCCTGCCGGGTTTTGGTCCAGGCTTCGACCTTGGTCAGCTGCACCCGGCCGATGGCCGCATGGATGTTGGTCATGCGGCAGTTGAAACCAACCAGCTCATTCTCGTATTGCCGTTCCATACCCTGGTTACGGAGGAGGCGGAGGCGGCGTTCGACGTCGGCCAGGCCCGTGCTCACCATGCCACCCTCACCGGAAGTCATGTTCTTGGTCGGGTAGAGGCTGAACATGGCAAAGTCGCCAAAGGTTCCGACTTTGCGTCCGTTGACCGCGGCACCATGGGCCTGGGCGGCGTCTTCGAAGACCTTGACGCCGTGCTTTTCAGCGAGGGCGCCGATCCCGTCTACGTCGAACGGGTGACCGTAGAGGTGCACCGGCATGATGGCAGCCGTGCGGTCGGTAATTTTCGACTCTACGGAGGCAGGATCAAGCGTGTAGTAGTCGGGATCGACATCCGCAAAGACTGGCGTGGCGCCGGTCAGGGCCACCGAGTTCGCAGTGGCGGCAAAGGTGAAGGAGGGAACGATGACTTCGTCGCCCGCTCCGATTCCTGCGGCCAACAGGCCCAGGTGAAGGCCCGACGTGCCGGAGTTGACCGCGACCGCTGCACGGCCGTCGAGGAGGACCTGGGAGAACTCCTGCTCGAAGGACGCGACCTCTGAGCCCTGGGCCAGTTGCCCGGAGGCCAGAACTGCCTGGACAGCCTTGGCCTCATCGTCGCCGATGATGGGCTTGGCGGGGGGAATGAATTCGGGGCTCATGCCTCTACCTCTCGAAGAGTTTCGTTCTGTTCAACATACGTCGCACCTGTTTCGGGACAGACCCAATGCTCACCACTGCGCTGCAGGGGGAACCCGGCTTTGCCGACCCAACCGTGCCGCTTGGCAGGCACACCAACCATCAGCGCGAAATCCGGTACGTCCTTGGCAACAACAGCACCGGCCGCAACCGTGGCCCAGCGGCCGATGGTCACCGGGGCAACGCATACCGCCCGCGCGCCGATTGAAGCGCCTTCCCGGATCGTCACACCAACCGGTTCCCAGTCGTGGGCGCTCTTGAGGCTGCCATCGGGGCTGACGGCGCGTGGGTAGGTGTCATTGGTCAGTACGACGGCGGGGCCAATAAACACGCCGGCCTCAAGTTCTGCGGGTTCGTAGACAAGGGCGTAATTCTGTACTTTGCAGTTGTCGCCCATCTTGACGCCGGTGCCTACATAGGCTCCGCGTCCTACGATGCAGTTCTCACCCAGCTCGGCCTTTTCGCGGACTTGGGCCAGATGCCAGATCTTGGATCCATCACCAATTACCGCCTCGTCTGAAACATCGGCGCTCTCAGCAACCACTATCACCGGTGAAGGTCCTTCCTCATTGAGCACACGCGACAACGAGATTCATCTTAGCCGAGACGCCATGCACCCGCGGCAAGGCAACATCGCGGCCATGGCAGGCCGGCGTTGTCCACATATGCGCCGGATGGTGCAGCGTCGCCGCCACCAAGGGACGTAGCGTCAAGACCGAGGGGTCTTCTCCTGACTTGGACTGACCTGGGTTCTCCTGACCTGACGAAAGGATCTGGCACATGGCGCTCGAATGCACGCTGGTTCGTGGACCCATGGCAAAGGTCGCTTCGGATCCGGAGGAACTCACCATAGACATCACGGCCGGAAGGTCGGGACTACAGCTGGCCGCCATGCTCGAAGCTACCCGGGGAGTCGGCCGCTTGGCGGTATCCGGCCAGGACGTCTGCGGCCTGACGGTCGGGGTCCCGCCGCTCGTCACCGGCGCCGTGCTGGTAGACCTAGGGGCAGTAGAGGGTACCGATGCTAAAGTCTTCGGGGACACTGTATCCCTAAGCCCTGCTCCCCCGGCGTTGCTCTTGCTGGCGCATTCCGGGCCGGCCGCGGGCACCATCTTTCCCTTGGAACGCGGACTCCACCGCCTGGGCCGGGACGTTGGAGAAATCCGCATTCCGGATCCGGACCTGTCGCGCGCCCACGCCCTGATCAATGTGTCCGAAACGGCGCTTGAACTCGCCCCTAGAACGGCCCGGACGCTGGTTCTCGTTGACGAAAAGCGACTACGGGGCGGCGCTGTCACTACGTCCTCGGCGATCAGGTGCGGAAATTCAACGCTTTCGATCATGGCAACAACGGGATCATCCCCGGCACTTTCGTCGGATGCCGGCAGATCAGTTACCGAAGCCATCGAAGTTAAGCGGCCCACGCTGTCCGGAAGCAAGAGATGGGTCGTGGCGGCCATGGCTCTGTTGCCCTTGCTGGCCAGCGTTGGCCTTGCCGTCGCGACCGGCATGTGGACGTTCCTCGCGCTCACGGCTGCTTCTGCCGCCAGTATGTTGATTCCCGCCCTCGCCGGACAGAAAGTGCGCCGGGAATTCCAGGAAACGCTGCGGGCAGCAGTTCAGCAAGATGATGAACGACGACGACGAAGCGCGCCATCCGCGGCAGGCATCCTTCTCCATGCCCTGCGAACGCATGGAATGTTCGGCTACGGAGGCACCGCGGCCGTCTCGGCGCGCACTGGACGCGATGTGAAGGATCCGGAAGGGGTCTGGCTCCGGCTTGGCACGTCGTCCGTCCCTGCCAATATCCGTTTGGCCCCGGAAGACCCGTCCTTCACTCTTCCGGCCATCGAGTCGTCTCCTGTAGCCCTGGACCCGGCTCCCCCTTGCATCGCCGTCGTCGGAAGGCCTGAGCACGTGGCGGGACTGGTGCGCTTCATGCTCATGCAGTTGGCGGCTTTTCCGTCGGCCGCGGAGAGCCCCGTCATCCTCGTCGGAGCCACGGAGCATCTCCCCACAAGCGCGAGGTTTCTGCGTAACTGCACCTTGGCCGCGGGCGCAGGACCTGCACTTACTGTCCTGGAGGGGATGTGGACAAAGGGCAGGGGAAGGATCATCGTGTTGGATCCCGCGTTCGCGACCACCGAGGGTGCCGACGCGCTGCTGGAAGCTGCCAAGAGGGCAGGGTGGCAAGTCCTCCGATACCTCGGGATTGAGTCGGCGGAAGCCCTCTGGGCTGTGGAAGTGGACTCGTCCGGCGTTTCTGCCCGGTTGCAGACGCCCCTCGGCCCGCAGGAATTCATTCCGGACCAAGTTCCCGAAAGGGTTTTCGACCGGTTCTGCCGCGTGGTTTCCAGCGATTCATCGTCCGAATGCACGGGACATGGGGCAATCCCTCGTCATTGCTCCTTGGAAGAGATGCTGCCGACGGGTCCACGCGGCCTCGTTCGACGCTGGAACAGCAATGAAAGACCACTACGTCTTGAGGCTTTGCTGGGCAGAAATGCAAACGGTCCTCATGCCTTCGACTTTCTTGTGGATGGCCCCCACTTACTTGTCGCCGGGACCACCGGATCCGGAAAATCCGAACTGCTGAGAACCATGGTTGCTTCGCTGGCGTCCACATACTCACCCGACCAGCTGGTGTTCCTGTTGATTGATTTTAAAGGCGGTTCGGGTCTAGGGCCCTTGCGGGAATTGCCCCACACAGTTGGGCTGCTCACGGATCTGGCCAGCCACGATTTCAGCCGCGCGCTAACGTCCCTTCGCAGCGAAGTACGGCGCCGTGAGGAATTGTTTGCCGCTGCCGGTGCAGCGGGATTGCGCGATTATCAACAGTCCCGAGGCGGGACACTCCCGGTGGTCCCGTACATGATGGTGGTGATCGATGAATTCCGGATGCTGGTTGACCAAGCCCCCGCGGCACTCGCTGAACTGATGCGGATAGCCACCATAGGCCGGTCCCTTGGCATTCATCTTGTCATGGCCACACAACGGCCACAGGGAGCCGTGACTGCGGACATCAGGGCAAACGTCACGTCCAGCATCGCCCTTCGCGTTCAGTCGGACGCCGAGTCCATGGATGTCATCAACTCCAAAGCAGCCGCTGCGATAGGAGTTGACCAGCCGGGGCGTGCGTTCCTTGTCAGGGCTTCCGGGAAACCGGAGGAGTTTCAATCAGCGTTCCTCGCCGGGGCGGACTCAGGTCCATCGCATCCCCGGAAGGATCGGACCAGCCTTAGCCGCGTCAGGTCGGTCGAAGAAGCGTTGGAATCGGGCGTGCAAGAGGGTGAAGTTCCCCCTGGGCGGCCGGGGGCGGGCGTGGAGCGCTTGGTTTCTGCAGTGCGGACAGCTTGGAGCAGCATCGGCGGACGTCCGCCGCGGCAACCCATAGCTCCTCCATTGCCGGCCCACATACCTTGGGATTTCGAACTGCCGTCCTCCTCCGAGCCCCAGCGGGAGCGCCAAGACCTGCCCGCGAACCAAACGCCATTGGCCTCGGGCGCCCTGGCGCTCGGACTACTTGACAGGCCCGAGGAACAGACAGTCAGGACTCTCGACTGGTCGCCCGAAGGGCACGGGCACCTTGCCATGATCGGCGGCCAGGCCAGCGGCATGCCGGGCTGCTTCCTGGCGGTCGCCGCCCAGCTTGCCGTCCACCCTGGCCGGCATCATCTGTACCTGCTTGATGCAACAGGAATATTGGGTGCCTTGGGGACGAGTGAAGGCTACGGCGCCACTGTTGGCCTTGATCAGCTTCCGCTGGCCGTAAGGGTGTTGGAAAGGATCAGCGAAGAAATGGCCGGAAGGCGAGGCCACGCCGGGGCCAAGCAGGAAGGCCCCCGTCTTGTTCTGATCGTCACCGGTTGGTGCACCTGGGTATCGGCGCTGAGGAAGGGACCCTTTGCCTGGGCGGAAGATATGTTCCGGGACATCATCAGGGACGGCACACCGTTAGGGGTAACTGTCCTGGTCTGCGGAGAACGCGAGCTCGTGGGTTCACGCTTCTTTGCATCCATACCAAATCGTGCATTCTTCCCTCTGGGAGCTTCCGACGAGGCACGGTTCCATTGGCCACGCATGCCCGAAACAGCACCGTATGCGGGCCGCGCCGTCGCCTATGGCACGTTCGTTTCGGACCAGCCAGCCGTAACGCAGTTCCGCTCGGCTCCACGAGAACCTCTCGAACCAGCCAGCAATCCTGATGGCAGGCTCGAGCCGCCGTTCTTGGTCCGGCCTCTTCCTACCTACCTCACCAGGGAGGACTTCCTGGCCTCCGCTGTAATTGATGCCGACGTTGTTGAAGACAGGTCCGATGCTCCACCACTGGCATGGATAGGCCTTGGTGGCGACGCGGCAACTCCTGTAAGGCTCCCTCTCCGCTTTGGCGGTGTTTCCCTCATCGTGGGCGGCCCAGGTTCAGGCAAGACTTGCCTGCTGGACACGCTTGAGTCACTCAACCCCGGTGTTGCCTGGATACGTCCAGGCCGAAACGCAGAACCCGGGGCCTTTTGGCAGGCAGTGGCCGAGGAGGCTGGGGGCATGGCACCAGGAGCAAGGACCGTCTGCCTCATCGATGACGCCGACTCCCTTGATTCCACAGCCCGGCATGCCATCGGACAGTTGGCTGCGTCCAAAACCACAGTGGTCATGACGGCCACTGCCGGACCGGCCCTTCTCCGCCGACTCCCACTGGCAGAGGATGTGCAAACAACCAGAATGGGCCTGATCCTGAATCCGCAGGGTCCATTGGATGGCGATGTCTTCGGCCTCCGGGTGCACGCCGGTTCGTCCCCGCTTCCCGGCCGCGGCGTGGCCGTCGCCGGTAACACGCAGGCGAACTTCCAAGCGGCCTACTGCGGCCATCCGCCAAGCCCTAAGTAACCGGCCGGCCCGGCAGGCTTTGGAGATTCGCTAAATGGCTCCTTGCGTCCCGCCGGTTCTTGAGGCATACGAAATAACTTTGCGTTGAAACAGCAGAACCAGGGCGACGAGTGCGGGCACAATCATGGCAAGGCCCGGAAGGACCAGCCCACCCGACATCGTCGGAAAACCAATAGTCAGCACAAACAACTGGGCGACCAGCGCGGCTGCGCGGGTCCAGCGGTAACCGCGGAAGAGGAAGTGGCCCACGGCGAACAACCAGGCGGAAAAGGCGAGCAGGAGCCCCAACGTAAACACAGCACCCCAAAAGGTCAGCACGGGCGCTCCGGTCAGGAGCTCGAATGCGTACCAACCGGCGGCGCACAGAAGCGCCAACGCTTCCAGGGCCACAACGAGGGAGATCACTGCTATCCCTGCCGGCCTTGCACTGATCGTTGCGTTCCACTCCCTGCTTTCCTTGCCCCCAACCAGGGGTTTCACGTCATCGTTTCCATCGCTTCCGGAGGATGGCTGGGCAGGGTTAACAGGAGGTCTTGACACACTGGCACACTACCGGACATAGTCATTGAGCAGTGAGGGCAATGGTTGATGATGTGATGCATCGCTCACGGATTCCGGGCATTTCGAGGACTAAAACCCCTTGTTTACATGGCGTTAACATGAAACGCTTGACTCAGACGACCAAGGGGGCCCATGCGGGCCCCTTTCCTTTGGAGCCTCTCGTGAATGTTTTCACAAAAGGGGCCCACCTAGTTCTCACGAATGGAGTGACTGATCAGCATGGATTGGCGTAATCGCGCAGCCTGCCTCGACAAGGACCCGGAGCTCTTCTTCCCAGTCGGTAACACGGGACCAGCACTTCTGCAGATCGAAGAAGCCAAGAGCGTCTGCCGTCGGTGCCCCGTAGTGGACACGTGTTTGCAGTGGGCGCTGGAATCCGGCCAGGACGCCGGCGTCTGGGGCGGCATGAGCGAAGATGAGCGCCGTGCCCTCAAACGCCGCGCAGCCCGGGCGCGCCGCGCGTCTTAACGGCGGCCCAACCAACCGAAATACAACGGGAGGCCGCAGACCATATGGTCTGCGGCCTTCCGTTTCTGTTTCCGGAAACAGTCAGGCCCTGGCCAGATTCAGGACAATTTCCACAGCGGTGCCCCCACCATCCCGCGGGCTCCATTGGATGGTCCCTCCCAGTTCACTGGTCACGAGGGTCCTTACGATCTGAAGGCCCAACCCTTCGGCGTACTGACCATCGGGCAGGCCGACGCCATCATCCGCAATCGTCACGGTCAGGAACTCGTCATTGCCGTCGCCCGGGGCCCGATCAGCAAGCAACCACACTGTGCCCGTGCGTCCCTCAAGTCCGTGTTCCACTGCGTTCGTCACCAATTCGTTAATCACCAAAGCCAGTGGCGTGGCGAAGTCGCTGGGCAGTTCCCCGAACATGCCGGAACGTTCGGTGCGGACATGCTGCGACGGGGAAGCCACCTCGGCAGAGAGCCTGAACTGACGGCCAATGAGTTCATCGAAGTCGACACTCTGTGTCAGGCCTTGCGAAAGTGTTTCGTGGACCAGGGCAATAGTCGCCACACGACGCATAGCCTGCTCCAACCCCTGTTTCGCCTCGTCGCTGACCATACGCCGGGACTGCATTCGCAGCAGGGCGGCAACCGTCTGAAGATTGTTCTTCACCCTGTGGTGTATTTCGCGAATGGTCGCGTCCTTCGTGACCAATTCCATCTCACGGCGCCTCAGCTCCGAAACATCCCTGCACAGGACCAGTGCACCGAAACGGTGCTGCTCATCGCGAAGCGGAATGGCACGCAAAGACAGGCTGACGCCCCGCGATTCGATTTCACTGCGCCAAGGCATCCGGCCGGTCACCACAAGCGGCAGGGTTTCATCGACCATCCTGCGGTCTTTCAACAATCCCGCAGTCACCTCGGCAAGCGACCTGCCTTCAAGCGACTCCACTTCACCCAGGCGGCGGAAGGCGGAAACACCATTCGGGCTGGCATATTGCACCACGCCGTCGGCGTCCAAGCGGATAAGCCCATCGCCAACCCGGGGCGCGCCCCGCCGGGAACCCGTCGGAGATGCGAAATCGGGCCACAGCCCCAAGGTCCCCATGCGGAGGAGGTCGTAGGCGCATTGCCGGTATGTCAGTTCGAGCCGTGACGGCATCCGCGAACTGGACAGATCCATGTGCGAGGTCACCACCGCCAGGGTCCTGCCGTTGCGGACCATGGGAACTGCTTCGACGCGAAGCGCCATCTCGCTGCTCCAACTGGTTTCGCTGGAACGCTCAATCGAGCGGCTGTTCCAAGCCTTCTCCACCAGCGGCCGAAGATCCGAACGGATGCCCTCGCCCACGAAGTCCGCATGGAACACCGTGTGGGATGTCGACGGACGTACGTGGGCGAGGGCGATGTATCCGAGTTCGGGATGCGGAAACCACAAAGCAAGATCCGCGAACGCAAGGTCGGCGACCATTTGCCAGTCACCGACCAGGAGGTGCAGCCATTCGGCATCCCCAGGCCCGAAATCAGCGTGTTCCCTGATGGGGTCTGTAAAGATTGCCACTGCACCTCCATTTACGACGCGGGCACATTGCTAGCGTCGGACGATTGACCTCAAGAGCCTTAATGCTACCGACAGGGAAGCCATGTCGTCGGCCTCAAGGGAATTCACTTCATCGAACATGGTCTTGGCACGTCCAAGCTGTTCGGCGTTCTGTCCTTCCCACGCCTTGAGCCTCTCCTCGGCAACGGTTCCGTCGGCAGTCGACTCCAGTACCGACGTCGTCATATCCGCGACCGTGGAGTAGAGGTCGTCCCGAAGGGCCGCGCGCGCCAGCGCCTGCCAACGGTCGTCGCGCGGCAGCGCACTGATACGCTCCAGCAGCGAATCAACATGGAACCGGTTAAACACCGTGTAGTAGACGTTGGCCACGTCTTCGACGCTGGTGGTCCGGGCCTGGGCGATCCGGGCGATGTCCAGAAGTGCATAGCTCTCAAAGAGTTCCGCCCACCGGTGCGCCAGATGCTCGGGGAGCTCCCAACTACGTGCCTTCTCCAACCAGCCCGTGATGCGGGTCTTGTCGTCTCCACGCAGGTAATCCAACAGCCTGGCGCGCAGCGGCTCCATCATCGGTTTGAAGGAGTCCACCACTTCGGCAATGGGCCGCGAAGCAATCCCCTGCCCCAGAACCCAGCGAACGGCCCTGTCCAAGAGACGGCGGATGTCCAGGTGGACCTCGCTCCAGTGCTCGGTCGGGAACGATGCCGGAAGGGCATTGAGGTCTTCAACCATGGAATCAAGATCGTAGATCTCACGCAGGGCGACGAACGCCTTCGCCACGGCCACTTCGTTGGCGGATGTCTCCTCAATGGCCCTGAAAGCAAAGGTGATGCCGCCGAGGTTGATGATGTCGTTGGCCACCACTGTGGCGATGATCTCGCGCCGCAGCGGGTGGGTGTCCAGCTCGGCGTCGAACTTCTCACGCAACTGCTTCGGGAAATACTGGCGGATGGTGTCCTTGAACCACGGGTCATCAGCCAGGTTGCTGTCCCGGAGGGCGGCACCCAGCTCGATCTTCGCGTAAGCGGCCAGCACAGAGAGCTCAGGCGACGTCAGTCCCTGGCCCTGTTCGAGGCGTTGCCGCAGGGTCTCGGTTGAGGGCAACGCTTCCAGATCGCGTTTAAGGTCTGCCGACTTCTCAAGCCAGTCCATCAGCCGTTCGTAGCTGGGGCTCCATTCCGCAACGCGGGTCCGGTCGTTCAGGAGGAGGATGTTCTGGTCGATGTTGTCCTGGAGGACCAACCGGCCAACTTCCTCGGTCATGTCAGCGAGGAACTCCGCACGTTCGGAGGCCTCGAGCTTGCCGGCGGCCACCATGCGATCGACGAAGATCTTGATGTTGACCTCATGGTCGGAGCAATCCACTCCAGCCGAGTTGTCGATGGCATCCGTATTAAGGATGACGCCCTGCAGGGCTGCCTCGATGCGACCACGCTGGGTGAGGCCCAGGTTTCCACCCTCACCCACCACCTTGACCCGAAGGTCCTTTCCGTCGACGCGGATTGCGTCGTTGGCTTTGTCGCCCACGGAGGCATTCGTCTCGGTGCTTGCCTTCACGTAGGTCCCGATGCCGCCGTTGTAAAGGAGGTCGGCCGGGGCCAAAAGGATCGCGCGAAGCAATTCAGGTGGACTCAGCTGCGTCGTGCCGTCGGGAAGGCCCAATGATTGGCGAACCTGCTCTGAAACCGGGATGGTCTTGGCCTGGCGTGCGTAAACTCCGCCGCCCTCGCTGATGAGTGAACGGTCGTAATCGTCCCAGGAAGACCGCGGCAGTTCGAAGAGCCGCTGCCTTTCGGCGAAGGAGGCCGCAGCGTCCGGAGCCGGGTCCAGGAAGATGTGCCGGTGGTCGAACGCCGCAACGAGCTTGATGTGGCGGGACAGCAGCATCCCGTTGCCGAAAACGTCGCCCGACATGTCGCCGACGCCTACAACCGTGAACTCTTCGGACTGGGTGTCCAGGTCGAGTTCACTGAAGTGCCGTTTTACGGATTCCCAAGCGCCACGGGCGGTGATGCCCATCGCCTTGTGGTCGTAGCCCACTGACCCGCCCGATGCGAAGGCATCGCCCAGCCAGAAACCGTATTCGGCGGCGAGCCCGTTGGCCGTGTCGGAGAACGTCGCGGTTCCCTTGTCCGCCGCCACCACCAGGTATGAGTCGTCACCATCGTGCCGGACAACGTCCGACGGCGGGACGAGCCGCTCACCGTCCGGTGAGGTCACCAGGTTGTCGGTGATGTCCAGCAGACCACGGATAAATGTTTTGTAGCTTTCGATTCCCTCGGCCATCCAGGCCCCACGGTCAACGGCGGGGTTGGGCAGCTTCTTTGCGAAAAAGCCGCCCTTTGCACCCGTGGGTACGATCACGGCGTTCTTGACGGTCTGTGCCTTGACCAGGCCAAGGATCTCGGTCCGGAAATCCTCTCGGCGGTCCGACCAGCGGAGGCCACCGCGCGCTACCTTGCCGAAACGGAGGTGCACGCCCTCGACCCGCGGGGAGTATACCCAGATCTCGTACATCGGGCGCGGGAACGGCAGGCCCTCAATGGAGGTGGGGTCCAGCTTGAAGCTGAGGTAGCCCTTGTTCTGGAAGAAGTTGGTGCGGAGGGTCGATTCAATAAGGTTGACGAAGGTGCGCAGGACGCGGTCGGCATCCAAGGTGGCAACTTCATCGATCGCCTTCGAAAGCGCAGCCCTGGCGGCACCTTGACGCTCCGAGCGCTGCGCTTCTTCAACCGCCGGGTCGAACCTCGCAGCAAACAATGAGGTCAGGCCACGGGCGACATCGGGGTTGGCGAGCAGCGTATCGGCGATAAATCCGAACGAGTTGGTATTACCCATCTGTCGCATGTATTTGGCGTAAGCCCGCAAGACAACGACCTGCCGCCAGTGCATCCCCTCACGGAGAACCAAACGGTCAAAGTTGTCTGACTCGACTGCTCCGGTGACGGCCGCTCCGAAGGAGTCGGCCAACAAGTCACCTGTTGCGAGGGGGTCAATTCCCGCCGGATATTTCAGCCCGAGGTCGTAAAGGAAGAAGTCGCGGTGATCAGCCGTTTCGATTTCGAAAGGCCGTTCGTCCAGGACCTCCAGCCCAAGGTTGTGGAAGTAGGGCAAAATCTGGCTGAGGCTCTTGGGCTCCATGAGGTACAGCTTGACGCGAGCGTCCTCTTCCAAAGACTCTCCTGCACCTTCAGGCAGGTATACGTGGACGCCGGGGCGAAGTTCCCTGGACGTTTCCCCTGCCCGCTCGGCCTCGGCGCCATACTTTTCGAAACGCTCGATGTCCTCAAGCGCATCCTCTACTTCGTAGTCGACGCGATATCCGGCTGGAAAAGCTTCGGCCCAGAGTGCTGAAAGGACTTCTGCAGTCTCGGCAGGCTGGTTCTCGCGAAGCACCTCGGCGATGCCTTCGCTCCATGAACGCGAGGCCCGCATCAACCGGTGTTCGAGCTCGGGTACGTTGACCTCTGCGAGTTCCGCGGTGCGGGGCAGCCTGATGCGGAAGAAGACGCGGGCCAAAGCAGATTCCGTAATCCGGGCCTCGTAGTCGATGCTTTCAGCCTGGAAGGTCTCACGGAGTTCCTGCTCAATGCGGAGCCGGACGCTGGTGGTGTAGCGGTCCCGGGGCAGGTATACCACTGCCGACATGAACCGGCCGTAAATGTCCGGCCGGAGGAACAGTTTGGTCCGGCGTCGCTCTTGCAGCCGTTGAATGCCCATCGCAGTGGCTGCGAGATCCGGAATTTCAATCTGGAACAGCTCATCGCGCGGATATGTCTCGAGAATGCCGAGGAGGTCCTTGCCGGAGTGGGAGTCGGTGGGGAATCCTGCGTTGCGGAGGACCGCGTCCACCTTGTCGCGCACGATCGGGATACTGCGCACCGAGCCGGTGTAGGCGCTGGTGGCAAACAGGCCGATGAACCTGCGTTCCCCATTGACGTTGCCAGCGGCGTCGAAGCTCTTGACGCCGATGTAATCCAGGTACGCAGGCCGGTGCACCGTCGAACGCGAGTTGGCCTTTGTGATGACCAACGCGCGCTTCTCCCGGGCACGCTTTCGGCCTGCATCGGTCAGGTGCTGGATTTGGCGCGTGGCGTCTCCCGCGCGCAGCAAGCCCAGTCCGCTCTCCTCGCGAAGTTCCAGGACATCCTCGCCGTTGTCATTGATGAGGTCATATTCGCGGTAGCCGAGGAACGTGAAGTTGCCGTTGTCCAGCCACCGCAGAAGATCCTGGGCCTGCCGCAGTTCGGCAATCTGCTCAGGGTGGGAAACGGTGCCGAGAGCCTCAGCGATCTCCAAGGCCTTGCTTCGCATCTTGGGCCAGTCTTCAACGGCAGCCCGGACATCGCCAAGGACCCGCTGCAGCCCTGCAACAAGTTCGTCCCGGGCATCTTCGCTGATGCGGTCGACTTCCACCGCAATCCAGGACTCCATGTGCGAGGAGTTGTCGCCGTCTCCGAGCAGGTGTGCCACGCTGGGGAGCGCTGCCGTATCACCGCTGGAAATTCCGATGTTGGAGGGAACCCGGGAAGCTTGCACCAGAGCTCCGGATACACGGTCCCTGGTAACCACAAAGAGAGGGTGCATCACCAGGCGGATGGCACAGTTCTGCCGGACGAGCTCGGCGTTGACCGAGTCCACAAGGAACGGCATGTCGTCGGTGACGATATAAACGACACTGCGGTCGGCTTCCGTGGCGATCTCGACAATTGCGTTTCCCGGCTTGCGCGATGCCGCAATCTGCTTGTGCTTGTCCGCCCTGGAGATCAGCAGCTCCGAAGAGTAGCCCCGCGCGTCCTCCTCGGCCAGGTGCTCGTAGTAATCGCCGTAGAACCCCTCACGGACAACTGCTGCATCGGACCGATCCTCCACACTGGATCCTGACGACATTTACAAACGCCTCCATCACATGTTGATTGCTGCGACTCTGCAGCCCACATTGCGAGCCTAGCGCTTAAGGAAGGCCAAAGCTCTGGATGATCGACCAGGAGATTCGCGTTTTTGCTGGCCCCATGCACAGACCAGTCCGGCGATTCCTTTCCGAAGCGCCGAATCCGGCGAGCATTCCAACAGAACTGATCCGGAAAGCAACGCAGCATCACAGGCCTCGAAATCCGCCGGAAGGTAGGTGTCGATGCCCTTGGCGGGTCCGAAGCGCTCCCATGCTTCGGACAACTGGTGACGTGGAGACCGTCCTGCCGACGATTGCCTCACCTTGTTCATGACGACGCGGACGTTTGCATCGGGTACGGCTGCCTCGAGTTCGGCAAGGCCTCTCACCAATCGCGGGACGCCAACTGCGTCGGCCGCTCCCACGGCGATAACTTCGTCCGCGAGTTCAAGGCACCTGAGCGTGGCCCCGTTCCTACGGGGCGCCAAGGTGTCATAGCTGAGTTCTTCATCGGATTCCAGACAAAATCCGACGTCGATCACCACAACCTGCCTCGTTTGGACGGCTCGTTCCAGCACGACAGACAACGCGATCGGCCTGAGTTCCGTCCATCGGTCAGCCCGTGTTATGCCACTCAGAAACTGAAAAGAGCCATGTTTTGTATGTACGTCCACCGCCGCCTTCCGAAGGGCGTCAGGCGTGAGGACGCCTTGGTCCGCCATGCGGCAAGCCTGCGCCAGACCTGCCGCCTCGTCCAGCAATCCCAACGCCGCCGCCGCACTGGCACCGTAGCTGTCGGCATCCACGAGCAAGACGGAACTGCCCGCCGCAGCCAACTCGGCAGCAATATTGACCGCAAGCATGGTTCGACCCGGCGCACCCGCGGGGCCCCAGACTGCGATGACCTTCCCGACGTTCACCGCCGCCGGGAACTCCTCGGCCGGTGACGATGCTTGTTTGACGGGAAAGTCCCCGGCGCCCACCCCGGAGAATTCAGCTTGAGATACCGGGCCGGTCCGTTCATTTCGCTCCTGGACAGTCTCGGAGATGGCCGCCGCCAAGCTATCCGCTTCGATTCCGGCGGGGGCGACGGCCACCCCGACAGCCTTCAAGCGGGCCGCCTCGTCAGGCTCGTCAGTCAGGGCAATGACAGTGACTCCCACAGCGTCCAGTCGGGCCACCAAGGACGCCGTAAGTCCGTCGGTGCCATCAGCCACCACCGCTGCCCGGGCGAGTCCGCTTTGGCAGGCTGCCATCAATTCCGTCAATTCAGAGCAGCGACGAACCACCGTGACCGGACCATGCAAGCGCTCGAGGCCACTCACCAGCTTGTCCTGTGCGGGACCGAAGGTGATTACGGGGATACTCACTGTCCACGGCCCGAGGGGTTCCAGACAACGGAGATCTTCGCCGCGTTGGCCTGCGCCCCAAGCAATCCGGGCATCTGTTGGTCGGTGACGAGAACCAGGACAACAGTAGCTTTGGCAGATCCCAGGGTGCTTGATCCCGGAGTTACTTGCGCGATTTCCGCGCCTGGCAAAAGCAAGGCCGGCTCCTTGTATCCACGTGCGGCGTCCGGCATGGCCACCCACACGTCCACCTTCGCTCCCTGGACTACCTGCGGAGGCAGCTCCCCTTCCACCGGTACGGCTACAGGCTTGCGGTTCAGCGCATCCGCCTGACCAAGGCTCTTCTGCGGAACCAGTTGGTTTTTCTCGATCCGCTGCAGGGCAACTTTGTCCGTCGTCAAGCCGTCGGCAACAGTGAGGTACGCAGGTTCGACGTCATCCAGGCGGACTTTCACCACGGCCAAGTCGGCCGGAGTGATGACCTGACCTACAGCTATCCCGTCCTTGGCGGCGTAGACCTCGGTGGTTTTGTCCGCCGATCCAACCACGGCGATGACGCCCGATACCGAGAGCAGTACCAATAGAACCCCAATGAGCAACCGGGGGTCTTTCCATGACGGCCGCTTGAGCCTGGCACCTTCCTGTGGCGACCTTTTTTCCATGTTGCCCGTTCCCCCTGCCGGATTTCGCCTTCAGTAACCAACATTCATTCTTGGCCAAGCCCACCGGTAACCAAAGCCAGTAACAGCAAAAGGTAAGAAACTGTGGATAACTGCACCAAGGAGTGTAAAGCGGTGGCAAAATGGCCTTATGCCCCGTTTCCTGACTCTGGCGGACGTCGCCGAACAACTACAGATCAACTCACCCCAGGCCTATGCCTTGGTTCGCAGTGGAGAGCTTAAGGCCATCCAGGTCGGCGGCCGCGGTCAGTGGCGAATTGAGGAGAAAATGCTCGAACAGTACATCGAAGAACGGTATGCGGAGGCCAGCCGCATGATCGGGAAATCGAAGTCAAAGAGCGCCTGAACCAGCTCAATAATCCCGCGGACCGATTGAACAAACGGCCTCAAGTGAAGCGAACGGCACGGTAGCCACTAGAGCCACCGCTTCACGTCGCCTGGTTTCACCCCTGGTCACAGCCAGGTCCAGGAAATCGTGTCCCACGCCGTCGATCACGCCTTCGAGGACCCGGCCTCGATCCTGCCCTGTCGCCACATGGACAGCCACTTCTGCCCTGTCCCTGGCCAAACGGCGGATTGCACCGGGAAGCGGAAGTGAGGCGACGCCGACGTTTTCGGTTTTGTGGACCGGCCGCCCCAGCGCCTCGACGTAGCCGAGCGACTCCATCGGCACCAGCCATTGCCGCATGCCTTCGGCCAGCACGAACCAGTCGCGGCCCACACACCCCAATCTCCCTGAAACCCTCATGCCCGTACCCAAGACAAATACGGCCTCTGAGCCGAGCGCTCCCCGCAGCCTGTCGGCCAACATCACTTGGGATGCTTCAACCCGGGCACGTTCGGTGATCTCTGCTTCCTGTGCCAATTGCCGATTTGAAGCGAATTGCGCTCCGAGATCGTTGAATAGAGAGTCCCATCTCATATGCTCAGAGTAGGCTCAACAGCGAAGCCGCGCCAAGCAAGGAGCCTCGTCGCGTCGCAAATTGGACAAATGATGTCGAATGTGTTCAGAATGAGCAAAGTTCATCAAATGATGTCAAACGATGCAATCCGAGGCAGGGGATCAATGGACCGAACGCATTCCGCGTCAAGGCGCGATACGGCCTTGATTGTGTCAGTTCCCGTTCTCGGCCTCTTGCTGGCTGTCCTGGGCCGGTTGGCAGCGGGATCCGGGGCTCCCCTAGGGGCTGTGACCCAGGCAGCCACCTTTGACCGCCTCCTGGCAGTCGTTGGCAGCCTCCTTGGCATGGCGATCATCGCTTGGTGGTTCCTGTCTCTTGCGGCAGCGTTCGCTGCTGCTGTCCTCCAACGGTCGGGCAGGAGGGTTCGAGCCGGGATCGTCGCCAAGGGCAGTCCGGCGTTCATGCTCCGGATTGTCTTCGCCCTTCTTTGCGTCAACGTCCTGTCCGCACCAGCTGCCCGGGGCGACGCACCTGAACCCGCTTGGCACTTTGCTTCGACCAACACTGCAGCGGCAGCCGACCCGTCGTGGAAAGCAGCACCCGGCGGGGTCGTCCCTGAGTGGACTCCGGCTGCTCCGCTAACGGAGCCTGGATTGCTCAGCCGGCGAGCCGGCCGCACCACCACTCCCGTCCCTGCCGGCGAAGCCCCGGAGGTAGTGGTGGCAGGCGACACTCTTTGGTCAATCGCTGCCCGTCGGTCAGGACCATTTGCCAACGACGTCGATGTGGCACTTAACTGGCCCAAGTGGTATGCCGCGAACAAAGCGCTCATCGGAGACGATCCGTCGCTCCTCCGTCCCGGCCAAGTCCTGCAACCACCACCCGGCTGAGGCCAACAGAACAAACCGAGGGAACTCCGTCCACTCAGGGACCGGTTACTTTTACCAAAGAGCACCACGCGTCATCCCAGAAAAAGCAATTTCCGCCAGGCTATCCCCCGCCCTGGCCCGGAAAGCCAACTTCTGAGGATAGACATGACGATGACCGCGGCCCGCATGCCGATAAGAAGGCGCGTACCAAAACAAGGCGGGGCAACTCAGGGAGCAAGCGCTCGGGACATTGACGTCCGGCTTGTGGCCCGGAGCATAGCCCAGGCGGCCGTAGAGGTCCTCGCCGGCACCCGGCCCATCCAGCAGTTGGCGCGATCACTGGATCCGGACTGCTACCTTGCGCTGCAGCATCGAACAGCGCTGACACGCGAACACACTGCCCGTTCTCATCGGGCTCGGCGTGTGCATATGAGCCCGATGGTGCGGTCAGTCCGAGCCTGTCGGATTTCGGATCACGTTTGTGAGGCGACGGTGGTAGTAGCCGAAGAGCAGAGGTGCCGTGCGATCGCCCTGCGTTTGGAACGCAGGGAGGAGAGTTGGCAAGTCACAGCCCTCGTGATCGGATAGCAACCCGGTCGCGCGGGGCATGGATAGGGCCCGACCTGCTCGGATGAGACAGAACGGGCCCTGTAGCCATACAGCTTTTCGGAACGTTAGCGGCGCTTCTTCTTTGCGGACCGGCGGGGTTCCTGCGAGGCGGCCTTGGCGGGGTTTCCCGAACGGCCGGAAGACCTTCCCTCGATGCGTGTTTGAGTTCCGCCGTCCTCGCCCGGAGCAGTGTATTGCAGCTGAGCCGGCTTTTCCGGCGCTTCCAGGCCGGCCGCGCGGATCTGTGGATCGTGGTGTTCGGTGTGCGTTCCGCTTGCAGAGTCGTCGGCAACAACCACGTCTTCAGCGGGTGTGACTTCTACTTCCAGGTTGTACAAGAAGCCGATGCTCTCTTCGCGGATGGCCTCCATCATGCTCTGGAACATGACGAAGCCTTCACGCTGGTACTCCACTAGGGGATCGCGCTGGGCCATTGCGCGCAGACCAATCCCCTCTTTGAGATAGTCCATCTCATAGAGGTGCTCCTGCCATTTGCGTCCCAGCACGGAGAGAACGACGCGACGCTCGAGCTCCCTCATGCTTTCAGAACCAATGGCTTCTTCACGGGCCTGGTACACGAGCCGGGCGTCCGAAAGGATCTCCTCGCGGAGGAAGTCGGCTGTAACCTTCGACTTTCCGCCCGCTTCGTCGATGATGTCTTGCGGGGTAATGGTGGCCGGGTAAAGCGTCTTGAGGTTGGACCACAACTGGTTGAAGTCCCAGTCGTCCCCCGTTCCTTCAGCAGTGGCAGCATCGATGAGGGCGTTGATCGTGTCTTCCAGGAAGTACTGGACCTTCTCGTGGAGATCATCACCCTCAAGGATCCGGCGCCGGTCCCCATAAATTGCTTCGCGCTGGCGGTTCAAAACGTCGTCGTACTTCAGGACGTTCTTGCGCTGTTCTGCGTTACGGGCTTCCACCTGGCCCTGGGCTGAGGCGATGGCGCGCGAGACCAGCTTGGACTCCAGAGCAACATCGTCCGGCACGGAGCTGTTCATCAGGCGCTCGGCCGCACCCGAGTTGAAGAGCCGCATGAGGTCATCGGTCAACGAAAGGTAGAAACGCGACTCTCCAGGGTCACCCTGACGACCGGAACGTCCCCGAAGCTGGTTGTCGATGCGCCGGGACTCGTGGCGTTCTGTACCCAGGACATAAAGCCCGCCAAGGTCCAGCACTTCTTCGTGCTCATCTTTGACCGCCTGCTTGGCTGCGGCAAGGGCCGCAGGCCAGGCGGCCTCGTATTCTTCGGAATTCTCTTCCGGGTCGAGCCCTCGCTTGGCGAGTTCTGCAATGGCCGTGAATTCGGCATTGCCGCCCAGCATGATGTCGGTACCACGGCCGGCCATGTTGGTTGCAACCGTCACGGCACCCTTGCGCCCGGCTTGGGCCACGATCGATGCTTCACGGGCATGGTTCTTTGCGTTGAGGACCTCGTGGCGGATACCTTCCTTGGCCAGAAGCTTGGAGAGGTATTCACTCTTCTCGACACTGGTGGTGCCGACCAGGACCGGCTGGCCTTTCTCGTGGCGCTCCGCGATGTCCTTGACCACGGCGTCGAACTTGACGACCTCATTCTTGTACACGAGGTCGGACTGGTCGATGCGCTGCATGTCCCTGTTGGTGGGAATGGGAACGACGCCGAGTTTGTACGTGCTCATGAACTCCGCCGCCTCGGTTTCAGCGGTACCCGTCATGCCCGAGAGCTTGGAATACATGCGGAAGTAGTTCTGCAGCGTCACGGTGGCGAGCGTCTGGTTTTCGGCCTTGATCTCGACGTTTTCCTTGGCTTCGATCGCCTGGTGCATGCCTTCGTTGTAGCGACGGCCAGCAAGGATACGGCCGGTGTGTTCGTCGACAATCAGGACTTCTCCGTCGAGAATGACGTAGTCCTTGTCCCGCTTGAACAGCTCTTTGGCCTTGATGGCGTTGTTGAGGAACCCAATGAGGGGGGTGTTGGCGGATTCGTAGAGGTTCTGGATACCAAGGTAGTCCTCGACCTTCTCAATGCCGGCCTCAAGGACGCCAACCGTGCGCTTCTTCTCGTCGACCTCATAGTCGACCTCAGGCTGCAGGCGGAGGACAACCTTGGCGAACTCGCTGTACCAGCGGTTGGTGTCGCCCTGCGCGGGACCGGAGATGATGAGCGGGGTGCGGGCCTCGTCGATCAGGATCGAGTCGACCTCATCCACAATGGCAAAATTGTGTCCGCGCTGAACCAGTTCGCTGGCGTCCCATGCCATGTTGTCGCGCAGGTAGTCGAACCCGAATTCGTTGTTGGTTCCGTACGTGATGTCGGCGGCGTACTGTTCACGGCGGACGGCAGGGTCCTGGTTCGCCAGGATGCAGCCGCTCGTGAGGCCCAGGAAACGGTACACGCGTCCCATGAGTTCCGATTGATATTCGGCGAGGTAGTCATTCACGGTGACCACGTGTACGCCCTTGCCCGTGAGCGCGTTGAGGAACGCAGGTGCGGTTGCCACGAGGGTCTTGCCTTCACCGGTTTTCATCTCTGCGATGTTGCCCAGATGGAGCGCGGCGCCACCCATGAGCTGAACGTCAAAATGACGCATTCCCAGGGTCCTTGATGAAGCCTCGCGGACTGCGGCAAATGCCTCGGGAAGGAGGTCGTTGAGTGACTCGCCGTCTTGGTGCCGGCTGCGGAGACGGTCTGTTTCCTCACGAAGTTCGGCATCTGAGAACGTCTTGAAGGAGTCTTCAAGGGCATTGATGGAATCGGCATAGTTCCGCAGTTGCTTCAGGGTTTTTTTGTCACCCGTGCGGAGAAGTTTTTCGATTAGTGATGCCACGTGAAATTGCTCCCAGTCTCATGCTGCCGAATTCTGGCTGTTTCAGTCTACGGGAGAGACCAACACCACGTTGTCAGGTTTCCCTGTCAGCGGATCGTCCGCGCAGACCAGTGGATGTGCCGAGGCTGCAACTGCTTCCGCCAGCGGGGATGCGAGGTCTCCCACCGGCTCCACCACGATTTCCACAAGTCCCAGCCATTCGGCCATGAGCTGGAGTTCGGCAGCAAGTTCGACGGCGGTATCTGCAGGCGCTTCCGGCTCGCCGTGGGCAGCCCTGACCAGGAGTCGGCCGTTGGCCCGGTCCGCTTTGAGGTCGACTCGGGCTACGATCGACTCCCGCAGCAGAAACGGCAACACGTAGTAGCCAAAGCGCCGTTTGGGGGCAGGGGTATAGATCTCGATGCGGTAGTGGAATCCAAAGAGCTCCTCGAGGCGGCGGCGTTCAAACACGAGTGAATCGAACGGACTCAGCAGCGCCCGCCCCTCAGCTTTGCGGGGGACCTTGGATTCAACGTGGCGGTATGTTTCCCGGTCCCAGCCCTGCACTGTGACCGGCTCCAGCCGCCCCGCATGAACAAGCCGCTGTACCGACGCTGCACCGGCCCTCACGGGAGTGCGGAAGTAATCGGCAAAACAGCGGATTGTTCCGACTCCATGGGCCCGGGCTGCGGCCTCGATGAGGCGGTCCATCGATCCGTCAGCATCGGTGGCCGGTAAGGGTTCGCCCTTGAAAACACGTGCTGTCAGGGTGTATTTCCGCTCGAACTGCGTGGTTCTCGACGCCGCGGAAACCCGACCCTCCTCGAACAAATGCTCGAGGACCCGTTTGACCACGTTCCAGTTCCATCCCCAGTTGTCACGGCCTTGGACCTCGTCATGGCCGAGTTTAGATGTGAGCTCCGCAGCAGTCATCGGCGGGCCGGAAGCCAAGGCGGCCATGATGCGTTGTTCCATTTCCAAACGCAGGGTCGGATCCATGCGATGTGCGCCAACCCAGAGGCGTTTTTGCCACAGCAACAAGTCCGGGAAGTGCTCCGGCCTGATGAAACTGGCCTCGTGCGCCCAGTACTCCATCATCTTCCGCGGAGACTTGCCCGCCATGGCCTGAAGGATCGCGGGGTTGTAATTACCCAGCCTGGAGAAAAAGGGAAGGTAATGACTTCTTGCCAAAACATTGACGGAGTCGATCTGGACCAAGTTCAACCGGGCAAAAGTCCGGCCCACCGCCCGTGCTGTTACGGGACCGGAGGGCCGGGCTTTTGAAAGTCCTTGGGCTGCCAATGCGATCCGCCTCGCCTGGGACAGGCTCAGCGAAGCGTTCATGGAAGTCCTTTCGTCAGGGCAACCGCACCTTACCTCGCGTTGGCGGCTTGGTCATCGGAACGGTACGCATGGATTTTTTCCTCGACCGGTTCCTCACCTGGCTCGCACGTCGAGTCAAGGGTAATCACACCATAGGTCCAACCGCTGCGCCGGTATACAACGGACGGAGCATTGGTTTCCTTGTCCAGGAACAGGTAGAAGTTGTGGCCCACGAGTTCCATGTTGTCCACCGCATCATCGAGTGTGAGGGACGCTGCGGGAAATACCTTCCTTCGGATGAGCACCGGGGAATCGCCTGCAGGGATATCGTTTTCGATCTCGTAGGGCGAGCGCTCATCTGACTCGGCGGCCGGTTCCTGGTGGTTGCTTGATTCGGCGTAGATGGGTTCGGTGGTGCTGGCAGGTTCAAGCGAAGCCGTTGCTTCCCTCACAGCCTTGGGCGTGTGGCGTCCGTGGTGCACCTTCTTCCTGTCCTTCGCGCGACGCAGCCGCTCCAGCAGCTTGTTGTAGGCGAGATCGAAGGCAGCAAATTTGTCAGCGGCTGTGGCCTCGGCACGGATTACGGGGCCCCGGCCCAGAACGGTCACTTCAACAGTGAGCTGGCCGGGTGTCTGACGCGGGTTGGTCTCCTTGGAAACCTTGGCGTCGACCCGCTGGACCTTGTCCCCAAGCGATTCAATCTTCGAGATCTTCTCGCCTGCGTATTCGCGAAAGCGGTCAGAAACTGTCAGATTTCGTCCGCTGATCATGAACTCCATGGTGCCCTCCAAATTACTCAGGTGACACGACAACGACGCTGTTTGGGGCCGGTCTGACGGACAGTCGAGCCCCTTTCCGAGCCGCTATCGACAGGTACATCTGTTCTTGGTACCCACAACCGACGTTAGTTCATCGGCACGAGTTATTCATCCTTTGGCAACTTATTTTTTGATTGCGTCTTAACCGTCTGCGCGGGCTCGTCTTCGGCTGGACGGGAGGCGTAGGCTGGTGGCCTCGTGGCCGCCAGGACAACCGCCCCGCAGACGACGCCTCCGGCCATCCGCACAGCCCTCGCCGCTTCGGCCAAGGTGGCGCCCGTGGTGAGGACATCATCGACTATCAGGCACCTGCGGCCCCGCAATTGCGCTTTCCAAAAGTACGACACCCGCATGGACCCCGCTACCCGTTTCGCCCTGGCCCCGCGGCCAAGGCCCTTTTGTCCCGTTGTTCTTCCCTGGCGTGAATCACCAGTGCCTGAACCACCAGTGATCGCGCCGACGGCACGGAACAGGAGTTCCATCACGGCCTGGCGCACGGATCCTCCGGCAAGCAGATTCATCTTCTTTCGCAAGGGGTTGCTCCCACGGCAATGTGGGAGCAACCGGCGTCGCCTGATGGTGGCGAGCAGGATGTACACAGGACTGAAGCCGCGTTTGCGGAATGCGCCGCCACTGCTTGGAACAGGAACGAGGCAAACGTCCGTTGCCGGACCGAGAGCAGCGCTTATGGCCTGGGCGAGGCAGGGTGCCAGCACTGCAGCAAGCCGCCATTGGCCAAGGTGCTTGAAAGACAACAACGCTTGGGCGAGTTCCTCCCTGTACAGGCCGGCAGCAACCACGCCTACTCTGGGTGTTCCGTCGACATCCACGAGGACGGGGGACTCCTGTTCGGCCCTGAACGGCGTTTTGCAAAGAGCCCGTAGCCGGCCTGCACAGGCACTGCACAAGACAGCGTCCTCCGCGCCGCAACAAACGCACTCCACTGGAACCAACAGGTTCAGCAGGGCAGTAAGCGTCCGCGATAGTTCCGCGAGTAAACGCAGGCCGGCACTGCGATACTGCCCGCGTCTTGGCGGATCACGGGGTTCCGCTGCATCAAGATCGGGATCATGGCGTCTGGAACCCCGTGTCACCGGGCGGGCCAAGGTCACCGAGGGGGCCAAGGCAACCGGGTCGGTCGGGCTGCCGAATCGTAATCCGGCAATGGTTGTCCCGTCCGCAGTTGGACGGGCGGGAGGCTGTTTCGGCATGTTCCAAGATTGCCCGGCAGCCACGGAGCCCGGAACGCGCTCTGGCAGTTATGTGGACAAGCAGCTTTGCGGAAACCCTGGGGGGCCGGCCGTGGCACCCCCGACTCATCACCCGGGGAAGGCCGGCTCCGTTGGCCCCTTCAGCTGCAGCTCCCAGCCGTTTCCGACACGCTGGAAAATACCTGCGGCGGACTGCCCGTAGATCTGCTCGGAACCATTGCCTGCACTGAGGCCGGTGAGACCGTCCCATGGTGCCAGTTGCTGGGGATCACCAGAGGAAAGGGACAGCAATTCCGGCACCACGGTGCCTGTGGCAGAGGACGCCATGACCGCCACCGTGGAACCGTTCACCCAAACGCCCTGGTCCGGGGACGAGCTGGTCAGGAGGGTAATCGGGGCTGTCAGGTCCTTGGGAGTTCCATCCGGGTTCCGGACGATACCTGCGACCTGGACGGCCGTTTTACCGTTGGCTTCAGAGATAACGAGAGCCCTGGTGCCTTCCCGGGACACCCTGAAATCCTTCACGGTCCGTCCGGACAACCAAACGGGCGAAACCGTCACGTTGGGAATGGCCATTCCGGGTGCAACCCCCGTCGGTTTGAACGCCACGACTTCCGTAGCCCCGCTTGCTCCCGGCCCGGCGGTCCATACCCAGTCGTGCGGACTGAACGATGGACCGGTGAGGGTACTCCGGGTGGTCAGCTGACGGGCGGGTTGGCCCGGCTCAATCGAATAAAGGGTTGTCCGGTCGCCGTTGAGGAAGGCGACTGTCTGGGAAACAGGTGACTCTGCCGGCGCATGTGGTCCGAGCCCTGCCACCGATTGGATATCCGGTAGCGGCGATACGCGATTGTTTTCGTAGCGGACCAGGTCACCGTTGTTCACGGCGATTTGCCTGGCAGGCACGCTCTTGTCCACCACCGGGGGCAGCACCGAGCCGTCGTCGTCAACCCGTACCAAATCCTGATCCGCGCGAAGCTGCACGTTGATCACATCAGGCTGGCTCCTGAAGGTCAGTGCCAGCTGGTTCTGCATCCGTTGCCGGTCCTCGGCCGAGGCATCGAAGAGTTCCTTGGCCGAGAGGTCCACCTGGGCCGCACCACTGACTACGGGGACGGACTCACGGGCGAGCTTCATGCCCGAAGGAAAAGCGCTGACAACGGCGCCACGAAGGTAGGGTGCCGGACCGGCCAGCAAGGCGCTGGTCATGGACTTAACCGTCTTCTTCTTGATGAACCACCGGTAATCAGGCACGGCATAGGTGAAAGTGGGGTCGTAGAAGTAGATCGGGTAGGCGCCGTAGATGACTTTGAAGGTCTCCTCTGGAATGGCAGTGCCGTCAGGGACCTTGGAGATGCGCCACTCCCCCTCCACTTGGTCCAGTGAAACCGGTATGGATTCCTTGGTCCCTGGTGGATATTGGGTGGCGATCCCGTCCGCGTCGACCGAATAGGCCAGGTCCAGTTCGTAGACATACTCGTTTTCGACGGCGGTCTTGACCACCTGCGCTTCGCGGAAAACGAGGGCTCGCTTGTCCGGCTTCCACGTCACCGACTGGGCTTGGGTCAGGTATTGCCTGGCAACCGGGTAGTCGTCCTCGTATCCGCTGCCTGCCATGTAGAAATCTTCGATGACAGCTTCAGGGCTTGCGCCCGCACGCGGAGCAGCGGGGAAGAACACCGGTGCGTTGGAGTTTCCTGCGCTCTCGTCCTTGCTCTTGCCCACGGGGCCGGACCTCGGGATCTGGGCGCAGGCCGAAAGGAGGACCATCACCACAGCAAGCAGCGCGACCAACGCACGCAAACGGGGAACGTGGACCCTCATCCCGCACCTCCGTCGCGGGTCTCCGGCGAGGTATCCAATGTTTGCCCGGTATCTGCGGATTCAAGGGCTTTGCGGGACTCGGCGGCCGCGGGGCGTTCGCTCCCCGTGCCAAGGACAAGCATCTGCCGTTCATTACCCGTACCCGGCAAGGCCAACTCGGCGGGCTCCAACTGCAGCGGCGATTTGAGGATGCTCCCGCCCTGCCGCAGCGGCAGCGTCAGGCGGAAGTTGGACCCGACGCCTTTGCGCCCCCATGCCTGCAGCCAGCCGTTGTGGAGCTTGGTGTCCTCGGCCGCGATGGACAGTCCAAGCCCACTGCCGCCTGTGGTTCGGGCGCGGGCAGGATCCGCGCGCCAGAACCGGTCGAACACACGCGCCGCTTCCGCGGGGCTCATCCCGATTCCGTAATCCCTGACGGCTACGGCAACGGAATCCTGGTTTGCTGCGACCGAGATATGGATGGGTTTCCCTTCCCCGTGCTCCAAGGCGTTCAGCACCAGGTTCCGCAGGATGCGCTCGATCCGCCGGGAATCCATTTCAACGATGATGCTCTTTTCCCGCGCATTCAGCCGGACTTCCGAGCCGTACTCGGCGGCCACCGGCGCGGCGCTGTCCATGACCTGCGCAAGCACTTGGAAGATGTCCTGCGGCTCGGCGTCGAGAACCGCAGCGCCGGCATCAAACCGCGAAATTTCCAGCAGATCCGACAACAGCGACTGGAAGCGCTCCACTTGGTTGTACAGGAGCTCTGCGGATCTCTTGTTCATGGGATCGAAGTCATCACGGGCATCGAACAGGACTTCGGCGGCCATCCGTACCGTGGTCAAGGGAGTCCGGAGCTCATGGGAGACATCGGAAACGAAGCGCTGCTGCATCTGGGAGAGCGTGGCTAGCTGGGTGATCTGCTCCTGGAGGCTGGCCGCCATGTGGTTGAAGGACGCCCCCAGACGAGCCACTTCGTCTTCTCCCTTGACCACCATGCGTTCCTGGAGCTGGCCTGCGGCCAGTTTCTCGGAAACGACGGCGGCGTGGCTGACCGGACTCACGACGTTCCGGGTTACGTACCAGGCGATGGCACCGATCATGAGAACCAGCGCTGCGCCGCCCGCCCACAACACGTTCTGGATCTCATCCAGCGTTTTCTGCGCGGTATTGAGGTCGTAGATGAGGTAGAGCTCGTACATGGTGCCGTTGAAGGTCACCTTGTTTCCCACGGCAATTCCGGGGCGGTCTTCGTTGCCCACGGGGAACTGCATGGAAGCCCAGAACTGTTGCTTTCCGCCGTCCTGGACAGCTTTGCGGAGTTCGGGCGGGATCACCCGGACCGTGAGCTGGTCCGATGCCCGGGACTCGACCCAACGGTTGCGGGGTTTGGTTTGTTCGGGCACCGCTTCGAAGACGTAGCGCCGTTGGATGACCGAGCCACGTCCTTCCACAGCCGTCAAAGTGTCATAGACCAGCGTGATGACGCTCGACTGGTCGGTGACCTGCGCGCCGTCGAACGTGTCCTGGACTTGCTTGACGTTGTAACGGGACTCGGATTCGGCCTGCGCCAGCCGTTCCTGGAAAAGGTTGTTGGCGATCTGGTTGGAAAGGTACGCGCCAACAATGGCGAAGGAAGTAATGGCCAGCAAGAGGGTGGTCAGGACAGTCCTGAACTCCAGCGACCGGCGCCACCGCTTGAGCAGGGATCGCCAGATGAAGCGCAGGCCCGGCCTGATGTGGCGCACGCCGACGACAACCAGTCGCGATACCCGCAGAACCAAGATCAATCCGCGCCTGGTCCAAATCCGGGCGCGCGACATCAACCAACGGAGCCTGTCGGCCGACCGTTGGGGTGTCGGGGAGGTCCTTGCCGGCGTCTGGACGTCCGGGGCCCGTGTCACACTCCCGGCTGTATCAGGACTTGCGGCACCCTGCTCCGCTTGTTCCTTCCCCGTCCTGCCGGCGGGTGACTCAGGAACCTGCTTTATATCCGACACCACGCACCGTCAATACGACCTCCGGCGCTTCCGGATCCCGTTCAATCTTGGAGCGGAGCCGCTGGACATGGACGTTCACCAAGCGGGTGTCCGCCGCATGGCGGTAGCCCCAGACCTGCTCAAGCAGCAATTCCCGGGTGAACACCTGCCACGGTTTGCGGGCCAGCGCCACAAGGAGATCGAACTCGAGCGGAGTCAGCGAAATGCGCTCTCCCCCGCGGGTAACCATGTGACCCGCGACGTCGATGGTGACATCGGCGATCCGCAGCGTCTCGGGGGCTTTCTGCTCCCCCGGGCGGAGGCGGGCCCTGACGCGGGCAACAAGTTCGGCAGGTTTGAACGGCTTGGGAACGTAATCGTCCGCTCCCGATTCAAGGCCCCGGACGACGTCGGAGGTATCCGACTTGGCGGTGAGCATGACAATCGGCACATCCGACTCGCCGCGAATTTGCCTGCACACCTCGATACCGTCGGACCCCGGAAGCATGAGGTCGAGGAGCACCAGGTCCGGCTTTGACGAGCGAAACACATCGAGGGCCTGGCCGCCGTCTGCGCAGAAGACAGGCTCGAAGCCGTCATTTCGCAGGACGATGCCAATCATTTCCGCGAGCGCTTCGTCGTCGTCAACTACCAGAATGCGTGCCTTCATAGTTATATATTCCCTTATCGACAAGCCTTTGTCCTGTTGGCCGGGGCGCACGGCATGGCGTCCCACAGGGCCCTTCCACCGTACTGCACGGCAGGCAAGGGGGCATTCCGGACGCATCGGAAACAGAGGCTATGACCCTCGGCACACGGGACTATAGGCTGGGGTCGAAGGTCCGTTGGGGGACGTCGAAGATCGGCGGGCCGGGTCTGATGGGGAGGAATTCGTGTCACAACCAGAGCACGGCCAGCGGCCGGACGGCGGCACCCAGCCAAACTGGGGAGGCCAGCCGCAGTGGGGCGGCCAACCGGCGTGGCCGCTACCCCCCGCCCCGCCTCCTCCATGGCAAGGCCATGGACCTGCCGGATGGCAAGGGGGCCCCTTCCACGCACAACCGGTTTACGTGGCTCCGCCCAAGCCCGGCATCATTCCCCTGCGGCCCCTGCAGTTCGGCGAGATCCTCGACGGCGCCTTCCAGACCATCCGCCGCAATGCCGCAGCCATGGTGGGGTCCGCACTGATCTTCCAGGCAGTAAGCCAGGTGCTGCTGGGCTTCGTCTCGGTGGCGATGCTGCAAACCGCAGAGTCGTTGGACTCGGTCCAGTCACGGGCCGAACTGAATGTCATCATGGGCCCCCTGCTGGGGCTGATGGCCGGCACCTTGGGCATCGCAGTCCTGACCGGGTTTCTTGGCTCAGTGCTGCAGGGGGTCCTGGTGGTCCCTGTTTCCCGCTCCGTCCTCAACAGGCGGACAGGATTCAAGCAGATGTGGAAACTGGCAGCCGGGCGGATGTGGCGACTGCTGGGCGCGGCCTCACTGTTGACCTTCGGAGGTCTCCTCGCAATAGGGGCTGTGGTTGGCATAGCAGTGGTACTGCTGATGAGCATGGGTCCGATCGCGTTTGCGATAGTCGCACCACTATGGCTCGGAGCCCTGGCGGCCTACCTTTGGATCGCGTTGAAACTCATGTTCGCGCCGGCGGCGATCGTGGTTGAACGCCTGGGAATCTATGACGGCCTGCTTCGCTCGTGGCAACTGACAAAGAACAGTTGGTGGCGGATATTCGGCATCACACTGGTGGTCAACCTCATGGTGGGCATCATCGCCAACGTCGTACAGATCCCGGTCTCGTTGGCCGCCGGCGGCATCGGATCCTTCGTTTCACCCCATGCTGACCTGGCATCCAACAGCTCGGCACTTCTTTTGACCACTGTCATCTCCACAGTGGTGGGGGTCCTGGTGGGATCTGTGACCTTTTCCTTCCAGACCTCCGTCTCGGCTCTGATCTACATGGATCTTCGGATGCGGCGTGACGGCTTGGACGTCGAACTGATGCGTTTGATGGAAACGGGCGGGGATGCCGACGGCGTGCCGGGCGCACCTTCCGGAACTGCCGGAGTTGGCCCGTGGCCCCTTCACGGCCCACCCTGGCCATCCGATGGCGGCCAGCAGCCCGGTCCGCAGCAGCGTGGACCGTGGCCACAAGCATGACGGCACTGATTCACCACGGCTTACCGCTTCTTGCCGGGCTTGAACCACCGGTGCTCCCCGATCGGGACGAAGCCCGTCGTTGGGCGGCCGAGGAACTTTCCAAAAGCAAATATCCGGACGCTGAGCCGGGTTGGCTCGACCAGGCGTGGCGTGACGTCCTTGAGTGGCTCAACTCGCTCGGAGGCGACGGCGGCACCGGAAACGGTACCGCCGTTTCAATCATCATCGCCCTCGCCGTGGTCATCATCGTCACGGCAATCGTCCTCGTGCGCCCCAGGCTGAACGCCAGGCGCAAAGCGGCCTCGCCGGGCGTTTACGGCAAGGAGCCCGTTGTCGATTCCGCCACTTACCGGCAACGCGCCAAGGCGGCGGCCGACGACGGCGACTGGCCCGGCGCCGTCGTCGACCAGTTCCGTGCCGTGGTCCGGGCGGCGGAGGAGCGGGACATCCTGGATGCGAGGGCGGGCAGGACCGCTGATGAGGCCGCCCTCCAATTGGGCCAGGCGTTCGCGGGCGTCGGCGATCGGCTCTCTGAGGCCGCGCGGATCTTTGATGCCGTCCTCTATGGCGACCAGTCCGCGGGAGAACCGGAATTCGAGGCGATACGCCGCTTGGATTCGGACCTGCTCGCCGTGGCCCCCTCATTCGCAGCCCCCGCGGGCCGGGGATTCGCGGTTCCCCGATGACCACCACAAGCACCGCCTCTCCCCTGAGCGGCACCACCGGGAAAAAGGGATCCTGGCTCCGACGCAATACGGGCTGGATCGGCTTTGCCCTGCTGCTGGCGGCCCTGGTGACGTACGTGCTTGTGGACCGGCAGGCAGCCACCGGGGATAACAAGCCGTTGTCTCCCAACAACCCTTCCCCCAACGGGGCAATGGCCGTGGCGACCATCCTGGAGGAGCACGGCGTTACGGTCACCAGCACCGACAACCTGGCTTCGGCGCAGGAGGCGCTGGACAAACACAGCGATTCGACCCTGTTTCTCTACGACGCCCGGGGGTTCCTGGGAAGTGAGCAACTGGCGGAGCTGAAGGATTCCGCGGCACGAATTGTGGTGGTGGCTCCGCGATTCGGCACCCTGCGCACTCTGGCCCCGGACATCCGCCCGAGCGGCGTCGTTCCCGGTTCCGTGCGCTTGCTGGAGCCGGAGTGTTCCAATCCCGACGCCCGTGCGGCCGGTGCGGTAAAGGCTGAGGGTACGGTCTTTACGGGTCCGGATGTCTGCTATCCGGTACGCCCCGATGGTCCGGGACTCGTGGCGGCGTCCGGGGACAAGCGCGTCATCGTGCTCGGAAGCACGGGATTGCTGGATAACGAACATCTGGTGGATGAAGGAAATGCAGCCCTCTCCATCCGTACCCTCGGAAGCAACGGCCATCTGGTCTGGTACCTGCCCGGAATCGCGGACATCGCGCCGGACAAGTCAACACCAACACTTGGACAGCTTGCCCCGCCGTGGGTGGGAGTAGCGGGGCCGTGGCTCGCCCTCGTGGCCATCCTTGCAATTGCCTGGCGCGGCCGCCGGCTGGGACCGCTGGCACATGAGCCGATGCCGGTGGTGGTCAAAGCCGCCGAGACGGCAGAGGGCCGTGCCCGGCTTTACCAGGACTCACGGGCAGTGGAAAGGGCCGCGGACAATCTGCGCGCGGGCGCTCTGTCCCGCCTTGCAAAGCACTTCAACCTCGGAGCCGGGGCTTCTGCGGACGCCGTCGTGGAGGCGCTGGAGAGGCACCTGGGGCGTCCGGTTCCCGAACTCAGGTCAACCGCATTGGACTCCCATCCGCGGTCCGAACAACAACTGGTCCTCTGGGCCCAAGAGATTGACCGAATCGAACAGGAGGCGATAGCCCAATGACCAGCAACACCGGAACGAGCAACCCCTACAGCGGAGGCGCTACGGCCGAAGGCAGCGATCCCGGCGTTCAAGGCGTTCAAGTGGGCTACGCGGAGCACTCCAACGGAAGCATGGACCCGGCCCGGCAGTCCTTGCTGAACGTGCGCCAGGAGGTAGCCAAGGCCGTAGTAGGCCAGGATCCGACTGTCACGGGGATGCTGATAGCGCTTCTGTGCGGCGGACATGTCCTGCTTGAGGGCGTACCGGGGGTCGCCAAAACCCTGCTTGTCCGGTCCCTCTCGACCGCCCTCAGCCTGGACACCAAGCGCGTCCAGTTCACCCCCGACCTCATGCCCGGCGATGTCACGGGCTCCCTGGTATACGACTCCCACTCCTCTGAGTTCACCTTCAGGGAAGGCCCGGTGTTCACGAATATCCTGCTCGCGGACGAAATCAACCGGACGCCACCAAAAACCCAAGCTTCCCTGCTGGAGGCGATGGAAGAACGGCAGGTATCGGTGGATGGTGAATCACGGCCGCTTCCCGAGCCGTTCATCGTGGCAGCAACGCAAAACCCGGTTGAATACGAGGGAACATACCCACTGCCCGAAGCGCAGCTGGACCGCTTTCTCTTGAAACTCACCATGCCGTTGCCCGGCCGGGCAGAAGAAATCGAAGTGATCAGGCGCCACGCTGCCGGATTCGATCCCCGCGACCTCGCCGGCGCGGGTGTCCGGCCTGTTGCCGGCGCGGCAGAGTTGGCCGGCGCACGTTCGGCAGTGGCCCAAACATCCGTGGCACCGGAGATCCTTGCATACATCGTGGACATTGTCCGCGCCACCCGCTCGGCCCCCTCGTTCCAGCTTGGTGTCTCGCCACGTGGCGCCACGGCCCTGCTCAACACCTCCAAGGCATGGGCATGGTTGTCCGGACGTTCGTTCGTTACTCCGGACGATGTCAAGGCGCTTGCCTTGCCATGCCTCCGGCACCGGGTGGGGCTCCGCCCGGAGGCACAGATGGACGGAATCAATGTTGATCATGTCCTGGGCAGCATATTGGCCTCGGTGCCGGTGCCGCGATGAGGGAACTTCATGGGCTGTCCTGTGCTGCCCAGCCCCAGGGCAGGGCGTCCTGAATGGCAATCACCGGGCGTTTCGTCCTTCTTGCCTTCGCTGCATTGGCACCCCTGGTCCTGTTTCCCGCGTGGGCCACGGTGGCGTTGGTGGCGGCAGCTTTGTTGCTCCTTGTGGTCCTCGACCTGGTCCTGGCTGCATCCCCGGCCAAGACGGAACTTGAGCGCGTGCAGCCGGGCAACGTCACACTGGGAGGCGGAGCGGAGGCTGCCATCGTCGTGGCCAACGGCGAACAGCGGAAGCTGCGGGCTGTGATCCGCGATGCCTGGCAGCCTTCGGCCGGTGCGGTGAACCCAGTCCAGTCAGTGACCGTCCCGGCGGGCGAGCGACGCCGGATGACCGTGTCCCTCAGGCCTCGCCGCCGCGGGGACCTGGGTACCCAGCAAGTCACGATCCGTTCCTACGGGCCCTTGAAGCTGGCGGCCCGGCAGCGAACCAGACCCTTGCCGGGAAGGCTGCGGGTACTTCCGCCGTTTCATTCCAAGCGTCATCTCCCCTCTAAATTGCGCAAGCTTCGCGAGCTGGACGGTAAGGCGGCCGTACAGATCCGCGGCGCCGGAACAGAGTTCGACTCGCTCCGTGACTATGTCCGCGGCGATGACGTCCGCTCCATCGACTGGCGGGCGACCGCCCGGCGCACGTCCGTGGTGGTCCGGACGTGGCGTCCGGAAAGGGACAGGCGAGTGGTGATCGTGCTGGACACCTCCCGGACCGCCGCCGCCCGGATCGAGGACGAGCCTCGGCTGGACACAGGCATCGAGGCCGCGCTTCTGTTGGCTGTCCTTGCCGAACGCGGCGGTGACAGGGTGGACTTCCTGGCTTACGACAGACGGCTGAGGGCAAGGGTGGAGTCGGCGTCGAAAGGCAATCTCCTTGGCCAGTTGGTCCAGGCCATGGCGCCGCTGGACGCTGAACTCATCGAACTGGACTGGACCCAGATCCCGGCCCAAGTGCGCGGAGTGTCCGCCCACCGCTCGCTTGTGGTGATTCTGACGGCGCTCGACGGCGGTGCTCCCGAAGAAGGGCTCCTCCCCATGGTCGCGCAGCTGGCAGCCCAGCACCTTGTGGTTGTCGCCTCCGTTCGTGACCCCCTCCTTGAAGCAATGAAGGAGGAACGGTCGTCTGCAAGCGAAGTGTTCCGGGCGGCCGCGGCTGAACGTGCCCTGCTTGAACGAGCATCGGTGACCGCCCGGCTGCGCCAACTCGGTGCCGAGGTGGTGGACGCGGATCCGCTGGAACTTCCTCCACAACTGGCAGACACCTACATCCGGCTCAAGGCCGCCGGGCGACTCTAGAAGGGGCTCAGACCATGACAGAAGCTGTATATAAACTTGCCCTCGGCGATGAGTACAACCGGCTGGCCCCGGAACTTCGGGACTATTTCGCCCTTGCGCCTGGCTCCGGGATGTACGGAATCGGCCAGGGCGTTTTCGACGTCGTGGGCTGCAGGCAAAAGTGGCTGCGGCCATTGCTTGCCCTCACGGGACACGAGCAGGCCTTCTTTCCCGAGTACGGGGAAGGAATTGCGTTCCGCATCGAGAACCACGCCCACATCGACCCCTTCGGCCGTCCGGCCCTGACCGCTCGCAGGGAGATTTATTTTCCGTCAGGTACACGGTTGTTCCACGATACGACCAGTGCCATTCCCGTGTCCGGCGGCGGACACCGCCTCGTGGATCATCTGGGACGCTACCGGCGCCTGGTCACCGATCTCGAAGTCAGCGTCACACCGGAAGGACGGCTGCGAGGCGTGTCCAAGGCCAGCAGGTTGTTCCTCGGACCACTGCGTCTTCCCCTGCCTGCGGCACTCGATGCAAAAGCGTACGCCGAGCAGTGGTGGGACGAAGCCGAAGGCAAACACCGGATACAAGTAAAAGTGATCCAACCACAGCTGGGCTTGGTGCTGGTCTATGCCGGTCGCTTCGATTACCGCCTGGCCCCGTACCTTGCCGGGACCGGCGCCGGTCTCCCCCGCTATGCCGGGCCCGACCGGTGGGAGGAGAGGGTCTAGCCTTGGGCCAACTGGTCCAGGCCGTCGGCAACATGTGTCAGTTTGGTGAGAGCCGCCTTGGCCTCCGCAGGCACCATGGTGTCCAGGCCACCCGACGGCGTCACGCGCAACGATGAGAGGGAGGCCGCTGGAAGACCCAGTTGACGCCATGGACGCCAAATGTTCTCCACAATTGCGGCCGTCCTGGGCAGCGGTGTTTCCGTAGGAAGGGCCCCGGCCCACACGCTTTTGCCGGCCTCGACGGCTGCGGCCAATTGCTCCCACTGCCGCGTGGTCAGCGCTTTGAGGGGAACCGCGACCCCGTCTGCTCCCGCCGAGAGGATGCGTTCGATCGGTGCTTCAATTTCCGGCACTGCGATGACGGTTTCCACCGCGCCGGCTTCCTTCAGGGCCTCCAGCACAAGCCGCCAAGCTGAGGTGACTTCCTCACGCGGTACCGACCTCAGGGTACGGTAACCACTCGCCGTCGGAATGGTTCCGGCCATGACCGCGGCGACGTCCGGCTCGTCGAGTTGCACCACGATGTCCGCTCCGGGAACCGCTGCCCGCACCCGGTGCAGATGCTCGGATACCCCTGCGGCGAGCGATCCGGCGATGTCGCGGCGGGCGCCGTAGTCAAGCAGCGCCCGCTCTCCGTTGTGGAGGTACAAACCGGCGGCCAGGCTCATGGGTCCCATCAGCCGAATCTTCAGTTCCTTGGCCGGGACGTCCTCGGCGCCTGCCACATCGGCAAGGACGTTGATGTCCGAGGCCAACAGCGAGCGTGCCCGTTGAAGGTCCTTGCCTGGACGGTCAACCAACCGCCAGCCGTGGGGCTGGACATCGATTGCCAGTTCCACCAGCAAACTCCCCGTCCGTCCAACAGGATCCGATCCGACTCCACGGTCCGGAAGCTCCGGCAGGAAGGGCACATGCGGATCGCCCAGTTCGCCGCGGATGGTCCGGATTGCCTCCGCAGTGTCCCGGCCCGGCCAGCTTCCCAACCCTGTGGCACTGGCGCGAAGACGTCTTTCTGCCATGGCTACGCCTGGTGGTTGGAGATCTGGTGGTTTTCGGCGATGGCCTCGTGATGCCGGATGACTTCGCTGATGATGAAGTTCAAAAACTTCTCCGCGAAGGCCGGATCAAGGTGTGCATCCTCGGCGAGCCTCCGGAGCCGGGCGATCTGCGCGGCTTCCCGCCCGGGATCGCCTGCCGGCAGTTTGTGGGTGGCTTTGAGGACCCCCACCTTCTGGGTGGCCTTGAAACGTTCGGCCAGGAGAAACACCAAAGTGGCGTCGATGTTGTCGATGCTGGAACGGATGGAGAGCAATTCGTCCATGATTCCGCGGTCCACTTGGCCTGACAGTGAACTGGCTGCCGGGTCGAAGGATTCGGTGTCATCGGGAATGGCGTTGCTCTGCTCGGTCATGGTTTCCAGTCTAGGGTGTCCGGCAGGAGCTCCCGCTGTTGTTACCTGTGGCGCGGACTCGGCCGCCACTGGGCCGGCAAAGCGTGTCGCGGGGGACGGATCAGGTGCAAAATGGTCACCACCAACGACGGTCCGGCAAAGGAGCCCGCATGAAAATCGCTGTTCTCGGAACAGGCCGGGTGGGGCACGCCCTGGCCGGAAAGTTTGTGTCCTTGGGACATGAGGTCACCATGGGATCCCGCGTCACAGGAAATCCCAAAGGAGCCGAGTGGGCCGAAAACGCCGGCGGACTCGCACGCGCAGGTTCGTTCGCCGAGGCTGCAGCAGCCGCGGAACTGGTTGTGAACGCAACTCCTGGGAGGGTCAGCCTGGCTGCCCTCGCCGAAGCCGGCCAAGCCAACCTTGACGGCAAGATCCTGGTGGATGTCTCCAACCCGCTGGACAGCTCCCACGGATTCCCGCCAACACTGACGGTCTGCAATACGGACAGCATCGCCGAGACCATCCAGCGCACCTATCCGCAGGTCCGTGTGGTCAAAGCACTGAACACCATGAGCGCCCCGGTCATGGTTGAACCCGGACGTTTGCACGGATCCCACGATCTCTTCATGGCCGGCAATGATGCCGAAGCAAAGGCAACCGTTTCCGGCCTGCTGCAGGAGTTCGGCTGGGCGCAGGAGCACATCCGGGACCTGGGCAACCTTGATGCGGCGCGGGGGATGGAGATGTGGCTTCCCCTGTGGCTGCGCATTTTCATGCAACAACCACAGGGGAAGATGTTCAACATCGGCATCGTGTCCGAATAGTACGAGGGCAGGTCAGCCGCCTAGCAGCGCGCGGTGGGCTTCCCGTCGTCGTGCTTGTTCTTCCGGATCCGGTACGGGAAGCGATGCGATCAGCCGCTTGGTGTATTCATGCTGCGGCGACCCCATGACCTGGTTGCCGATACCTTGTTCCACAAGCTTTCCCTTGTACAGGACGCCAACCCAGTGCGAGAGCATGTCCACGACAGCGAGGTCATGGCTGATGAATAGGGAAGCAAACCCGTACTCCTCCTGGATGTCCTTGAACAGGTCCAGCACCTTGGCTTGGACCGATACATCCAGCGCCGACGTTGGCTCATCGGCAATAAGCAGGCGGGGATTCAGTGCCAAAGACCTCGCCAGGGAGGCGCGCTGCCGCTGGCCGCCGGACAGCTCGTGCGGATAGCGCTGGGCGTACGACGCCGGCAGCTGGACCGATTCGAGCAGCTCGCCTACGCGTTTACGCGCCTGCGCCGCGCTTGGCTTGGTGTGGATGACCAGCGGCTCTGCCACGCATTCCCCGATGGTCAGGTGCGGATTGAAGGAAGCTGCCGGGTCCTGGAAGACGAAGCCAATGTCCTTCCGAAGCGGCCGGAAGCTCCTTTCCTTGAAATCGAGCATCTCGTAACCGAGGACCTTCAGGCTGCCGCCGGTTGCCCGGGTCAGGCCTGCGATGGCCCGGCCGATGGTGGACTTGCCGGACCCCGACTCTCCAACGAGGCCGAACACCTCGTTCTCGGAGACGGTGAAGCTCACGTCGTCGACCGCCTTGAAACCATGCCGCCCAAAACGGCCAGGGTATTCGATGGTGAGGTTCTTCGCTTCCACCAAGACCTTTCCATCTTGGTGCAGCCGGCTGCGCGCACCCTCGGAGGCGGAATTCCGGCCCAGGTGGGGAACTGCCGCAAGGAGTTTCCGGGTGTACTCTTCGCGGGGTTCTGCGAACAGCACCCGTGAAGAGGCTTCCTCCACCACGTCCCCCTGGTACATGACCACAACGCGGTCTGCAAGGTCTGCGACGACTCCCATGTTGTGGGTGATAAGCACGATCGACGTCCCGTAGTTGTCCCGCAGTTCGCGAAGCAACTGCAGGATCTCTGCCTGCACCGTGACGTCAAGCGCAGTGGTCGGCTCGTCGGCGACAATCAAGCCGGGATTCAAGGCCAGGGCAGCTGCAATGACCACCCTTTGCTTTTGGCCACCCGAGAACTGGTGCGGGTAGTAGTCCACCCGCGTTTCCGGCTCAGGGATGCCTACCTTCCTGAGTGCTTCCGTGGCCCGGGCCTTCGCTTCCTTGGCGGAAACCCGGTGGCCGTCCTTCGCGTGGGCGCGGATTCCTTCCGCGATCTGCCAGCCCACGGTGAAGACGGGATTGAGGGCAGTGGAGGGTTCTTGGAAAACCATGGCGACGTCCCGCCCCCGGATTTTGCGGAGGGCAGACTTGCCGAGGCTGATGACATTATTGCCGTTGATCACCACGGCCCCGGCGCTGATGGCTGTTTCCGGCAGCAGTCCGAGAATGGTTTTGGCGGTGACAGTCTTGCCGGATCCGGACTCGCCTACAATCGCGACTACTTCGCCGGGTCGCACGTCAAGGCTGACGTCTTTGACGGCGTGGACGTCGCCCCCGTCGGTGGCGAACGTGACTTCGAGGTGGTCGATGGCAAGGACGGATTCCGGATCCGGTCCTGCGTGGTTGATGTTGCCGAGGTTGGTGGTCATGGCTTGCCCGTTTCTTCCGGCGTGACCGGCTTGGTCGCGCCCGGCCTGGCCCCGCCCGCGCGTTTGCGGCCGCGGATACGGGGGTCGTTGAGGTCGTTGATGCTTTCGCCAACAAGCGTGAGTCCAAGGACGGTGAGGACTATGGCCAAACCCGGGAACACACCGGTCCACCAGATCCCGGACGATGTATCGGCCAGGGCCTTGTTGAGGTCAAAGCCCCATTCCGCCGCAGAAGTGGGCTCGATGCCGAAGCCGAGGAAGCCCAGCCCGGCAAGCGTCAGAATGGCTTCCGAAGCGTTCAAGGTGAACATGAGCGGCAGGGTCCGGGTGGCGTTCTTGAAAATGTGCCGGCCGATGATCCGCAGGCTTGAGGCGCCGAGGACCTTTGCGGACTCCACGAACGGTTCTGCTTTCAGTCTGATGGTCTCTGCACGGATCACCCGGAAATATTGCGGAACAAAGACCACCGTGATCGAAAAGGCACACGAGAAAATACCGCCCCAGAAGCTGGACTGCCCGCGGCTGATCACAATGGAGATAACGATGGCCAGCAGCAAGGTGGGGAAGGCATAGATGGCGTCGGCAACCACCACGAGGATCCGGTCCAGCCAGCCACCGAAGTAGCCGCTGAGCAAACCCAGCGCCACGCCGACGAAGAGCGACATTGCCACGGAAACCACAATGACGGTGACAGCCGTCTGGGAACCCCAGAGGACCCTGGAGAGGACGTCGTAGCCGCCCACCGTGGTACCAAGGATGTGCTTGGCGCTCGGTGCCTGCTGGGTGGGGAACGATCCCGACGCATCGCTGAGCTGGGAATAGCCGTAAGGAGCGAGGAGCGGCGCGAGAATGCTGGTCAGGACAAAAAGCCCGCTCAGGATTACTCCGGCCACCAGCATTCCCCGCTGGAGCCCTACGCTTTTCTTGAGGTGCGAGACAACTGGAAGCCTCGAAAACAGCGGCTGCTTGGGCGCTGAAAGTTCAGTAGTGCTCATGGTCAGTACCTCACTCGGGGGTCGATGAGGGCGGCGATGATGTCAACGATGAAGTTGGTGACAGCGACAATGACGGCCAGGAGCACGACGATGCCCTGGACTGCCACGAAGTCACGGGCGTTGAGGTACTGCACCAGTTGGTAGCCGAGCCCTTTCCATTCAAAGGTTGTTTCGGTCAGGATCGCGCCGCCCAGCATCAGGGCGATCTGCAGGCCCATGACCGTAATGATGGGGATCAGCGCGGGCTTGTAGGCATGCTTGGTGACAAGCCGGTATTCGCTGACGCCTCGCGAGCGTCCGGCTTCAACGTAGTCTTTGCCGAGTGTTCCGATCACATTGGTTCGGACCAGGCGCAGGAATACCCCGGCCGTCAGCAGACCCAGGGCGATGGCAGGCAGGACCGCGTGCGCAGCCACATCGCCCAGTGCCGTGTAGTTGCCACTGCGCAGCGCGTCCAGCCAGTAGATCCCGGACGGAGCAGCGAGGTTGCTCATCGTCAGTTCCGTACGGGTGGAGGCGCGTCCGGCTACGGGGAACCAGCCAAGCCACACCGAAAATGTCAGCTTGAGGAGAAGGCCGGAGAAGAACACCGGCGTGGCATAGCAAAGAATGGCAAACAGGCGCAGCACGGCATCGGAGGCCTTGTCCCTGTGCTGGGCGGCGATGAGGCCGAACGGGATGCCGACGGCGAGCGCCACGATGAGGGCGTTGATGCTCAATTCCAAGGTAGCGGCACCAAAGGTGAACAGCACCTCGACCACCGGTCGGCGGTCGGTGATGGTGGTGCCGAAATTGCCTGTGACCAGTTGCCCCAGGTACTCGAAGTACTGGACCAGGACGGGCCTGTCATAACCGGCGTCGTGGATCCGCTGGGCGAGGACGTCCGGAGGCAGCCGGCCGCCTTGTGCGGCTGTGATCGGATCACCTATGACCCGCATCAGGAAGAAGACCAGGGTCACCAGGATGAAGACCGTGGGGATGATCAGGAAGAACCTGACCACGATGTAGCGGCCAAGCCCTCCCCCGGACTTGGACTTGCTTTTGGGAGTGACGACGCCGGGTTCAGCCTCGGGGACGTCGATGAGTGTTGTCATGTGTTACCTGTGTTCCTGCCCGTGGATTGCGCGGGACTGGTTGGTGCCTGCCGACGGCGATGAGTCAGCAAAGGAGGCGGGACACCGGATCAGTGTCCCGCCTCATTGCTCATCCCAGGGGTGGGTTACTTGGAAAGCGTTCCGAGGCGGAACTTGAACGATGCGTCCAGCGTCTTGTCCACGCCGTTCACGCCGCTTCCGGCAACGGCAACCTGCGCACCCTGGAGCAAGGGCAGGGTGGAGATGTCCTTGGCCAGGGCGTTCTGGACATCCTGGATGTCCTTTTCGCGCGTCGACTTGTCGGCCTCAGTGAGCTGCTTGCTGATCAGGTCATTGACCGTCGGGTTGTTGTAGTGGTTCTTCAGGAAGCCGCCCTCGGGGAAGAAGGGGGTCAGGTAGTTGTCGGCATCGCTGAAGTCCGGGAACCAGCCGAACTGGAAGAGCGGGTACTCATCGGCGCGGCTGGCCTTGCTGTAGGTCACCCATTCGGTGGACTGCAGGTTTACCGTGAAGAGGCCGGACTTCTCCAGCTGTTCCTTGACCATGGCGTACTCATCGCCGGAGGATCCGCCGTAGTGGTCCGGGTTGTACTGCAGGTTCAAGGCGACCTTGTCCGTGATGCCGGCGTCGGCCAGGACCTTCTTGGCCTTGTCGATGCTCGGCTTGCCGTTGTCTCCGTAGGCGTCCTTGAACGACTGGTTGGCGCCGAGGAAGCCGTTGGGCACGTTGGAGTAGAGCGGGAGGTAGGTGCCCTTGTAGACCTGGTCGGCGATGGCCTGGCGGTCTACGAGGTTGGCAATTGCCTGCCGTACGGCCGTGGCCTTGGCGGGGTCGGCGCCGGCAGACTTGGCCCCGAAGGGCATGGTGTCGAAGTTGAAGGTGATGTACCGGATCTCGCCGCCGGGGCCGGTGACTACCTTGACCTTGGAGTCCTTCTTGAGGTCGTCCACGTCGGTGGCGCTCAGGCTCCTGAACGCCACATCGATGTTGCCCTGCTGGATGTCCAGCTTGAGGTTGGTCGGGCTGGCGTAGTACTTGATGGTTGCTTCGTCATTGGCGGGCTTGCCGAGGACCCCTTGGTAGTCCGGGAAGGCCTTGAAGCTGACAAGTTCGTTCTTCTTGTAGCTGTCGATCGTGTACTGGCCGTAGAACGCCTTGGCCTTGATGATGTCGTCGTCAGAGAGGAGCTTGTCGGCCGGGAAGACTTCGTCGTCGACGATCGGCGCAGCGGGACTGCTGAGGATCTGGGCAAACGTCTGGTCGTTGGCGTTCTTGAGCTTGAACACCACGGTGTTCGCGTCCGGTGCGGTGACGCTTTGGATGTTGGTCAGCAGCGATGCCGGACCGGCGGGATCGTTAATGGCCACCTGGCGGTCAAACGAGAACTTGACGTCCTTGGAGTCCAGGGTGTGCCCGTTGGCCCATTTGAGATTGGGCTTCAGTTTGACGGTGTACTCGGTCGGGGAGGTGAACGACGACGACTCCGCGAGGTCGGGCACGGGCTCGGCTCCCCCGGGCTTTGAGTTCAGGAGGAAAGAGTAGATCTGGTTCATCACCATGAACGAACCATTGTCGTAGGAACCCGCGGGATCCAGGGCTGTGACTTTGTCAGTTGTGCCGTAGGCGATGGGGCCGGCCGCAGCCGGTGCGGATGAGGACCCTCCGCCCGAGGGCCCGGTGCATGCCGTCAACGCGAGCGCGGAAACGCCCGCAAGCGCGATAACGCCGTGCAGGGCCTTCTTCTTCAGTGCCATCTGGTGAACCTTCTGTTCGATGGATTCGGCGCGCCGCCGGTCGGATATTTGTGACAGCGCACACATTTGATTCCACGATTCAACCAGACTTCGAAGGCAGGGCACGTCCGATTTGGTGATTCGAGACACAAAATTTACCAACAAGTAGCTTCGTTCAGTCGTTAAGGCCCATTGCCCCGGCGCATGCCCGGGAATATCTTTGTTCCGAGTTGGCAATAGCCTGGCCACGGCATCATGGCCGGCATCCGGGCGGCGGTTTGCGGGGCCGCCGAATTGGGCAGTGCAGCACCGAGTCCGAAAGGACAGCCACATGAGCAAGGCAGCCCTATGCGTAGGGATCAACAAGTTCAAGTTCCTACCCCAATCCAGTTGGCTCCAAGGCTGCGTCAACGACGCCGACGACCTCTCCACGCTGTTGGCCGACCAGTACGGTTTCCAGACCGGGGACATCACCGTCCTCAAGGACGCGAAGGCCACCAAGAAGGCCGTTATGGCAGAAATCAACAGCCTGGTGGATAAATCCATTGCCGGGACGGCAGACCACCTCGTGTTCACTTTCTCCAGCCATGGCACGCAAATACCCGACACCAACGGCGATGAGGCCGACCGGCTGGATGAGGCCTTTGCCTGCTACGACATCAACAACACCGGCGACGCCTGGGACCCTGCCACCGTGATCTCGGACGACGAACTGTCAGCCGCCTTTTCCCGGCTGCCCGAGGGCGTCCTCATGGATGTCGTCCTGGATACATGCCACAGCGGCACAGGCTTGAAGTCACTCGACCTCCTGCCCGGCAGGCGCCCGCGCTTCCTCCCGGCGCCGACCCCGCGGGCGGTGATCACCACGGAATTCAACGACTCGCGTACACTCCGCGACCTGGTCAAGGCGGCCACGTCGTCCAAACCGGTACTCATGGCCGCGTGCCGCTCGGACCAGACCGCGGCCGACGCCCTGATCGACGGACGCTACAACGGCGCCTTCACTTATCACTTCGTCAAGTCCGTGCGCAGTGACGCCACCGTTGGCCGCGCTAGTCTCCTGAAGCTGGTCAGCAAAGGACTCAAGGCCGGCGGCTTCGACCAAGTGGCACAACTGGAAGGCACGACGGCGGCCCGCAAGGCCGCGTGGGGCAGCTGACTTTCGGGCAGCGGTTCACTCTCCTGTGCCGTGGAATTTGGTACGGACACCCGATGAAGCAGCTTCTTCCATGTCCCGCTGCAGGTCCGAGCGAAACTGGGAGGCTTGCCTTTCCCGGTCCATCACCGGCTTGAGCGCGGCATAGACCAACCGGCCACCGGCGTCGAACCTCAACAAGCCGCCGCCGCGGATGTCCACGAAGTCCCGGCGCGTCTTCAGCCCCAACCGCACGTACGCTTCCCGGCGGCTCATCCGGACGGTCTGAATGAAGGAGGCGCCGATCTCGGAGATGATGAACCCGTCCGGCGAGACCCGCTCCGAGGTGCGGACCCGGGTTGAACTCAACGGCGTACGGCGTTCCAACCGCGCAGCGTCCAGGAGGCGGGGGTTTTCCCACACGAACCTTTGGACTTCCTGCGGGTCGGACCCCAACGCCGAAAGCCGGATCGGATACCGGAGGCCCTGGTAGTTTCCGACGCCACTGATGTTGTTCAAGGACACCCGTCGGATGCCGATTGCCGAAAATTCGGCCTGCAGGGTTTCCCGGTAGCCGTGCGGATCTTCAGGCACCATGTCCAGGTCTGCTGCGATGATCCCGCGGAGGAGGTCGCGCCATCCCACGTCTACCGGAGGCATATATGCAAGTCCGCGGATCACCATGCGCAGCATCCGCATTGCGACGATTGAGCCGGATTCGGCTTTTTGCTGCAAGCTCTGGCTGTCTCCGAATCGGGCATTCCTCTCGGACCACAGTTTTTGAACTGCGCGCAGGACGGCCCCGACCACCACGGCGCCACGGGCATGGGGTTCAGTGAATTCCTGCCAGTCTTCCGGGACTGCGCCAACAAACGGCTCGCGCAGTGGACCCCGGGCAAAAAGATCACGGGCGAAGTCAAAGAGGGACCGCATGAGGACTGCGTCATCCACTACCTGGCCCGCCTCGAACCCGCCGGCCGCTGCTTGAAGTTGCCTGTACACCACTTCGCGGGAGGAAAACACCTGGAGGATGGCCACCAGGTCTGCCAGCGCCTCATGCAAGGCCAGTTGCTCGATAGTGGCCAACTGGTCAGCCCAGGCCGGCCTGAATCCGTCCAGGATCGCGTGCGTGACTTCGTGCGCAACGATGTCCCGAAAGAGGGCAGTCGGCACCTTGTAGCCCATCCGGTCCACGGAACCGAACCGGATGATGTTGGTACCGCGTTCATAGCCGGTGTCGGTGGCCGTTACCAGGTCCCGGGCTTTCAGGACCACCCTGCCTTCGGGGTTCCACGGCATGCGGCGTCCCAGCGTTGACTCGAAGATGTCCAGGGTGCCCATGGCAACCCCGTATACGTGCTGGGCAAGGAAACGCGTGTCATCGAGCAACTCGCGGAGATCCGGCGGCGGTGGTTCGGAGACCAGTTGCCAAGGATCGCCCTTGCTGGTCAGGGTTACTGGGGAAACAGTGGTGCCGCGCCACTTCCGGATGTGGATTGCGTAGCGGTGACCCGTGGGCCCCCGCCTCAACCGCTCCACTGGAATGCGCACTTGGGCCGTCAGCGGAGGGGCTCCGCCGCTGCCGATGGGGCCCTCTGCAAGGACCGTCACGGAAACCATCTGCCCGGCTTTGATGTCCCCCGGGCTTTGCTTCGGAAATGCCACAGTCATCGCCGTCCCAATGCGGACCCCAACACACCGCAGCGGTGCGCTGCTTAGGCCAGTATGGGGTTCCGCCTACGGGGAGGCAATGACTAGAGCGCCACCCGCTGAAGGGAACGCGCGGCGTCAATCGTCGCCTGGCCCAGGACACGGGTGCCCTGGTACAACACCACTGTCTGTCCGGGCGCAACGCCACGGAGGGCATCGGTCAGGGTGACCACCAGTTCGTTGCGCTGCACACCGGTCTCGTCCGTCACCGCTTCCACACGCGCGGTCGCGGGAACGGGATCGCCATGGGCCCGGACCTGTGCGTAGCAGCCGAATTCTTCGCCGGACGCCACTTCCGCTATGGGCAACCCTGCCCAGGAGACCTTGATACCCCGGATCTCGTCAATGGCGAGCAACGCCTCCGGGCCCACCACAACCTTGTTTTCCTTGGGCCGGATCTCCAGGACGAACCGCGGCTTTCCGTCGGCAGCGGGAGTTCCCAGCTTCAGGCCACGGCGCTGCCCCACCGTGAACGCATTGGCGCCGGGATGTTCGCCCACCTTGGCCCCGGTTTCGTCCACGATGTCGCCGGTGGTCATCTCGATCTTCTCGGCGAGCCACCCGCGGGTGTCGCCGTCGGAGATGAAGCAGATGTCGTGGCTGTCCGGCTTATTGGCCACGGACAGTCCCCTGCGCTCGGCTTCCGCCCGCACTTCTGCCTTGGACGGCGTGTCGGCAAGGGGAAACATGGAGTGCTTCAGCTGTTCGTGGGTCAGGACACCCAGCACGTAGCTCTGGTCTTTGGCCCAGTCGGCCGCGCGGTGGAGTTCCCGGTTTCCGTCGGCGTCCTCGATGACCTTTGCGTAGTGACCGGTGCACACGGCATCAAAGCCCAAGGCGATGGCCTTTTCCAGGAGGGCTGCGAACTTGATGCGTTCGTTGCATCGCATGCAAGGGTTCGGCGTACGTCCGGCCGCATACTCGTCGATGAAGTCCTGGACGACGTCTTCCTTGAAGCGTTCCGAGAAATCCCAGACGTAGTAGGGGATGCCCAGCACGTCGCATGCACGCCACGCGTCGCGGGAATCCTCGATGGTGCAGCAGCCACGGCTCCCCGTGCGCAGGGTGCCGGGCATGCGGGACAGCGCCAGGTGAACTCCGACGACGTCGTGCCCGGCCTCGACGGCCCGGGCGGCTGCTACGGCGGAATCGACTCCGCCGCTCATTGCTGCAAGTACTCGCATGCTGGCTTTCTCTGGGTCTTGGGATTTCACGGGGATTCAGGATTGGGGCATCCGACGGGAGGCGTTCGGCATGCCCATCCATTCTAGCCGATCAGGGATTACCGCCCGAATAGTCCTTGACTGCCGTTCCGATCACTTCTAAAGTCAAAAGCACCCATTTTAGAATCGGAGCTGACATGGCAACTGAACAAATGGTCATAGTTGGAGGCGGCCTGGCCGGAGCCACCGCGGCGAAGACCCTGCGGGCAGAGGGCTTCGAAGGACCCATCACCCTTGCGGCGGCAGAACCACGCATCCCATACCTGAGGCCCCCGCTCTCCAAGGAATTCCTGCTCGGCAAAGAAGGCGACGATGCCCTGCACGTGGTCCCGGAACAGTGGTACGCGGACAACGGCGTCGATCTCCTTTTGAGCACTCCCGTCGCTTCCCTGGACGTGGAGGGACATGCAGTTGCCTTGGCAGACGGCACTTCCCTTCCGTACGCGAAGTTACTGCTGGCAACGGGCGCCCGGCCCAGGCGGCTCCCCCTGAAGGGGATGGAATTCGAAGGAGTCACTACCTTCCGGACCTTCGAGGACAGCGCCAGGCTGCGGTCGCTCCTGCAAGGCGGAGGGCACCGCGTGGTCATGGTGGGCTCAGGCTGGATCGGAATGGAATTGGCGGCAGCAGCCCGCAGCTACAACAACCACGTCACGTTGCTGGGGCTCGAAGATCTCCCGCTCAGCACAGCGGTGGGGCCCGTACTTGGAGCCTACTTCCGCCGCATCCACGAGGAGCAGGGGGTCAACTTCCTGCTCCCCGCGAGCGCGGCGGCCATCGAAGGGAAAAACGGCCGGGTATCAGCCGTGCGGACCAACACGGACGTCTCCTTGCCGGCGGACCTCGTCGTCATCGCCGTCGGCGTGGCGCCTGACACCGCTTTGGCCGAGGCCGCCGGCCTGACGATCCGCAACGGCATCCTGGTCGATGCCTCCCTGCATACCAGTGCGTCGGATGTCTTCGCTGCCGGCGACGTCGCCAATGCACTGCATCCGTTCACCGGCGAGCACCACCGCAGCGAACACTGGGCGAACGCCCTGAACGGCGGAAAGGTGGCAGCAAGATCAATGCTCGGGCAGGAATCCGTCCTGGATGCCGTGCCTTACTTCTACACCGATCAGTTCAGCCTCAGCATGGAATATTCGGGGTTCCCCTCCCTTGCCACAGGGCTTGAACCGAAGATCCGGGGATCACTGGACGACGGCAGCTTCATAGCGTTCTGGCTGACGGACGACCATCGGGTAGCGGCCGGGATGAGCGTCAACCAACGGCGCGTCCAGAAGGCCATCAAAGCCTTGATCACCGGGCGCGGGCGGGTGGACGAGTCCCGCCTCCTGGATCCTGCCGTACCCCTGGAAGAACTCGTTTCCGGGCAGGCGGGACACACAAGCTAGCCGCCTTGGCTCCTGGCCTCGGTAGCCGCGGTCTGGATACTCGACTCATGCCCCGCCATTCCGGCCTGGCGAGCGCGGGCGCACGCCTCGGGCAGGGCCTTCAGCAGTGCCGTAACGTCTTCCTCCGTCGAGGTATGGCCCAGCGTAAAGCGTTGCGCGCCCCGGGCAGTGTCCTCATCCAGGCCCATCGCCAGGAGGACGTGCGAGGGGCGGGGCACTCCCGCGGTACAGGCCGAGCCCGTCGAGGATTCCACGCCCGCAAGGTCAAGCAGGAAGAGAAGGGAATCGCCCTCGCATCCCGGAAAGGTGAAATGCGCATTGCCCGGAAGCCGCCCGTTTCCGGGTGCCCCGCGCAGGATTGCTTCCGGAACGGCGTCAAGCACTCCCGCGATAAGCCGGTCCCGCAGCCCGCTTAGCCGCTGCTGCTCGGCAGGGAGGTTTGCGGCCGCGGTGGCAGCAGCCGCCGCGAATGCTGCGATGGCCGGGGTGTCCAGGGTTCCCGAACGGACGTCCCGCTCCTGGCCGCCGCCGTGTTGGACAGGCGTGAGGCTGACCGAGCGGCCAAGGAACAGGGCACCCACGCCCACGGGACCACCGATCTTGTGCCCCGATACTGACATCGCGGCAAGCCCCGAGGCGCGGAAGTCCAACGGCACGGAGCCAAAGGCCTGAACCGCGTCCGAGTGCACAGGAATTCCGTACTCCTTTGCAAGTTCGACGATTCGCGGGACCGGCTGGAGGCTTCCCACCTCATTGTTGGCCCACATCACGGTCACGAGCGCCACCGAGCCCGGGTCGTTTTTCAGCTCGCGCTCAACAACATCAAGGCGGACCACACCCTGTTCGTCAACCGGCAGCCAAACCACTTCCGCGCCCTCGTGACGTTCCAGCCACTCGACCGTGTCCAGTACCGCGTGGTGTTCGACGGCGGAACAAAGGATGCGGGTGCGTCGCGGATCTGCGTCCCTGCGGGCCCAGAAAAGACCTTTCACGGCAAGGTTGTCGGCTTCCGTCCCGCCGGAGGTGAAGATCACTTCCGAGGGGTGTGAACCCGCCGCCGCAGCCAAGGTTTCCCTGGCATCCTCGACCACCCTCCGCGCCCGGCGTCCCGCTCCGTGCAGGGAGGACGGATTCCCCGTCCGGCCCAGCTCGCGCGTCATGACGGCCAGGGCTTCAGGCGACATGCTGGTGGTGGCGGCGTGGTCAAGATAAACGGACACCCCGCAATTCTACCGAGGACCGGACTTTCAGGTCGGTTGTCCCGGCAGTTCGCCTGTGATGCGGGCACAACAATGGCCCGGGCCGGAATCAGGAACAACACACTGCTCCGGAACACCCGACGCCTCTGCTGCGCCCCGCAAGAGCGCGCCATTCATCGAGCAGACAACGTCCCGGTGATCCGAAGACAAGCGGTGGAAGGGGCAGTTGAGTAAGCGGTACCCACCGTTTTCGTCCTGCTCCGGGGTGTAACCGAGGTCATTCAAGGCGCCAGGCAAGTCACCCGGCCTGCCCAGACCCAGCCCCTTCCGCCGGGCAGCATCAAGGAGGGTTTCGCGGACAGGGCCGGCGCCCTTGGAGGACGCATCGATTGCGGACGCCATCAGGTCCCCGGCCAAATCGTAGTGACGCTCCGGAACGGAAGCAGCCACCTCGTCCATCGCCGGTAAGTAGAACTTCGCCGGACGGCCTGATCCAGGGCCGCCTTTCCCGGTCTTCTTGAACAGGACGAGCAAAACGCCGTCGCGCACCAACCGGTCAAGGTGGAAGGAAGCCGTACTCCGTGGCATGTCCATGGCCTCCGCCGCTTGGTCGCGGCCCACCGGGCCGCCGGCACTGCGTACATAGGCGAACAACTGCCGCCGACTCGCATCCTCCAAAGACGAGAGAGCAGCAAGCCTTTTCAGCCAAGGGAGCCTGGTCATACCCATGGCATCAAGGATATCTCTAAAAACAAGACCCATTGCTTAAGGAGTAGGTCGATTCTAAAATTAAAGTACCCAATTTTAGAAAGGAAGTCAGGTCATGGAACCTTCAACCACTCATCGCTCCCCGACCCTTGCTGCGGCCACCGGCGTGCAAACCACTCGTCAGGCTTATCTCCTGTTGCGAACCGTCTTCACCGTGGCTCCGATAATCTTTGGGCTGGACAAATTCACCAACCTGCTGACTGAGTGGACCAACTACCTCGCACCTGTCGCCACATCGGTGGTGCCTATCCCTGCACAGACTTTCATGTACGGGGTGGGAATCATCGAAGTCATTGCCGGAGTCCTCGTTGCCTTCAAGCCCCGGATCGGATCCGTGGTGGTGGCAGCGTGGCTCATGGGCATCATCGCCAACCTCCTGGTGCTGGGAAGCTACTTTGACGTCGCGCTCCGCGACTTCGGTCTCTTGGTGGGCGCACTGGCACTCAACCGCCTGGCCACGACCTTCAGTAGGACCGTTCAGTAAGTCCAACCTCCGGACGGAACACCCCGGTCATAGGCTGGACGATGGACTCTCACCCGACGTCAGGCAGGGGGAATTACAACCAGTTGCGCCTGGACATCAGCCGTGGCCTTCGCCAGTGCGGCGTCATCCGCACAGACAATCGACACGAAGACCGACGAGGCCGGACCACTGAACAGCCTGGCGAGGACCAAGGCAGCCTTGCCCCCGGACGCTGCCGGGGACTTCAACGCCAACAACTCAACCGTTCTCCGGGGCTGGTCCGTATCCTGCCCCCAGCGCAGGGTAGCGGGCTTCAACCTCGATACGTCGATTCCAGCATCCAGATACTGGAACAATGCTTTGGTTGAGGCGGCATCGTCGCCCGCCACCACCAGCGGACCTTGGTTGATACTGACCCGGGAGTCCACCACACAGCCATCGGACTTCGTGTATCGACTCTCTCCCTGCATCGCGGAACGCGTGAGGGTCCACCCGGGCACTTCTTCCAAGCGGCTGGCGATCGTCACCGGTTCACCGGCCACCAAGCTCGCACCACTTCCCAGTGGCAGGTCCTTTGCCGCGACGGCCGCTGCATCGTGGCCGGGAGTGATGGTGGGGGTGGCGGGTGTCGATTCCGACGGCGACGGCTTCTGAGCGGTGGGATCGGGCACATTGACGCTGCATCCTCCCAGCGCCAGGCCCAAGGTGCCGGCCAGGCCAAAAGCAACCAGCCGTCGTCGAACGTTCACTGCCACCGATGCCCCTTCACTCGCCTGCTCCTTCACCAGCCTGCTCTGCCCGGAGAGAGTCTAGCTGCCCTGACTCAAGCCAGGACGCAGAGGCCGCCGGGAACAACCTCAACCTCCAGCGGCAAACCGGCCACCCGCTCGCCGTCGGCGTAGGCCACCACGCCTGACGCTTCCAGCCTGATCTTGCGGGCCCTGTACGTCCTTACCGCCGGGTGGCCCATGTGCCGCCCTGAGTAGACCTTGGGAAAGACCGCCAGGAAGCGCAGCCTGGACAAGGGACGGACGACGAACAGGTCGAGCCACCCATCATCGGGTAAAGCCTCGGGAGTAATTCTCATCCCGCCGCCGATGGATTGGCCGTTGGCCACCGACATCAGCATTGCTTTCTGCCGCCACTGCCGCCCATCCGCAGTGACCACGTAGTCGATGGGCCGGAAGGAAATCAGTTCGCGGAGCATGGCCAGGTTATAACGGCTCCTGCCCTTGGGCCGGCGCCAGGAGTTGGCCCGTTCATTGACGGAAGCGTCAAATCCCGCCGAGAGGACGCCGGCGAAAAAGGAGGTCCGGTCACCTGACGTCACACGGCCCGTGTCAATCGTGCGGCCCCCCGTTCGGAAGGCGGCCAGTATTCTCCTGCACGCAGCGTGGACGTCGTCCAATGGCAAAGCCAGCAGCCTGGCCACATCGTTGCCTGTGCCGGCCGGCACTATCCCCAACGGAACGTTGCGGCCCCACACGGCATTGACCCCCATATGGACCATGCCATCCCCGCCAACGACCACCACGGCGTCAACGGCCGTGTCGAGTACGGATGCCAGACGCTGTTCCAGATCGGCATAGGATCCGCTACGGAGTACGACGACGCCCACACCGGCGGCGCGAAAGAAGGCCGCGGCTTCGTCCCCGGCTCCGCGAGAACGGCCAAACGAAGCCGAAGGATTAACGGCGAGCGCGATCTTCGCCGGGCAGGAGGTTTCTGCAAGGCTTCGGGTCTGCTCATCGGCCGGAGGGATCACAGCACGAATTATGCCAGCCGGGAACCTGCGCACCGGATGAGAGCGTTCATATGGTGGCTGGATAAACTGGCCCGACCGCCCGCGAACGGAGCGGACAAGGAAAACGAGGAAAGGGCCTGTGCTTGGCCGAGGGCAGCAGTTCGCACTACCAGGTCCTTCGGGTGTCCGTGACGGCCACTGACAAGGAGATCAAGCAGGCCTACCGCAGGGCGGCCAGAAAGGCCCACCCGGACCACGGTGGCGAAGCCGAGGCTTTCAGGCGCGTCACCCTGGCCTACGAAACCCTGATCGATCCGAAACGCAGGGCTGAATACGACCGCCGTTACGCCAGCGGGGCCTCCGTACCGCCCCAGCCAAGGCCAGGTGACTACTCGGGCGCCGGCTTCCCCGGGCCCGCCACGAGCGCCGGAGTCAAACGTCCTCAAGCGCCACGGAATACCGCCGGGGATCCTCCCGTCTACGTTCCGGCGTTCGATGATCCGAACGAGGTCCCCCTGCTTTCGGAGGCCGAAGCTTCCCGGCAGGTCCACGGCCAGCCGCGCAAACGGGGAATTTTCGGCGCGGAAGCACGCATTCAACGCGAGCTCCGGACTGTTCAGCTCATCAGCAAACAAGTGCTCTCCCCTATCCCCGCGGCGCGGCTCATCAATGGGCTGCGGTCCCCGTCGGACAACAACCACATCGACCACGCCGTACTCTCCGGATACCGGCTGGCCCTGGTTGGTTCGATGCTGCTGCCCAAGGGCGCCTATGCGTGGGACGGCCAGTCGCTCCGCCATGGGGGCAGGACCATCGCGCCACCACAGCTGAGCCATATTGTGCGCCACATGCAGGACATCTTCCCGGAGCTCAACGTCACAGGCTGGGTGGTGCTGCACAGCCCGGATGGAAACCTGCACGAACCCGTGATCGACCACTACGGAAGGGGCAAGGGCGTCAACGGCGGCATTGAAGTAGTGAACGGCGCAGGGCTCGCACGGGGGCTCAAACAGTTCCTCAGCTCCGGCCCGGCTCCCAATACAGTGGTGGTGCCTGTCCTCGCGCGACTGCTCAGGGGCATGCACTGAGTCCTTGGCACCCCTTGGGGTGGCTAGGATGTAACGGTGTTCCGCATCCTCTTCCACACTCCTGAAATTCCCGGTAATACGGGCAACGCCATCCGCTTGGCCGCCATAACCGGAGCCGAACTCCATCTGGTTGAACCCCTTGGCTTCGATTTCTCCGATGCCAAGCTCAGGCGGGCAGGCCTGGACTACCACGACCTCGCCGTAGTCACCGTGCACAAGGACATCGACGCCGCGTGGGCAGCCCTGCAACCGGACAGGGTGTTCGCCTTTACCTCCGACGGCGATACCACCTACACGGATGTCCAGTACAAAGAAAACGACGTGCTCATGTTCGGGCCTGAATCGGTTGGCTTGCCGGCCTGGCTCAAGCAGGACCCGCATGTGACGGCAAGGGTCCGGCTACCCATGCTCCCCTCGCTTCGGTCCCTCAACCTGGCCAATGCAGCGTCCATCGCCGTTTTCGAGGCTTGGCGGCAGAACGGCTTTGCGGGAGCCAAACTCTAGCCCATCCACCGGGACCGCGGCGCCGAATACCCTATGCAGGAGAGAAACTCCGGCAGGGCGATGGATGAGGAGCCTCAGTGAGAGTGCTGGAGACACGGGCGGCGGTGACGGACCGCGTGACCACTGCGCCCGCAACACCGTACCGTCGTCCTGCCGGTTTGAAACCCGAAGACATATGCTGGACAGTGATGGACACCCCCAACAATCCCGGTCCCCCGGTCTTTGAGGCCGCCGGTCCGGCGACAGACCTGAACTCACAGTTATCCGGCCTGCTCGAGTTGGTCGCCGGCGGCGACCAGCAGGCCTTTGCCGAGTTCTACCGGCTTACCTCCAGGCGTGTTTTCGGAATGGCCCGCCGGGTGTTGGTTGACCCGGAACTCAGCGAGGATGCCACGCAGGAAGTCTTCGTACAGGTCTGGCAGGGTGCCGCGAAATTCGACCGGTCTGCCGGAACACCCCTCGCGTGGTTGATGACCATCGCCCACCGGCGCGCCATCGATCGCGTTCGTGCTGTTCAGGCCGCAACCGATCGGGAGGCCCGCTACGGTGCCGCCAGCCAGGATCCGGACAGGGACGTGGTAGCCGAAGAAGCGGACACCAACCTTGAAGCCGAACTCGTCAGCCGCTGCCTCGGAACCCTGACCGAAACGCAGCAGGAATCCGTCCGCCTCGCATACTACGGTGGGCTGACCTACCGGGAAGTCGCCGAGCATCTCGGCGCGGCGGTGCCCACCATCAAGTCCCGCATCCGGGACGGCCTCCTGCGGCTGAAGATGTGTTTGGGGGTGGGCTGACATGACTGAAAACACTGGTGGAGGATTTATCCGCAAAATGTTTGCGAACGATGTCGCAACCGACCTGGCAGAGGGGCGGGTCCTGGAACTCGCCGAGATCTACGCGCTGGACGCTGTCACGGAGGACGAACGTGCGCTGATTGACGACTACGTCAGCAGCGCCCCCGAAGGTCCGGAGTTCCGCGACCGCGTCCGCCAGGCCAGGGAAACCTTGGCGATCAGCTTCGCACCTGTTGCAGAACCCCCGGCCGGCCTCTTTGACAACATCATGGACCGGATCACCAGGGATGCTGCCGCAAGTGAACCCGTTGGGCAGGTCCAGGAGCCAACCGGCCAACTCCCCCCGGCTCCGCTGGTTGATGAGTTGTCGCAGGCCAGGATGAAGCGCGACGAACGCCGCCGCCTGGGCGGTGTACGTTCCTGGATCATCGGTGCGGCGGCTGCCGCAGCCATAGCTGTGGCCGGCATTGGAGTCGGCTCGTATGTTGCGGGCCAAAGCGACCCCGTGAACCAGGTCCTTCAGGCACAGGACGTCCAAAAGAAGACTGCGGACGTCCCCGGCGGAGGTACGGCTACGATCTCGGCATCGTCTGCGAAGGACTCGTTCGTTGTCCTGATGGATGGTGTTGCGCCCGCTCCGAGCGGCAAGGTCTACCAACTGTGGACGTTACCCAAGGATGGTTCCGCCCCTGTTCCCCAAGGAACCATGGACGCTGAAACACTGTCCAAGCCGGCAGTGGTCAAGGGCTTGTCGTCTGCTTCCTCCGTGGCCATTACGGTTGAACCGGCCGGCGGCTCGAAAGCCCCAACCTCAGCTCCCGTGCTCGTGGTTCCGCTTGGCGCGGCATAAGGGCCTGATGCGCTGAACGCCCGACGGCGGCCGCCCCCAAACGGGGACGGCCGCCGTCTTACATTGCGGAAGATGACCCGGCTATAACACCAGTGACAAGAGCATCACGAAGCCGAATCCAACCAGGGATATCAGGGTTTCCATCACAGACCAGGTTTTGAAGGTCTGCCCCACGGTCAAGCCGAAAAGCTCCTTTACCAGCCAGAACCCAGCGTCGTTGACGTGCGAAAGGAACAGCGACCCCGCGCCGATCGCCAAGGCGAGAAGTGCGGCGTGCGTCGGGCTCAAGCTCCCTGCCAGGGGTGCCACGATTCCCGCAGCGGTGACAGTCGCCACTGTCGCCGAGCCCGTGGCCAGACGCAGCGCGACAGCAACAATGAAGCCGAGCACCAGCACCGACATGTTGGCACCTTCGGCCCATTTCTTTACGGCGTCTCCTACGCCTGCGCCAATGAGGGTCTGCTTGAAGCCACCGCCGGCGCCCACAATGAGGAGGATCGCGGCAATCGGCCCCAGGCTGTCGCCAAGCTTCGACGTGATCTTGCTGCCGGTGAAGCCGACGGCGTATCCGAAAGTCACGATGGCCGCGAGCACTGCCAAAGTCATTGCCACCAAGGGCTGCCCAACAAAGTCGAAGAAGACCCGGATGGCAGGTGCGGTTGCGGCATCCGGCCAGATGATCCCGCCCAGCGCCTTCAGGAGCATCAGGACCACCGGGAAAATGATGGTCAGCAGAGTGACGATGAACGAGGGCTGGCGCTTGACGTCACTGAGGTCGGTGGTGTGCTTGGTGTCGATGCCGCCCGCCACGGCCGGAGCATCCACCGGCACCCAACGTGCTGCCAACCGTGAGAACAACGGACCGCAGATGATGACGGTAGGAACGGCGACGAGGAGGCCGAGGGCCAGGGTGGTTCCGAGTTCGGCCTTGACCGCGCTGATCGCAATCAGCGGACCCGGGTGCGGAGGGACCAGCCCATGCAGGACCGAGAGGCCAGCCAGCGCCGGGATCGCAATGCGCATGAGCTTCATCCCGGATCGCTGCGTTACCAGCACGATCACCGGAAGCAACAGCACCAGCCCGATCTCGAAGAACATAGGCAGGCCGATGATGACGGCCACCAGGGTGATCATCCAGACCAGTTTGTTACCGCTGGCCTTCGCAATCAGGGTGTCCACCACACGGTTGGCTCCCCCGGAGTCAGCGAGCAATTTGCCCAGCATCGCACCTAGTGCGATCAGGAGTCCCACTTCCTTCAGGACACCGCCCACTCCGTCCTCGAAGTTGGTGATGACCTTCCCGAGCTCCACGCCGGACGCGAGGCCCACAAAGGCCGAACCGAGGACCAGGGCAAGGAACGGGTGGAGCTTCAACTTGGCAATGAGCACCACGATCAGCGCGATGCCCAACGCCGCAACAACCAGCAGCTGTGTATCGTGTCCGGTCCACGGCTGTGCCTCGGCCCCGACGCGCAGTGCCACTGCGCCGGCCATCATGAGGCGGTCGATTCTGCGCCGGCACCGATCGGGCGGAGCCCCAGGCGCTCAATGACTTCGTCTGCTTCCTCCGCCGGAGATGCCGAGACGCAGAGCGAGATGTAGTTCTCGTCGCCGGTAGGCTCCTCAAGTGCTTCAAACTGCGATTCCAGGAGGGACGGAGGCATGAAGTGGCCATGCCGCGACGCCAGGCGGTCCGAGATCTTGTCCTTGCTTCCTTGAAGGAAGACAAAGACCACATTGTCGCCGCGGAGCACGTCGCGATATTTCTTCTTCAAGGCCGAGCAGGTAATGATCGCCGGCGTTCCGCTGGCGGTGCGCTCCTTGATCCAGTCGGAGATGATGCCAAGCCAAGGCCAACGGTCTTCGTCCGTCAGCGCTTGGCCCGAGTGCATCTTGGCCACATTCGCTTCAGGGTGGAGGTCGTCGCCTTCGGCAAGGTCCCACCCGAGCTTGCCGGCGAGAACGCCGGCCACTGTCGACTTGCCCGAGCCGGAGACTCCCATAATCACCAGGACGGGCTGCTGTGCAGTCTTCGCCATCAAAGTCTGCCTTCCTCAATAAATATGATTTAACCGAGGTCAAGCATATGGCAGGGGTTACACAAGGGCAATACTAGAAACCGGCGATGGTACTGCTTCCGTTGACGGAGACCACGTGGAAATACTCCGCGCTCCTGCCTTCAGGCAAGCCCGCGCGCCGCCCGTTGGCCAGCAGGTTGTCCCGGACCACCCGTTCCATCCGGGCGATGTCCGGGTGCTGGCTGGCATGGATCCGGATGGCATCGAGTTTGGCTTCGATGTGGTCCGTCACGTCGACGGCGTGGTTCTCAAGTGCCTCCGGACTGGAGATAAACCATAACCATGGGAGCTTGTAGGCGCCAAGCCCGGCCTCAGCCAGTTCGGGATAGGCGAAGGGATTCTCGACGGCGGGATATACCGCCCGGGTGACTGCTTCCCCCGCCGCCAGGTGGTCCGGGTGGCTCTTTTGCAGACGGTCCCAATTTCGCTCGGGATGCATGGTCAGGACGATGTCCGGGCGGACTTCACGGATCAGCTTCACAACTTGCTTGATGACGCCATGTGTCGGCTCCAGGTAGCCGTCCCGCTCGTGGAGGTAGTGGATGTCGTTGACGCCCACCAGCGCGGCAGCACTCCTTTGCTCCTCGGCACGGAGCTCGATGATCCGCTCGCGGTCCGCCGGATCGAAGCCGCCGGCATCGCCGTCGGTCATGATGCAGTAGCTGACCTGCACTCCGGAAGCCGTCCACGCGGCAATGGTCCCGGCGGCGCCGAAGTCGATGTCGTCCGGATGGGCAGTAAAGCAAAGCACCCGCTCAACGCGCTCCGTGGAGGCGTTGAACGGGCTCTTTGCTGACGTAACGCCAGGAGTCAAAGAAATCAGCCTTTCCGCTTCTTGATCTCTTCGGTTGCCTGGGGCAGTACTTTGAAGAGGTCTCCGATGATCCCGAAGTCCGCGATCTCGAAGACGGGCGACTCCGCGTCCTTATTGACCGCCACAATGACCTTGGAGGTCTGCATTCCGGCCTTTTGCTGGATTGCACCAGAGATACCGGCGGAGATGTAGAGCTGCGGAGAAACCGTGACGCCGGTCTGGCCGACCTGGGCGTCATGGCCGATCCAACCGGCATCCGTCGCCGCGCGCGATGCGCCCACGGCCGCACCCAAGGCGTCGGCAAGCTCTTCGAGAGGACCAAAGTCACCGTCAACCCCACGGCCGCCGGCTACCACGATCCGGGCTTCGCTAAGGTCCGGACGACCGCTGACGGGCTTTTCGGTCCGTGATGCAATCCGCGCTGAGCCTGCCGCAGCGTCTGCAGGCACCTCAACCGTGGAGCTCTCGGGGGACGCCGGGCCCGCAGCCGGTTCCGGTTCGACGACGTTGGCCTTGACCGAGTAGACGGCCACCTGCGTGGTCGCCTTTGCAGCGGTGTTGTAGGAGCCTGCAAGCACCGACTTGTGCGCAGTCCCGTCGGCGTCGATGTCGACCACATCGGTGATGACCCCGGCATTGAGTCTGATCCCGAGCCTGCCCGCGATTTCCTTCGCCTCTGGCGAGTTCTCAACGAGGACCGAGGTTGCGCCCGACGCAGCGACGGCCGCCGCGAGGAAGGCAGCCTTGGGACCTGCGAGGTAGTCGCCAAGGTTGTCCGTGGAGGGCTTGAGGACAGTGGTCACGCCATAGGCGCCAACGGTTTCAGCTGCTTCGCCGGTCAGTTCACCGTTGACGGCCACGGCGGTCTCGCCGAGCTTCCGTGCAAGGGTCAGGAGCTCCAGGCTGCTCTTCTTGAGCGCAGCGCCGGGATTGTCAATGAAAACGAGTGCATTTGCCATGGTTGGAGTCCCTCTTAGAGCAGCTTCTGTGCGGCCAGGAAGTCGACCAGCTTAATGCCGGCATCGCCTTCGTCGGTAATGATCGTGCCCGCAGTCCGGGGCGGACGTGCCTCCGCGGACTCCACCACAGTCCATGAGCCCGCGGCGCCCACCTGAGACGGATCGACTCCGATATCGGCAAGCGAGAGGGACGCGATCTTCTTCTTTTTGGCCGCCAGGATGCCCTTGAAGTTGGGGTAGCGCGGCTCATTGATCTGGTCCGTCACGGAAACAACCGCGGGGAGCTGCGCTTCCAGCGTCTCCGAGTAGGCTCCCGCGTCACGGCGGGCCACCACAGTCCGTCCGTTGACCTCAAGGGTGGATGCAAAAGTCAGCTGCGGCAAGCCGAGGCGTTCAGCCAGTTGCGCCGGGACAATGGAGGTTTCGCCGTCTGTTGAGGCCATGCCGGTGAGCACAAGGTCCACAGGGCGGCCGTCTGCCGAGAGGTGGCGGATGGCTGCGGCCAGCGCCAAGGAAGTTGCGGCCGCATCCGAACCTGCCAGAGCATCATCGCTCAGGTGCACGCCGGAAAACGCGCCGATCTGAAGTGACTTCTTGACGGCGTTGACGGCACCGGCAGGGCCCATGCTCAAGGCGATGACCTCGTTGCCGGCCTTCGCCCCGCCCCGCTCCTCAGCCAGCTGCAATGCCGCTTCAAGGGCATATTCGTCCAGTTCCGACAAGATGCTCTCGTCGCGGTCCGTGGTGTTGCCGGGTCCGTTGATGTGCCGGTCAAACTGCGCGTCCGGGACGTGCTTGACCAGAACGACAATCTTCAATGTCTCTTCCACTGTCTTCGAAGCAGCCTTCCATGCTTGTGGACGGCCAACCGCAGCAGCGTGGCCGTGAATCGCCCAACACGTGGGCTTCCCCTAGCTAAGCATATTGTCCGTAAAAAACCATCGCGGAGTTACGCCTGTTGCGTCACCCCGTTCGCCGCGGGGCTGGACGCAGCGCGACGGCGGGCCGCCCCTGAGTGGTGCGGCCCGCCGTCGCGCTTTGGTGCTGTGACGCTACTGCTGCGCGGCGTCCAAGGTGACGTCCAGGTCCTGCGACTGGCCGTTCCTGACAATCGTTACCTTCACCTTGGCTCCGGCGGCCTGTTCGCGGACCGCTGCGGTCAGTTGGTTCGGGTCGCTGATGGCGTAGTCACCGAACTTCGTGACGACGTCGCCAACCTTGATCCCTGCCTTGGCGGCCGCTGAACCGTTGGTCACGGCTGCCACCTCAGCACCTACGGAGAAGCCTGAATCACTGCCGGTGGAGGACTTTGCGCGGACTGAAACGCCGAACTGCCCGTGGCTGGCCTTGCCGGTATCGATAATCTCCTGCGCCACACGCTTGGCGTGGTTGATCGGGATGCTGAAGCCCACGCCGATGTTGCCGCTGGAGGAGCTTGCGGAACTGCTGCCGGCCGAAGCGATTGCGACGTTCACGCCGATGATCTCGCCCTTGCTGTTAACCAAGGCACCGCCCGAGTTGCCAGGGTTGATAGCCGCATCCGTTTGGATCACGTTGATGGAAATGGAGCCTTCGTTGCTGGAATTTTGGCTCTGTCCCCCACCCGGAGGTGCGAACTGGAAGCCTTGGTCACCGCCTTGGGAATTGTCGGTACCTTCCTTGGGGGCCGCTGATGACGCAACACTGATGGTGCGGTTCAAGGTGGAGACGATGCCGTCGGTCACCGTGCCGGTCAGCCCCAGGGGAGAACCGATGGCGACGGCGGTGTCCCCCACGTTGATCTTGGAAGAGTCACCCAACGTGGCTGGAACCAGGCCGGAAGCGTCCTGCACCTTGATGACCGCGAGGTCGGACAAGGGGTCGGTGCCTACAACGGTGGCCTTCAGCACCTTTCCGTCGTTTGTGCGGACTTCAATGGCCGCGTTGGCCGTTGCGCCGTCCAGCGTCACCACGTGCGTGTTGGTCAGGATGTGGCCCTGGTCATCGATGATGACGCCAGAACCCGTGCCGCCTTCGCTCCCGCTGGTCGCCTTGATGGTGACCACGCTCGGCGAAGCCTTGGCTGCGGCGGCGGTGATCACGTTGACGTCATCCTTGTTGTTGACGATCACCGTGCTGGACTGGCCGCTGCTTGAAGCGGCGGGAGCGGGGTGGTCCAACAGGGCGTTGCTTCCTGCCACAACGCCGCCGCCCACGAGTCCTGCCGCGAGGATGCTGGCCACCAGCGTCCCTACGCCAAAAACGGGCTTGCGCTTCGTAGCGACAGAGGACTGCTGGCCGGGATTATGCTGACCTGCCTGGCCATGCTGGACACCGTACTGCTGGCCCGGGGCGCTGAAGTTGCCGTGCCCTTGCTGTGCCGGCCCTTGCGGCCCTTGTCCGGTTTGTACACCCGGATTGGACCCCGCCCCGTAGAACGGGTGGTGCTGGGGGTAGTTGGGACCCTGTTGGGCTCCCTGATGACCGTGCGCACCGTATTGGGCATTCTGCTGCTGGTAGGCCGGGGTGTGCGGCTGCGGAAACTGCTGAACCGGCATCGTCCCGGGCGTACCGGAACCGGCCTGGTTCTCAAGGTGGCCGTTCCCGGGGCGAGCGTTTTCCTGGCCCGCATCCGGTGCCTGCGCATTTTCGGCTCCTGGTCGGAAAGCGGGCATGGGGGCCGTAGCCTGGACATTCCCTCCCTGCCCGGAGTTCCAGGCGGGCTGCTCCTGGGTGGGAGTTGCATCGGTGCTGCTTGCAGCCGGTTCACGCGGCTCGGCGGGCTGGCGGTCCTCCGGTGCGTTGCCCTGCGCTGGGTTCTCCGTCATGGGTCTTCCTTTCCGTTCTCGTCTCCACTAACTATGGCCCTTGTTACTGGAACAATTTCGGACGTTCGCTGGGAGCTTCCTGAAAGCCCTCAAAGCTTCTAGAAAATGGCGCGAAGCGGGGTGGAACAAGTCCTCAACGCGCGGGGTTCCGGGCTTTCTCCCCCATTTCGCTGGTGGCATATTCACCGCTGTGGACGGGGTTTGGGGTGCACCATAGAATCAAAAGGAATTGCCACAGCGACCTGCGGCTTTACACACCTGCGTGGGGGCGCTGAGCATTCTGTGACGATTGGATCGACCTGTTCCAGTCGCAGACGTGCTGAAGGGTTGCACATGCGGTCAATAGTGAAACGTGTACTCGCCATTGTTGGCGTGGCTGGAGTGCTGGCCCTCCCGGCCGGCGCGGCGTGGGCCGCGGATCCGGTGACGATCCCGTCCGGCCAGAACATCGTCGATGATGCAAATGTCCTGGGGAGCCGGAAAGGCGAAGTCCAGGACGCCATCCAAAAGACGTTGAAGGACCACAAGTACAACCTGTACGTGGTCACGGTGAACTCCTTTGACAACCCTTCCGACCCGGCACAGTGGGGCCAGGCCGTGGCCACGAAGAAGAAGATGGGTCCGGCCGACGTCATTCTTGCCATCTCGACTTCAGGCCAGTACTACTTTGCGCCGAATTCGGCTTCCTCGATCTACCCCAAACGGACCAACATCACCCAGAACGCGATTGCAGCGAATCTGGGCGCGGGCAAGAAGGACTACGCCCAGGCCGCCATTGACACAGCCGCCGCGATCGGCGATGCAGCCGGCGGCGGCAGCGGTTCAGTACCCAGCGGCAACGCCGGAGTGGGAGTGCTGGTTGGCGTCGGCGTCGTTGCGGCCGGCGGTGCCGGCACCTATCTCTACCTCCGCAACCGTCGCAAGAAAACCGGCCAGGCATCCAGCGCCAGCTATGGACCGCAGGGGCAACAGCTCGATCCCCTGGCCGGTCTCAGCATCCCCGAGCTGCGGCAGAAGAGCGGGTCCCTGCTCATTGAGGCAGATGATGCCATCAAGTCGAGCGAACAGGAGCTCGGATTTGCCCAGGCGCAATACGGCGATGCAGCCATCGGCAACTTCTCCAAGGCCCTGGAGGAAGCAAAGGGCCACATGACGGAGTCCTTCAAGTTGCAGCAGCAACTGGACGACCATATCCCCGATACCGAAGAGCAGCAGCGGAGCTGGCTGGGTGAGATCATCCGGCGCTCAGAAGCCGCTTTGGCCTCCCTGAGGGACCAGAAAGCCGATTTCGATTCCCTGCGGGAGCTTGAGAAGAACGCTCCGCAGGCCCTTGCCACGGTAACCGGCGGCGCACGCGAAGCCGATGCAAAGATCGCCAACGCCGAGAAGTCCCTTAAAGAATTGCGTGCCAAGTACGCAGATTCCGCACTCACCCAGGTTTCCGACAACATCAGCCAGGCCAAGGAACGGCTGGCCTTCGTCCAAAATGCCGCGGCTACTGCCCAGGAGAAGATCTCCTCGGGCGAGAACAGCCTTGCCGCTGTTGCCGTTCGAGCGGCCGAAGAGAGCCTCCACCAAACCAACGTGTTGCTGGACGCCATCTCCAAAACGGCAGGCAGCCTCGATGAAGCCCGCGCATCCCTGGAACGCTCGGTAGCTGAAACCAGCCAGGACCTGGCGCAGGCACGGGCCATGATCCAGTCGGGACAGCACCCCGAACTTGCCGGCCCCGTTGCCGGAGTTGAGGCAGCCCTGGGACAGGTCAAGACCGAAATCCAAAGCGGCAAGATCGATCCCATCGCCACTCTCAACCGCGTGGAAACGGCCCATCAGGCGCTCGACCAGTCATTGTCCGGCATCCGCGACCAGGAAGAACAGGCACGACGTGCCCAGGCCTCCTTGCAGCAGACCATCATGGCGGCCCAGTCACAGATCAGTGCCACCTCCGACTACATCACTGCGCGTAGGGGCGGAGTCGGTACTGAAGCCCGGACCCGGTTGGCAGAAGCCCAACGCAACTTGGACTACGCCTTGTCCATCTCCCGGAACGACCCCGTAACTGCCCTGACGTACGCCCAGCAGGCGCACTCCCTGGCAGCCCAGGCGGCACAACTCGCGCAGGCTGACGTTGACCACTTCGGCTATGCGGACCAGGGCTACGGTCGCGGCGGAATGTTTGGTGGGGGCGGCGGAGGCGGCGGCCTCGGCGGCGCGATCCTGGGTGGCATCCTGATCAACTCCATCCTCAATGGCGGCCACGGCGGGTGGGGCGGCGGCCACAGCGACGGCGGCGGAGGCGGCGGATTCTTTGGTGGCGATTCAGGCGGCGGCGATTGGGGCGGCGGCGGAGACTTCGGCGGCGGCGACTCCGGCAGCTTCTAGGCGCCACGGACTGGTCACGGCCAGCACAAACTAGGTGGGGTTCGGCCCCATGTAGAAGCGGTACAACAACTGATCACTGATTTCAGTGGGTTCCACTGAGCAGGACGAAAGGCAACACCATGGTTAAGCAGTCCATTTTCGGTCGGATCGCACAACTCGCCAAGGCAAACGTCAACGCTTTGCTTGACCAGGCCGAGGACCCGCAGAAGATGCTGGACCAGATGGTCCGCGACTACACGAACAACATCGCCGAGGCCGAGTCGGCGGTGGCACAGACCATTGGCAACCTGCGCATGCTGCAGGCCGACTACAACGAGGACGTCAAGAACGCCCAAGACTGGGGCAACAAGGCCCTAGCAGCATCCCGCAAGGCCGACGAATACCGCGCGTCCGGCGACACTGCGGACGCTGAGAAGTTCGACAACCTGGCCAAGGTTGCGATCCAGCGCCAGATGACCGCCGAGTCCGAGGCCAGGGCGGCCGAGCCCAGCATCGCCTCGCAGACAGAGGTCGTGGACAAGCTCAAGAGCGGTCTCGACCAGATGAAGAACAAGCTCAACCAGCTCACCGCGAAGCGCAACGAACTGGTGGCCCGCTCCAAGACTGCCGCCGCGCAATCCCAGGTCCACGACGCCCTCAAGAGCATCGACATCATGGACCCCACCAGCGAGGTAGGCCGCTTCGAAGAGAAGATCCGTCGCGAAGAGGCCAAGGTACTCGGTCAGCAGGAACTTGCCGCATCCAGCCTCGACGCCCAGTTCAACCAGCTTGAAGACCTGGGCGAGCAGACCGAGATCGAGGCACGCCTGGCGGCCCTCAAGTCTGGTGGGAGCAAGCCTGCCATTGGGGCCGGAGCGCCTGCTTCCAATGGTGCCACCATCGACGAAGCTGACTTCGACAAGCTTTAAGCGGTAAATCGTTCCACACTGCTGGCCGGATCCCTTTCACGGGATCCGGCCAGCAGTGTTTAAGGACTCGCCCTTCAAGGGCTTGCCGTCACGCCTGCCCGTCGGGTCAAGCCTCCGTCGCCACCTCTGCCCGGATCTCGAACCCCTTGGGGTGAAAGTAAGTGACGGTGCACTCCAGGACTTCGCCGTGGGGGCCGAGCGTGGTGCGTTCGAGTCGGGGTACCACCGGGAAGCCCCTGACGTTCAGCGCGTCGGCCAGATGGTCCGGCGGCGCCTGCATGGTTACGGTAATCTCCGCACGTTCGAGTGGCTTCAGGGTGCGGTCCTGGATGACCTGGTAGATCGAGTTCTTCTCTGCATCGGCAAGGCTGATATGGCGGCCGATGTGGGACGGAATGAAAATTTCGGCGATGGCATAGGGCCAACCCGCGCTGGAATACGACCTGCGGATGACCAGCACAAGGTTGTCTTCCGATACCAGCTTGGCCGGGACCGAGCGGTCCTTCTCCATCCACTTGTACTCAATCAAGCCCTTGACGGTTTTCATGCCGGCGGCAGTGAACGTCTCCATGAAGGGCGCCAGCCGGTTGAGCATGCGGACGGGACGCTGGGCCATGACGAATGTCCCCTTGCCCTGCCTGCGGACCAGCAGCCCCTTGGAAACAAGAGTTTCAATGGCCTTCCGGATGGTGGTCCGGCTGATCCCGTACTGGTCCATGAGGGACTCCTCGGTGGGGATCCTGGAGCCTGGTTCCAAGCGGCTTACTTCCTCAGTCAGGACCTCGGCAACCTGCTGATACACCGCCACAGGGCTGTCCCGCTGAAGGACCCGTCGCTCCGGTCCCCCGTTCAAGTCATCGATGACCATTGAGCCCTTCCTGGCTGACCACGGTGTTCGGAAGTCGATGCTACACGGAAGCCCGGCAACTCCCGGAAAAGCAGAAGGTCCGGATCAGAAACTGATCCGGACCTTCTCTTCAGTTGCGGGGACAGGATTTGAACCTGTGACCTCTGGGTTATGAGCCCAGCGAGCTACCGAACTGCTCCACCCCGCGTCGCTCCATAAACTTTACCCTACCGAAAGAGGTGCTCATGACCATTTCACCCCAAAGTGCTGCAGATCACGATGAGTTATAACGTTCCGCCTTCGGGGCCCTGACCCCGGCGGCGGACAAGCAAAAGGTCCGGACCAGTAAACTGATCCGGACCTTTTCTCCAGTTGCGGGGACAGGATTTGAACCTGTGACCTCTGGGTTATGAGCCCAGCGAGCTACCGAACTGCTCCACCCCGCGTCGCACCAACAACATTACCTTCCGGTGAATGGCAGACCAAATCCTGGGGACGTAACATGTGTCTCCCCACCATTAAGTGACTGGTGCCCGCTCCTTGTAGGAGCGGGCACCAGTCATGTCGGCAAGGTCATCGGACCGAGGCCGGACTACTTACTCGGGGACGGCGACGGCGAGGCGCTTGGCGAGGCCGTAGGCGCCGGAGTGACACCCAGGCGGGTTTCGGCGTCGAGCGCCTTCTTCAGGGCCTCGGACAGCTTGGTTTGCTGGGATCCGTAGCCCGCGAAGTCGCCCTTGGCCAAGGCAGCCTGGCCGTCGACGATGGCCTTGTTGGCTTCGTCCAAGGCCGCCTTGAGGTCCGCCTTGGCGTCCGTGGAATTGTCCGGCGGAGTTGTGGTTCCGGACGGGCTGGATGGTGTCTGACCGTTGTTGTCGGCGTCACCGGCCTTGGCACCGGAGTTACCGCCGAACAGCTGGTCCAATGCCTCGTCCAGTGTGGGGGCGAAGCCGATCTTGTCACCGAAGGCAACCAACACGCGCTGCAACGTTGGATACGACGTTTCACCGGTGGATTTCAGGTAGACCGGTTGGACGTAGAGCAAGCCCCCACCAACGGGAAGCGTCAACAGGTTGCCGTTCAAGACATCCGAGGCACCCTGGCGCAGGAGGTTCAGCGCCTGCGACACGGTCGGATCCGAGTTGAACTTGTTCTGGGCCTGCCCCGGACCGGGCACCTGGGTATCGGTGGGCAGCTGCAGCAGCCTGAGCTTGCCGTAGCTGTCCGCCTTGACCCCCTTGACGTTGCCGGCATCCGAATCTGCCGCCAGGAATCCGTAAAGGATGTTCCTCGCGTTTCCGTTGACGGTCTGGGGAATGAAGGACGACGTCAGCTGGAAAGCGGGCTTGTCCTGGTCCGGCATCTGCAGCGACATATAGAACGGCGGCTGCTTCACTGCCTCGGAGACCGTGGGATCGTTGGGCACGCTCCACGCATCGTTGTTCTGGTAGAAACTGTCAGCATCCGTTACGTGGTAGCGGCCAAGAAGCTCGCGCTGGACCTTGAAGAGATCCTCAGGGTAGCGAACGTGGCTCATGAGATCACCGGACATCTCCGAGTATGGCTTCAGCGAGGTCGGGAAGACCTTCTGCCAGGCCTTGAGCAGCGGATCGTGATCATCCCAGGCGTAGAGAGTGACCGAACCGTCGTAGGCATCAACGGTGGCCTTGACGGAGTTGCGGATGTAGTTGACCGAACTGTTGGGCAGGGCCACCGTTCGGCCGGCACTCGTCTGCGAATCCGCCGTCGCGTTCTGGAGTTGCTGGGGCTGGGAGTAGGGGAAGTACTGGCTGGTGGTGTAACCATCGACGATCCACTTGACGCGTCCGTCCACCACTGCCGGGTAGGCGTTGCCATCAACCGTCAGGTACGGAGCAAGCTTTTCGACGCGCTCCCGGGGGTTGCGGTCATAGAGGATCTGGGATTTGTCATTCACACCGTCGGACAACAACAGATCCGAGGACTGGAACTTGATGGAGTACAGGATGCGGTTGAGCCAGTTGCCCACGTTGGGGCCGCCGTTTCCGGTGAACGTGTATTGGGTCTCGCCGCTTCCTTCGCGTCCGGCAGGGCGGTCCTGCTCACGATGCGGGGCGCCGTCGGGGGCACCGACGATCGAGTATTCCGGCGAGTTTTCGCCGAAGTAGATCCGGGGCTGGTAGCTGGTGTCATTACCCAACACTCCGCTCGACGGGATTCCCGACTGCAGGAATTCCGGCTTGCCGTCAGCCGTGAACTTGTTTCCCTTGGCTGCAACCACACCGTAACCATGCGTGTAAACGATGTGCCGGTTAACCCAGGTCTGCTGGTTGGCACTCAGGCCGTCCGGGTTGAGTTCGCGGACCGCAATAACGGTGTCCTGCACCTTCCCGTCCACGGTGTACCGGTCAACATTCAGGGTCTGCGGGAACTGGTAGTACGGACGGTACTGTTCCAACTGGGAGAATGCCGACGAGATCAGGTTCGGGTCCAGCAGGCGGATGTTGGCCGCTGTCTGCGCATCCTTCGCCAGAGCACCGCTTGCGGCAGTGGTAGTGGCGTTGTACGCGGACACATCGATCTTGTCCAAGCCGTACGCAGACCGGGTCATGTTGATGTTGCGGCTGATGAAGTCCCGCTCAAGGGTATTCTCCGAAGGCCGGACTTGGAATTGCTGGATCACCCAGGGGTAGACCCCACCGGCGAGGATGGCAGTGATGATCAGCATCGCCGTGCCGATCACCGGAAGACGCCAGCGCCCAATAACGGCAGCCACAATGAACAGGATGGCTACAAGCCCGGCCGCTACGGCAAGGATCGCCTTGGTGGGAACCACAGCGTTGACATCGGTGTACAGGGCACCTGCCCACCGGCCCGAGGAGCTCTGGACCGTGGTGTAGCGGTCAAGCCAGAAATTCACGCCCAGCAGCACCAGGAAGAACGCTCCGGTTACGGCAATGTGGATTTGCGCCGCACGGGAGGTAAAGATACCGCGCTCCATGAGCCGGATGCTGCCGTAAAGGTAATGGGTCAGGATGCCCGCGATACCGGCCACCACAGCGATGCTGATCAGGAACCCCGTAACGAAGCCCAGGAACGGCAACGACATGAGGTAGAAGCTGATGTCGAGGTTGAACAGTGGATCGCTTTGGCCAAAGGGCTCCTGGTTGAAGAACAGGAGTACCTTCTGCCACTGGCTCGCAGCAGCGCTGCCGGCAAACAGGCCGAAAAGGATCGGCAGGCCAATCATGACCACGCGACGGACCGGCTCCAACTGCACCTGGTAGCGGTTCAGGTTGTCGCGGGCTTCAGCATCAGGGGCGTACACAGGCCGTGCGCGGTAGGCGATCCTGATGGCAAAGAACACTGCGGCGAACATCATGGCGAAACCGACGAGGAACGTGATGATCCTTGCAAGGTTCTCTCGGAGATAGACCTCGAAGAAGCCCAACTGCTGGTACCAAAGGACGTCTGTCCACACATTGGCGAAGAAAATGAAGCCGACGACCGCCACGGCAACGACAATGAGCGTCGGCGTCAGGGCACCTCGTCTCAGCGGCGATCTTCCGGGCGGGCGGGAGCTGGCGGGACGGGACAAACTCTGTACCTCATTGGTGGTCGTCGGTTAACAGTCGGTGTGCGTGTGTTGGACGACATCCACTGCTGGGTGCAAGCCGAAGCCGTCATATATGCCACGAGTGGCGGCGGAGCTAAGTTCCACCGCCAGTCTAGTTGTTTGCGCAGGTGGGAAGGCCAGAGGTGTCCTTGCCCGATCCAAGGCGTTCGACTGCGGCCGTCGCGTCGGCCAGCGTTTCGACTTTGACCACTTGCAGCCCATCCGGAACATGGCCCACGACGTCGGCACAATTGGCCGCCGGCGCCAGGAACATCGTCGCTCCATGTTGCCGGGCCCCGATCATTTTCTGCGCGATGCCGCCGATGGCGCCAACTGCCCCGTCGGGTGTAATGGTGCCCGTACCGGCGACGTGCCGGCCCCCGGTCATGTCGCCGGGCGTGAGGCTGTCCACAATGCCCAGCGCAAACATCATTCCGGCGCTCGGCCCGCCGACGTTGTCCAGCGAAATCTTTACATCGAACGGGAAGGTGAAATCGCTGGAAAGGAGCACACCGAGGACGTAGCGGTCGTTGGCATTCTTGGTGGGTGTGACCGTCTCCGTCACTGCAGTCCCGTTCCGATCAACTACCACCGCGACCGGCGCACCGGCCCCGGCCGATAACTCGGACTGGATGACGCTCATGGACGTAATGGCCTTGCCGTTGATGGACGTCAGACGGTCGCCTTCCTTGAGCTTGCCCTGGGACGGCGAACCGTCCGAGAGGCCCGCGACGGTGAGTCGCTGCTCAAAAGGAATGTCCAGCTCCCGGAGTGCTGCAGCCACGGCGTTCTCCTGGGAGGTTTCCATGGCAATTTCGCCCTGCTGGACCGTTTGTTCCGCCGTTGTCCCCTTGGGGTAGATCAATTCCTCGGGATAGACCGCCTTGGACTTGTCCAGCCACGCGCGGAAGACTTCGAAAATTGTCGCCGGAGTCTTGGGACCGCCTGACATTACTACTGTGGTGAGGTCCAAGTTGCCTTTGGCAGGAAAAGACTGCCGGCCGGAAATCGTGATGACCGGTTTGTCCCCGTCCTGGCCCAAGGTGTTGAACGTCGGGCCCGCAGACTCGACGACGTATGGAACCGGAAGCGCAGCGGCCCCGACCCCAAGGCCCAAGGCCAGCAGTCCGGACACGACCATCATCATGTACCGGCTGCCACCGGGAGGTGCGGGAGGTGCTGAGGAGGATTCGGCGTCGGGCGTTTGACGCGGGTCAACCGAGCCCTCGGGACTGGGCGAAGTAAGCATTGAGGCCTCTCTAAGCCGGCACTGCGTGACGGCACTTTCGCTCCTGCCGCCGGCAGCGGCAGAGGGGACATACCAAGCATCCACAGTACGCGCTCAAGACGCCCGCGGCCTGCTTTGCCTACAGCGAACGGCGAACACCGCAGGCAGACAGCCCACCCGCCGCGCGGTACGGTAAAAGTGATCACCAGCCAGTTCGACGATCGGCGGCACCATGTCTTCAAACCCCACCAATCCGTCCAATGACGACGAAACCCCCAAGGATCCGCTGGCTGAAATGCTGCAGAACCTGATGGGCGGGCAGGGAATGGGCAACATTGACCCCGCCGAGCTGGCCAAGGCCGCCGGCCTGCCCAACGATCCGCAGCTCCTGCAGCAGATGTTCGCACAGGTCCAGGCCATGATGAGCTCCACCTCCGAAGGCCCCGTCAATTGGCAGCTCGCCCACGAGAATGCGCGCCGGGTAGCAGCCGCCGGTTCGGACCCGTCCGTCAATTCAATACAGAAGCGCGAAGTGGACGAGGCCCTCCGGTTGGCCGAACTGTGGCTTGATCCCGTCACCGATCTCCCTTCGACCGGCCTCATCGGCCGGGCGTGGTCACGGGCGGAGTGGGTAGAAGCCACTTTGGGGACGTGGAAGCGGCTGACCGAACCCGTGGCCAACAGCATCGCCAACGCGCTCTCCAATGCGCTGAGCCAGCAACTTCCCGAGGAAATGAAGTCCATGATGGGCGGTGCGTCCTCCATGCTGCAGAACATGGGCGGCGCGATCTTCGGAATGCAGCTGGGCCAAGCCATCGGGGCCCTTTCCGCGGAGGTCGTCAGTTCCACGGACATCGGGGTTCCCCTCGCCGACCTCGAGATGGCCTTGCTGCCGGCCAACGTAGCGAAGTTCGGCGAAGGACTGAGCCTCCCGGAGAACGATGTCCGGCTTTTCCTGGCCGTCCGTGAAGCCGCACATGCCCGCCTCTTCGTACAGGTTCCGTGGCTTCGCGGGCACCTTCTTGGGGCCATCGAGGCGTACGCCCGGGGAATCCACATCGATATTTCCCGGATTGAAGACCTCGCAAGGGACCTGGATCCAAGCAACCCCGAAGGCATCCAGGAAGCGCTCTCCCAGGGCGTCTTCACGCCGGAGCAAACACCCGTGCAAACCGCAGCCCTTGAGAAGCTTGAAACAGCCTTGGCCCTGGTTGAAGGCTGGGTGGACGAGCTGACCGCCGAAGCCACGGAAAAGCTCCTGCCCTCAGCAACTGCACTCCGTGAAACAGTGCGGCGCCGCCGGGCCACGGGTGGCCCGGCGGAGCACGCGTTCTCGTCCCTGGTGGGCCTGGAACTCCGCCCCCGCCGGCTCCGTGATGCCGCAACCTTGTGGGCCACGCTCAAGGAAGAGCGGGGAATTGCCGGACGCGACGCCATCTGGCACCATCCCGATCTCCTGCCCACCGGCGAGGACCTTGACGATCCGAAGGGCTTCTCGGAGCGCCGCCGCCTCGCGGAGGCCAGCGACAGCGAAGTAGACGACGCATTGGCGAAGCTGCTCAGTGGAGGCTACGACTCCCCCGCGGACGGAGAAGGTGAATCCCACCCGCACGAAACCACATCCGATGAGGATCCGGACTCCGGCACGAAATAACCCTCTTGAACGGCCGCCAGGTGATGAAACCGGCGGCCGTTCAAACACGTGGGTTGATTCAGTGGCCCTCCGTCAGCCCCCTGGCCGTTGCGAAGGCAACACCTTCAAGGAACGCCTTGGCGCGCTGCGTTTCAGGGTAGGCATCCAGAAGGCGCCAGAAGTCCGCGGTGTGCCCTGACACGATCAGATGTGCCAACTCGTGCAGCAAGACGTAGTCGATCACCCATTGGGGCATCGGCTGGAGCTTATGCGAGAGACGGATTGTGCCGTCTGCCGGAGTCGCCGAACCCCAGCGGGAGTTCTGGTTGGTAACCCAACGAACAGACGCAGGAACAGCCCTGCCGCCGAGGTACGTCCGCGAAAGGTGTGCTGCCTGCTGCTCGAGCGCTTGGTCAGTGGCGGGCTTTCTCTTGTTGGAGCCCGGGCCCCTTCGCTCGCCCTGGGATTTCAACTTGGCCAGCATCCGCCGTACCCACTCGCGTTCCTGCGACTTGGTGAAACTGGCCGGAATGGCCACCACGGCATTGCCGTCCTCCCAGAACGCCGCCACGGTCCGGCGGCGACGGGCTGAACGGCGCACGATGACGGGAGCGCCATCATCAGTGCGCAAGGGAATCTCGTCAGCCATCACTGACCGCTGCTCTGTGCCAGCACCCCAAGAACGGCCTCGCCGTAGCGTTCCAGCTTCGATGGACCCACGCCGGCAAGCGAGGCCAGTTGCTCCAGCGACTCCGGCCGGGCTTCCGCGATGGCCGTGAGCGTGGCGTCTGTGAACACCACGTAAGCGGGCACGTCAGCTGACTGGGCTTCCTCCCGCCGCCAGAGCCGAAGGGCCTCGAACGTTTGTTCTTCGTACGTCGGGGGGCACTGGTTGCAGCGGCCGACTTTACGTTCCGCTCCGGTTGCCAGCATGCTTCCGCAGACACGGCACGACGCCGGTGCAGCGGCTTTGCGCCTGGGTGCAGAGTCGCGGCTCCTGGCCTTGGATGTGGCCACTGAATCAGGGCGCAGCCCATCAAGGAACCGTGACGGTTTGCGGTTGGCTCTCCCGCCCGGGGTTCGGGCCGTGGACCACGACAGATTCAAGTGCTCCCGGGCCCTGGTAATGCCGACGTAAAGCAACCGCCGTTCTTCGTCCACGTCCTCGGGAGAATCGGCAAAGGAGATGGGCATGAGACCTTCGCTGAGCCCGACCAGGAAAACCGCATCCCATTCCAAGCCCTTTGCCGCATGGAGCGACGCCAAGGTCACGCCTTGGACGGTGGGGGCATGCTGGGCAACCGAACGCTCCTGGAGTTCGTTGACGAATTCTGCAAGCGAGAAGGACTCGCCCCTGCTGGTGGCCAGTTCATCAGCCAAGGCCACCAACGCCGCGAGGGATTCCCACCGTTCACGGAGAGCACCGCCGCTGTGTGGTGGGGTCTCGGTGTAACCCAAAGAGGAGATGATGTCCCGGACAATCTGGCCCAGGGGCTCCCCTGCTTCCTCCGAGACGGCCCTCGTGGCTGCCCGGAGTTGGAGGATGGCGTCGCGGACTTCCTTGCGGGCAAAGAAACGCTCTCCCCCGCGCAACTGGTAACCGATACCGGCCGACGCGAGGGCTTGCTCATAGGCTTCCGATTGCCCGTTGGTGCGGAAGAGGACAGCTATCTCGCTGGCTTTGACGCCGCCGTCCAGTAATTCCTGGATCTTGCCTGCAACAACCGCGGCCTCGGCCTCATCATCAGGACATTCCAGGAACCGTGGCTCCGGTCCCGAGGGACGCTGTGCCACGAGCCTGAGCGGCGGCGCCCACGCGGCGTCGGCCACCGGCCCCCCGCTCCTGCGGGAAGAAAGGAGGTCATTGGCAAGCTTCACCACTTGAGGGGTGGAACGGTAGTCCCGGACCAGCTTGACCACAGTGGCGTCCGGGTACCGTGCCTTGAACCCGAGCAAATGCTGGGGAGATGCTCCTGTGAAGGAGTAGATAGTCTGGCTGGCATCGCCCACGACGCAGAGCTCATCCCGGCCACCAAGCCAAAGATCCAGCAGCCGCTGTTGCAGCGGAGAAACGTCCTGGTATTCGTCCACGACAAAATGGCGGTACTGTTCACGGACCGTAGCGGCCACCTTTGGGTCCTCCTGGAGAATGCCCACGGTGATAAGCAGGACATCCTCGAAGTCGATGACGTTCCGGTCCGTTTTGAGGTCTTCATAGGCCTGGAAGACACGCGAGACGGCCGTGAGATCGAATCCTCCGGGGGTCCCCCTGCCCTGCGCGTTCTCAAGGTAGTTGGCCGGCGTCAGCATGGAGACCTTGGCCCACTCGATCTCTGCCGCGAGATCGCGGATTGACGCACGGTCTGTGCTGAGTCGGAGCCTGCGCGACGCTTCCGCGATGAGGTTGGCCTTGTGGTCCAGCAGGGACGGCAAAGTGCCGCCAATGGCTTGGGGCCAAAAGAACTGGAGCTGCCGCAGCGCGGCGGCATGGAAAGTGCGGGCCTGGACATTGGGTACCCCGAGGTCACGTAGCCTGCTCCGCATTTCGGCTGCTGCCCTGGCGGTGAAGGTGACCGCGAGCAGCCGCTGCGGCGAATAGACACCCGAGTGGATGCCATAGGCAATGCGGTGCGTGATGGCCCGGGTCTTGCCCGTGCCGGCGCCCGCCAGGACACACAAAGGTCCGGTGAGCGTGCTGGCTGCTTCCCGTTGTTCTTCGTCCAAGCCGCCAAGAATGCGTTCTTCCAGGGATTGTCCGGCAGTCATGATGCTTTCAGTCACGGTTGGAGATCTTCGATGACTCCGCCGTACCAGTGCTCGATGAGGGACCGTGCAATGGACAACCTGGTGGAAATGGTGATTTCCCCGCTCAGGACGGCAGCCTGCAATTCTTCCCGGCTGAACCACCGTGCCCGGGTGACTTCGACGCCGTCGGGCTTTGCCACGGAATCGTCGGTGGTGGCCGTGAAGCCGAGCATCAGCGAGGCCGGAAAGGGCCACGACTGGGATCCAAGGTACTGGCAGGCAGTGACGCGAACTCCCACTTCCTCGCCTATCTCGCGGACAACTGCCTGCTCGAGCGACTCTCCGGGTTCAACGAATCCAGCCAGGGTGGAGTAGTTCCTGGCATCCGCCGGGCCGCCGCCGCCGAGCAGCAGCCGGCCGTCGGGGCCAACCACGGTGACAATGATGGCGGGATCAGTCCGGGGGTAGTGTTCGGAATTATCCGCCGGGCAACGCCGTACCCAGCCCCCGGCCTCAACGTGCGTGGGAGTACCGCACTGGGGGCAATGCGTGTGGGTAGCGTGCCAATTACTGATGGCGCTTGCCTCTATGAACAAGGCCGTGTCGCAGGCATCAAGGCGGCCCGCGACCTCACGGAAGCCTGCCCATTCGGCGTCTTCCGGGACAGACGAGGTTCCCGGGGCCAGTGGCTCCGGGACGGTGAAGAGAAGCACTGCCGTGCCCTCGGGAAGCGAGGACGGGACGAGGGTAGTGCCGAGGTATATCGCCGTCGCGGCTCCGGCTCCGGCTCCGGCTCCGGAGAGGTCCTGCCACAGAGTGCGGGCGTCACCAAACCAAAGACCCCGGGGTGTGACCAGGGCCTTGCGCTGGGAGATAACCATGGCCTTGGCCGTACCGGAGCCAATGAGGTCCTCGACCATCCCCGGCTTCAGCCGGACACCGGAACCGCGATCCACGACGGCGGGGCGCACTGGAAGAACAGTCTCCATCAGATGGTTGGCCGGCGCTGCAGACTCCGTGTAGCTCATGTATCTACCGTACTGACTTGCACCGGCAAAAAACATTTGACAGGGGGCACTGTGGAAGCGTGCTCCCCTCCGAATGATTGCGTTGCCTTGTTTTACTGCGGATCTCAAGACTCGCCGGGCTGCATCATGGCCACAGGCCACAGTCAATCTACCGTTGAAGACGTGAGAAGAACACCGCTAGAACTGGCCGCTGTAGCAACCGCGGCGGTGCCCGGCCTGGCGCCGACGGCTACAGCCTTGTCCCCCGACGACGACGCCGACTTCGACTCGGCGCTGCTGCTCGACGCGGAAGGCAAACGGTGGCGCGTCCGGTCGCCACGGCACCCCGAAGCAAGCACCCGGCTGGAAACCGAATTCATGATCCTGCGTGCCTTCGCCCCGGCCATCCGCGCGGAGCTGCCTTTCCATGTCCCGACCATTGCCGGGACGGTCAGGCAAGGCGATCTCACAACATTCGTGTACGCCCATCTGCAGGGCTCCACCCTCTCCATTGACGAACTCTCCGCGGGAAGTCCGGATTTGGCCCGGGAAATCGGTTCTGCCCTGGCCGCTATCCACGACCTGCCTTTGGCGCTGGTCAACAATGCCGACCTCCCGAGTTACTCCGCCAACGAGTTCCGCCAGCGCAAGCTCAACGAACTGGACCAGGCTGCCACCACCGGCAAAATTCCGGCCACTCTCCTGCGAAGGTGGGAGCACGCCCTCGAAGACGTTGCCCTGTGGCGTTTCAACCCCTCTGTAGTACATGGTGACCTGCACGAGGACAACCTGATGGTGCAGCACGAGGCAGTCACGGCCATCACCGGCTGGACAGATCTCCGCATCGGGGACCCGGCGGATGATTTCGCCTGGCTGGTCGCATCCAACGAGGCCCCCTTTATTGAGGCCGTGCTGGCGCGTTATACACAGGTTCGACGCGAGACTCCGGACGCCCACCTCCTCCGCCGGGCCGCGCTGCTGGCTGAATTCGCCCTGGCCCAGTACTTGGTTAAAGCCATGGCGGTGGGCCATCAGGAAATGACTGCAGAGGCCGAAGGCATGCTCCGCTCGCTGGCTGAGGACATCGACGAACAGGCCCGGCAAGAGGAAGCTGCCCGCGCCGAGGAAGCCTCCTCCGCCGCGGAGCAGGATGACGCTCCCGTTACGGACTCCGGTTCCGCCTCCGGCGGCACTCTGCCCGCAGTGACCGTAGTGGCGATTCCCGACGACGGCGCAACTGCGACACCCGCTCCGGACCATGGAAACAATGCACAGGCAGTTTCCGTGGCCTCTATTCCGGCCATCACGGACAAAACCCCGGAGAACCCGGACGAAGCGGCCGTGGAAGCATCACCGGAGGCACCCGTCCGTCAGGATGCCAGTCCTCAGAAAGAGACTTCGACGGCGGCCATCAAGGTGGTCAACGTGACGCCGCTCCATGCCCCGGACAGGGCCTAGGCCGCCCAGCTGAAATAGCCAGCATCCACCGGACAACCCGGGTCCCGCGGCGGCTAGGCCTGGAGTGCCTTGGCGATGATCTCTTCCAGATCTGCAGCCGTGCCGAGATCATGGGGCTTTACCACGGCGTCTTCGGCCACGTAGTAGAACGCAGCACTGACGTCCTCCAAGGGCACTCCCCTGAGCCGGGACCAGGCCAACCTGTAGACAGCCAGCTGAACGGCCCGCGTTGCCAACTGTTTTCCTGCCGGGCGGCGCCCTGTTTTCCAGTCGATCAGTTGCCAGCGGCCATCTGCATCGTGGAAGACGGCGTCGATGCGGCCACGAACCACCACATCACCAATTTTTGTCTCTACGGGCACTTCCACGAAGGCCGGAGCACGATGGGCCCATTCGGAATGTTTGAAGGCCTGCACCATCTCGTCAAGTCCATAGGCTTCGTCGATATGGGAATCGGAACCCGGTGCTTCGTCAAGGTCAAGCATTCCGGTGGTGCCGAAATAGTCCTCCACCCACGCGTGGAAGGCAGTACCCTTCCTTGCCGAAATACCGGGTTCACGCGGCACCGGCCGACGGAGGTGGGCCAGGACAGCGGCCGGATCCGCGCCGAGGTCGACAAAGAGCGAGGCTGAGATATGGCTGGGCAGGTGCACGCCGCTTTGCGACGAGGACCGCCGTTGGCGTTCCAGCAGCAGCTGCGCCTCCTCGAACCATTGCCCGGGCTTGCCTGTCAGGTCCGGGGCTGAAAGCAAGGTTTCCGGTTGGTTCATGAGGGCAAGGACATTGGCGGCAGCTTTGTCCATGCCGGCACGGCGGCCAGGAACCAGGCGCAGGCGGGCGCCAGTTCGCGGGTCCTGGGGACCCTCGAGGGGGTCATACGGAAAGACTGCAACTTCCGTAGTGGCAGTAAGGGGGCTCGTGTCCGGCAGGGCTTCCTCCTCCACGGAACCGGGGTGGACCACGGCGGCAGCCTTGTCATAGGCCCCGGCAGATCCGGTCCTGCCCGTGAGCGGGGCCAACTCCGACAGGAAAGCCGACATCTCCGCGATTCCGGCCCGCGACCCGTTCCATGCTGCGCTGGACGCCCAGAGCACAAACTTCGCCCGCGTATAAGCCACGTATGCCAACCTGCGTTCTTCAGCCTCCCCGTGGTGCTGGACGTCGGATTTGAAGACCTTCTCCGCATCCAGCCAGCCCTTTTGGTCAGGCTGGTCCAGGTCCCACTTCGGGAGGTCCGCGTGATCGCCGCGCAGCGGCCACGGCAAAGCCGCCGCCCCGCTGCTCCATCGCGAGTCCCTGTTGCTGGGGAAGGATCCGGCGTTGAGTCCGGGAACGAAGACGACGTCCCATTCCAGACCCTTGGATGCGTGCACCGTCAGCAATTGGACGGCCTCACGGTTTGTTTCGACGGGGGCAATGTCCAGGCCTCCTTCTTCCGAAGCCGCAGCTTCCAGCCATGAGAGGAAAGCCAGCAGGTCTATCCGCTGGGAGGTCTGGAGGAAGCCCGCCGCGGCGTCCTGGAAGGCGTCCAGGTTCCGTCGCGCCTGGTGGATGCTGGTACCCGGCTTGGCCGCAACCTCGATGTCCAGCAACATGGCGCGTTCAACCTCGCCCAGCAAGGTAGTGAGATCGTCCCCTATGTAGCTACGCAGCATGCGTAATTCCATGGATAGCTTGCCCAAACGCTGCAGTCCTTCGGCGCTGATGCTCCTGCCGTTCCCGGAAGTCCAGCCCTCCCTCGGCAGGAAGTCCAGTGCCTCCACCAGGCTGGCAGAATCCGTGATGTCGCTTTCGACAACGGGATCCGCCTCCTCATGTTCGTCAGGAAAAGCCGTTCCGACGTCGGGACTCAACCGCCTGCGGGCGAGGTACCGGGACCAATCGCTGAAAGCCATCAGGTCGGCCGGTCCAATTCGCCACCTGGCTCCGGCCAGCAGGCGCATCAAAGCATCGGAACGGCCGGGATCGGCAAGTACCCGCAGCGTGGCAACGAGATCCACGATCTCCGGAGTATCCAACAAGCCACCCAGTCCCACGATCTGATAGTCGATGCCCTGGAGTTCAAACTCCTTTCGGAGGCATTCCATCTGGGCCCTGCGCCGGCAAAGCACGGCCATGGTGGGCCGGACGGGGACGCCGTCCTTCTCCTCCTCAAAAATTGTCCGCTGGTAGATGCGAACATCCTTGGCAATGGCCGCGGCCTCGTCTTCGTCGGTTGCAAAGCGCCCGATTACCACGCTGCCGTCCACGGCCGCCGGGCTGGGCACCAAGGGCGGAACCTGGACTCCGGACGAACCGCGGTCTCCCGCCGGACCGTTGGAGGCCGCCTGCGTGTTCAGAGGCGCAGCGATCGTGTTCGCAGCCTCGAGGATGTTGCGTCCGTTGCGCCAAGCAGTGGTCAGGTATGACGTGGGGGCTACGCTATAGGACTCATTTCCGGAGTCCGGGTCGCTGTGCCGCACAGGAAATTCCTGTACGAAGTGGAACAGTTGTCCCGCCGATGCGCCACGAAAACCGTATATGGACTGGTTCGGATCACCCACGGCCGTCACCGCATGGCCTTTGCCGAACAAGCGCGAAAACAACACGAGTTGGGCGTGTGACGTGTCCTGGAACTCGTCGAGCAAAACGACCTTGTATCGGGCTCTCTCCGTAACCGCTGCCAAGGGGATCTCGCTCGCGATACGCGCAGCCAACGCCACGAGATCTCCAAAGTCCAGAACGCCGCGTTGCCGCTTTGCCTGTTGGTACCTTACGACCATGTCCGCCACGCTCGCACGCGTGCGGAGCATGGCGGAGAGGTCCTTTGCTCCCTGGGTGGGATTCTTATTTGCCCCTGCGGTATAGGGAAGCCCTTCGAAGGTTACGGCCTTCCCAAGAATCCAATCGCGAACCTCGTCCGGTTCGCGGAGATGCTCTGCACATTCCCCGGCGAGTTGGATGACGGCGTTGACCAACGTGGATTTGGCCGCAGTGAAGTGTTCGAAGCTTCCGTCAAAGGCTTCCACGACCTCGCTGGCAAGCTGCCATGACTGTGCGCCGCCAAGGAGCACCACATCGCGTTCGATGCCCAGGCGCAGCCCATAATCGGAGACGATTCCGCTGGCGTAGGAATGGTAGGTGGAAACCTTTGGCTCGAGACCGTCGGCGGCCCCGACGCCATCCGGGAAACCAATAGTGCCATCATCCTCTGCAGCAATCCGCTGCAGCGTTGCGAGCTTCGACCGGATTCTGCTGGAAAGCTCACCCGCGGCTTTGCGTGTAAACGTCACGCCCAGCACTTCCTCGGGCTTGACCCACCCGTTGGCTACGAGCCACACCACGCGGTCAGCCATGGTGGCCGTCTTGCCGGAACCAGCACCGGCGATGACCAACCGGGGTGCCAGCGATGACTCAATGATGCTTGACTGTTCCGGCGTAGGGCGGTTCTTTTCACCCAGGATCCCTGCCAGCTCCGCGGGAGAAAACCTGGCTTCCGGAGCCGCTTCTGCCTCACCAACCCCGCCGAAGCCTGCAACCCCGGCACCATCCAGGAGATCGATCGTCATTCGGTGACCTGCTTTCCTCGGGCGCACAGCGGGCAGATGTCCGGCAGACGGCAGCCGTGGCCACCGTGCCCGCCTTTGCCCGGGTCATGGCGCGCCTCAAATGTTGATCCGGCCATGAGCCGCGCCGCTTCGTTGACCATCGGCTCGGCCCAGTTGTCGTCTGCGGCGAGGGCATCCTGTTGCTGGACCACAGGAGTTTTGGTTTTGGTACCCAACTGCGCCAGCACCGCCCCTCCCGGAGCCATGCCCCTCGAGGGAGCATCCGGGCGTTCATCGCCGGCTTTTCCAGCTCCGGCCTCCCCGAAAGCGCCCCTGAGAACGGCGGCCTGGTATGCCCCAAGCTGGGGGTGCCTGGCGACATCGGCCTTGCCCGGCTGCCGTTTTCCCGTCTTGAGGTCCACGATCACCAGCCGCCCTTCGGCATCGATTTCCAGCCGGTCCACCTGGCCGCGAAGCACCGCGTGGCGGATTCCGGACCCGTTACCCTCGGTTTCAGGTGCGCCGGGCCCGATATCTGGAAGGGCGACCTCGAAGTCGTGCTCCACGGCCAGGAGACTACGGCCTTCACTGCGCATCAACAGGACGTACTGGGCAAGTTTGCGGACCATGGACTCGGCACGCTGGAAATCCAGCTTGCCCTCCCAGTTGTCCTTCATCCCCAATGCCGGCCACCGCCTGACCAGCTCCGCAACGTACTCAGCTCCAGACGCTTCAGGAAGTTCCTGTGCGATGCTGTGCACCAATGTGCCAAGGCTCCGAGCGAAGTCAGTCGCCGCCTCTCCCCCGGCCGCTTGGACAAACCAATCCAGGGGAGACTTATGGACTGCCTCCACCTTGGAAGGTGACACCCCGACAGTCCCGCCAGGAGGAACGATGGCAGCATCCGAACTCAACGGGGCCAAGCCCCACCACGTATCCGGGTGCGCGCCGGGAACCGGAGGTTGGGCGGTGGCCAAGTGCGCCAGGACATGTACCGCGCCATCGGCAAGCTCCGGCGCCGCAGCGGGCCCTTCGCCGAGCTGGGCGAACTGGCGGAGTTCGGCCACCAGGGCACGCAGGGTCATGGGCCGGTCAACCGGGGTGTATTCCCTTGCATAGTGGCCGGACGGCAGCGGCGCTACATAGTCCAGGAAGGCCGACGGCTGTTCATCTTCGGAGGAGACCGCCGTGCAGACCAGCACCTCACGGGCCCTGGAGACAGCTGTGGAGAAGCTGCGGAGTTCGTCGTAACGGATGTCCCTCAGTTTGCTCAAGGGACCCCGTCCGAGGGCATGCTCCACGCCATGGTCCACTACATCCGCAAAGAGCGTGCTGCCCAGCAGCTCGCCCCGCAGGCGGGTGTTGGGCCAGACACCTTCCTGGAGTCCCGCCACAATCACCACCGGCCATTCGCGCCCGGCCGCGCTTGCCGGCGTCAACAGCTCAACGCACTCCTCCAACTGTGCCCTGGCCGCCAGGGTATCCATGGGCAATTCCTGGTTCATCAGGTACTCGAGGAACTGCTCCGGCCCGGAACCCGGCAACTGGTCCACGTAACGTTCCGCTGTATGGAAGAGGGCCATCATCGCATCAAGGTCACGGTCTGCCCGCGCTCCTGCATTGCCGCCTTCCAGAGCGGCCTCCGACCACCTCGAAGCCAGTCCCGTGGCGTTCCAGAGCGCCCAAAGGACCGACTCGGCGTTGGCACCTGGCTGCCCGGCGGCCTCCGCTCCGGCCGCGAGCATCCTTGCCAACCGCCGCGCGGCACTACCCTCGACGCCCAACGTGGCGAGGGCCCCTGGCTGCAGGAGTGCTTCCACCAACAAAGCATCGCTGGACCTGCCGCCCCCGCCCTGCAGCTCCTCGCGACGGAGCGACTGGCGCAATCTGCGCAGTTCAATTGCCGATGCTCCACCGATACGCGACGTCAGCAGTGAAATGGCCGTTTCCGGCGTCAACCTGGCCGGGTCAAGGACCACCGAGAAGGCTTCGAGCAAGGGACGCACAGCCACTTCGTCCCGGACGGCGGAGTCCGCCACGGGGACCTGGACGGGAATCCCCTGTCCGGACAGATAGCGCTGCAACTGCGAGATCTGCCCGCCGTTACGGACAATGACCGCCATGTCCGTGAAATCCCGCCCATCGCGCAACCTGGCTTCAAGGATGCGCTGGGCAATGTACCGCAACTCGTGGACGGCGGACGGCAGAATATGTGCTTCCACACTGCCCGCAACCGCAGGCGCCGACGTGGCACTTACCGGTTGTTCAAGCTGACGGGCCAGTTGGCCGCCCGCCCGCTGCGAAATGCGCGACGCCACCCTGGTCCAGGCTTCCGCGATTTCCGGCGCGTGACGGTGCGTCGTGGACAACGGCCTGACCAGCACATCGCCGCGGGTGCCTCGAAGAAGTGCGGGGAGGTCTGCCACAAGATCCGGACGGGCACCGCGGAAACCCTGCACGACGGTGTCAGGCGAGTACGTCACCAAGATGTCCTTACCTTCCCCGATATCGGCGAGGAGTTCGAATATGGCGGGGTTGGACTCCTGGGCGTCGTCCACAAGGATGAGCTGCAACCGTTCCCGTTCAGCAGCCAGGAAAGCAGGGGCATCCTGGAAGATCTGGCGTGCGGTGGTGATGATTCCTGCGGGGTCGAACGCCTCCGGCATGCGGAGATCCAGGACGTCCCTGTACTCGCGGTACAGGCTGGCCGCAGCCATCCAGTCCGGTCGGCCGCACTCCCAAGCCAGGGCAACCAGGTCTTCTGGGGTGCGGCCGGATTCAATGATGCGGTCGAACAACAGCCGGATTTCATGCCGGAAGCCGCGGGTCGGCAAGGCTGCGGAAAGGTCTTCGGGCCAGGGCAGCTCCAAGCCGGGACCCGAGTGGCCCTCGAGGAGCTCCTTGATGATGAGGTCCTGTTCGGGTCCCGAAAGGAGCTTTGGCGGCCGCGGCAGCGGCAGGATGCCTTCCGCTTTGGCCCGCCGGATGAGATCGAAAGCGTAGGACGCCCAGGTGCGTGCCGGCGTCGTACTCAAACTGCGGTCAAGGCGCCCCGTAAAGGTGTCCCGCAATGCCGCAGCGGCGTGCCGGCCCGGCGCGACGATGAGGACGTTCTCCGGATCAAGGCCGTCTTCCGAAACGCGACGGACCGCCGACTCGACAAGGACAGTGGACTTTCCGGTTCCCGGACCGCCAGGAACCAGGACTGGGCCGCTTCCCCGCACCAACGACACCACAGCCTCCTGGTCCGGAGACAGCAGCGGCGCGTGGAAGTGGGTCTCGCGCGGCGGAAGAAGGCGCAGCGCAGCTTGGGCTTGGCTGTTCTTGGCGGCAGTTGCGGTCACACAGTCATTTCATCATCGGGCACCGACAAAATATGGAGCTGACGCTCCAACTGGTCGGAGATCACATCAAGCCGGTCGAAATCTTCCTCCGACGGAGCCCAACGCGCAGAGGCGAGGTTGACCCGCCAGCGGCCTTCGCCGGTCCGCAGGAACGCCTCATGGGCGCCGAGCAACGGCGTGGATTCAGCCACATATTGCCGCAAGGCTTCAGCTTCGTGGCCCGGAGGCGCCTCGCCGCTGGCCCTGAGGACCCGCCACCAAGGAACCCCGCTTCCGTAGTGGCTCATCACCGATCCGACCTGCCGCGGTCCCCCTGCCCCAAGGAGTTCCGCTACGTCGCCGTAAGAGACCGCCGCACCTGCCGGAATGAGGTCCACGACGGCCAGCACTGCCGTCACATACTCCATCCGCATGTGATCAGCGTAGCCGCAGGAGTGTCGCGCCCTATAGTGTCGGGGCCAGCCGGTAGCTTGAAAACATGAGTTCCTGGAATACCCTTCCCCGTGCAGCGTTCGACCTCGAGACCACCGGGAAGAATTCCCGCTCCGCCCGCATAGTAACGGCATCGATTACCGTAGTGGACAGCCACGGTGGACTCATCAAGGAACACGAATGGCTGGCCGACCCCGGCGTCGAAATCCCGCTTGAGGCAAGCGAGGTACACGGGGTGACCACGGAGAAAGCCCGCGCTGAAGGGCGTCCCGCCGCCGAGGTCACACGGGAAGTTGCCACCGTTCTCCAGGAACTGTTCGACGACGGCACACCGGTCATTGCCTTCAATGCCAGTTACGACTTCACGGTCTTGGCAGCGGAATCGGCCAGGCACGGCGTACCGCAGCTGAGCCGTTTCCCCGTGCTTGACCCTTACGTCATGAACAAGCAGGTGGACCGGTACCGCAAGGGCAAGCGCACTTTGACGGCGTTGTGCGAAGAGTACGGCGTCAGCCTGGACAACGCGCATACCTCTGCCGCAGATGCGCTGGCCACCCTCCGCGTGCTCGATGCCATGGCTGGAAAGTTTCCCAAGTTGCAGATGCCTGCCTCGCAGTTGCACCATTTGCAGGTGGACTGGGCCGCTTCCCAAGCGGCCGACTTCCAGCAGTATCTGCGCAAGAGCAAGCCCACAGCGGTCATTGAAGGCGAGTGGCCGGTCCTCCCGCCCGAGGACGCCAGCAGGGGCGGATTCTGACCACACCCGGCGCCGGGAAGTTACGGCGTGCGACGCAAGTCACAACGTCTTTGGGACCCCCGGGAGCGGCGTGTTAACGCTTTCGATTTCTTCCAAGGGGTCACAGCCCGCGGATAATGGAAGCCAGAGACTCCCACGGGCGCCATATATTCGGCTTAAGTATATGAAAGCAATCGTTTCTTCGGTTGGCGGCCACCTGTGGGCGTGGTGACATAATTAAGTTTGGCGGGTTGAAGTCTGCTAGGGCACCCACGATGGTGGCGCTGTCCCGTTCCCCGCCCACTGCGTAACGTCTCCGTGACCTTCGATGAAAGTGATTTCTTCATGAAATTCAAAGCCCCCAAGTGGCTGGCTGCTGCCCCGGTTGCAGCAGCACTGGTGATCTCCCTAGCAGCCTGCGGTGGAGGTTCGTCCCAGCCCAGCAGCTCTGCTTCCACGGACGCCCTCGCTGGCAGCGACCAGCAGACGCTGGACAAGTACACCACCGCGGATGTCACCCCGATCGACAAGATCGACAAGTCCAAGCTGGGCCTCATCACCGATGGCACCCTGCGCGTAGGCACCCTGTCCGACGCTCCGCCGAACATCTTCATTGACCCTTCGGGCAAGTTCACCGGCTACGACAATGAACTGCTGCGCGCCATCGGCGACAAGCTCGGCCTGAAGGTCGAGTTCGCTTCCACCGACTTCTCGGCGCTCCTTTCACAGGTGGCAAACAAGCAGTTCGACGTCGGATCCTCCTCGATCTCCACCACGGACGCCCGTCGCAAGACGGTTGGCTTCACCAACGGTTACGACTTCGGCTACATGGCTGTGGTGACCAAGAGCGACGCAAAGGTCACCGGCTTTGCCGACCTCAAGGAAGGCATTCGCATCGGCGTCGTCCAGGGCACGGTCCAGGACGACTACGTCACCAACACCCTCAAGCTTGAACCGGTCCGTTTCCCCGACTACAACACCGTTTACGGAAACGTGAAGAACGGCCAGATTGATGCCTGGGTTGCTCCTTCCCAGCAGGCCACCGGCCAGGTCAAGGACGGCGACAACACCAAGATCGCCGAGAAGGTTGTCAACACCCAGAACTTCACCGCTTACGCCGTGAACAAGGACAACAAGCCGCTGATCGACGCCCTGAACTCGGGCCTGGACGCTGTGATCGCTGACGGTACTTGGGCCAAGCTCACCTCCGAGTGGTACAAGGACCGCCCGACGGCGGCCGAGCAGACCCCGCAGGGTTGGAAGCCGGGCAGCAAGGCCGTCCAGCTCCCTGCCAAGTAACCCGGGGGTTCCATGGACATCCTCAAGCAACTTTCGGACACCTTCCTTGACTGGGAGGCGATGGGCGAAGTCATCCCCAAGATGTTCGCTGTTGGCCTGCCGAACACGCTGGTGCTCGCAGTTATCTCGGGAATCATCGGGACACTGCTGGGCATGGCGCTTGCCCTGATGGGGATTTCCCGGAACCCAGTGGCCCGGTGGATAGCCCGTGTATACACGGATATCCTCCGCGGCCTCCCCCCGGTGCTGACCATCCTGGTGATCGGGTTCGGTTTTGGGCCCATCATCCGCGAGCTTACGGGCTCCACCAGCCCGTACCCGATGGCGATCGCTGCGCTGTCCCTGATGTCCGGAGCCTACATCGGCGAGATCTTCCGGTCAGGCATCCAGAGCGTAGACAAAGGCCAACTGGAAGCCTCACGGGCCTTGGGGTTCGGCTACGGCGCGTCCATGCGCCTGGTGGTCGTCCCTCAAGGCATCCGGCGGGTGCTTCCGGCTCTGGTGAACCAGTTCATTGCCCTGATCAAGGAATCCTCCCTTGTGTTCCTGCTGGGCCTGCTGGCCACCGAAAGGGAGATTTTCCAGATCGGTAAGGACGCCGCCGCGACCACGGGCAACCTTTCCCCGTACGTCGCCGCGGCCGTCTTCTACCTGGTCCTCACGATTCCGCTGACGCATTTCGTGAACTGGATCGACGCCCGCCTGCGTTCAGGCCGGCCGGAAAAGAAAGAACCGGACGACGCCGCTGCAGTCGTCGGGAAGGGAGCACAGGCATGAGCGAGTTCTCCTCAGGGTCGCTGACCGCAAAGAACATCCACCTTTCCTTCGGCAGCAACCACGTCCTGCGTGGCATCGACCTGCACGTTGAAAAGGGCACCACTGCGTCCGTCATTGGGCCGTCCGGTTCCGGCAAGTCCACCTTGCTGCGGGTCATGAACCGGCTCATCGAGCCGGACCAGGGAGACATCCTGCTGGATGGAAAGTCCGTCCTGAAGGACAACCCGGATGAACTCCGGCGCCGCATCGGCATGGTGTTCCAGCAGTTCAACCTGTTTCCGCACAAGACCGTTGCGGAGAACATCACCCTGGCGCTGCGCAAGCTTCGCGGCATGTCCAAGGACCAAGCCCGCGAAGAGGCGTTGAGCCAATTGGACCTCGTGGGATTGAAGCACAAGGCCGATTCGCGCCCTGCCAACCTTTCCGGTGGACAGCAGCAGCGCGTAGCGATCGCGCGCGCCCTTGCCATGAAACCCGAAGTCATGTTCTTCGATGAAGCCACCTCTGCCCTGGACCCCGAGCTCGTCAAGGGTGTCCTGGCACTCATGACGGACTTGGCCAAGGGCGGAATGACCATGGTGGTTGTGACCCACGAAATGGGCTTCTCCAGGAACGTCTCGGATGTCGTGACGTTCATGGATGCCGGCGTGGTGGTTGAATCCGGTCCTCCGGAACAGCTGTTCAACACTCCGCGGACCGAACGCCTGCAGGGATTCCTCTCGGACGTTCTCTAAGCACCAAATCCGGCAAACCCCGTCTCCGACAGGCCCACTTGAAAAGGCTTGTTGAGGCGGGGTTTGCCGTTTCATGGATGGAGTCCGGCCTTGGCTTTCAAAACCGTAACTACTGCGGCGTCAACTTTTGCCTTGAAAGCCGGATCCTCCTGGGCTTTCCTGGTGACCGCCTGGTGCATCGCCGGTATCCGTGCGGGATCAGCGCAAACCATCATGGTTCCGCCCGCGCCGAAGAAATTCACTGCCCGTTCGGCGTCGCTCCAGGGTTCCAGTTGGGCTGCACTGCAGAGATCGTCGGAGAGGATGACTCCTTTGAACCCGGCGTCGCCGCGAAGCATGGTGTCCATGATGACCGGTGAGAACGGGGCAATGTTGGCTGGGTCTATCCGGTCGTAGTAGGCACTGGAGAGCATCACCAAGTCCAGCCCGTTGCGGACTGCATCACGGAACGGGGCAAGGTTTGGATCAGTTCTGGTAGTCTCCGCATCGCGGACGTTCTTGCTCACATCGGTATTGGGCACCACCCGGCCGAGGCCGGGATAATGCTTCACCGCGGGCGCCACGCCTGCGTCCCGCAGGCCTTGCGCAAAGGCATTACCCAGCACCGAGACTTGCCCGGGGTCGTATCCGTACTGGCGCTGGAATTTGCCGATGGGCCCGTTGGAGGGTGCGAAGTCAGGGCTCTTCACGGTGTCCAGTACCGGGGCGAGGTCCACGTTGACGCCCGCGCTCCGCAGTTCCCTGCCCCACAACGCCGCGCTGGAACGCAGCTTGTCAGGGCCGAGTGCTGCCTGTGCCACGGCTGGCGGTATTGCCGAAAATCCAGGCCCGGAGAGTACCTGCACGTTGCCACCTTCCTGGTCCGTGGCGACGAACAAGGGAAGGTTGCCGGTGGTTGCCGGCGAGACGGTGGCGTTCAAGGACGCCACCACGTTGGCGGCTGCGGCGGCTCCGGCCTTGCTGCGGCCGCTGAGGTAGACATTTCCTACGTGGTAATTGCCCAGGGCGGTCATGGTGGCGGGATCCGGCCCGGTGGCTTTGGCTGCCACCATGAATAATTGCCCCACCCGCTGTTCCATGCTTAACGCCGCGAGCTGTTGGGCAACGGCATCAGTGGTTTGAGTCGGTGCCGTCGATGGAAACGGAGCAGGGGCCATTGAGGCAGGTGGGGTTGTTGTGGCGCCGGAAGGTGTACCGGCTGAGGGACTCGGGGCGGCAGAAGTTCCGGTGGCCCCGTTTTGACCGGAAGTCTCCGACGGCCCTGGGCTTCCTCCACTGCCTGTACAACCGGCGACGACGACGGCGATGGCTCCTCCCACCGCGATGGTCCGCGCCAGCGATGAAATTCTCTGGGTGGTGCGCATGGTAAACCGTAAATTCGTTGGGGTTGGGGTTTCCCTTACGAGCCTACCCCTCTCACAGCAACGGCGCCCCGGGAGCTGCAGAAAGCAACTGCCGGAGCGCCGGTGACTGACGGGACGGGCCGTTAGCCCGACGTGGGGCGCTGGACGCTACGCGATTGCTGCAGCCGCGGCCTTTGCCGCCAGCGGAAGTGCGTCAAAGATCCGGTTCATGGCAGCGTCGTCGTGCGCCGCGGAGAGGAACCAGGCCTCGAACACAGAGGGCGGCAGGTAGACTCCGGAGTCCAGCATGGAGTGGAAGAACGGTGCATAACGGAAAGCTTCCTGTGCCTGGGCGTCAGCGTAGTTCTGGACACCATTGGCTGAGGTGCCGAAGGCCACCGAGAAGAGGTTGCCGGCGCGTTGGATGGAGTGGTCCACTCCTTCAGCCCGGAGGGCCGAGGAAAGTGCTTCTGAGAGCTCCAGGGAACGGGCATCGACGTGGGCATAGACCTCAGGGGTGGCATGCGTGAGTGTCGCCACGCCGGCGGCCATGGCCACTGGGTTACCGGACAGGGTACCGGCCTGGTACACGGGGCCCAGGGGAGCCAGGTAGTCCATGACGTCGGCACGTCCGCCGAGCGCCGCCGTCGGCATTCCCCCGCCGATCACCTTGCCGAAGGTGAGCAGGTCCGGAGTCCAGCCTTCCTGTCGGCCCGTCAAGCCCCAGTAGCCGGCATAGCCGGTACGGAACCCGGTCAGCACCTCGTCGAGGATCAGGAGGGCGCCTTGTTCCTTGGTGATGCGGGAGAGGCCTGCGTTGAAACCTTCGCCGGGGGTCACGACACCCATGTTTGCCGGCGCCGCTTCGGTGATGACGGCGGCGATGTGGCTGCCGTGGGCAGCGAACGCTTCCTCGACGGCGGCAAGGTCGTTGTACGGCAGTACCAGGGTTTCAGCGGCTGCAGCGGCGGTCACGCCGGCTGAGCCGGGAAGGGCAAGGGTGGCAACGCCGGAGCCGGCGGAAGCCAGGAGGCCGTCGAGGTGGCCGTGATAGCAGCCAGCGAACTTGATGATCAGGTTGCGGCCCGTGAAACCACGGGCCAGGCGGACCGCCGTCATGGTGGCCTCTGTGCCGGTGGATACCATCCGCAGCCGTTCGACGGCGGCAACGCGCTCCTTGACGATGGCCGCCAGGTTGGCCTCGTCCGGCGTCGAAGCACCGAACGAAAGGCCGCGGTCCACCGCAGAATGGACCGCTTCGAGTACTGCCGGGTGGGCATGGCCCAGGAGGGCAGGACCCCACGAGCAGACCAGGTCCACATATTCCTTACCATCGGCGTCAGTAAGGTACGCGCCCTTGGCAGCGACCATGAACTTCGGAGTGCCGCCAACGGAGCCAAAGGCCCGCACGGGCGAGTTCACACCGCCCGGCATCAGCGCCTGGGCGCGGTGGAACAGTTGGTCGGACACAGGGGTGTTTGAAGTCATGGTTCCTATTCTCTCAGTGATCAGGTGCTCGCGAGGCCCGGCTCCCGCTGTGACCGGAACGGCCTAGCTGGCGTCGTCGGACCCGGCGGCCAGCAGTTCAGCCACCCGGGGTGCGACCTGCGTGCCGTACAGCTCGATGCATCGCATCATGGACCGGTGCGGCAGGGTGCCGTTACTGTACTTGAGGTCAAAGCGGTCCACCCCGAGGTTGCGCTTGAGCAGTGCGATCTTCTGCGCCACGGTCTCCGGTGAACCGACGTACAAGGCGCCTTCAGGTCCACACATGGCGTCGAACTCCCCGCGGTTGCCCGGGCCCCAGCCGCGCTCAGCGCCGATCCGGTTACGCTGTTCCAGCCAGTGCGGAAACAGTTCCTCCCGGGCGGCTTCATCCGTTTCAGCGATGAACCCGGGCGAGTGCGTAGCAATCTGGCGCATCGGGTGTCCGTACTTGGCCATTGCATCCCGGTACAGGTTGACCAACGGCCCAAACCGCCGGGGTTCTCCCCCGATGATCGCGAAGATGATGGGGTATCCATACTCTGCGCAGCGCAGCACGGACCCCGGCGTGCCACCCACCCCGATCCACGCCGGGAGGAGGTGGTGCTGCAGCCGGGGATAGACCTGAAGTCCGTTAACGTTCGGCCGGGTCCGGCCCTCCCAGTGCACGGGTTTTTGGGCGCGTACTTTGTGGAAGAGGTCCAGTTTCTCTTCGAAGAGGACCTCGTAGTCCGCCAGGTCGAGGCCGAACAACGGAAATGACTCAATAAAGGAGCCCCTGCCAAGCATCACTTCAGCCCGCCCGTTGGACAGGGCATCCACGGTGGCAAACCGCTGGAAGACACGGATGGGGTCGTCTGAACTCAGGACCGTCACCGCCGTCCCCAACCTGATCCGGGAAGTCACTGCCGCTGCCGCGCCGAGGAAGACCTCCGGTGCGGACACGGCGAAGTCGCGTCGGTGGTGCTCGCCGACACCAAAAGCATGAAGTCCGACGGCGTCAGCCAGCTTTGCTTCCTCCAGCAGTTCGCGCAGGACCTGCGCGTGCTCTTTGGGTTTCCCGTCGTCGTCGAGCCCGGCATCACCGAACGTGTTGAGCCCGAGCAGGATCCTGTCCGGGCCCACAGGAGCTGTGGGGTCCGTGGGAGCGGTCTCCTCGCGGGAATCAGAAACAGGGGTCATCAGGACTCCTTCAGCCAGCCTGCCAGTTCGGAAGCCCAGTACGTCAGGACGGTGTCGGCACCGGCCCGCTTAATGCCCAGCACGGACTCTGTAATGGCTCCGCGACGATCGATCCAACCGTTCGCAGCCGCCGCTTCGATCATGGCGTACTCCCCCGAGATTTGGTAGGCCGAGACAGGGACCGGACTCATGGCGGCAACATCGGCAAGGATGTCCAGGTAGCTCATGGCCGGCTTGACCATGACCATGTCAGCACCCTCTTCGAGGTCCAGTTCCACCTCCAAAATGGCTTCACGACGGTTGGCGGCGTCCATTTGGTAGGTGCGGCGGTCGCCCTTGAGCTGGGAATCGACGGCTTCCCGGAAAGGACCGTAGAACGCCGAGGCGTACTTGGCGGCGTAGGCAAGCACAGCCGTGTTCTTGTGTCCGGCTTCCTCAAGGGCTTGCCGGATGACCGCGATCTGGCCGTCCATCATGCCCGAGGGACCCAAAACGTGCGCACCCGCTTCGGCCTGGGCAACAGCCATCCGGCCATAGATTTCCAGGGTGGCGTCGTTGTCCACGTAGCCGTTGGCATCCAGCACGCCGCAGTGGCCGTGATCGGTGAATTCGTCCAGGCAAACGTCGCCCATGATCACCAGGTCATCCCCGACCTCGGCTTTGACGTCGCGGATGGCCTTGTTCAGCACACCTTCCGGGTCCAGGGAGGCCGTGCCGCGAGCGTCCCGGACTTCCGGTACGCCGAACAGCATGATGCCGCCAACGCCCAGCTCAACGGCTTCCGCCGCTGCCCGCTTCAACGTGTCCGTGGTGTGCTGGACAACACCGGGCATGGAAGTGATGGGGCTCGGTTCGCTCAGGCCTTCCCGGATGAAGGCCGGGAGGATGAGGTCGGCGGGATCCAAACGGTTCTCCGCAGTGAGGCGGCGCATGGCCGGAGTGGTGCGCAGCCGGCGGGGGCGGTGGCTTGGAAAGCTCATTGGATGTTCCCTTCATAGGCGAATACGGATTCCAAGGCGGTTGCGACGCCGTCCGCGGTTGGTTCTTTGGCGACAGCCGCCACGGGCAGGCCCAGCCGGTTCGCTTCGGCCGCCGTCGGACGTCCAATCGCAACAAGTCGGCAGTTACCCAAAGGCACGAGGCTTGCTGCGATGCGTCGAGCCGCGCTCGGCGACGCAGCAACGATTGCGTCGAGGGCGCCGTCGCGGAGGGCCGCCGTTGCGTCCGACGGCGTCAGTTCGGGCGGCATCGTGGCGTCGGAATGTTCGACGGCGGAATGCACTTCCGCCGTCAGCCGGCGGTGCTCGCGGGCCGGGTAGTCGACCGTGTGGTAGGCGGTGACCACTGTGAGCCGGGCACCTTTGGCAGCGAGCCCTTCCCGCAGGCCGGGGGCGGCGATGTCTGCCTGGGGCAAGAGGACCTGCACCCCCGCCTCCTGCCACAGGGCGAGGAGCCCTTCAGCGGATTGAAGATCAGCAGGAGCCAGCGCCACGGCAAGTCCCTCGGCTTCCAAGGCGCTTTTTGACGAGGAACCGATGGTTGCCACCCGCGTGGACTGCGGCACCAGGCCCGCGACTGTGGTTCCACGCGCGGCGGCTTTCCCTGCCAGCACGCGGAGGGTGGTGATGCTGCTGACCACCAGCCAATCAAAGAAGCCCGATTGGAGCTTGTCCAGCTCAGAGTCCAACGCTGCCTGGTCTTGCGCCCGTTCGAAATCGATCAGTGGAAGAACCAGGGGCACCGCCCCTTTGCTCCGCAGGAGCGAGGCAAGCGGGGCGGCACGGTCGGCGCTCCTGGTGATCAGGACGCGCCGACCCTGCAAACCTCCGGAAACCGGTTGATCAGGATGCAGCAAGGTCCGCGATCTCCGCGGCACCGGCGGCGAGCAGTTGCTCTGCCACCTCGATGCCGAGCAACGTGGCGCCCACTTCAGTCAAGCCATCAGTGGCCTTCTTCTCGCGGACGGTTCGGGTACCGTCCACGGCGCACACGACGGCCTCCAAGTGCAGCATGCTTCCCTTGCGGTAGGCGTAAGCTCCCACGGGAGCAGCACAGCCGGCCTCGAGGCGGGCCAGCACAGCACGCTCCGCTGTCACGGCGAGCCGGGTATCGTCATCATTCAGCGCGGCGAGGGCCTGCGCCAGGACCACGTTGCCGTCCTCCGTTGCGCCATCACGCTGCGGGGCGTCCGGGGTGCGGCATTCGATGGCCAATGCACCTTGGCCAGGAGCAGGAAGCATCACGGAGGTTTCGAAGAACTCGGTGACCGTGTCCAGGCGGTCCATTCGTTCCAGCCCGGCAGCGGCGAGTACAACGGCGTCGAGATCGTTGGACTTACCCTCCACCACTTCTTCAACGGTGTTGCCCGGCAGGCCGGGCACGCGGTTGAGGCGGGTGTCCACGTTTCCGCGGATATCCAGCACCTCGATGTCCGGCCGTGCAGCCCGCAGTTGCGCTGCGCGCCGCGGAGAACCTGTGCCCACTTTCGCTCCACCCGGCAGTTCCGCCAACGTGAGGCCATCGCGGGCACAGAGAACATCCCTGACGTCCACGCGCTTGGGCGTGGCCGCGATGCTCAGGCCGAGCGCAGATCCAGTCGGGAGGTCCTTGAGGGAATGCACGGCCACGTCGCAGCTTTCCACCAGCAAGGCATCACGCAAAGCAGCAACAAATACCCCGGTTCCACCCATCTGGGAGAGGGACCCGGTCTTGACGTCGCCTTCGGTGCGGATGTGTACCAGCTCCACCGGAAATCCACCCACAGCTGCCAGTTGGTCCGCTGTCTGCCGGGTCTGGGTGAGGGCCAATTTGCTGGCCCTGGTACCGATGCGAACGGTCACTTGCTGATCTCCGTCGCAGGGTAGGCGTCGTGGCCGATGCCAACGGTGGAACCGACCTCCGCGATGGCCGGCTTGGCTCCGCGGAAGTTCTCGCAGCAGTTGGGCCGGCACACGTCGTACCAAGGGCCGAGGTCCGTCACGTGCGGCCGGTCGGCAATGTTGTTTTCCAGGGTGCGTTCAGAGATCAGGTCCACGAGCCCGGAAACGAAGGCTGCGTGCGTACCGGGCGTAGGAACGCGCGTCGCCTCGATGCCGAGGTTCTTGCAGGTTTCCAGGGCCTCGGTGTCCAGGTCCCAGGCGACCTCCATGTGGTCGCTGACAAAGCCCAGCGGCACAATGACTACTCCGCGGACTCCCTCGGGAGCGATCTCCTCAAGGTGGTCGTTGATGTCCGGCTCAAGCCACGGAATGTGCGGAGCACCTGAGCGGGACTGGTAGACGAGGTCCCACGCTACGTTGGGGGCCACTTCGTCCATGATGGCCTGGGCATTCGCCAGGTGCTGGGCGGCGTAGGCCGAGCCCTCGGCGAATTCGCGGGGTTCGTCTTCCGAACGGCCGGCAGCTTCGGCGTCCCGTGTGGGGATGGAGTGGGTGGCAAAGAGGACGCGGATCTGCGAATCGGGATCCTGTTCGCCCGCCGCAGCGAGCTTGCCGCGGATCTCCTCCAAGCCGGCGGCAGTCCCCTCCAGGAACGGCTGCACAACGCCCGGGTGGTCGAAGTACTGGCGGATCTTGTCCACTTCCAGCTTTCCGTCCAGGCCTGTTTCCGTCAGGGCAACGCCAATGTCCTCACGGTACTGGCGGCAGCTCGAGTAACAGGAGTAGATGCTGGTGGTGAGCATCAGGATCCGGCGGTGTCCGGCGTCGTAAGCATCCTGCAGGACCGGCGCGATGTACGGATCCCAGTTACGGTTGCCCCAAAGGACCGGCAGCTCGATACCCCGTTTTGCCAGTTCACCCTCGATGGCGGCCTTCAACTCGCGGTTCTGCTGGTTGATGGGACTAATGCCGCCAAAGGCGCGGTAGTGGTGGGAAACCTCTTCGAGCCGCTCGTCCGGGATTCCGCGGCCGCGTGTCACGTTGCGCAGGAAGGGAATGACGTCCTCCTGGCCTTCGGGTCCGCCGAAGGATGCCAGCAGTACGGCGTCGTACCGCTTGGGTGCCTGGCGGCCGCGCTCAGTGACCTCGTTCAGTTCCGTGGAAATCGACAGGCTCATGCGAGGACCTCGGCAATCTCGGCTGCCGTCACGCGGCGGCCGGTGTAGAAGGGAATCTCTTCACGGACGTGGTTGCGGGCGTCCGTTGCGCGCAGGTGGCGCATCAAATCGACGAGGTCAACGAGCTCCGGGGCTTCCAGGCCGAGAATCCATTCCCAGTCACCGAGGGCGAACGAAGAAACCGTGTTGGAGATGACCTGCGGGAAGTCTCGACCCAGGAGGCCGTGGTCGCGAAGCATCTTGCCGCGCTCTTCCGCGGGCAGGAGGTACCACTCGTAGGAACGGACGAACGGGTAGACGCACAGCCAGGTGCTGGGCTCGACGCCGCGGGCATAAGCGGGTACGTGGCTCTTGGCGAATTCGGCTTCGCGGTGGACACCCATGGCCGACCAAACGATCTCGGTACCTGCAAAGAGCTTGCTGCGGCGGATGGAGCGGACTGCCGACTGCAGGGCTTCGGGCTTGGGACCGTGGAGCCACACCATGATGTCAGCGTCGGACCGCATTGCCGAGACGTCATAGCTGCCACGAAGGACGACACCGTTTTCGGCCAGCTTTTCGGCGAGGGCTTCGAACTCCTGCGCGGCATCGCCGCTGCGCAGGACGTCCGCCGAGCGCTTGAAGACGGTCCAGAGCGTGTAGAACTGTTCTTCGTTTTCGGAAGTTTTAGTGACAGATTCGGCAGATGTGTGGCTCATGGTTCAAGTTTGCCCCTTGCTGGCTCCTAAGTCGAAACGGATTTGTTCTACAGGGCGTAGAAGTGATGTAAATCACGTAGTGGTTGGTTTTTGAACGTGAAGGGCTGCGAACTGGGCCTTCGTATCTGCCACAACCGCAGCCAGGCCGTTGCCCGCCAACCATCCACCAACAAGTGTCAAGCCTTCGACCCCCTCGCAGCGGCGACGGATATCAGCAACCCGCTGTTTGTGACCCAAGGCGGCGAACGGCAAAGCGCCCTCCCAGCGGACCACGTCCCAGTCCAGGACGTCGGACGCAGACACCGGCACAGTCAAAAGATTTGACGCATCCTCCAGGGCGGCGGCAAGAAGTCCGTCGTCGTCCATCACCACGTCTGCCGCGCCGGGCTCCTCCAGCCGACCGTACGAGAGCCTCAGGACGTGTGTCCCCGGCCCCGCTTCGTCGGCAAGCCAATCCCACTTTGCCGTCGCGTGCGTCAGCGCTTTGGCACGGATGCCGGGGGTTCCCGGGGCCACCAGGATGCCGGTGCCGCGCGGCCGTACGTCAAGCTCCGGCAGGTCCACCACCAGGGTCACAAGGCTGACGAGCGGCCCGGGAGCAGGACGCAACGCCGATAGATCCGGCAACGACTCCTCCAGCAGCCCGACGGCGGCGGGCCCATCGAGGGCCACCACCACCTGGCCGGCGTTGTAGGCAGAGCCCGAGGCAATGATCCGCCACCCATCGCTGGAACGTTGGATACTGTCCACGCGCTGTCCGGCCAGCAACCGGACCCCCCGGCCCGCCAGGTCCTTCACCAGGGCAGCCACCAGGGTGTGCATGCCGCCTTGAAGACCGGCGACGGCGGAACCCGCCTTGGCAGGTCCGGCGCCTGCGCCCTTGGCGGCCTTCCGCTGGGCGGCCACGGCGGCTGCAAGGGAGCCCTGGTCCCGTATGCCGGAACGGAGGCCCGGCGCCACCATGTCAACGTCCAGCAAGGAGGGGTCCGCGGAATGTACGCCGCCCACGACTGGAGCCACGAGGCGCTGTAGGACCCGATTGCCCATCCGTGTGCGGACGAGTCGGGACACACTGGTGACCTCCGCGGCGGTACCCAGCGAAACGGGCAGCCACCGATCCAGGGAAGCCCTGAGGGCACCGGCCAGTCCGAGGGAACGCCTGACTTCGGGGTCCCACGGATTCGCAGGAATACCAAGTACCCCGGTCTTCGGGAGTTCGCGGGGTCCTTCGGGCAGTTGAACCCAGGCCCCGCCGGGATGGGGGGCTACTATCGCCGAACCCAGGCCAAGCTCCCGCGCAAGGTCAGCCACGGCGGTGTTACGGGTGGCAAAAGACTCGGCACCACTGTCCAGAGACAAACCACCGACCACGTGCGCCCCCACGCAGCCACCCCACGAACTGCCCGCCTCAAGGACCGTGACCCGGACGCCGGCCATGGCGAGTTCCCGGGCGGCAACCAGCCCGGACACTCCTCCGCCCACGACGATGGCCTCCGGCCCTTGAACCTCCGGGTGTCGAACCTCCGGGTGTCGACGAACCTCCGGGTGTCGACCGAGCACGGGCACTACTCCGCCGCGATGGAGTGGATAAGTTCCACCACCCGTGTCAGGACGGTGGGGTCCGTTTCCGGAGGAACCCCGTGGCCGAGGTTCAGGACGTGGCCGGGAGCGCTTGAGCCGGCAGTAATGACATCGCGGACATGGGCTTCCAGAATCTCCCACGGCGCCGACAGCAGTGCGGGGTCGATGTTTCCCTGCAACGGAACCGTGCCGCCCAGGCGACGGTTCGCTTCATCAAGCGGAAGACGGTAGTCAACGCCGACGACGTCCACGCCGACGTCCCGCATGGCCACCAAAAGCTCGGAAGTCCCCGTCCCGAAGTGCACCAACGGCGCACCAAGGCCGCGGACGTGGTCCAGGGCCCTGGCCGACGCCGGAGCGACATACTTGGAGTAATCGGCCAGTCCCAGGGAGCCGGCCCAGGAATCGAAAAGTTGTCCGGCCGATGCCCCTGCTTCCAGTTGGGCCTGGAGGAACAATCCGGAGGCGTCTGCGGCCCAGTTGGCGAGGGCCTGCCAGGTTTCCGGATCTGCATGCATCATGGTCCGCGGGCCGAGGTGGTCGCGGGAAGGACGGCCTTCCACCATGTACGCGGCGAGCGTGAACGGCGCACCGGCGAAGCCGATGAGCGGCGTCTTGCCCAGTTCCGCAACGGTCAGGCGAACAGCCTCGCGGATGGGCTCGAGGGATTCCCACGTGAGTTCAGGCAAAGCGGCGACGTCGGCCGCGGTCCGCACAGGCTTGTCAAGGACCGGCCCGACGCCAGGGACAATGTCCACTCCGACGCCGGCCAGCTTGAGTGGAATCACGATGTCCGAGAAGAAAATGCCGGCGTCCACATCGTGGCGGCGTACCGGCTGGAGGGTGATTTCCGCGGCCAGTTCAGGCCGCAGGCATGAGTCCAGCATGGCTACGCCCTCGCGAACCTTGAGGTACTCCGGCAACGACCGGCCGGCCTGCCGCATGAACCACACGGGCCTGCGGGAAGGCTTGCCGCCGCGGTAGGCGGTGATGAGCGGCGAGTCCGACGTACGTCCGTCAATCAACGGGTGATCCGGGCCAAGCTTGCCCGCCGGAGCGTTGATGGCCGTATTGTTGGATGCTGCCGCGCTAGAAGTCATGCTTTCGATTGTGCCGAAAATCCGGGGCAAAAGATAACGACAGGCCGTCACGCAAGGGACGCACGGACGCGGGGTGGCGGGAATCACTGCGGCACGTGGGGATTGCCACCACGGCACATTGTTCTACCGGGCTACGAAAAAGCTATGATTGGGTTGCTGTGGTTCTTTTCTCATTGGTGGCTACACACGCCGACATCGACCTCGAGACCGTCGCTCAGTTGAGCAACGGTTCATCCGGGCTTGCCTCTGCCGCCCTTGCCGAATCTCCTGTTGTCTCCGGCGCCGTGGTCCTGGCCACCTGCAACCGCTATGAAATCTACGGTGAAACAGCCAACGGCGCGGACGTCGAAGCAGCCCGTGCTGCGTTTGTCTCGCAGATCAGCGAAGCAAGCGGCCTGAGCGAACAGCTCGTCTCGCGCTCGCTCAATACCCATTCGGGGCCCGACGTAACCCGGCACCTTTTCGCAGTAAGCGCCGGCCTTGATTCGGCGGTCGTGGGTGAGCGTGAAATCGCGGGACAGGTCCGTCGCGCCCTGATCACGGCCCAGCAGGAAGGGACTGCCAGTTCCGGTCTCGTCCGGCTCTTCCAGGCAGCTTCCAAAACTGCCAAGGATGTGGGAGCCCAGACAGCACTCGGATCACGGGGCTTGTCCATCGTTTCGGTGGCACTGGACCTCGCTACGGACCTCTCGGACAACGATGACTGGTCCAGCAGGAAAGTCGTCGTCTTTGGCACCGGTGCCTACGCAGGCGCCACCATGTCGCTGCTGCGCGAGCGCGGTTGCACCGACATTTCTGTTTACTCATCGTCAGGGCGCGCTGAAGGTTTCGTCGCCACGCGCGGGGGCACAGCACTCGACGCCGATACCCTCGCCGCTGCCGTGGCCGCAGCCGACGTCATGATTGGCTGCAGCGGTTCGGACACCCGGGTTGAGGCAGATGAACTCCGCAAGGTCAGGGCAGGCTCCGGCAAACCGCTGATCGCCATCGATCTGGCACTGACGCATGACTTCGATCCCGCCGTCAGTGAACTGGAGGGCGTGGAGCTCCTGACCCTCGAGTCCGTCCGACTCGCCGCGCCACAGGAGCAAGCGGAATCCCTCTCCCAAGCGAGCGCAATCGTCAGTGATGCTGCCAAGTCCTTCGAATCCGAACGCGAGTCACGGTCCGTGGATTCCGCCATCGTCGCACTCCGCCGGCACACCATGAACGTGCTGGACTCGGAAATGGAAAAAGTCCGCGCCCGGCACGGCTGCACCGCCGCTGCCGAAGAGGTGGAGTTCGCCCTCCGCCGTATGGTCAAGCAACTCCTGCATATCCCCACGGTCCGCGCCCGCGAGCTGGCAGCCAAGGGGCAGCAGGAGGAGTACGTCGCAGCCCTTGAAGCCCTGTACGGCATCGAGGTTGAACAGCCGCAGGCAGCACCTGCCGCCAATGAATGCCCGGTTGACCACCAGCAGCTCCGCTCCGAAACCGCCTGATACCTCAGGCGAAAGCGTTCACCCCCGTCATTTCGGCGGAAAGCTCCCACAGCCTTTGCGCATCTGCCCTGTTGACCGCGTGCGCATCCACACCTTGGTATCGGGCCAGTGGCGATTCAGGATCAGTAGGCCTCGCGATATCGCAGTCCTCGCAATAGACGCCTCCTTTTCCTGCCAACGCAGGAGACGTCGCTGCCCATACTGACGTTGCCGCGCCCTGCTCAGGCGTCTTGAATCCCTCGCGCAGGTTACCTTCGGCATCCATCCATCCGGCGGCCACCATTTCTTCCCTGGGCAGGTGCCGCTGCAACTCGGTCATGATGCCTCCCGGGTGGACCGCGAAAGCGCGCACCCCCGCCGATTGCCCAAGCCGGTCCAGTTCCACTGCGAAGAGCGCGTTGGCGGACTTGGCCTGACCGTACGCCTTCCATTTGTCATAGCCCTGTTCGAAGTTGACGTCTTCAAAGCGGACAGGGGAAAGCTTGTGGCCGGTGGAGGACAGGGACACCACGCGGGCACTCCCGGAAGCCGCGAGGGCAGGCCACAGCAGATTTGCCAGCGCGTAGTGGCCGAGGTGGTTGGTGGCGAACTGCGATTCCCATCCTGGCCCAACCCGTTGCTCGGGGCTGGCCATGATGGCTGCGTTGTTGATGAGGATGTCCAAGGTGGGGTGCCCCGCCAGGAACGACGCAGCGAAGTCCTTGACGCTTGCCTGGTCCGCGAGATCAAGCTCCGCTGTTTCCACCCCGGCCAACCCCGCCTGCCCCAGTACTTCACGGGCATGTTCCAGTCGTCGCGCCGGGACGGTCACGTTGGCACCGGCCGAGACAAGAGCACGCACGGTTTCCAGGCCCAGTCCTGAGTAGCCACCGGTCACAATGGCGTTGCGGCCGTTCAGGTCGATTCCGGAAACGACTTCCATGGCCGTTGACCAATGGCCGAAACCGGAGTCCAGGGGTTCTTGCGGGGTAATGGTCTGTTCTTCGCTCATGCTTGAGCTTCCCAGACGCCGTAGCACGCCGCAACGGTCAGTAGACGGGCTTCTCCGGTTCGATCTCCCGTACCCAGGCAAGGATGCCGCCGTCGAGGTGGCTAACGCGGTCGTACCCGGCCTTTTGCGCCGCGGCCAGGACGGCGGCCGAGCGTGTGCCGGCCTTGCAGTGGAACACGATATCGCGGTTCTGTGGCAAGTCCACCCACGCCTCTCCCGAAAGGATCCGGCCTTGGGGGATCAGCACTGAACCCTCAATGTTGACGATGCTGTGCTCCCCGGACTCACGGACGTCCACAAGGTCGAAGTCCCGCTCCCCCGCTGCCCGTTCTTCCAGCATGCGTGCCAGTTCCTTGGCGCTGACGGTGTGGGCCTGGTCCGCTGCCGCCGGAGGCGTTACGCCGCAGAAGGCCTCATAGTCGGTCAGTTCGGTGATGGGCTCCGCTTCCGGGTCCTTGGACACCTTGATTTCCCGCCAGCTGCCGCCGAGCGCGTCGAAGAGCGCCACGCGGCCAAGCAATGAACGCCCGACGCCGGTGATCAACTTGACGGCTTCGGTCACCATGAGCGAGCCGACCGCCGCGCACAGCATGCCGAAGACGCCGCCCTCGCCGCAGGAGGGGACGGAACCTGCAGGCGGCGCTTCCGGATAGAGGTCCCGATAGGTGGGTCCGTGTCCTGCCCAGAAGACGCTCACCTGCCCGTCGAACCGGAAGATCGAGCCCCACACGTAGGGCTTGCCGAGGATGGCCGCGGCATCGTTGACCAGGTACCGGGTGGCGAAATTGTCTGCGCCATCGAGGATGAGGTCATAGTCCGCAAACAGTTCGAGCGCGTTCGTTGAGTCCAGCCGCTCATTGTGCAGGACTACGTTGACCAGTGGATTGAGCTCGGCGATGGCCTTGCGGGCCGACTCGATTTTGGGCGTACCAACGTCTTGTACTCCGTGGATTACCTGGCGCTGCAAATTGCTCAGGTCCACCACGTCGTCGTCGATGATGCCCAAGGTACCTACCCCGGCAGCGGCCAAATAGAGCAGCGCCGGCGACCCCAGGCCCCCGGCACCGATGACGAGGACTTTCGCATTCTTGAGCCTGCGTTGGCCCACGGCACCGATTTCGGGAATGATGAGATGCCGGGAGTACCGTTCCACCTCTTCCTGCGTCAGTCCGGCGGCAGGTTCAACGAGGGGCGGCAGGACCGCAGGCGCGGGGTTAGCAGCAAGAATTGAGGCCATACCCCAATGTATGCCTGCCGATGCCGCCCGGTCATATTACCCACCGGTACAGTGGTCATAACTGCAAAGGAAAGGCGGCAGACTGTGGCTGACGGCGCACGGGCAAACAATGGGGCACCAGCAAAACAGGAACGGACCGGTTCCACCCGTTCTGCAAGGTTGCCGCGGGACGAGCGCCGGGCACAATTGCTCAATGCCGCACTGGAAGTCTTTGTTTCCAACGGCTTCCACGGAGCCGCGATGGACGAGATCGCCGAGACGGCCCACGTGAGCAAGCCCGTGCTGTACCAGCACTTCCCCTCCAAGCGGGAGCTGTACATGGCCCTGCTGGACAGCCACCTCGCGGCCCTGACCCAACTGATGCTGACCGCCCTGAACTCCACGACGGACAACAAAGAGCGCGTCAAGGCCGTCATGCGGGCCTACTACAAGTTCATCGCCGACGACGACCAAGCTCACCGCTTGGTCTTCGAATCGGACCTCATCAACGACCCCGATGTCAGTTCACGGCTGGAAACGTTCAACAAGACCTTTGCCGATGCCGTGGCCCACGTCATTGCCGAGGATACCAAGCTGCCCCCGCTTGAAGCCCAACTGCTGGGCCGCGGCCTGGCCGGAATGGCCCAGGTCAGCGCCCGCTACTGGCTCGAAACGGACGGAAACCTCGACCTCGATGTGGCCAGCGATCTGATCTATCGTTTAGCTTGGCGCGGAATCAGTCGATTCCCCAAAGAGTCCTAGGCTAGAAATAAAGGACAAACGTAAATTCCTGATTGGCTTGGAGGCCTCGCTGTGGAAGTAAAGATCGGCATTCAGAACGTCGGCCGTGAAATCGTGCTCGAATCCGCCCTCGACGCAGAGGCCGTGGCCAAGATTGTTTCGGACGCACTTTCCAAGGGTTCCGAGCTGCGGCTGACCGACGAGAAAGGCCGTCAGGTAATCGTTCCGGGCAGCGTGCTTGGATACGTTGAAATCGGCGCCGAAGAAGTTCGCCGCGTCGGCTTCGGCGCACTCTGACCCCGTCTTTCCAACTGCCGCTAAGGAGTTCCCGTGCTTTCACTCGTCGTGATGGTTTTTGCGACCCTCGCCACTGGATTCCTGGTGTGGGCAAACGACAAGCGCCACGGCAAGTACGGGATCGCCCTGCCCGCTGGCATATCGGTGGGCGTTGGCGCCTTGAGCTGGATAGTGTTCATCGCCGCAGGGCTGGGTTACCAGCCGGGTCTTACCTGGATCCCCTGGGTTCTCCCCATCGTTTTGGGGACGGCAGCGGCAGCGGGGGTGGTGGTATTCCTCGGCAGGACGCGCACTGCCCGGGATACAGCGGAGCTCACCAAGGCCCTCCGCCTCTAGCAGCCGGGTTGCAACCCTGAAAAGCAAAGAAAGAACTGTGACCACCGCCCTTCCGGGCAGTGGTCACAGTCAGTTAAACAGTGATCGCAGTTAGTTAAGCGCCATACGTCAGAGGAACTCGGCGCGGCCTTCCATAGCTGAAGACGCGAGGGCATGCTCGCGTCGCGGAATGCGTCCTGCCTGCCTGGCAAACCGGCCGCCGATGACGGCGTGGCGGAACGCTTCGGCCATTTGCACCGGGTTTTGGGCCCTCGTGACGGCAGTTGCCAGCAGGACGGCGTCGCAGCCAAGTTCCATGGCAAGGGCTGCGTCCGACGCCGTCCCGATCCCGGCATCCAACACCACCGGCACGGAGGCCCGGGAAACAATTACTTCGATGTTGTGCGGATTCAGGATGCCCAGGCCGGTTCCGATCGGGGCGCCAAGCGGCATGACGGCCGTTGCGCCGAGGTTCTCCAGCCGCAGGGCAAGGACGGGATCGTCGTTGGTGTAGGCAAAGACCTTGAAGCCCCGGTTGACCAGTTGCTCCGTGGCGTCCACGAGCTCCACGGCATCGGGCAGGAGCGTGTGTTCATCCGCGATGACCTCCAGTTTCACCCAGTCGGTCTCCAGTGCTTCCCGCGCCAGTTCAGCCGTAAGAATGGCGTCCTTGGCCGTGAAGCAGCCGGCAGTGTTCGGCAGCACACGGATGTTGTTGTCCACCAGCAGTTGGAACAGCGATCCGGTCTCGGCCGGTGAGTACCGTCGCATGGCTACCGTGGTGAGTTCGGTGCCAGACGCCACCAGGGCTGCGCCCAAGCCATCCAGGCTCGGTGCTCCGCCGGTCCCCATGATGAGCCGGGAGGTGAGTTCCACACCGTCAATGACCAGCGCGTCGGTCCGTGCTTCGATGTTGGTGGTGGTCATGGTTCAGCCTCCCTGCACTGCGGTTACGAGTTCCACTTCATCGCCGTCGGCCAGGCTCGTGGCCGCCCACTGGCTCCTGGGCACTACCTCGGAATTGCGGGCGACGGCGACACCCAGCTTCCCGCCGTCGGCAGCCTGTCCCCGGTGGTCCAGGTCGCGGCCGGTGACCGCCGTGATGAGCGTACTGACCGAGGCGCCCTCCGCGACTGCGTGGTCGGCGCCGTTGAGTTTGATGTTCATGCGGTTTCCTTGCTGCGGACGTTGGTGGTTGAAGAGGAGTGGCGGGCGGAGGCTGTGTTCTGGAAGCGGTCCGGCCGGAATCGGGCCCAGCGGGCCTCTGCCCTGCCGCTGATCAGCGATCCCACGATTGCGGCCGCGACCGGGGTTAGGAGGACGCCGTGCCGGAAGAAACCGGTTGCGATGACGAGGCCCTGGACGTCGCCGTCGAGCCCGGCCACCCGGCCCAAGAGCGGAGCGTTGTCCGGCGTTCCGGGCCTGGCCCGGGCCGTGGCTTCCAGCAGCTCAAGCTCGGCGACGGCCGGCACCAAAACCTGGGCGTCGCGCAAGAGCTGGTAGACCCCGCCCGCCGATACGGCGTTGGAACCGGATGAGAGCGCGTCTTCGCGTTGCGTGGCTCCGATGACCACTGTTCCGTCCTCCCGCGGGACGATGTACACGGGTACCCCGCGAACTATACCGCGAACAGTCGAAGTCACGAGGGGCCGAAGGCCATCGGGGACCCGCAACCTCAGGATGTCCCCGTAGACCGGCCGCAGAGGAAGTTCCAAACCCTCCGGAAGGCTGCCAAGAGCGGCGGCGCCAAGACCGTTTGCAACGATCGTCTCGGCGGCCATGACCACTTGCCCGGAACCGAGCTCCGCGCCGACCACGCGTTGGTTGTCCCAAACGAGCCTGCTCGCCGGCTCGGCAAGGTGGAATCCCTCGCGGGCACCGGGAACCCAGGTCGCGTCATCATTTGTGTGTGCGCCGAGCCCGGCGAGGATACGGGAGGCAAGCCTGCGGGGGTCCACCTGGTGGTCCGCCGGGATGTCGAACGCGCAGGAAATCTGCGGGCTGAGGAGCGGCTCACGCTCCCGGGCCTGCCGAAGGAGCAACGGCTCAACGTCCAGCCCCGCTGCCAACTGTGCAGAGCGGAGATCTGCGAGCGCCCTACGGTCGGCAGCGTCGGCACCCACGGCAAGTGTCGACGTCGTGCGGTACCCGGACTCAGGCACCGACCCCGGAAGGCCCTGCACGAAAGCGGGCCACAACTTTGAGGATTCAAGCATCAGCTCCAAGAGGTCTTCCTCTTGGTAGTGCAGCTCACTGACGGGTGCCAGCATGCCCGCGGCGGCAAAGGTCGCTCCACCGGCCGGGCGGGGATCGATGAGGACCACGGAGCGGCCGGACACGCGGACTTGGTGGGCTATGCCCAGGCCGACTACGCCTGCGCCGATGATGGCTACGTCTGCTTGGATGGCTTCTGCCATTGGTTTCCTTCCCTACGCCGGTATTAACCGGATCAGGTCAAGCGGTCGGCGCTGAAGCCCTCTCAGCCGGACGGTCACAAAGACGTGCGTCACGGCTCCCGCAGTACGTGCCCAGTTTAGAGGAACTACTCTGGTTTCCATGATTGAGCCTGACCTCCTTTCCACTGCCCGCCTCTACTTGTGCACCGATGCCCGCCGGCGGCAGGGTGATTTCGAAGACTTCGTCGACGCGGCATTCGAGGGCGGCGTGGATATCATCCAACTCCGTGACAAGTCCCTCGAAGCCGCAGAAGAACTGGAACTCCTCGAGGTCCTGGGGAAGGTGGCCAGCCGGCACGGAAAGCTGTGGGCCGTCAATGACCGGGCCGATATTGCGCGTATTTCCGGGGCACCGGTGTTCCATGTGGGTCAAAAGGACCTGCCGCTGCCCTCTGCAAGGGAGCTGCTCGCGGAATCGGCGATCGGCCTTTCCACCCATTCGCCCGAGCAAGTGGATTCCGCGCTGGCGGCCTCCCGGGTGCCGGATGGTTTGGACTACTTCTGCGTCGGTCCACTGTGGGCTACGCCCACCAAACCGGGCCGCGCGGCCGTGGGATTGGAGTTGGTCACATATGCCGCGGAAGCCGTAAAGCGATCGGGTAGGCAACTCCCCTGGTTCGCCATCGGGGGCATCGACCACAGCAACGTGGACCAGGTGGTGGCGGCGGGCGCCAGCCGCATCGTGGTGGTTCGCGCCATCACCGAAGCGGCGGATCCGACGGCGGCAGCCAAGTCCCTGCTTGAGGCGCTGGATGCCGCCTGAGCAACCCCGGACAACGGGACGACAAACAGGACAGGCTAGGCGCTGAGGCCCAGCCCCGACATCCTTTTGGCGTGCCGTTCAGCAAGCTCGGCGGTGATGCTCCGCAGTGAGGCGCGGGCGTCGTCGCCCCGCAGGACGGGTCCAAGCTGGGGATGCTCTTGCCCTACCCTTTGGGCCTGCGTGAAAGCTTCCGCCACGAGACGGCGCCCCCAGAGGGCCAGGCGCGAAGCCAGGCGCGGATCGTCCCGCAACGCCCGTGCCAGCAGAACCCTGAGAGCCTCGGTGGCATGGTCCGCCGAGGCTACCTGGCGGACAAACTGCTGCGTTCCGGCGTCGAGGAATCCGGCCAAGGTGCGGTAAGAATCGGCGGAAACAGTGTCTATGACGTAGGCCTTCATGACCGATTCGAACCAGTCCCCGGAAGCTGTCCGCTCGTGAAAATGGTCGAAGGACTGTTGGAAGGGCAGCATGGCGTCTTCGGGATCGAGTCCCATCTCCCCCAGCCTGGCTCCGATGGCCGCATAGTTGCCGAAGGCGCCTACGGCGATCTTGGCCAGCATGGCCCTTTCACCCAGCGTCGGTGCCAGCAGCGAGTCGGCGGACAACCTTCCGAAGGCCGACAACTCGCCGTAGGCCATCGCACCGAGCAGTCCGCCTGCGAGCTGGTCCTGCGGAACCCTGCCGGTTGTCGAGGTGCCCATCCTTCAAGACTATCCGCCGTTTTGGGGCTAGTCTGACTTTCGTGTCACATCACCGGATAGCGCCCAACGTCGACGATTCTTCCGACCAGCTCGCAGCCTCACTGGCTGCCCTCAGGACCGAACTGGAGCTGCCCGGCGACTACCCGGCAGAAGCCGTGGCGGAGGCACGCGACGCGGTTGAACGCCATGGCCTGCCTGACCGGGACCTGACGGACGTTCCTTTTGTGACCATCGATCCCGCAACCTCCACGGACCTGGACCAGGCCCTCTTCATCGAACGTTCGGGCGAGGGCTACAGGGTGCTGTACGCGATCGCTGACGTGCCGTCCTTCGTGCTGCCGGGCGGTGCGCTGGATGCCGAAACCAGGCACCGGGGGCAGACTTTCTACGCCCCGGACGGACGGATTCCCCTCCACCCGGAAATCATCAGTGAACACGCCGGAAGCCTTCTCGCGGACCAGGACTGCGCCGCGTTCGTCTGGGAATTCCAGCTCGACCCAAACGCCGATGTGACGTCGGTGTCCGTTGCACGGGCTGCGGTCCGCAGCCGTGCCAAGCTCAGCTACAAGGGCGCCCAGGAACAGATCGATTCCGGTGCTGCACTGCCCGTGCTCCAACTGCTGAAGGAAGTGGGCCTCAAGCGTGTGGAACTGGAACGGAAGCGGGGTGGTGCCAGCCTGAACATGCCCGAACAGGAGATCGTCCAGGCCACCGGGGGTGGCGGCTACAAGATCGTGGCGGCACCGTCGCTGCCCGTGGAGGACTGGAACGCCCAGATCTCCCTGATGACCGGGATAGCCGCGGCGCGCCTGATGCTCGATGGCAAAGTGGGAATCCTCCGGACCATGCCCGAACCGGATGACCGTTCGCTGCTGCATTTCAAGCGGCAGACCCAGGCCCTGGGCAAACCCTGGGACGGTGAAGTCTCCTACGGCGAATACCTCCGGACCCTCGATGCTTCGGATCCAAAACAACTGGCGATCCTCCATTCGGCAGGTACCCTCTTCCGCGGCGCAGGCTATACACCGTTTGACGGCGAGGTGCCTGAGGACGTGATCCAGTCGGCCATCGGAGCTCCCTATGCCCACACCACGGCTCCCCTCCGCAGGCTGATCGACCGGTTTGTCCTGGTGATCTGCGAAGCACTGAGCAATGGCAAGGACATTCCCTCCTGGGCCCGCGAAGCCCTGCCTGCCCTTCCGGAAATCATGGCTTCCTCCGACCAACTGGCGGGCAAGCTGGAACGGCTGGCCCTGGATACCGTCGAGGCCGCGTTGGTGGCAAACCATGTGGGCGAGGAGTTCGACGCCGTAGTGATCTCCGGTTCCAAGCCGGCAAACGGAAACGGCAACGGCGGGTCCAACGGCAACGGACCGTACGGCACCATCCAGATTGCCGAGCCCGCCATCACCGCCCGATGTGACGGGGAACTTGAGTCGGGAACCGAAGTCCGGGTCAAGCTAGTCAAGGCAGATATTGCCGCCAGGGAGATCCGTTTCCAACTGGTTGGCTGAGGGCCACCACAGCGGCGATCCGGGGTTTCGGGCTGCCAGAGGATAGACTGTGCGTGTAGTAATGGATGCCCGGTCGTTGATTCAGTTAATTTTTGAACTCAACAAGCCCGCCCCTACGCGATCTTGAGATGTGCCCGCTGGTCCCCAGTGCCAGTACTTAGATAGCCCGCGATCGGCTTCCACTGGAAATGCTTGTGCGCACGTTCTGCTCCGGTACGGCTTTGCCGCCGCCGTTGAGCATGCAGCGCCAATGCCCAAATGAATAAGGAAACTCCCTGTGAGTGAATTGCACACCCATGAAGTCCTGACGGACTCCACCGGAACCGAATCCATCGAACCCGAGGAAACGATCACCTCGGACGAGACGCCCCACGAGCTCGAAGAAAAGTCGTTCGCGGACTTCAACGTCCGCGCTGACATCGTGGATTCCCTCTCCGACGCCGGAATCACCCATCCCTTCCCCATCCAGGCCATGACCCTTCCCGTGGCCTTGGGCGGCCACGACATCATTGGCCAGGCCAAGACCGGCACGGGCAAGACACTTGGCTTCGGCATCCCGGTCCTCCAGCGCATCGAAGGCCGCGACGACGCCGGTTACGCGAAGCTGGCGGTCCAGGGCGCCCCCCAGGCACTCATCATCGTTCCTACGCGTGAACTCGCAGTCCAGGTTGCCAACGACCTCCAGACGGCTTCCCGCAAGCGCAACGCGCGCATCGCCACCATTTACGGTGGACGCGCCTACGAACCCCAGATCGAAGCCCTGCAGAAGGGTGTCGAGATCGTAGTGGGCACCCCCGGCCGACTGATCGACCTCTACAAGCAGCGCCACCTGAGCCTCAAGAACGTCAAGATGGTGGTCCTCGACGAAGCAGACGAGATGTTGGACCTCGGCTTCCTCCCGGATGTCGAAACCCTCATCGCCGGTACCCCGGCGGTGCGCCAGACCCTCCTCTTCTCCGCCACGATGCCCGGGCCGGTCATCGCCATGGCGCGCCGCTACATGACGCAGCCCACGCACATCCGCGCTGCCGACCCCAACGACGAGGGCCTCACCAAGCGCGATATCCGCCAGCTCATCTACCGTGCCCACAGCATGGACAAGACCGAGGTTGTTGCCCGCATCCTCCAGGCCAAGGACCGTGGCCGCACCATCATCTTCACCAAGACCAAGCGGACTGCCGCGAAGGTTGCCGAGGAACTCGTGGACCGCGGCTTCGCGGCGGCGGCCATCCACGGCGACCTGGGCCAGGGTGCGCGCGAGCAGGCTCTCCGCGCCTTCCGCAACAACAAGGTGGACGTCCTGGTTGCCACCGACGTTGCTGCCCGTGGCATCGACGTCGAGGACGTCACCCACGTCATCAACTACCAATGCGTCGAGGACGAAAAGATCTACCTGCACCGCGTCGGCCGTACCGGCCGTGCAGGCAACAAGGGCACTGCCGTGACCTTCGTTGACTGGGACGACGTACCGCGCTGGGCCCTGATCAACAAGGCTCTTGGACTCAACGTTCCCGAACCAGTGGAAACCTACTCCTCCTCGCCGCACCTCTACACGGACCTCGACATCCCCGAGGGAACCAAGGGTCGCCTGCCGCGCAACAAGCGCACCCTCGCCGGCGTCGACGCCGAGGTCCTGGAAGACCTGGGCGAGACCGGCAAGAAGAACTCGGGCTCCCGCGGGTCGGGCCGTGACGGCGGCCGCGGCAGGAGCCGTTCCGGTAAGTCCGGCAGCTCTTCAAGCAACGAAACGAAGGGCGACGGCGGTCGCAACCGCACCCGCCGCCGTCGGACGTCCGACGCCGAAGCGGCCCCCGTAGACGGCGCCTCCACCCCGACAGCAAGCGCTGAAGCACCCGAGAAGCCCGCACGGACTCGTCGTACCCGCACGCGCCGCCGGAACGGTGAAGTGGTCTCCGGCGACGCCGTAGCCGCCGAGCCTTCCAACACCGAGGCCTAATACCGTCCGATGACTGAAACTGTTTGGGCGCCGGACGGCAGCAACCTGGTGGTGCACGCGGACAACGCGGACTTCCTCCCCACGCTGCCGGACGGCGCCTTCACACTCATCTACGTGGATCCGCCCTTCAACACCGGCAGGGTCCAGCGACGCCAGGAAACACGCATGGTCCGGAACGCCGACGGCGACGGTGACCGGGTCGGGTTCAAAGGACGCTCATACGACACCATCAAGGGCGCTCTGCACAGCTACGACGACGCCTTCAGCGACTATTGGTCGTTCCTGGAACCCAAGCTCGTTGAGGCGTGGCGGCTGTTGGCGGATGACGGCACCCTGTACCTGCACTTGGACTACCGGGAGGTGCATTATGCCAAGGTCATGCTCGATGCGATCTTCGGCCGGGAATGCTTCCTCAACGAGATCATCTGGGCTTACGACTACGGCGCCAGGGCCAAAAACCGCTGGCCAACCAAGCACGACAACATCCTGGTCTACGTCAAGAACCCCACGAAGTACCACTTCGACAACGAAGAAGTGGACCGCGAACCGTACATGGCCCCGGGCTTGGTGACACCGGCCAAACGCGAACGCGGAAAGCTTCCCACGGACGTCTGGTGGCACACAATCGTCTCCCCTACCGGTCGCGAGAAGACCGGCTACCCCACCCAGAAACCCGAGGGCCTGGTGCGGCGCGTGGTTGCAGCGTCAAGCCGCAAGGGCGACTGGTGCCTGGATTTCTTTGCCGGCTCCGGCACGCTCGGTGCCGTCGCAGCGAAGCTCGGCCGCAGGTTTGTCTGCGTTGACCAGAACGTGCAGGCCATCGAGGTCATGCGCAAACGGCTGGGCGCCAAGGCAGTGTTCCATGACAGTTCCGTGGCCTTGGATGAGTCAGGCAGCACCCTTGACGAAGGCCTGCACAGCGTCGGCGATCATCTGCACAGCAATGGCTGAGAGCAGGAGGCCGGCGATCCTCGTGACCAGTTCCACGCCGTTCTCGCCAAGCACGCGTTGGACGATGCCCGCGAAGCGCATCGCCAAGTAGAGCGAAGCAAGCACCACCGCAATACCGCTGCCGACCGCGAGGTAGTCGGACAACTCCGTGGACTGCTGCACGAACACCATGACGGCAACGATCGCACCCGGTCCGGCCATGAGCGGCGTCCCCAAGGGAACAAACGCCACGTTCTTGTACTTGGCCGCGTTTTCTTCGCCGCTGGTATTGCCGGTCAGCAACTGCAGGGCAATGAGCACCAGGAGCAAACCGCCCGCTCCCTGCAGCGCGGCCAGGGAAATGTGCATGTAGTTCAGGATGGACTGGCCGAAGATCGCAAACAGGACGATCACCCCTGTGGCCACGAGCAGCGCCTGCAGCGCCGAGCGGTTCCTGTCCCTGGCCGTCATTTGGGCTGTGAGGGACATGAAGATCGGCACGGTCCCGGGCGGGTCCATGATGACGAACAGGGTGACAATCACGGAAGCCAGCAACTGCAGGTCCATCAACGGACCACCGTGCTGCCCGTGCCCAGTTCTTCGATCCGGGCAAGCACTGCGGGGTCCGTGACGTTCTCCCCCAACAAGTTCGGCTTGCCGGTACCGTGATAGTCAGAGGATCCGGTAATCAGGAGGCCGTGTTCGGCCGCGAGTGCGCGCAGGAATTCGCGTCCTTCTTCAGGATTGTCGCGGTGATCGATTTCCAAGCCAAGCAACCCGGCGTCGATCATCTCCCGGTACGTCTTGTCGCCCACGATCCGGCCTCGTGAAGAGGCCACGGGGTGGGCAAAGACGGGCACGCCGCCTGCCGCCCGGACAAGTTCGACGGCGACCGCCGGATCAGGCGCGTAGTGCTGGACGAAGTATCGGGAATGGGAGGTGAGGATGGTGGTGAAGGCTTCGGAGCGGTCGGCCACCACGCCCGCGGCAACGAGTGCGTCCGCGATATGTGGACGCCCAACCGTGGCCCCGGGGGCAACATGGTGGATGACGTCGTCCCAGGTAAGCGGGTAATCCTCCGAAAGCAGCGTGACCATGCGTTCGGCACGGGTCAGCCGCGCGTCCCTGGATTTGTTGATTTCCTCCAGCAAACCCGGGTGCGCGGGATCGTGCAGATAGCTCAAGAGGTGGACGCTGATCCCCTTGTCCGTGCGGCAGGAAATCTCCATGCCGGGAACGAACGCCAAGCCGCTGCCTTTTGCCGCAGCGGCGGCCTGCTCCCAGCCGTCCGTCGAATCGTGATCGGTCAACGCCACGGCATCCAGGCCCGCTTTCAAGGCCGAATGGATCACCCCGGCGGGTGTCTCGGTTCCGTCGGAAACATTCGAGTGCGCATGCAGGTCAATCCTCACTTTCCCAGCCTATGGGATCGGCACCGGCTTACTGTGTTGCGGCGTTGGCCTCGTCACTGAACTGGTGGGACGATGTAACGGTGAACGATGCCGAAAACACCCAGATCTCTGTGTCCCAGCCCCTGCAGGAGCGAGTCAACAACCGCTCGCAGCGGCCCACCTCCGATGCCTTCAAGGCATTCATGGCCGGCAACTGGGCGCCCGCCCCGCAGGTAACCCCTGCACGCGACGCCGTAGCTGACCATGCCGCCCGCCGCCGTCGTGCCATCTCTGAACTGTTCAAAGGTGAACGGCTCGTCATTCCTGCCGGTCCGCTGAAGGTCCGCTCGAACGACTGCGACTACCGATTCCGTCCGCACTCCGCGTTTGCGCACCTGACCGGCCTGGGACTGGACCACGAGCCCGACGCCGTGCTCATCCTCGAGCCGGTGGCCGAAGGCAAGGGCGACGACGGCGGCCACCACGCTGCGACCCTCTACTTCCGCCCGCTCGCCGGACGCGATACGGAACAGTTCTACGCCGATTCGCGCGCGGGCGAATTCTGGATCGGCGCACGGCCGACGCTTGCCGAGTTCGAAGCCCGGCTGGGCCTCCCCACCGCCCACATCTCCGAACTCGAGGTGGCCATCACCAAGAACGTGGGCGCACCGGAGATCGGCGGCATTTCCATCCGCTTGGTCCGCAAGGTGGACGAGAACATCGACGCCTTGGTGGACACCGCCCGCTACAACACGGCCAAGGATCCGGAAAACCTGGACTTGGGCGAACTTGACGCTTTGGACGAGAAGCTCAGCGAAGCACTGTCCGAACTCCGGCTCATCAAGGACGATTGGGAAATCGAGCAGATGCGGATTGCCGTCGCGGCAACCGTTGAAGGCTTCGCCGACGTCGTCCGCGCCCTGCCGCGGGCACTGACCCACAAGCGCGGCGAGCGCGTGGTGGAAGGCGCGTTCTTTGCCAGGGCCCGCGAAGAGGGCAACGAACTGGGCTACGACACCATCGCCGCCTCCGGAAACAACGCCACCGTGCTGCACTGGAACCGGAACACCGGAAAGGTCAACGCGGGCGAACTGCTCCTGCTGGACGCCGGCGTGGAAGCTGATTCCCTTTACACCGCCGATGTCACGCGTACCCTGCCGGCCAACGGCACATTCAGCGATGTGCAGCGCAAGGTCTACGAGGCAGTACTCGACGCTGCCGACGCCGGCTTCGCCGCAGCCCGCCCCGGCGTGAAGTTCCGGGAAATCCACACCGCCGCCACAACGGTCCTTGCCGAACGGCTGGCAGAGTGGGGCCTCCTGCCCGTTTCCGTTGAGGAGGCCATCAGCCCCGAAGGGCAACAGCACCGCCGTTGGATGCCGCACGGCACCAGCCACCACCTGGGTCTGGACGTGCACGACTGCGCGCAGGCAAAGCGGGAGCTCTACCTCGACGGCGAGCTCGCCGAGGGCATGGTCTTCACCATCGAACCCGGCCTCTACTTCAAGGAAGAGGACCTCGCCATCCCCGAGGAATACCGCGGCATCGGTGTGCGCATCGAGGACGACATCCTCATGACCGCCGACGGCCCGGTGAACCTGAGCGCAGCTTTGCCGCGCAAGGCCGACGACGTCGAGTCATGGATGGCGGGGATCTACCAGGAAAGCCAGAAGTCGCTGTAACGGGAAAACGCAACGCAAAAGGGAAGGCCACCGGATCCGGTGGCCTTCCCTTTTCGATGCCTACTGCTTGGTGGACTCGTCTGGTCCGTTCTGCCGTCCGCCTTGTTCAGGGGCGTTCTGCCCCTCAGTGACGCGGACGCCATACTGCGGACGGCCGTCCGGCAGGTCGGGGTAGCGGACGGAAGAAGGTGCCGGGTTCTGCACCTGCTTGGTGGGTGCCGGCTCCGGCTCGCCAGGCTGGGCCGCACGCTGGCCGTAGGGGTCGTTCCACGTGGAAGGACGTTCGGGCGCCTGGCCGGGCTGCTGGAACGGCGCATTCTCCGGGTTGTAGTTCCGTGGCTGGGCGCCAGCGGCCTGCGAGGGGTTCATGGGCAGCTGCTGGAGCAGGCGGCGGGCCTCGTGTGCTGCTTCAAAGGCCACAATGACGTCGTAGTTGGTGGCCACCACCTGGCTGGTGGACGTGAAGTCGCGCTTACCGCGTTGCATGGCATAGGTCACGATGCCGAACAGCATGAAGAACGCCGCGCCCATCAGCACGGACGTGATGATCGAGAAAGGACCACCGCCCGGGGTGAAGAAGGAGAGCATGACGCCTACGAACAGGCCGAACCACATGCCGCTCAAAGCCCCTGAAAGCGCAACCCGGGGATAGCTGAGACGGCCGGTAACCCGTTCCACCATTTTGAGGTCGTTTCCAACGATCGATACCAACTGCACAGGGAACTGCTGGTCGGCAAGGTAGTCCACCGCCTTCTGGGCATCCAGATAGGAGGTGTATGAACCCACAGTGTCTCCTTGGGGGACGCTCCGGGATTCCTCAACGGCTTTGGGACCACCAAAAATGTTAGACATAGCCCCATTGTGTCGCATGGACATGTATGGGGGCTGGAATTCAGCTAAAAGAGAGCAGACTCGGTAGCCTGTAAACATGAGCACACATCCCTCACGCGTCTTCGTCGCGCGCTTGCTCGGCTTGGACGTCTTCGACCCCTTGGGCGACCGTCTTGGCCGGTTGCGCGATGTCGTGGTGCTCTCCAGGGGCACCCGGGGAGCCCCGCACGTGGTGGGCATCGTTGTGGAGGTGCCTGGCAAAAAGCGCGTCTTTGTGCCCATGACCCGGATTACCTCGATCGACCAGACCCAGATCATCTGCACCGGTTTGGTGAACCTGCGCCGCTTTGAACAGCGCGGCGCGGAGACTCTTGTGGTGGCCGAAATGTTCGATCGCCGCGTAACCCTGGCCGACGGCAGCGGCGACGCCACCATCGAAGACATTGCCATGGACCAGCACCGGTCCAAGGACTGGTTTGTCAGCAAGCTTTTTGTCCGCCGAGGCCACTCCCTCTCGCCGCTAAGCAGGCTCCGCCGCAACAACGAGACCCTCATCATCGACTGGGCGGACGCCCAAACCGGTGCCCGGAACGAGCCCCAGGCCGCCACCCAGTTCGTGGCCACCCACGAGGACCTCAAGCCTGCCGACTTCGCTGAAGCGCTTCAGGAAATGAGCGACAAGCGCCGTTTCGAGGTTGCCAGCGAACTGCAGGACGAACGCTTGGCCGACGTCCTGCAGGAACTCCCTGAGGACGACCAAGTGGAAATCCTGTCCGCCCTGGATGTGGAACGTGCCGCAGACGTCCTCGAAGAGATGGATCCGGACGACGCCGCCGACCTCCTGGCCGAGCTCCCTTCGGCCCAGGCTGAAGAGCTCCTGCAATTGATGGAACCCCAGGAAGCGGAAGACGTCCGCAGGCTCCTTGAGTACGACGAAGACACCGCTGGTGGCCTCATGACTCCCGTGCCAGTCATCCTCCCGCCGGAGGCTACGGTTGCCGAAGCGTTGGCGCACGTTCGCCGCGAAGAACTTTCACCGGCCCTCGCCTCGTCGATCTTCATCGCCCGCCCGCCCTTGGAAACGCCCACCGGCCGTTTCCTGGGGGTGGTGCACATCCAGCAGCTCCTGCGCTTCCCGCCGCCGGAGCCCCTGGGCAACCTCGTCGACAAAAACCTCGAGCCCCTTTCTGACCAGGCCCACATCAGCGAAGTAGCCCGGACCCTGGCCACGTACAACCTCAACTCGCTTCCCGTCGTCGACGACGACGGCCGTCTTGTGGGGGCGGTGACTGTTGATGACGTGCTGGATCACCTGTTGCCGGATGACTGGCGCGCCCACGAGGACGACGCCCCCGTAAGGAAACTTGGAGGCCGCATTGGCTGATATCAACGCCGCACGTTCAACCAAGTCCTCGGACCGCCGGGCCAGCAGCCTGGACATCCCGCTGAGCGGGCGGAAACGGATCCTCCCCAAGTTGTCCCCCAACCCGGACGCTTTCGGCAACGCGACGGAAGGGTTTGCCCGCTTCATGGGTACGCCCCAGTTCCTCGTCTACATGACAGTGTTCTGTGTGTTCTGGCTGGGTTGGAACACGTTCGCGCCCACCGAGTGGCAGTTCGACAGGATGGAGCTCGGCTTCACCCTCTTGACGCTGATGTTGTCATTGCAGGCCTCCTACGCCGCTCCCCTGCTGCTGCTCGCCCAAAACCGGCAGGACGACCGTGACCGGGTATCGCTGCAGCAGGACCGTCAGCGCGCCGAGCGGAACCTCTCCGACACCGAATACCTCACCAGGGAACTGGCCTCGCTGCGTATTGCCCTGAGGGAAGTAGCCACCCGCGACTACGTCCGCGCGGAGCTCCGCAGCCTCCTGGAAGACATCATCGATGCCCAGGAGGAACTCCGCGAGGGCGACACCGCCACGGAAGACGGCGAGTCCCCGCGCGAGAGGGTCAAGGAGAAGCTCAAGGACAAGCGCGACAAATCCCGGGGTCCACGGACCCAGCAAATCCCCAAGGTCCGTCCTCAACGCACCGGACCGCAGCACTCAAGCGCGAAGCCCGCAGCGCCTGAACATCCCGAAAGCCGAGCCTGACCTTTCATGAGCACCGCATCCCTTGAATCGCTGAATGCTGCCCTGGCCACAGTGATCGACCCCGAGCTTCGCCGCCCCATCACCGAGCTCGGAATGGTTGAGTCCGTCTCGGCCGGCGACGACGGGACCGTCCATCTCACGGTGCTGTTGACCATCGCCGGTTGCCCGCTGCGTGAGACCATCACACGGGATGCCACGGCGGCCCTCTCGCGGGTGGGAGGCGTGACCGGGGTAGACGTTGAGCTCAAAGTGATGACCCCCGAACAGCGCAACGCCCTCAAAGAGCAGCTCAGGGGGCCCGGCGGCCAGCGCGGTATCCCGTTTACCAGGCCGGAATCGCTCACCAAGGTCTATGCCGTTGCCAGTGGCAAGGGCGGTGTTGGCAAATCCTCCGTCACGGTCAACCTGGCAACCGCCCTTGCTGCCCAGGGGCAGCGGGTGGGCATCGTGGATGCCGACGTCCACGGGTTCTCCGTCCCCGCGCTCATGGGCATAACCCAAAAGCCCACGCAGGTTGACGACATGATCCTTCCGCCCGTTGCTTACGGTGTGAAGGTTATTTCCATCGGCATGTTCGTAGCCGGCAACCAGCCAGTGGCCTGGCGGGGACCCATGCTTCATCGTGCCCTGGAACAGTTCCTCACGGACGTCTACTTCGGCGACCTCGATGCCCTCTTCCTGGACCTTCCCCCTGGAACCGGCGATATCGCCATCTCCGTGGCCCAGCTGCTGCCGAACGCCGAGATCCTGGTGGTCACCACTCCGCAGGCGGCAGCAGCGGACGTAGCCGAACGCGCCGGAACCATCGCTACCCAGACCGGCCAGAAGGTTGCCGGCGTCATCGAGAACATGTCCTTCCTGGAAATGCCCGACGGCGGCCGGATGGAACTCTTCGGAAGTGGCGGGGGCGCCGTCCTGGCGGAACGCCTGAGTGCCGCGGTTGGAGCCGATGTGCCCCTCTTGGGACAGATTCCGCTGGACATCCGGCTCCGCGAAGGCGGAGACGCAGGGCAGCCGGTGGTCCTTGCAGAGCAAGACACTTCAGCCGGACTTGCCATGAAGGAGATCGCCGGAAAGCTGGCCGCCCGGCCCCGCGGGCTGGCAGGCATGAACTTGGGAATACAGCCCCGCTAAGGCTTGGCCGGTCCGGCCCTGCAGCGGGACGCTCAGGTCGCTTCGGTGTCGAAAGGTGCGGCTTCGCCCTCAGCGAGACGTTCAATAACCCGCGCAGGAGCTGCAGGTTTGGCATCAGCGGCAGCAGCGACGGTGGCTGCCGCCGCGGGCGCTCCTGCACTCAGTGGCTTGGAATCGTCCTCGAACAGCGCGTCCTTGATGATCCGGCGGGGATCGTACTGGCGGGGATCGTACTTCTTCCAGTCGACTTCATCGATATCGATGCCGACTTCTTCTTTAATCTGTTCCCGTGCCCCGGAAGCCATCCGACGCACTTCTTTCACCAGGTTGGCAAGCTTTTGGGTGTATTCGGGCAGACGGCTCGGACCGATGACGAGTACGCCGATGATCAAAAGGACGATGAACTCCGGGCCGTTGATTCCAAACACGCTACGAAGATTACCTTGTCTGTGAAGCCGCTCATAAACCAGCGGGGCGGAGCAGGGTCCTGAGGCCGCGCAGCAGCCGGTCGGACCACGATTCCGGGGCTGGCACTTCCGAACCAGTCGCCATGGCATCGGCCGCACGGACCAATTCCGGGACGGCGTCGTCCGCCTCTTCTGCGGGGAGGTCCGATGAGTAGCTCAGAACGCCCGCCGGGGTGCGGTAAACGGCCCCCCAGGGGGTCCCCTGCGTGACTGAAAGTTGCGCGGTGGTCGACTGGCCGGCGCCAGGCAAATGCTCCTCAAGAACCGTTGCGTGATGGCCGTTGCTCTCGAGCGTCAGTTCCACGGCAGGGTGGCCGTCGTGGACAATCGCCTCGGCTGAGGTGACGTGGAATCCCAGCCCTGAAAGTTCGGGGCAGGCCCACCCCTGCTCCCTCAGTGAATCAAGCTGTCCCGGGCTCAGCGCCACGGTTTGTCCGGCACCCGGAACCGGTGCCGACATGAGTTGTGCGGGTCCCCCGATAAAGGCTGCGGCAACGTCCGAGCCGGCAAGCCGCTCCCCCGGTACCACATCGCCGGCCACGGCATAAGCGGAAATAGCCAGGGCGCCTGCACTCACTACGAGGGTGCCGGCCGCAACACCGGCAACGCGAAGCCCCCTCCAGGTGGGGCTTGCGGTTTCCCCTGGTTTGGCCCACTCCGGGGCATGCTCATTGGCCAGGCGCGGGGTGTGCTGCAATAGCCTTGCTGTTAGGTCCTGGCTGGCTTCGGGGACGGCAGCGTCGCGCAGGCGTTCCAAGTACTGCCGTTCACGGCTCAAGGCAGCACGGCATTCCACGCACCGTTCAAGATGATCCGGATTGCGGGAATGCCTGCCTGCCATGATTCTTCGCCGGGACGAGGGTCCCGGAAGTACGTCGCGTGGTGGCATTGACTGCCTAGAGGATGCCGGCGATGCGGGGCATCTTCAGGCGTGGCTTGCGTGTGGCGGCCGAGCGCGGATCGCGATGCGCCAGTTTCTCCCGCAGCATGGTCCGCCCACGGTGTATCCGGGATCGAACCGTGCCCAGCTTCACGCCCAAAGCCTCAGCCACCTCGTCGTAGGAAAGCCCCTCAAGGTCGCACAAAACCACGGCTGCCCGGAAGTCCGGCGGCAGTTCCTCCAAGGCGCGCTGCACATCGAGGTCAAGGTTATTGTGTTCGAAGCTCTGTTCCGGTCCGGGCTCACGCCCCGGGAGGCGCGATTCCGCGTCCTCGGCCAAGGCATCAAAGCGGATGCGGCTCTTACGGCGCGCCTGGTCCAGGAAGAGGTTGGTGGTGATCCGGTGGAGCCAGCCGTCCAAGGTGCCCGGCTTGAAGTTCTCAAGCGAGCGGAAGACCCGCACAAAGACCTCCTGGGTGAGGTCCTCGGCGTCGAACTTATTGCCTGTCAGGCGGTATGCAAGGCGGTAGACCTTTGCGGAGTGGTTGGCGACCACTTCCTCCCAACTGGGCATGACCCAATCAGTACCTGCCTCGTGGCTTTCCGATGTCTGGACTGGCGCAGCATTCGATGCCGGCATCGTCCACTCCCCTCAAACTGTGGTTCACCGTTATCCGGTGCCACCCATCGCTTGGATGAGTGGACCAACATCATCCCAAGTTTGTCTGGGAATTTCCTGACCGAAAGCGCAATTTCCCCGCACGGCAGAACTGTATCCGGCCAACTTCCTCGCGGACACAGCCGGAGAGGGCCTGAACACCGGGCATGGGCGGCTGAACCCAGTAGTCTGGTAACCAAATCCCCTACGCGCGGAAAGCGAACCCTTCATGAGTGCCGACAAGTCAACCAGCTGGTCCTATGCAGAAAACCTGCCTGCTGAGGACGAGGTCTTGTTGCGCGCCCGCGAACGCTCATTCGAGCTCGGCGTCACGCCGGTCAGCGCCGGCGTGGGAGCTGTTTTGACGGTGCTTGCCGCTGCATCAAAGGCGCAGACCGTGGTGGAAGTAGGTTCCGGCGCCGGGGTCTCCGGTGTCTGCCTCTTGCGCGGGCTTGGCCCGCAAGCCGTGCTGACCACCATCGATGTCGACGTCGAACACCTCAAGGCGGCCCGCGAGGCCTACTTGGAGTCGGGTTCGCCGGCAAACCGGATCCGCACGATTTCCGGCCGTGCCGGGGACGTCCTGCCGCGCTTGACGGACAACGCCTACGATCTCGTGTTTATCGACGCCGACAAGCCGAACTTCCCCAAGTATGTGGACCAGGCCGTGCGGCTTCTCAAGCCCAAGGGAACCCTGGTCATCAACGACGCCCTGGACAAGGACCGCGTTTCCAACCCCGCAGCGCGCGACTCGACCACGGCCGTTCTTCGGCAGGTAGGCAAAACGATCCGCGACGACGAGCGACTGGCCTCCGCAATGTTGCCCACGGGAGACGGACTTTTAGTGGCCGTCAAAAAATAGCGTTTTTTGTAATTCTTACCCTTGAATTGGACTCCGGCGGACAATGAAACCTCCGGTCCTTAAACAAAAGCAGGGCCCCGGTTCGCCGGGGCCCTGCTCTGCTGAATCTATTCGGTAACGCCTACCAGGCATTCCTTGAGGTTCTCTGCCTCAGCGGCGTTGAGCTCAACCACAAGCCGCCCACCGCCTTCAAGCGGCACACGCATAATCAGGCTGCGTCCCTCTTTGGTCACTTCCATAGGGCCGTCGCCAGTACGTGGTTTCATAGCCGCCATTAGGAAAATCCCCTCCATTTGTCCCAAGTCACGCCCAACCCGGCCGGGCTGGATCCGCGTCGCAATTGCAGCCGGCGGCAACGCTTGGGAGGCCGCCTTGGCCGGGCACTTTTAGGTGCTTTTGTCCTTGCTCGTCTTCCATTATCCCGTACTTACCCGTCCGTAGCGAATCACTGGATTAATTACGGTGGATAATCGCCACCTCCGGGCAATTGGGCCCAAGCCCAAAGCCAAACCACCCAGACAACCTGCAACAGCAGGAACATGACCACCACGGTGCCCCGGTAAGCCCTGGACTTGGAAAGCATTGCAGCACCCAGCGCCAAGGGAAAGAGCGGCAGCAGCATCCGGAAAGTGCTGGTCTGAGGATGCAGGAAGACCAGCAGGTACCCCATGTAGGAAGCACACCAAAGGCGCAGTTCGGTTCCCAGTGCCCTGACGGGCTTGGAGATCATGACAAGAACGAACAGTCCGGTGAAGACGAAGGGCGCCAGGACACCCAGGACGGGGCCGAACAACATCCGGCCTGTATCAAACCATGGCTTGAACGGAACGAGGCTGTCCCCGCGCCAGGCCGTTTCGGTGCGGGTGTACGCTGCGGGGTCACCCGTAACCACCCACGCGATCGCGGGCCAGGCGAGCGCGGCGATTCCCGTGATGACCACCAGCCCGGCGAGGGAAAGGAGCTTGCCGTTGGACGCAGCCGCGCTTGAAGAACGCGAGGGGCCGAAACGCTGCCACAGCCGCCACAAAAGAAGCATCCCCAGCATCGCGGCAAAAGGGACCCCCGTGGGACGCGAAAAGCACATCAGGATGACCACCGGGACGGCCGCCAGGTACTGCTGCCGAACCACCAGGAGCAGGGACGCCGCCAGAAGCAGGAGGTTCAGGGATTCCGCATAGGGAACCTGGAGGATCGGAGCAATGGGAAACGTGGAGACGAAAACAACGCCCCACATGGCAGTTCGCCTGCCGGCCAGTTCCCGGAAAAGCCTGTAGATCACCAGCGCGGCACCCAGCCCGGCCACCATGGCGATGAGCGTCAACGAGGGCAGGGTCCCCAAGCCCGTAATGGCGCTGACTCCACGTCCGAGGAAAGGGAACAGTGCGTAGAAAGCCCAGGTATTCTCCTTGACCACCCCGTTCTGGTCCACCGGCAGTACCGAGGGGTAGCCGCTTTCGGCAGCTTTCTGGTACCAGCGCCCGTCCCAGATGGTGATGAAGTTCCAGTAGTCGGGGGCAGGCGGGAACCATGGGTTGGTGCCCTGATGGATGGCGGCCGCAACAAAAATGGCTGCGCTGACCAGCCGTGCAGCGACGAAAACCAGGCTGACCTGCAGCCACCAAGGCCAAGCCGCCATCCGGGAGCCGGTGGTAGTGATTGCCCTGCCGATGCGGACGGTGGCACCCTCCCAGCGCGGCGGGGAGGGAACCGGAGCGCTCATGGAGCGGTCCGGATCGCGCCACCATCGTCATGCTTCGATTGGAGCAGGCCCTTCAGCCGTTCGATCTCCCGGTCTTTGGCCTGAAGCTGGTCCCTGAGCTCGTCAAGGACCTGGTCCACCTGGTCCATGCGGTATCCCCTCAGGCCCAGCGCGAAACGCAGTCCGTCGATATCGGACGCCCCGGCCTCCTCCGGCAACAGGACCGGAGGCAGGTTGGGCGTGGGATCATCGAGCCCCGCCCCCAGGGAACGGCCACGGACGATCCCTGCACCGAAGTACAGGGCCGCGCCCACGAGGACAATCGCGATAGATACCAGGAAAAAACTCACAGCACCATGGTGCCAGAAGCAGTAACTTACTCCGGGCGTTGCTCGCCGGTCGGCGTGGGCAACGGCTCGCCGTGGAGGACGCGGTGAACGGCGTCAGCGGGATCGTCGACGAGCTGGATCAGGTCCAGGTCCTTCTCCGACACCATGCCCTCGGCCACCAAAGTGTCCCGGATCCATTCGATCATGGGTCCCCAGAAGCGGACACCGAGCAGGACGATCGGGAACGATGTCACCTTGCGTGTCTGGACCAGCACCATGGCTTCGAAGAGTTCATCCAGGGTTCCCAGCCCGCCCGGGAGGACCACGAAGCCCTGGGCATACTTGACGAACATGGTCTTGCGGGCAAAGAAGTAGCGGAAGTTGATCCCCAGGTCCACCCACTGGTTGAGTCCCTGTTCGAACGGCAACTCGATGCCCAGGCCGACTGAGACACCGTTGCCTTCCACCGCCCCCTTGTTGGCGGCTTCCATGGAGCCCGGGCCGCCTCCGGTGATGACGGCAACTCCCGACTCGGCGAGCTTGCGGCCAACGTCCACCGCCATCTCGTAGTACTCCGTTCCCGGCCGCGTGCGTGCCGAGCCGAATACGCTGACTGCAGGCCCGATGTCCGCCAGTGCGCCAAAGCCCTCAACGAACTCGCTCTGGATGCGGAGCACGCGCCAGGGATCCGTATGGATGAACTGGCCCGCCCCGGAGGTATCGAGCAAATGCTGGTCAGACATCCCGGTATCGGCCTGTTTGCGGCGCAGTTCCAGCGGGCCTTTATGTTTGGCCGGCGCGACGGTAGAGGTGAGAGGCGCGCTGCTTCCTACGCGGCCATTGGCGTCGGGGCTGGGAACTGGGTGCTGGCTGATACTCATTGCCCAAGGCTAGCGCCTATGAATCCGAGCAATGCCCCTTGACCCGCTTGATTGCATTGCAGTCTGGTATATCGCTGGAATGCAGGTTTCTGTTCAGTCACGATCTCAAAGAACTTGCCGTGACCGTAGTCATATTTACTTCGTTGTTCGCTAGATTCGAGCTATGACTACTCAAGTGTCCGGCGATGCGCTCGTCTCCCTGAACAGCGTCAACAAACACTACGGTCAATTGCACGTCCTCAAAGACATCAACCTTCAAGTCAAGAAGGGTGAGGTTGTGGTGGTCATCGGACCCTCCGGTTCGGGTAAGTCCACGCTGTGCCGTGCCATCAACCGTTTGGAAACGATCGACGACGGCGAGATCGCGATCGATGGAAAGAAGCTGCCCGAGGAAGGCAAGGAACTCGCACACCTTCGTGCCGACGTCGGAATGGTCTTCCAGTCCTTCAACCTTTTCGCGCACAAGACGATCCTCGAGAACGTCACCCTGGGACCCATCAAGGTCAAAGGGGTCGCCAAGGGAACTGCGGAACGCGAAGCCATGGCCCTCCTGGAGCGCGTGGGCGTCGGGCATCAGGCTCCCAAGCTCCCTGCCCAGCTTTCCGGCGGCCAGCAGCAGCGCGTGGCTATTGCCCGTGCGCTGGCGATGAAGCCCAAGGTGATGCTCTTCGATGAGCCCACCTCCGCCCTTGACCCGGAAATGATCAATGAGGTCCTGGACGTCATGATCCAACTGGCCAAGGAAGGCATGACCATGATCGTGGTGACGCACGAGATGGGCTTTGCCCGCAAAGCGGCGGACCGCGTGGTGTTCATGGCTGACGGCCAAATCGTGGAAGACGCTGCCCCTGAGGAATTCTTCACGAATCCCCAAAGCAGCCGCGCCAAGGACTTCCTGTCCAAGCTCCTGACCCACTAGCTCCTTCTGCCGCCCGCACCCAGGCGACGAGGAAAACGCACCCGGCCGTATAGCGGCCTACCAATGAAAGGAACGTCATGAAGTCTCTGTTCACCCGGAGGAAGTCACTCCTGGTTGCAGCATCAGCTGCGCTGGCCATCTCGCTGAGCGCGTGCGGCGGTGGCGGCAGTTCCACGACTCCCCCGGTTGCCTCGGCGAGCTTTGAAGCCGGCACCAGCATGGAGAAGTTGAACAAGGCCCAGAAGATCACCATCGGCACCAAGTTCGACCAGCCGCTCTTCGGCCAGAAGGGCCTGGATGGCAAGCCGGTCGGTTTCGACGTGGAAATCGGCAAGGCAATCGCCGCCAAGCTCGGCATTCCGGCAGACAAGATCGAATGGGTCGAAACGGTCTCGCAGAACCGCGAATCCTTCATCGAGCAGGGCCGCGTTGATTTGGTCATCGCTACCTACACCATCAACGACGCCCGCAAGGAAAAGGTCTCCTTCGCAGGTCCTTACTACGAGGCCGGCCAGGCCCTGTTGGTCAACAAGGACGACAACTCCATCACCAAGCCGGAGGACGTCAAGGGCAAGAAGGTCTGCTCCGTGACCGGCTCCACCCCGGCCAAGACCATTGCCGAAAAGTATGGCGCCGAAGTTGTTCCCGCCGCTACCTACACCGCTTGCCTGGAGCCCCTCCGCAACAAGCAGGTCGTAGCGGTAACCACTGACAACGTCATCCTCGCCGGCTACGTGGACAAGGAACCGGACGCCTTCAAGCTCGCCTCCGACCAGACCTTCACCAAGGAGCCCTATGGTATCGGCCTGAAGAAGGACGACACGGTCTTCCGTAACTGGATCAACGACCAGCTCGAGTCCTTCCAGAAGGACGGCACCTACAAGAAGGCCTGGGAAGCCACTGCAGGCAAGGTCATCAAGACCACGCCTGAGCTTCCTGCCGTCAACCGCTACTAGTCGCCGGTCAGGCAACTGCCGCCGTCTCCATCAGGGGCGGCGGCAGTTGCTGAACCAGGACCCTGTTCCGTGATTAGCTGCAGCCAAAGGAAGCCATGGACGCCGTCATAGCAAGCCTCCCCCAATACTGGGACGGATTTCTCCGGACCCTCTACCTCTCCGTCATCTCGGGGGTCATCGCCCTCGTTGCGGGCACCATCCTCGCCGCCATGAGGGTTTCACCTGTCGCGGCATTGCGCGGGTTCAGCATGTTCTACGTGGAAGTCGCCAGGAACACCCCGCTTACGATCATCTTCTTCTTCTCCGCCATCGTCCTGCCCAGGCTTGGAATCAAGTTTGACCAGTTCGAAGTGGCGGCCATCATCGCCCTCAGTTCCTACACCGCAGCGTTCGTCGCCGAAGCCGTCCGCTCCGGCGTCAACAGTGTCCCGGTAGGCCAGGCCGAAGCAGCCCGAAGCATCGGCATGACGTTTACCCAGGTCCTTGGGTTCATCGTCCTCCCGCAAGCGCTCAGGACCGTTGTTCCGCCATTGATCAACATCGTGATCGCCTTGGTCAAGAACTCGTCCGTGGCAGGTGCCTTCTTTGTCCTTGAACTCTTCGGTTACGGCCGCAAGCTCTCCAACGACTACGGCGACCAAGTCCTTTGGATCCTCCTGGGCGTCGCTTTCTTCTACCTGCTGATCACGGTTCCCTTGGGCCTTCTGGCGCACTTTGTTGAACGAAAGGTGGCGATTGCCCGATGACTTCCGTCCTCTACGACGTCCCAGGCCCCAAGGCGCGCCTCTACTCGCTCATCGGCTCCGCCGCCGGCATCCTGATCATCCTTGGCGTCCTCGCCATCGCGGTCATGACCCTCGCCCAGCAGGGCATCTTCGACGCCGACCGCTGGGAGATCTTCTACGGCCCCATGGCTCCGGACGTTTGGAACCTGATAGGCCAAGGCATTGTGTCCACGCTGATGGCTGCTGCGGTGGCGGCTGTTATCGCATTCCCCTTGGGGATTGCCCTCTGCCTGCTCCGGATTTCGCTGATCACCTGGATCCGGGTGCCAACGCAGGTTGTCCTCGAATTCCTGCGTGGCATGCCAGTGGTCCTCATGATGTTGTTTGTACTGCTGGTCTTCGCGACGGGACAGTTCGTGGCTGTCGTTGCGGGCCTGGTGCTCTACAACGCGGCCATCTTCGCGGAGATCCTGCGTGCGGGCATCCAGTCCCTTCCCAAGGGACAGCGTGAAGCCGGTTTGGCCATTGGCCTCCGCAGCTTCCAGTCACGGATGATCATCGAGTTTCCCCAGGCAACCCGGCGCATGCTTCCGTCGTTGGTGGCCCAGCTGGTGGTGCTCCTCAAGGACACCTCGCTCGGCTACATCGTCGGTTACGAGGAACTGCTGCGGAAAATCCAGATCATGGCTGACTTCCTTGGCCCGAACTTCCTGTTCCCTGCGTTCTTCGTGGGTGCGGCCATCTACATCCTGATCAACCTCTCTGTGTCCCGGATTGCGATCTGGATTGAACGCCGGGGCTCCAAGAAGGCCGCAGGCGGCACGGCAAGGGCCACCGCAGCCGGAGCAGTTCCGACTGCCAAATAGGACCACAGCCACGAAAAGGGCGGTTACCGGTTCAAACCCGGTACCCGCCCTTTTCGTTGCCCGACGTGCCTACTGGCCCAGCCACGTCCGCAGTGCACGCAGGCACTCCCGGATGGCATCGGCGTCGACGTGCTCGTTGTCCTTATGTGCCAGCAGTGGATCGCCCGGTCCGAAGTTCACCGCCGGGATGCCCAGCTCGCTGAAGCGTGCGACGTCGGTCCAACCGTATTTCGGCTTCGGCTCGGCTCCGACGGCGGCAACGAAGGACGCAGCGGCAGGGTGGTTGAGTCCCGGCCGGGCGCCTGCGGCGGCGTCGGTCCGCACGACGTCGAAGCCCTCCAGGAGTTCACGGACGTGCGCTTCGGCCTGGTCGGGAGTCTTGTCCGGAGCGAAGCGGTAGTTGATCTCCACGACGCAACGGTCAGGTATGACATTCCCTGCGGTGCCGCCCTTGATCTTCACGGCATTCAGGCTCTCACGGTAGTCCAGGCCGTCCACGTTGATGGTCCTTGGCTCGTAGGCAGCCAGGCGCTCAAGGATCGGCGCAGCGGCGTGGATCGCGTTGATTCCCATCCAGGCCCGCGCGGAGTGTGCGGTTTCCCCGAAGGTCGTTGCTTCAAACCGGCTGGTGCCATTGCAGCCGCCTTCCACGGTGCCGTCCGTCGGTTCGAGCAGGATGGCAAAGTCGCCATCGAGAAGATCGCCGTGGTTGCGGACCAGCCGGCCAAGACCACTCTTGACCGCTTCCACTTCCTCATGGTCGTAGAACACGAAGGTGACGTCCTTGTCCGGCTGGTGTCCGTCGTCGAACAGCGTGGCCGCCAGCGCCAGCTGAACAGCCACGCCGCCTTTCATGTCAGTGGTTCCACGACCGAACAGCACCCCCTCACCGGGAATGCCGGACTGCCAGGTAGCGGGCACTGTTCCCAGGGATCCGGGGACCGTGGGAAGCGGGACAGTATCCAGGTGACCGGCAAGGATCACCCGCTCCGACCTGCCCAATTCCGTGCGCGCGATGATGGCGTCGCCGTCCCGCACCACGGTGTAGTCGGCCAAGGCGCCCAAAGCGGACTCCACTGCGTCTGCCAGCCGGGTTTCGTTCCCGGAGACGCTGTTGATGTCGATAATGGCCGCCGTCAGCAAAGCAACGTCCTGGCGCAGGTCAAGGAGGGCAGGTGCAGGGTTCAGGGTCACCCTCCAACTCTAGGCCCTCCCCCTCGCCGCTCGTAGGACGCGGCTGGACGCTGCGGGAGGGTAGCCGAATTGCGACTCCCGCTCCGTGGAACGGTTTCAGCGGGGATACAAGGGATCGATAGACTTGGGGCCATGACTGAAACTGTTTCTTCTGCCGTGTCCTCGCACGCGCCCGCCACCGACCGATCAGCCTACGGATTCGGGCTTGCCACGATCGCTACCTCGGCCTCCGGGGAAGCCACCGTGCTGGACGTCTGGTACCCGGCCCCCGCCCTGGGCGTGGCCGCTGAAACACTCCGCGACGTGGAAAACGCAGATCCGACCCTTACGGCCCTCGCCGAAGACGGCAAGGACGCCGACCGCGGCACCGAGCAGAAGGTGGTCTTCGCGCAGATCGACCTCGACGCAGCCCCCGCGGACACCGCGGACGCGTATCTGCGCCTGCATCTCCTCTCCCACCGTCTGGTCAAGCCGAACAGCATCAACCTCGACGGCATCTTCGGCAAGCTTCCCAACGTTGTGTGGACCAACTTTGGACCGGCGGCCGTTGAAGGCTTCGAACTCACCCGGGCACGCCTGCGCAAGCGCGGCAACGTGGTGGTCTACGGCGTGGACAAGTTCCCGCGCATGGTGGACTACGTGGTCCCCACGGGTGTACGCATTGCCGACGCCGACCGCGTCCGCCTGGGTGCGCACCTCGCCGAGGGCACCACGGTGATGCATGAAGGCTTCGTGAACTTCAATGCCGGAACCCTTGGCACATCCATGGTGGAAGGCCGCATCTCTGCCGGCGTCGTGGCCGGTGACGGCACGGACGTGGGTGGCGGCGCCTCCATCATGGGCACCCTCTCCGGTGGCGGCAAGGAAAAGATTGCCCTCGGTGAGCGTGTCCTGCTCGGTGCAAACTCGGGCGTGGGCATCAGCATCGGCGACGACTCCGTCGTCGAAGCCGGCCTGTACGTCACGGCAGGTACGCGCGTCCGCGTTCCCGGCCCCAAGGACGAGAATGGCGAGGACACCAGCAAGATCATCAAGGCCGTGGAACTCTCCGGCGTTCCCAACCTGCTCTTCCGCCGCAACTCCACAACGGGCGGGGTGGAAGTCCTTCCGCGCAAGGGACAAACCGTTGAGCTGAACGAGGCCCTGCACGCCAACTAACAGGGGACAAACGATGCGCAGCTTGCGCCGCGCCGTTGTTGCGGTGTTGGCCTTGGCCCTGGTGGCCGGCGCCGTCTACGCAATAGTCGCAGTACTGCAGCGCTCCGAGACCTTGGTTTCGGAGCGCTGCGTCGCTGTGGTCGGAACGGAACACTACGAACTGGCCACGGACCAAGCCGCCAATGCTTCGCTCATCACTGCCATCGCGGTGCGCCGCGGGCTCCCTCCACGCGCGGCCAGCATTGCCCTGGCAACGGCAATGCAGGAATCACAGCTGCGGAACATCAACTACGGAGACCAGGCCGGGCCGGACTCCCGCGGCCTCTTCCAGCAGCGGCCCTCCCAGGGGTGGGGCACCGAAGCCCAGGTCATGGATCCCGTCTACGCCGCGAACGCCTTCTACGATGGCCTGGTAAAGATTCCGGGATACGAATCCATGGAAGTCACCCAGGCCGCCCAGGCAGTCCAGCGCTCCGCCTTCCCGCGGGCCTACGCCCAGCACGAACCGATGGGCCGCGCTTTCGCTTCCGCCCTGACCGGACATTCCGAATCGGCGCTTGACTGCGAACTACGCATGCCCGGCGCGGCAGGCGACCCCTCCGCCGTCGTGAAAGCACTGACGACGGCGTTCGGCACCCAGGCGGCCAGCGTCGAGGGCCGGTCGGTTCGCCTCAACGTGACGGGGACGCGGGCTTGGGCCGTGGGGCATTGGGCCGTGGCCAATGCCAAAGAGCTCTCCATCACGCAAGTGGACGTGGCCGGCCAAACCTGGAACAGGGAAAAGCGCAACGGCTGGGTCCCCGCTGCGGCGCCATCGGAAACGGTGACCATCACGGTTTCCGCTCCGGCCACGTAGGCGCCTAAGCGAGCAGTTCCACTACCGGCTGGACATAGCTGCGGAACACGTCCGGCTGGGACAGGAGCCGGTGACTCATGATCATTGTGCTGGGTTCGAGGTACCAGGCACGGGGCTCGTTCAACGGCAGCTCAATGATGGTGAGGTCGAAGTCCCGGGAACTCCTGCCCACTTCCAGCAGCCGGTCCTCCACCATCTCGTTGAGGACACTGGTCATACCGTTGGCCTCGCGGGCAGCCTCCAGCTCGGAGTACTCGTCGATCCGGTCCGTTGCCCAGCCCAGCGCCGATCCAAAGTGGGCTTGCAGCACACGCTGGAGGGCCGGCGAGTTACCGAAGGCTTTGAAGCTGGGCGGCGCCAATTCGAGGGCCGGCTTGGGATAGGACTTAACGAGTTTTTCCCACCAGGCTTCCCATTCGGTCTTCAGGGCGCTCATGCCGCCGACGTCGGAAGTCAGGTGGCTATGGTCGGCGTGCCTGACTTTCGGGGCGGCATGGGAAAGCAAAGGTTTCCCGGCACCGTCGAGGCCAGCGACGTCGCGCAAGTACAGGGCGATGAGCATCGGCCCGGACGTGTCCATGGTGATGCGCCAACCCGGGCCGCCTGACTCATGCATCCGAATTCCTCCCTTGGGCAGGTTCCCGACATGTCCCAGTCTATTCCCGAAGGGTCGGTTCGTTAACGCCGCGGGGGTTCTGCTTTGGGGGTCAGCGGGCTGCCGGCACGGCGTCAAAGGCGGCCAGGTGGGCGGTCAGCACATCGCTGCACATCTGTGCCGTCATCCAGTCCGGCTGGAGCAGGGCGTGCATGCATAAGCCGTCGAGCGTAGCCAGCAGCCGTTCGGCTTCGGTGACCAGGTGGTGGGGTGATTCAGCCTCGTCCGGGCTCAGGAGCACAATCAGGCGGCCCACAATCGCTGCCACTGTCCGGTGGCTGCGTTCCGCCTCGCCGGCGAAAGCCTCGTTGATACGGGCGGCTTGCCTGAATGCCATCCAGACGCAAGCATCCACGGCCGATTCCTCGTCCAAGGGCAGGAATTGTCCCAGCAGGTTGAGCACCGCGGAATGCCGTTCGGCGGTACCCTGGGACGTTGCTTCCGCCTCCCTCAGTGCCGATTCCAGCCGGAATGCGATGCGGTCCACCACGGTCGCGAACGAGAACACCAGGAGTTCGTCACTGCTGGAAAAGTAGTGCCGGACCGACCCCACCGCCAGGCCCGCTTCATCTGCGACTTCACGGAGGGATGCCCTCTCCAGGCCGTCACCGGCAATGATGCGGAATACAGCTTGGACAACTTCCTGGCGCCGGGCTTCGGCATCAACAATTTTGGGCACCAGTATTTTCTAGCACGGACGTGCTTCCACGCTGCTCAACACTGAGCGGCGCGCCCCGATTTTCGGCTAGCGTAGACACCATGAAAATTCTTGTCACAGGTGGCACCGGCTACATCGGTTCGCACACCGTTCTGTCCCTTCAGGAAGCCGGCCACGAAGTCGTCGTCCTCGACAACCTTGTGAACTCCAGCGAAGAGTCACTTCGCCGGGTTTCTGAATTGACCGGCAAGACCGCTGCCTTCCACAAAGTGGACTTGGTGGACGAGCCCGCCGTCGAGGCCGTCTTCGACCAGCACAAGATCGACGCCGTGATCCACTTCGCGGGACTCAAGGCTGTTGGCGAGTCTGTCCAGGAGCCCCTGGCCTACTACTACAACAACATCGTGGGCACCCTGAACCTCCTCCGGGCCATGGACAAGCACAATGTGCGTTCGATCGTTTTCAGTTCGTCGGCCACGGTTTACGGCGAGCACAATCCGATCCCCTATATCGAAAAAATGGAGATCGGGGCCAACAACCCGTACGGCCGCACCAAGGAACAGATCGAGGACATCCTCTCCGACCTCGGCAACGCTGACGAGCGCTGGCACATAGCACTCCTGCGCTACTTCAACCCCGTCGGCGCCCATCCCTCAGGACGCATCGGCGAGGACCCCCAAGGCATCCCCAACAACCTTGTTCCGTTCATCGCGCAGGTGGCCGTGGGCCGCCGGGAGAAGCTCATGGTCTTCGGAGGCGACTACGACACCCCGGACGGCACGGCCCAGCGCGACTACATCCACGTGGTTGATCTCGCCGAAGGCCACGTAGCCGCCCTGAACTACATCGCCACCAAACCGGGCGTCCGCCGCTGGAACCTCGGCTCCGGCAGGGGTTCGTCGGTGCTGGAGGTCCTGCGTTCCTTCGAAAAGGCCGTCGGTCAGCCGATCCCATACGAAATCACAGGACGCCGCGCAGGCGACCTCCCTGCTTTCTGGGCGGACGCTTCCTCCGCCCTGGCCGACCTCGGCTGGTCCACCACCAAGACCGTGGACCAAATGTGCGAAGACCACTGGCGCTGGCAGAAGAACAATCCCTACGGCTACAACGCGGCCGAACCGGCCGCTGCGAACAACGCATAGGCGCCCGAAACCAAGGCAAAAAACGACGTCGGCCGCCCACCTCTCGCGAGGTGGGCGGCCGACGTCGTAACAGCCGTGCTAGTTGGCCGGGTAGTTGCGCTCCGGCTCCCCCGTGTAGAGCTGCCGCGGGCGGCCGATCTTGGTCTGGGGGTCGTTGATCATTTCACGCCACTGGGCAATCCAGCCCGGAAGGCGGCCGATGGCGAAGAGAACCGTGAACATCTTCTCCGGGAAGCCCATGGCCTTGTAGATGAGGCCGGTGTAGAAGTCGACGTTCGGGTAAAGCTTGCGCTGGATGAAGTAGTCGTCCGCAAGGGCCTTCTCTTCGAGGCGCATGGCGATGTCCAGCAGTTCGTCGTTGCCGCCGAGCTTGCCAAGGACTTCGTGTGCCGTTGCCTTGATGATTTTGGCGCGGGGATCGTAGTTCTTGTATACACGGTGTCCGAAGCCCATCAGGCGGACGCCGTCTTCCTTGTTCTTGACCTTCTCCATGTAGTCCTCGGGCTTGATGCCCTCGGCCTGAATCTGGCGCAGCATCTTCAGGACGGCCTCGTTGGCGCCGCCGTGGGCGGGACCGAAGAGGGCGTTGATGCCGGCAGAAACAGAAGCGAAGAGGTTCGCGTTGGACGAACCCACCAGGCGAACGGTGGAGGTGGAGCAGTTCTGCTCGTGGTCCGCGTGCAGGATGAGCAGGAGGTCCAGGGCCTTGACCACCACCGGGTCCATTTCGTACTGCTCCGCAGGAAGGCCGAAGCTCAGGCGCAGGAAGTTCTCCACGATGTTCATGGAGTTGTCCGGGTACAGCATGGGCTGGCCGATGGACTTCTTGTGCGCGTAGGCCGCGATGACGGGCAGCTTTGCCATCAGGCGGATGGTGGAAACTTCAACGTGTTCTGCGTTGAACGGGTCCAGCGAGTCCTGGTAGAACGTGGACAGCGCAGAGACAGCGGAGGACAACACGGGCATCGGGTGTGCGTCGCGCGGGAAGCCGCCGAAGAAGCCCTTCAGCTCCTCATGGAGCAGGGTGTGGCGGCGGATGCGCTGATCGAACTCTTCCAGTTCCGTGGGAGTGGGAAGGTTGCCGTAGATCAGCAGGTAGGAAACTTCGAGGAAGCTCGAGTGCTGGGCGAGCTGCTCGATGGGGTATCCGCGGTAGCGCAGGATACCGGCGTCGCCGTCGATGTAGGTGATGGCCGAAGTGGTGGCCGCGGTGTTCATAAAGCCGGGGTCGTAGGCAACGGCGCCTGTCTGCTTCAGCAGCTTGGAAACGTCATAGCCTTCGTTTCCTTCTACAACCTTGATGCGCGGCAGTTCGAGTTCGCCGTTGGCATGGCGCAGGATCGCGCTGGTGGTCTCAGTCATGGAGTCCCCTTCATGAGGCCTCTGGGCCTCTATAGAACTTGTCCAACCAAACTTCTGGTGACGCCGCATTCGGCCCCGCTGTTGCAGGGCTCCAACGGCCGGAGTGCTTTCTTATTGAAGGCCACCATTGATAGTCAGTTAAAAAGCTACCGCCAGTAACCGTCCGGAACTAATCGGTGCCGTACGGTTACTGGCGGAAACACGGGGTTTGTGCTGCAAGTCACAGCATTGTTATGAGGCTGTGTTGAGCCGTTCCACCGCCGCGTCGATGCGCTCGTCGGTTCCGGTCAGGGCCACCCTCACGAAGCCATTGCCGGCGTCGCCATAAAAGACTCCCGGTCCCACCACGATGCCGAGTTCGGCAAAGCGGGCAACGGTATCCCACGTGGCCTCACCGGCCGAAGACCAGAGATAGAGACCCGCCTTGGACTCATGGATCTGCAGGCCGAACCCCTCCAGCGCCGGGACAAGACGCTCGCGCCGGCCCCTGTAAAGGTCCTTCTGCGCGAGCACGTGCGCAGCATCGCCGAGTGCAACGCGCATGGCTTCCTGCACGGGGTAGGGTACGATCATGCCCGCGTGCTTGCGGCTATTCACGAGGTTGGCCATGATCGAGGAGTCCCCCGCAACGAACGCTGCACGGTACCCGGCAAGGTTGGACTGCTTGCTCAATGAGTAAACGCTCAGCAGGCCGTCCGTGGAGCCGCCGGTAACGCGGGGGTCCAGCACGCTGGGGACGGCTTCCCCGCCGCGCTGGGCGTCCCATTCGCCCCAGCCAAGCTCGGCGTAGCACTCATCGGATGCAACTACCGCCCCGAGTTCGCGGGCTTGGGCGACGATTTCCCGCAGCGACTCCACGCTCCGAACGCTTCCCGTGGGGTTGCCCGGGGAGTTGATCCAAACCAACCGCACCTTCGCGCGGGTAGCGGCATCGAGTTCATCCAGGTTGTCCGCAGCCACTGCCGTTGCACCGGCGAGGGTGGCTCCGATGTCGTAGGTCGGGTACGCAACGGTAGGCCGCACCACGACGTCGCCGCTACCCAGGCCAAGGAGGAACGGCAGCCAGGCCACCAACTCTTTTGAACCCACGGTGGGCATGACGTCGCGCGGGTCCAGTCCGGGGACGCCCCGGCGAGCAGCGAACCAGTCCACCACGGCCTGGCGCAGTTGCTCGGTACCGTGCACTGTCGGGTAACCGTGGGCATCCGAAGCAGCAGCCAAAGCGTCACGGATCAGGCCCGGAGTCGGGTCCACGGGAGTACCGATGGAGAGGTTCACTGCCCCGCCCGGGTGCTTGGACGCCGTTGCAACGTACGGCGCCATGGCCTCCCAGGGGTAGTCGGGCAGGTTAAGGCCGAAAGCCGGGGCAGCGGAAATCAAGGGTGCAACCACCCTTAGTGGTCTTGGTTCTGCGGCGGCAGTGCGGCAATGAACGGGTGGTCCTTGCCGGTGTTGCCGATCTTGGCAGCGCCGCCCGGGGAACCAAGGTCGTCAAAGAATTCGACGTTGGCCTTGTAGTAGTCGGCCCACTCCTCCGGGGTGTCATCCTCGTAGTAGATGGCCTCCACCGGGCACACGGGTTCGCAGGCACCACAGTCGACGCATTCGTCGGGGTGGATGTAGAGGGAACGCTCACCTTCGTAAATGCAATCGACAGGGCATTCTTCAATACATGCCTTGTCCTTGACATCCACACACGGCTGCGCGATTACGTACGTCACGTCCCAGACCTCTCAACGGTTGTCCCGGCGATGGCCGGGTTAATACGGCCGGCAACGTGCCGGCACTGAACTTCCAACCTATTATCCAACAGGGCTGCGACGCCAACCTAGCCCGAGACATAGTATGAATCGGTGACTCCCCCAGCCATGCCACCCCGACAGTTCCTCATGACCGCCCAACCCGGGACCCGGGTGGTGGTCCGGTACAGGATGGAGGACGGGCTCACCGACGCTCTTGGCTACCTGCTGGAGTCCAGCGGAACCAGTTGTACAGTGCGCACGCGGACGTCCGACGTCGAAATTCCGCTTGAAAGCGTCATTGCCGCGAAGCAGGTGCCGCCACCGCCGCCGAGGCGGAGTTCCACCGCGCCCGAAGCCGGGCTGCAACCAGGAGCATGACCAGGGTCACTACTGCTATGCCGAAAATCCAGGCGTTACCCACCGTGTCACCGAGGATCAGTACCTTGTCCGGACCGCCCGAGGAGAGTACTCCAACGGCGGCATAAGCGCCAAGGCCGGCTACCGCCGACGGGATGACCGAACGAGACCAGGCGGCAAGCCACAGCTGGACCGAGGCCAGCAACAGCAACGCCGCGCAGACTCCCCACGGAACGTCGACGCCGGCAACCAGCACGGACTGACGATGCAGCGCGGTACCGGCAAGGGCAACAAAAAGAGCCGCCAGCAGGCCCGCGGCAGTGCCGCGGACCGCGCCGGCGGCCCCCTTCTTCATACGCTTTGTCCCAATGTCCGGGGCATTACGCCTTTGCGCGGGCGCGGTTCGCCTTGGCGCGTTCGTTGGAATCCAGGATGACCTTGCGGATACGGATGTCTTCCGGGGTCACCTCAACGCACTCGTCTTCGCGGGCGAATTCGAGGGACTCTTCAAGGGTGAGCTCGCGCGGCGGCGTGAGGTTCTCGAAGGAGTCGGAAGAAGCTGCACGCATGTTGGTGAGCTTCTTTTCCTTGGTGATGTTGACGTCCATGTCGTCGGCGCGGGAGTTCTCGCCAACAATCATGCCTTCGTAAACCTCGGACGTGGGCTTCACGAAGAAGGAACCGCGCTCCTGGAGGTTGATCATGGCGAAAGGCGTCACAACACCGGCGCGGTCGGCAACCATCGAACCGTTGGTGCGGTATTCGATGGGGCCGGCCCACGGCTCGTAGCCTTCGGAGATGGAGGCTGCGATACCGGCGCCACGTGTGTCCGTGAGGAACCGGGTGCGGAAACCGATCAGGCCACGGGCAGGAACAATGAATTCCATGCGGCACCAGCCGGTACCGTGGTTGGCCATGTTGGTCATACGGCCCTTGCGGGCAGCCATCAACTGGGTGACGGCACCGAGGTACTCTTCCGGAACGTCGATGGTCATGTGTTCCATCGGCTCGTGAAGCTTGCCATCGATGGTCCTGGTGACTACCTGCGGCTTGCCCACAGTCAGTTCGAAGCCTTCACGGCGCATCTGCTCGACGAGGATGGCCAGCGCGAGCTCGCCACGGCCCTGGACTTCCCAGGCGTCCGGACGCTCGGTGGGCAGAACCTTGATGGAGACGTTACCGATCAGTTCCTTGTCCAGGCGGTCCTTCACCTGGCGGGCCGTGACCTTGGCGCCTTTGACCTTGCCGGCCAGCGGCGAGGTGTTGACACCGATGGTCATGGAGATCGCAGGGTCATCCACGGTGATCAGCGGGAGCGGCTGCGGGTTCTCTACGTCCGTCAGAGTTTCACCAATGGTGATGTCCTCGATACCGGCAACAGCCACGATCTCACCCGGTCCGGCGGACTCTGCCGGAACGCGCTCGAGAGCCTTGGTGGCCAGGAGTTCGGTGATCTTGACGGTCTTCAGCTCACCGTTCTGGCGGGCCCAGGCAACCTGCTGGCCCTTGCGCAGCGTGCCGTTGTAGATGCGGAGCAGGGCAAGGCGGCCGAGGAACGGCGAAGCGTCCAGGTTGGTCACGTGTGCCTGCAGCACGCCGTCCGGGTTGTACGTCGGAGCCGGGATGTGCTCAATGATGGTCTTGAACAGCGGCTCAAGGTCCTCGTTCTCCGGGGCAGAGCCGTTGGCCGGCTGCTCCAGTGAAGCGCGGCCAACCTTGGCTGCCGCGTAGACAACGGGAACCTCAAGGACCTTGTCCAGGTCCAGGTCCGGAACTTCGTCCGCGAGGTCGGAGGCGAGGCCGAGGAGGAGGTCCATGGACTCGTGGACGACCTCGTCGATGCGGGCGTCAGGGCGGTCGGTCTTGTTGACCAGCAGGATCACCGGCAGGTGCGCGGCGAGGGCCTTGCGGAGCACGAAGCGGGTTTGGGGAAGGGGACCTTCCGAGGAGTCCACCAGGAGGACAACGCCGTCGACCATGGACAGGCCGCGCTCCACCTCGCCACCGAAGTCGGCGTGGCCGGGAGTGTCGATGACGTTGATGGTGATGGTCTCGCCGTTGGAGGACGGGCCGTTGTAGGCAACCGTGGTGTTCTTGGCGAGGATGGTGATGCCCTTTTCGCGCTCCAGGTCACCGGAGTCCATCACACGGTCCTCAACCTCGCCGTGGGCGGCGAAGGAGTTGGTCTGCTTGAGCATGGCGTCGACCAGGGTGGTCTTGCCGTGGTCAACGTGTGCGACGATCGCGACGTTGCGCAGATCGCTCCGCGACGCAGTGTTAACGGTAGTTTCAGACATGCGTTTATGACTCGTTTCAGTGGTGAAGTCAGCTGTTTTCATCCGCGCGCATACCTGATCTTCCTGACCGGAACACACAACGAAAAGACCCCGGGACACAGGGCACCTATGGCTATTCTAAACGCACCAGCATTAGAGCTCCCAAAAAGCAAGAGCCGGAGCCTTCCAAAGTGGCCGTACTCACACTTCCGCAGTGTTTGCTAAATGTTCAATCAAGATGCTGGATTTTCCCGCTCCGATGCCCCATGATATCTGCAGGAACCAGTGCCCTTCGGAGAACATCGATGCGAAAAGCTTCGGCCGTGTTCCGCTTGTTCGCACCGTTGATCGCCGTGGGCGTTCTGTCGGTAGGCTGCGGAACAAACACGCCAACCCCCACCATTTCATCAGGCTCACCTGCCCCCGTGGCAGCTGCTACTGCTGCGGCCCAAAAACCGCAGGGCCTGCCTTCAGCATCGCCCACTCCGGATTTGCCGGTGGGCTCCCTCTACAGGAACCCGGTCAACAACCGCAACGAAATTATCCTGGCCGACGTCCGGCACACGGCCGTGCTCATCGGCGACTCGCAATCGCAGCCCAAGGATTCCTGGCCGCAGCGCGGCATCGCCGCGCTCGGTTACAAGCTCTACGTGGCGGGCATGGGCGGAACCGGCTTCGTGGCCTCCACCTCCAAGACGGGCAACTACATCGATGCGCTGCAGCGCGGCGACTGGGTGCTGCCCTACGGAACGCCGCCGCTGATCGTCCTCCAGGGCGGAGGCAACGATGCCGCGCAAAAGGCCTCCGACGACCAGATCACCAGCAACGCCGAGCGTCTCCTCGCCGTGCTCAAGAAGCGTTATCCCGGTTCACGGATGGCCATGATCGGCACCCTGGCCAAGGGTGCCGCCAACGGTGGCGGCCGACGGACCGAGGTTGATGCGCTCCTTGGCAGGATCGCCGCCAAGAACAACGTCCCCTTCGTCAGTGCCGGCGATTGGTTGACCCGGTACGACGCCGTGAAAGACCTCCAGGACGGCGTGCACATGAAGCCCTCCGGACACGAGAAGCTGGGCAGCGTATTGGCCGGCGAGCTCGCCTCGCTGGGTCTGACGGCGAAACCTGACACTGAATAGCACATTCGTTGCGGGGCCCGCTCTGCGCCCTTTCAGTCGTGGGAAGCGCGCATAGCGGGCCCCGCAGCAGTTAACGGCAAGAGCCGGTGGTTCCCTCTTCGGGGACCACCGGCTCTTCGCTTTAGAGCACTTGCCGTGAAGTACGACGGCGGGTTATGCCACCGCCGGGGGCAGCAACAGGGAACCGCCAGGGATGGCATCCAGGAGGGCCTGGGTGTAGTCCTGCTTCGGGTTCTCGAACACCTCATCCGTGGTACCGGTTTCGACGAGCTGGCCCTTCTCCATGACGCAGACGTTGTCTGCGATCTGCCGCACCACCGCGAGGTCGTGCGTGATGAACAGGTACGTCAGCCCAAGGTTGTCCTGCAGCTCGGCCAGCAGGTTCAGCACCTGGGCCTGCACCAAAACGTCCAAGGCGGACACTGCCTCATCACAGATGATGACTTCAGGATCCAGGGCGAGCGCACGGGCAATGGCGATGCGCTGGCGCTGGCCGCCTGAAAGCTCGTTCGGGTACCTCTGCATGGTGGTTTGCGGCAAGGCAACCTGGTCCAGCAGTTCGCGGACCTTCTTCTCCCGGCTCGCCGCATTGCCGATCTTGTGGATCCGCAACGGCTCCTCGATGGTACGGAAGATGTTGTACATCGGATCCAGCGAACCGTACGGGTCCTGGAAGATCGGCTGCACCCGCCTGCGGAATTTGAAGAGCTCCTTGCCTTTCAGGCCGGCAGTGTCCACGCCGTCGAAGATGATCTGGCCCTCGGTGGGGCTCTCCAACTGAAGGACCATCTTTGCAACCGTGGACTTGCCCGAACCGGACTCGCCAACAATCGCGGTGGTGGTGCCACGCTTGACGTCGAAGCTCACGCCGTCGACGGCGGCAAAGTCCGTGGCCTGGCCCAGCCCCTGGCGGAGCTTGTAGACCTTGCGGAGGTCGCGGATCTGGAGGACATCGTCCTTTGCACGGAGTTCGCCGGCCGCGGTGGGTGCCAGCAGGTCTCCCGCCTCGACGCCCTGCTCCTTGGCCACCTGGATGCGGCGCGAGGCCAACGACGGAGCCGACTCCACCAGGCGCTTGGTGTACGGGTGCTGCGGGTTGCGGAGCAGTTCAAGGGAAGGCCCGGCCTCAACCACGTTGCCCTGGTACATCACAACCACCTTGTCGGCGCGCTCTGCGGCCAAGCCGAGATCGTGCGTGATGAGCAGCACGGACGTGCCCAGCTCGGTGGTCATCTTGTCCAGGTGGTCGAGGATCTTCCGCTGCACGGTAACGTCCAGGGCCGATGTGGGCTCATCGGCAATCAGCAGCTTTGGCTGACAACTGAGGCCGATCGCGATCAAGGCACGCTGACGCATACCACCGGAGAACTCGTGCGGATACTGCTTGGCTCGCCGGGCAGCATCGGGAAGACCCGCTTCCGCCAGCGCCCGCGCAACATCTTCCGGACCGTCCGGGCGGCCGTTGGCCTTGAGGGTTTCCCTGACCTGGTACCCGATTTTCCACACCGGGTTCAGGTTGGACATGGGGTCCTGCGGGACCATGCCGATGTGGCTGCCGCGGAGTTCGATCATCCGCTTCTCCGGCGCATGGGCGATGTCCTCGCCGTCGAGCAGGATCTGTCCCGCCGAGACGCGCCCGTTGTTCGGCAACAGACCGATGGCGGCCAGCGCCGTCGTCGACTTTCCCGAACCGGACTCCCCCACAATGGCGACGGTCTCGCCGGGCATGATGCTGAGGTGGGCGTTCTTGACGGCCTTCACTTCACCGGAGCCGGTCTTGAAGGTGATGGCCAGGTCCTTGATTTCGAGGATGGGCCGCACCGTTGCCGAGGTTTCATCGATCCTGATGTTGGCAGAAGTCATGTTCGCCTCCTTAGCGCTGACGGCTCTTGGGATCAAGAGCATCGCGTACGGCGTCGCCAAGCATGATGAAGCTCAGGACGGTGATGGACAGGGCCGCAGCCGGGTAAAGCAGGATGCCCGGGTTGGTGCGGATGGACGCATTGGCTGCGGAGATGTCATTGCCCCAGGACATGACGCTGGTCGGAAGCCCCACGCCCAGGAAGGACAACGTGGCTTCCAGCACGATGAAGACGCCGAGCTCGAGCGTTGCGAGCACAATGACCGGTGCCAGCGCGTTGGGCAGCGCGTGCTTGACCAGCGCACCGAATTTGGAGACGCCCAGTGAGCGCGCCGCAGTCACGAAGTCTGCATTGCGGACTTCGATGACGGCACCTCGCGTGATTCGGGCCATTTGCGGCCAGGCCAGCAGGGAGATCGTCAACACCACGGTCCAGACGCTGCGGTTCTCACGGAACAGCGGCAGCTGGGTGATGACCAAAGCACCGAGGATGATCGGCAGTGCAAAGAAGATGTCGCCGAGACGTGCCAGGACGGCATCCAGCCAGCCGCCGTAGTAACCGGCCAGCGCCCCAAGGGTGACGCCGATGATGATGACGCACAGGACGGAGAGGATGCCCACTGAGAGCGAAGCCTGCGTACCGTGGATCACGCGGGAGTAGACGTCGCAGCCCTGGAGGGTGAAGCCCATGGGATGACCGGCGGTGGGGCCGGCTTCCGAGTTGGCCAACTGGCAGTCGCTGTTCGGAGCCACGCTGGTAAACAGGCCCGGGAAGAGTGCAACGGTCGCCAGCAGAAGGATGAGCAGCGCGGAGACGATGAACAACGGACGACGCCGCAGCTTCCGCCACGCATCCGCCCAAAGGCTCAGGGGTGCCTGTTCCGTCTTGACTGTGTCGGTCGCTTGAAGCGGCGTCTCTTCGACGGGAGCAACGAAGTGTTCGGTGTTACTGGTCATAGCGGATCCTTGGGTCAAGCCAGGCGTACAGGAGGTCAACCAGGAGGTTGGTGACAACGAAGACGAGGACAAGGACGCTCACGATCGCGACGACGGTGGGACCCTCGCTGCGCTGGATGGCCTGGAACAGCTTGTTGCCGACTCCGGGGACGTTGAAGATGCCTTCAGTGACAATCGCGCCACCCATGAGGCCGCCAAGGTTGGCGCCGAGGTAGGTCACCACGGGGATCAACGAGTTCCTGAGGATGTGGGCCATGACAACGCGGGGGCGGGAAAGACCCTTTGCCGTCGCCGTCCGGACATAGTCCGCATTCATGTTCTCGCTGACGGATGCGCGGGTAAGGCGAAGGACGTAGGCGAAAGACACCAGTCCCAGTACCACTGCCGGCAGGATCAGGTTGCCCCAATCGGCATTGGCGCCGACAGTCGGTTTGGCCCAGCCGAGCTGGACGCCGAAGACCAACTGGAAAACGAAGCCGAGCACGAACGTCGGTACGGCGATCACGATGAGCGAAGCCACCAGGACGGTGGAGTCGAAGAGCTTGCCCTTGCGCAGGCCGGCGAAAACGCCGAATGCGATACCGAAGACGGCCTGGATAATGAGGGCTTCGATGGCCAGCATGGCGGTCACCGGGAAAGCCCGGGCGAGGGCCGCCGCGATGGGCTGCTGGGTGAAGTCAACGCCGAGGTTGAAGGTGAAGAGGTTCTTCAGGAAGATCCCGTACTGCACCCAGAACGGCTGGTCGAGGTTGTACTGGGCCCGGAGGGCGTCGATGACGCTCTGCGGGGGCTGGCGTTCGCCGAAGAGAGCTGCAATGGGGTCGCCGGGAAGTGCGAACACCATGTAGTAGACAAGGAGTGTGGTTCCCAGGAAGACGGGAATCACCTGGAGGAGCCTACGCAAAATGTAGCGGACCACGGTTCACCCCCCTTTCTCTGGACGGGTGTTGGTGTGTCATGTTTGCCTTCCTGCCGGGGCAAGCAATTGGGGGCCCGGCGCCATGGCCGGGCCCCCAATGCCTCACGGCAAGTTCAGATCCTGAGGATTACTTGGCCTCGATGTTGTAGTAGAGGATGCCGCCGTTCCAGCCGGTCTCGGCCTTCACAACGTTGTTGCTCCACACGATCGGACGGTTCTGGTACCACAGCGGCAGGCCGGGCAGGTCCTTGAAGAGGACCTCCTGTGCCTTGTTGAACTTGGCGTTGGCTTCTTCAGGCGTCTTCGATGCCAGGCCATCCTTGAGGAGCTTGTCGAACTCGGGGTTCGAGTACTTCTCGTAGTTGGAAGAAGCGTTGGTTGCCCACACCGGGCCGAGGAAGTTGTAGAGCGACGGGTAGTCACCCTGCCAGCCGGCACGGGTCAGGCCCGGGAGGGACTGGGACTTGCGCAGGTTCAGCACCTCAGCGAACTTCGCGAACGGCTGGATTTCAGCCTGGATGCCGAGGTTGTTCTTGAAACCGTTGGCTACGGCGTCGATCCATTCCTTGTTGCCGCCGTCGGTGTTCGATGCGATCTGGAGGGGCTTGGAAGCGTCGTACGGCTTGATCTTTTCAGCCTGTGCCCACAGGTCCTTGGCCTTCTGGACGTCGAACTTCAGGACGTCGCTGCCCGGGATGTTGTTGTTGTAGCCATCCAGCACGGGAGCCGTGAACTCGGTGGCCGGGGTGCGGGTGCCGTTGAAGATCACCTTGGTGATCTCGTCGCGGTTGATGGCGTGGGACAGTGCCTGGCGGCGCAGGTTGCCGGCTTCACCCTGGAAGTTCGGGTTGTAACCCGGGATGTTCAGGGTGGAGTTGTTGGCCACCGGCTTGGTGGAGTTACGGTCCTGGAAGTCAGTGGTGTAGGTCTTCAGGGCGTTGGACGGCAGGACGTCGGTGACGTCAAGGTTGTCTGCCTGGAGGTCGGTGTATGCCGGGCCCGGATCGGTGTAGAACTTGAAGGTCACGCCGCCGTTCTTGGCAGCACGCGGACCGCTGTAATCAGCGTTCTTGACCAGGGAGATGGACTGGTCGTGGACCCAGGCGCCATCCTTTTCGAACTTGTACGGGCCGTTGCCTACCGGGTTCTCGCCGAACTTCTTGGGATCCTTCAATGCCTCGGAAGGCAGCGGGTAGAAGGCGGAGTAACCAAGACGCAGGGACCAGTCGGCCTCAGGCTGGGCGAGCTTGACCGTAATGGTCTGGTCGTCCTTGGCAGCCAGGCCGGACATCGTCTGGGCCTTGGGGGCTGGGGTGGAGGTCTTCTTGCCGTCAGCACCCGTGGTCTCGTTGACGGCGCTGACATCGGCATAGCCTTCGATGGACTCGAAGAAGAAGCCGTTGTTCTGGAGGTTGGTGCTCAGCGCAGCGAAGTTCCAGGAATCAACGAACGTCTTGGCCGTGATGGGCTCGCCGTTGGTGAACTTCGCACCGGACTTGACCTTGATGGTCCAGTTCTGCGAGTCCGTGGTGTCGATGGACTCGGCCAGAGCGTTGACCGGCTTGCCGTTGGCGTCGTAGGAACGAAGGCCTTCGAACAACAGTTCGACAACGCGGCCGCCGTACACCTCATTGGTGTTTGCCGGGAGCAGCGGGTTCTGGGGTTCGTTGCTGTATGCGGTGATGACCTTGTTCGGGTCGCCTGCGGCAGAGCTGTTCGAGTTGCTGCCGGAGCCGCCGCCGCAACCGGTCATGGCGAGGGCGACGATCGCCGCTACGCCTAGAGCTTTGGAAGTGCGCGAGAAACGCATTCCGCCTCCTATGAGTTGTGGAGTTGGGCAGGGGAAGTACGAAATTCCCCGGGCGCGGGCACAGATTCCTACTGTGACGTTGCCTACATGTGAGTGTAAGCCTACCCACATTGCGTCCGGATGTTGGAACAAACTGGCCAAACTGTAACCGTTCCGCAACCTCTCCTTGCCTAATCTGGCGGGAATTTCAAGTCAAACCCTACTGGGTGGTAGCATTCGCTGTCTGACAGCAGGACAGGCGGCGTTTTGGGCAAAAAGAACCCCGGCCCTGCTGATCGTGTCAGCTGGACCGGGGCTTGTTTGGCTCTCGGAGATTTAGACGTTGAAGCGGAACTCCACCACGTCGCCGTCGGCCATGACGTATTCCTTGCCTTCGATGCGGACCTTGCCGCGCGACTTGGCCTCGGCCATGGAACCGGCCTCGACGAGGTCATCGAAAGAGACAACTTCAGCCTTGATGAAGCCCCGCTGGAAGTCGGAGTGGATCACGCCGGCGGCCTGCGGCGCGGTGTCGCCTTGGCGGATGGTCCAGGCCCGGGTTTCCTTCGGACCGGCCGTGAGGTAGGTCTGCAGCCCGAGTGTGTGGAACCCAACCCGTGCCAACTGGTCCAGGCCGGATTCAGTTTGGCCGTTCATTTCCAGCATTTCGCGGGCTTCTTCCTCGTCCAGTTCCACGAGGTCGGCTTCGAGCTTGGCGTCGAGGAAGACGGCGTCCGCGGGAGCAACGAGTTCACGCAGTTCGTCCTGCTTGGCTGGATCGCCAAGAATGCCTTCGTCGGCGTTGAAGACATAGATGAACGGCTTGGCAGTGAGGAGGCCCAACTCCTTGAGGTGCGCCATCTCCAGCTTGTCGCTCTTGATCGACGAGAAGATGGTGTCGCCGCGTTCCAGCACGGCTTGCGCGGCCTTGATGGCCGACAGTTCGGCAGCATCGCGCTTCTTGATCTTGACTTCTTTTTCGATGCGTGGAATGGCGTTCTCAATGGTCTGGAGGTCCGCCAGGATCAGCTCGGTGTTGATGGTTTCCATGTCCGAGCGCGGATCGACCTTGCCGTCAACGTGGACGACGTCGGGGTCGTCGAATACGCGGACAACCTGGGCTATGGCCTCGGCTTCGCGGATGTTGGCCAGGAACTTGTTGCCCAGGCCTTCGCCTTCCGAGGCACCCTTGACGATGCCGGCGATGTCCACGAAGGACACTGGAGCAGGCAGCAGCCGCTGTGAACCGAAGATTTCCGCCAGCTTGGCCAAGCGCGGATCCGGGAGGTTCACGACGCCGACATTCGGTTCGATCGTTGCGAACGGATAGTTCGCAGCGAGCACCTGGTTGCGGGTCAGTGCGTTGAAGAGGGTTGATTTGCCGACGTTGGGCAGTCCGACGATGCCAATAGTAAGAGCCACGAGCATTGATTCTACCCGGTGGCCCGGCCCGCTCCATTTCCTGGTCCGCCCTGCGCCGGACCTCACGGCCTGCCTTGCCCCAAAATTGTCCTACCCCTGTGACAGGGTTGTTCCATGGATGGATTTGGAGTGGTTTTGGCCCTGCTGATGCTGTTGATCGGCGCTGCACTGGGGCTCGGTATTTCGTACGTTGTCTTCCAACGGCGGGGCACTGGTTTGGAAGCGGATTTCGACGCCGTTTCAGCACGGCTTTCCGAGGTGACGGCGCAGTTCGCAGCCGCCGACGCCGAACGGCGCCTGCTGTTCGCCCAGAACCGGGAGCTGAGCGAGGCCAGGAACTCGGACGGCAGCGTACTGCGGGCTTTGGCGCCCGTTGCCGAGAAACTCACGGCGGTCCAGCAGCAGGTTTCGATCCTGGAGCGTGACCGGGTGGAGCAATACGGCCAGTTGGCCCAGCAACTTCAGGACGCCCGCCTGTCCGATGAACAGCTCCTCCGTTCCACCCACGCCCTGGCGTCGGCCCTTCGTTCCAACAGCGCCCGTGGCCAGTGGGGCGAAGTTCAGCTCCGCCGGGTGGTGGAAGCCTCCGGGATGCTTCGCCACGTTGACTTCCACGAGCAGGTCCACTCCGGCCGAAACGAAAGCACCATGCGTCCGGACCTGGTGGTCCAATTGCCCGGCGGAAAACAACTGGTAGTTGACGCGAAGGTGCCCTTGGCGTCCTATCTTGCAGCCCAAGAGCAACTCCACGGCGAAGGCTCCCTCGGGGAATCAGTCACTGCAACCGCCAGCCAGGATTCCAAGACGCTCCTCACCCAGCATGCCAAAGCCCTGAAGGCCCACATCGACGCTCTTGCGGCAAAGAAGTACTGGGATATCCCCGGCAACTCCCCCGAGCTGGTGATCTGCTTCCTTCCCGCGGAGTCCATCCTGGCCTCGGCCCTGGAGGCGGATCCCGCATTGCTGGAGCACGCCCTGTCCAGGAATGTAGTCCTCGCCTCGCCTGGCACGTTGCTGGCTGTGCTGAAGTCCGTGGCTTTCACCTGGCGCCAGGATGTGCTTACGGACAGCGCCCATGAACTGTTCGAGCTCGCCAAGCAGTTGTACGAGCGCATGGGAACGCTGGGCGAGAACGTGGGCAAGCTGGGAAGTTCGTTGAAGACCTCCGTGGACCGCTACAACGCGCTGGTCGGGACCCTCGAGGCCCGCGTTCTTCCCACTGCGAGGAAACTCAACACCATGGACGACGCCGGACTGACTGCGCCGCCCGCTGTCGAGGCGGTGCCCCGGTCCCTCGCTGCACCCGAACTCCTGGCACTGGAGCCCCAAGAGCCCGAGGATCGCGAATCCGCGGCCTGAGCACGCCAAAACGGCCCGGCCGGTCTCACTGAGACCGGCCGGGCCGTTTTGCTTGTCAAAGAAACCAGGGTCCGCGGAGAACCCGGTTCGAACGGAGTGCTAGGAGGTGGGCCGGTTTCCACGTCCACCCAGCGCACGGCTGACGTCGCCAGCCTGCTTGAGCGTGGCCCTCAACTCCTTGGGAAGGGAGAACAACAGATCTTCCTCGGCCGTGACCACTTCCTGGACCTCGCCGTAACCGTAGTCCGCCAGGAGCCGCAACACGTCTTGGACCAGGACCTCGGGTACGGATGCACCGGACGTTACGCCAACGGTGGCCACACCCTCAAACCAACTTTCGTCCACCTCGTTGGCGAAGTCCACGCGGTACGACTTTCGGGCACCGTATTCAAGGGCCACTTCCACAAGCCGGACAGAGTTCGAGGAGTTTGCCGAACCGACGACGATGACCAGATCAGCCTGCGGAGCGATCTTCTTGATGGCTACTTGGCGATTGGTGGTGGCGTAGCAAATATCGTCGCTGGGCGGGTCCTGGAGGGTGGGGAACCTCTCCTTGAGCATGCGGACGGTCTCCATGGTCTCGTCAACGCTCAGGGTTGTCTGGGAAAGCCAGATGGTCTTTTCCGGGTTCCGGACGGTCACCTTTCCAACCTCATGCGGACCATTAATGATCTGGATGTGGTCCGGAGCTTCGCCGGCGGTGCCTTCCACTTCCTCATGGCCGTCGTGGCCGATCAGCAGGATGTCGTAGTCTTCCTTCGCAAAGCGGACTGCTTCGCGGTGGACTTTGGTGACCAGCGGGCAGGTGGCGTCGATGGTACGGAGGCCGCGGTCCTCAGCGGATTGCACCACGGCCGGGGAAACACCGTGGGCGGAGAAGATGACCAACGCGCCCTCAGGCACCTCGTCGGTCTCATCAACGAAGATGGCGCCCTTCTCCTCCAGGGAGCTGACAACGTGCACGTTATGCACGATCTGCTTCCGGACGTAGACCGGAGGACCGTAGTGCTCCAGCGCCTTCTCAACGGCAATAACTGCCCGGTCCACGCCCGCGCAGTATCCTCGCGGCGCGGCAAGCAGGACCTTCTTGGTGCCGGTCACCGGAGCAGCAGCCAAGACCTCTTCAGGCGATCGGCGTCTGCGGGGCACCGTGGGCATCGGAATGGAGACTGCTGTGCTGGTCATCCTTCAATGTTACCGGCCAGTGCCGAGGCGGTCCGCAGAACGTGACCGGCCTCTCCCGGTGAGCAGCCATGCAACAATTCCAACGGCAAGCAACGCCAGGGCCACCCAGATGTCCACCGTGATCCACTCACCAAATCCTGCCTTGGCCGAGGCGAGGAACTCGTTCTTGAACAGGTCAGCCACACTGTTACCGCTCGACACGTTCCCCACGGCACCAACGGCGAAGTCCGTCGTCGTGGTCCACAACGCGGCCAGCGCCAAACCTCCGAGGCCAAGGAAAACCAAGACGGACGGCCGACGCCGTGCGGCGGTGAGGGCAAGCAGGGCAGCTGCCGCCGCGCCAAGGGCAGCTACCCACCAAAGGGGCGCAAACGCAGCAACCCGTTCAACGAGCTGCCGCTGGGAAGCCTGTCCCAGCGTGACCACACTTTGTTGCGGCACGTCCAGCCTGACCCCTGTGGACGACGCGAAGTGGTCCCGGATCAGCCTGACCAGCGGTGCTATGTCCAGGAGAAGGCCCGTGGGCGTGCCTGCTTCCTCCTTCTGGTCAGTGCCGAAATTCAGCCTGTGGCTGTTCCTGACTGTTTCTTCCCAGGCCTGCGGATAGTCGCTCCACGACTGCATGCCCGACGCCGCATTCTTCAAGGCTTCGGCAGCGAGGTTGCGTACCGGCTCAGGCAGCTGCACGGACGATTCGAAGGTTCCCACAGCCGCCGCGGCGAGCCTGTTCTGGAAGTCGGGGTCCTTGCCCAGTGCACCTGCCATCCGTACAAAGCCGTCCTCCTTGACCACGTGCGCGTCAACCCAGGCGGCGGGCACGGCAACGGCGGTAAGCAACAGGGCAAGGATCACGCCAACGGCTGAAACAAAAGTACGCAAGGACATCCTCGGGGCTGGTCGGGCAGTCCCAACCATCCTAGAACTGTCCACATGGGCGGAAAAATGTCGGACTCCGCTGCTAAAGCTATGGATAGAGTTGGAAGGCGGCCCGACAACCGGCGGCCCGTGAAGCTAGCGAGGACAAACACATGCAGGAAGAAGCCCGGGCCACCGATGTCAGCTGAAGCCAGATCGGAATCCACCCTGCCCGGGACCGCCGCTGAGACGAGCCCGGAGAACCCCTGGCCGCTTCAACTGCTGTCCCGCAAGCTCAAGGCCCACATCGAGCGTGCTCCTGCGGCCTGGATCGAAGGCCAGGTCATCGAAATGAACCGACGGGGCGGCAATGCCTTCCTCACCCTGCGGGATATCGATGCAGAGATCTCCTTGCCGGCTTCCGTGTGGTCCACAGTCCTGGACCGCCAAAAGACTCCCTTGGAGCGCGGCTCTCGCGTGGTCGCACTGGTGAAAGCCGATTTCTGGGTCAAGACCGGACGATTGAACATGTCGGTCAAAGACATCCGGCCGGTTGGCCTCGGCGACCTGCTCGCAAGAATCGAGCGCCTCCGCCAAGCACTGGCGGCCGAAGGACTGTTCGCGGACTCGCGGAAGCGGAAACTGCCTCTCCTCCCCCACAGGATCGGTCTCATCACCGGACGGGATTCGGATGCCAAGAAGGACGTACTCCGCAATGCGGCCTTGCGCTGGCCGGCGGTCGAATTCGATGTCCGCGAGGTCGCCGTCCAAGGCAACACCGCCGTATCGCAGATTATCGGGGCACTCAGGAAGCTGGATGCCGATCCGCACGTGGACGTCATCGTCCTGGCCCGCGGAGGCGGCGCCCTCGAAGACCTCCTGCCCTTCAGTAACGAAGAGCTGATCAGGGCTGTCGCGGCCGCCACCACCCCTGTGGTGAGCGCCATCGGGCACGAGGCTGACAGGCCGATCCTGGATGACGTCGCCGATCTGCGGGCCTCCACCCCGACAGATGCAGCCAAGAGGATCGTTCCGGACGTCACCGAAGAGCTGGCTGCGGTCCGTCAGGCGCGCGAGCACCTCCGGCGTTCCATCAGCCGCATGGTGGACAGGGAGACGGACCGGCTCCACGCTTTGAGGTCCAGGCCCGTGTTGGCCGCACCCGAAACCTTGGTGGCGGTGCGCTCCGAGGACATCGACAGGCTGCAACAAAGATCCCACTCGGCCGTGAGCACGGCCGTGGTGCGAGCCTTGGACCAAGTGCATCACCTGCGTGCCCAGGTCCGCGCGCTCTCGCCGCAGAAGACATTGGACCGGGGCTACGCGGTGGTCCAAATCGTCGGCGAGGACCATGCGGGCCATACGGTCGTCAGCAGTCCGGAGCAGACGCCCGAGGGAACCGCCCTCGCCGTCCGGGTTGCGGAGGGTAGTTTCCGCGCAACCTCCACCGGCCAAGGACGCATATCCGAACGGTAAGCCCTGAAACGCCGCGAAACCGACACCCGGCCGAAGCGGCCGCGACAATTGCCAAAGGAAGACCATGACTGAAAACGCTGTCCCTGAAACAGATCCCCTTGACGCCCTGAGCTACGAGGAAGCACGCGAGCAACTGGTGGCCATCGTGGGCCGCCTCGAAGCCGGCGGGGCCAGCCTGGAAGAATCGCTCGCCCTCTGGGAACGCGGCGAGGCTTTGGCCAAGCGCTGTGAGGACTGGCTCGAAGGTGCCCGCAAACGCCTGGCCACGGCACGCGAGGCGAGCAACGATTCGGGCACGGAGTAGTTGCCGGCCTGCCTACGACCAACGGCTGGATGCAGCCGACGTCCTGACATAACCCGTCAGGACTGGACCACCAGGGCACGCTCGGCAGCAACATCGAACTCCGCTTTTGGCCACGCCAGCGACATTCCCCGCAGCGCCTCGAGGAGAAGCTCCTGGACGGCGATCCGGGCATACCATTTCTTGTTCGCCGGAACCACGTGCCACGGGGCGATCTCCGTTGACGTCTTCTCGAAGGCTATGTTGTAAGCCTCCATGTAGTCGTCCCAAAACGCCCGCTCGGTGAGGTCTCCCCGGCTGTACTTCCAGTGCTTGCTTGGATCGTCCAGACGGGCCAGAAGCCTCTTCTTCTGCTCATCCTTGCTGATGTTGAGCATGACCTTGACGATCGTGGTTCCTTGCTCCGCCAGCCGGGACTCGAATTCGTTGATGGCCTCATAGCGCCGTTCCAGTTCGTCGGCGTCGGCCCAGCCGTGGACCCGATGGATCAAAACGTCCTCATAGTGGGAGCGATCGAAGACCCCCACCATGCCTGCGGCGGGGACCTGTTTCTCGATCCGCCAGAGGAAATCGTGGGCTTTCTCTTCTTCCGTGGGAGCCTTAAAGGCCGTCAAATGCACGCCCTGCGGATCCATTGCTCCCACGACATGGCTGACAGCGCCACCTTTGCCGGCGGTATCCATTGCTTGGAGGATCAAGAGCAGCCGCTTGTTGCTTCCGAACTTTCCCCCGGCGAAGAGCTGCTCCTGCAGTTCAGCCAACCTGTCGTCCTGGGCTGCAAGCAGGGATTTGCCGTCGGTTTTCGCGCCCGGATATCCGGGGGTGGATTCGGGATCGACACTTGCGAGTGAGAATCCCGAATCCACTCTCAGGGCTTCTGCCGGACTCTTGGTGAACTCAACTGGACGAGCCATGGCTTGCCTTCCTGCCGGGCAGCGCCCCCGTGGCGCGGCATGAATCTCAGGCTAGTTGCCTGGATACCTCGACAGGAAGTCCGCCATACGCCCAATTGCTTCTTCGATGTCCTTCACATTGGGCAGCGTGACCATACGGAAGTGGTCCGGACGTACCCAGTTGAAGGCGCGTCCGTGGGAGACGAGGATCTTCTGCTCCTTCAGGAGATCCAGGACGAACTTCTCGTCGTCCCTGATGTGGTAAACCTCAGGGTCCAGCTTGGGGAAGAGGTAGAGCGCACCACGTGCCTGTTGGGTGCTGACCCCGGGGATGGCGTTGAGCAGATCGTAAGCCTTGTTCCGCTGCTCCAGAAGCCGGCCCCCGGGAAGGATGAGGTCGTTGATGCTTTGGTATCCGCCAAGTGCCGTTTGGATGGCGTGCTGGGCAGGAACGTTCGCACAAAGGCGCATGTTGGCCAGCAGGTTGATGCCTTCCAGGTAGTCCGCGGCATCCTTCTTTGGTCCGGAGATGGCCATCCAGCCTGCGCGGTAGCCACAAACGCGGTAAGCCTTGGATAAGCCGCTGAACGTCAGGCACAGCACGTCATCCCCGGTCAGCCCGGCGAGATTTACGTGGACGGCGTCTTCGTAGAGGATCTTCTCGTAGATCTCATCGGCAAAAAGTACCAGCCCATGCTTTTCGGCGAGGGCAACGATCTTCTTCAGAGTCTCTTCCGGGTAGACCGCTCCGGTGGGGTTGTTCGGGTTGATGACCACGATTCCCTTGGTGCGCGGGGTGATCTTGGCTTCCATATCCTCGAGATCCGGCTGCCAGCCCGACTCCTCGTCGGAGAGGTAGTGCACAGGACGTCCGCCGGCCAGCGATACCGATGCCGTCCACAGGGGGTAGTCCGGGGTGGGGATGAGGACCTCGTCACCGTCCTCCAGCAAAGCCATGAGGGACATGGTGATCAGTTCGCTGACTCCATTGCCCAAGTAGATGTCATCAACGTGGATGTTCTGGATGCCGCGGGTTTGGTAGTACTGCGAGACGGCGGTCCTGGCGGAAAAAATTCCGCGCGAATCGCTGTAGCCCTGGGCGTTGGGGAGGTGGCGGATCATGTCCACCAAAATGGCGTCAGGCGCTTCAAAACCAAAAGGTGCGGGGTTTCCGATGTTCAGTTTGAGGATCCTGTGGCCCTCCGCCTCCATCTGCTGGGCGGCCTGAAGAATCGGTCCACGGATGTCGTAGAGGACATTATGAAGCTTGGTGGACTGCTTGAAATTCGCCATCCCTCAAATATGCCACAGCGGTCATGGACTTCCGCTGAGACGTCCCTCACAGAACAAACGACGGCGGTGTCGGACCCGCGAGGGTCAGTCACCGCCGTCGTACGGGGTTTGGTCAAGCGCTACTTGACGATGCCCTTGTCCTTAAGCCAAGCGGCGGCAGCGTCCTTGGCACTTTGCTTCTGGTCGCCGCTGACGGAGCGGTTGAGGTTGATGAGATCCTCCGTGGTCAGGATCTTGGAAACGTTGTTAAGCGCCTCCTTGGCCTTGTCCGTCATCTTGGACTTGTTGTAGAGGGGCAGGACCTGCTGGGCCTTGAAGTTGTTCTTGGGGTCTTCGAGGACCACGAGATCGTTGTCCACGATGGACGGCGTGGTGGTGTAGATGTCAGCCACCTGCACCTTGTCCTGCAACAGGGCCTGCAGGGTGAGGTTGCCACCGCCGTCGCTGAACGGCTGAAGGCCCTTGAGCTCGCAGTTGTAGTTCTTCTTCAGGCCCGGGAAACCATAGGAACGTGTTTCGAAGGTGGCCGGAGCCGCCATGGTGAAGTCCTTGCAGACCTTGGCCAGGTCCTCAATGGACTTCAGCTGGTACTTCTGGGCAGTGGCCTTGGTGACCACCATGGCGTCCTTGTCCTCTGCTTTGGCGGCGTCCAGAACCCCCAGGCCCTCAGGAAGCTTCCCTGGGAGTGCCTTGTATACGTCATCGGCCGAAACCTCAGTGGCGTCGGCATTCAGGTAGGAGAGGAGGTTGCCCGAATAGTCGGGCACGAGGTCAACGGAGCCGTCCTGGACTGCCTTGAAGTAGATTTCGCGTGAGCCGATGTTGGGCTTGGTGCTGGCCGTGACCCCTGCGGCGTTGAGGGCGCCGGCATAGATCTCGCCGATCACCTGGCTTTCGGGGAAGTCGGCCGAGCCCACTACCAAAGGACCGCTCGCGCCGCCGGACCCGCCGGCTGCCGAGCTTGACGGTGTGGCCAGAGGACTGCCACCGCAGGCGCTCAGTGCCAAGGCCACACCGAGGCCGGCTGCCAGGCCACCGAGACCACGGCGCGTAAGGGTCATGGGGACGGGGTTTTTCATGGTGTACCTCCTTGAACGGCAGCCCCGGCGGGAGCTGTGGTTTTGGAACCGTCCGACGCCTTCCGGCGACGGCGTGAATCTGGTGCGAGGCCGGGCGAGAGGACCAGCCTCTGCACCGCGGCGAGTATAAGGTCGACGGCGATGGCCAAGGCCGCGATCAACAGGGAACCACCCAGCATCCGCGGGAAGTCCTGAAGGACCAGGCCATCGAACAGGTAGCGGCCCAAACCGCCCAACGGCAGGTAGGCCACCACGGACACGGTGGCAATGACTTGAAGCACGGCGGTCCTGATGCCGCCAAACATCACCTGCAGGCCGTTGGGCAGCTCCACACGGAAAAGGATCTGAAGTTCGGTCATCCCCACAGCGCGGGCACCGTCCACAACAGCAGGGTCGACGCTTGAAATGCCTGCATAAGTTCCGGCCAGCAGAGGTGGGACGGTCAGGATGACCAGGGCCCACACAGGAGGCATCAAGCCACTGCCTGCCAGCAGGGCGAAAAGAACCAGAAGGCCCAGGGTGGGAAGGGCCCGCAAGGCGCCGGCCACGGCCACGGCAATTACCTTGCCCCGGCCGGTATGGCCGATGAACAGCCCCAGGGGCACAGCTATGACGGCGGCGATAATGAGGACCAACCCGCTGTACTGAAGGTGCTCCAACAGCCGGGTGGGAATGCCACCGCTGCCGGACCAGTGTTTGGGATCGGCCAACCAGGCGAACGTATCGGTGAAGACATTGCTCATGCGGACGCCCCCGGATCCGGCCTCAGTGCAGCGGCAGGCCCTGCCTTGGGTTCTGTCAGCACCACGGCGGCATCATCGCGGCCACTACCGCCCGCTGCCCGGGTCCATGGAGTCAGGAGCCGCTCAAGAACCACCAGCACCGCATCCATGAGCAGGGCAAGGACAAGGATGGCGAGGATGCCTACCACCACCTCGGTCACGAACGTGCGTTGCAAGCCATCGGTGAAGAGGATGCCCAAATTGCCGACACCCAGGAGTGCCGCGACGCTGACCAGCGAAATGTTGCTGACCGAGACCACGCGCAACCCCGCAAACATCACCGGAAGGGAAAGCGGAAGGTCCACTTGGAAGAACCTGGCCAACGGTTTGAAGCCCATGGCTATGGCGGCGTTGCGGAGATCGTTGTCCACCGAGTCGAAGGCGTCCATGGCTGCCCGGACCAGCAAGGCCACGGCGTAAATGGTCAGCGCGACCACAACGTTGAGCGGATCCAGGATACGGGTTCCCAGAATCGTGGGAAGAATGATGAAGAGCGCCAGGGAGGGAATGGTGTAAAGGAGGGAGGTGACCGTGGCCAGCACCGACCGCAGTGTACGGTTGCGGCGGGCAAGTTGGGCCAGCGGCACCGAAATCAACAATCCCAGGACCATGGGGATGACGGCGAGGAGCAGATGCTGTCCCGCCAGGCCCAAGACCATGCCGCTGTTCGCCAGGAACCACTCCATCAGGTGGCGTCCTCCCTGTTGCGGCGGACTTCCTCGATGAGGGCCAGGACTTCGTGCGCCTTGAGGACCCCGGCAACCCGTCCGTCGTCGTCAACTGCGACGCCGAGCCCCGACGGAGAGGACAACGCCGCATCAAGCGCGCGGCGGAGCGTGTCGCCCTTCCGGAACAGGGATCCGCCAGGGATGATTCCGGCCCCGTCGCGCGGCGACGACCAGCCGAGAGGCCGGGAATCGGCATCGACCACCAGTGCCCACTCCCCCGATTCACGGCCGGCGTGGTGACCGTCAACAGCGCTTACGGTGGCCACCGGGTGGAGTTGGACGGAGTCGGCGGCGTTGAAGGCCAAATGCCGGAATCCTCGGTCTCGGCCTACGAACGACGCGACGAAATCGTTGGCCGGAGCACGAAGGATTTCTTCCGGTGCCGCATACTGGGCGAGCTTGCCGCCCACCGCGAAAACAGCCACCTTGTCGCCCAAAACGGTGGCCTCGTCGATATCGTGCGTCACGAACACGATGGTCTTTGCCAGTTCGCGCTGCAGCCGGAGCAGTTCCCGTTGCAATTCGTCGCGCACCACGGGATCCACCGCGCTGAAAGGCTCGTCCATGAGCAGGACGGGCGGATCGGCGGCGAGCGCGCGGGCGACGCCCACGCGCTGCTGCTGACCTCCGGACAACTGAGACGGATACCGTTTGCCGAGCGCCGAAGCCAGCCCAACGACGTCGAGCAATTCCGCCGCGCGTTTTCGCGCAGCCGCTTTGGGGACGCCGTTGAGCCGCGGAACCGTGGCGATGTTGTCCAGGACTGACCGGTGCGGGAGCAGGCCCGCCGACTGCATGACGTAACCCATGGAACGCCGGAGCTGGGCGGCCGGAACCTGGGAGACGTCCTTGCCGTCCACAGTAATGGTGCCCTCGCTGGGTTCCACCATGCGGTTTATCATGCGCAGCGACGTTGTTTTACCGCAGCCCGAGGGACCGACGAAGACGGTGATCGCGCCTTTGTCGATGGACATGCTCAGGGCGTCAACCGCGGGCTGTCCCCCTTGGTACCGCTTGGTCACGCTCTGGAACTCAATCATGGCTTCGGCCATACCTGGGCTTACCTATCTGTAATTCGACATCCTCGGACGGTAGAGCCAACTGATCATAAGCACGCTGACATTGGCTGTAAAGCCGATCTTCACCCAGCGTAGTCAGCGCGCCTTGCCATGTCAGCGACGCCACGTGTTCCGTAATGAATCGGCAATAATCACCTCTTCCTGCGTTTGCTGCTCCTTTCCTCCGCCCGATCGTGCCGATACCTTTCGGCGGCACGCTGTCCGCGTTCGGCCGAAACCACTTTTTGGTGCCACTCCCGCTGGTATGCGCGGCGGGCTGCGGCGTCATGCTTGCGGTTCAACGCAGCCAGTTCCCTTTGCAGTTTGAGGTAGCTGTTCCAGCGTCGTTCGTCCAGGCTTTGGCCGGCCAATGCTTCCTGCACTGCGCAGCCCGGCTCTGCCTGATGGGAACAGTCGTTGAAACGGCACTTCCCGAACAGTTCCTCGAGGTCGCCGAACATCTCATCCATTCCCTCAACGGCGTCGAAGAGCCCGAATCCGCGGACCCCCGGGGTATCCATCAGCACGGCTCCCCCGGGCAGGGGCACGAGTTCACGCGAGGTGGTGGTGTGGCGTCCTTTGCCGTCACCGGCGCGGACGGCACCGGTCTCCTGCAGCTCGCGGCCGGCCAAGGCGTTGATGAGCGTGGATTTGCCGGCGCCGGAAGGCCCAAGCATCACCAAGGTGGCACCGGCGGGAATGTGCTGCAGGAGTTCGTCCAGTCCGTCGCCGTGTTCGGCGGAGGTGGTGACGACTTCCACCCCGGCAGCCTGGAGCATGACTTCTCCCACCACGTCGTCGGCAAGATCGGCAAGATCCGCTTTGGTGATCACCACCAAGGGGGTGGCGCCTGAATCCCAGGCCGCCACGAGCGTCCGCTCCAGCCTGTTGTGGGTGAGGGGCCTGTCCATGGGAACCACCACCGCAACGATGTCGATGTTGGCCCCCAGGATTTGTTCTTCGGAGGAGGCCTCGAAGGCCCGCTTGCGGCTGAGTGCCGAATGTCGCGGAAGAACGCCGACGACGGCGGCCTCCCCCGCGGCGTTGCGGCCGAGCCAGACCCAGTCCCCTGTGGCCGGCGAGGGTCCCCGGGTGGGATATGCCAGGTGCTGGAGCCCGGCCGCCGACGCGACGAGCACACGGTTCCGGTCCAAGCGCACCACGCGGCCAGGCAGATGCTGCTGCGCACCGGGAAGGGGGTGATCGTGGAAAAGCTCCGCAGTCTTCGCGGTGAAGCCGTACCCGACGGGACCTGATGGAAGATTGGATTGAAAAACGGGGTTGCTTGATTCAGCGTGATTTCGCAATGGGTAGCCTTTGCTGGGCCCGGGCGACGTCTAGCTGTGGCAGGAAGTTGCCGGGGCGTGGTTGGTGGAGTGACGATGCGCCGCAACAGTGTGCAAGGCGCGCAGGACCATGGCAGTCATCAAATCCACCTCCCCGGCATCAGGGCCGGCATCAGAAAAGCCGGCAACGTTCTTTAGAGTAGCCAGACCCGGGATGGAAGGCCAGAGCTCAGGAAGTTTTGCCTGCAGGTTTTCCGTCCTCCGGGCGATCCCGGTACAGGCCCAGGGCAATGTCGACCAAAGAAACCCGGTTGAGCTTGCCGACGTCTCCCAGCGGGATCCACGCCGCATGGGTAGTGCTGCCGTCGATCTCGTGGGTCAATTCCCCGCCGACAATCGTGGCCTCGTAGACAAGCCGCAACGCTTGGAAATCCCGCCCGGAGCCGTCCCGTGCCTCACCGGGCCAATGCCCCACGTCAACGCCCAGCATGCGGTCGATTCGGGCCTCGTAGCCTGTCTCCTCCAGGACCTCCCGCCGGCACCCGTCCACGGGGTGTTCGCCGATGTCGAGTCCGCCGCCCGGAAGCGTCCAGCCTTCCTTGCCGTCCTGTTTCCAGTAGGCCATCAGCAACCTGTCGTCGCGGATGATGACGGCGTAGGCGGCAGGGCGGGTATCGAACTGGAGGCTCATCCAGCCAGCATAGTTGCCGCGGGCTCAGGCCAACTCGGCCGCTGCTATGGGCCCTGCTTCCGATGGACCAAGGTCCGGACTGTCCCGAAGTTCGACGACGGTCCCTGGCTCGCCGAGCTCGAGGACCTTGATGCTGTTGGTACCGGCCTGGACCAGGGGCGCCGGGACATATAGGGTGGCCTGCGGACCCTTGTTCCAGTACCGGCCCAACAGGAATCCGTTGAGCCACACAAATCCCTTGGTAGAGCCGGGCAAAGCGATGTACGTGTCCGCGGGTTGCGTGGCCTCGAACGAGGCTCCGGACAGTTCCCGGAGGTCCTCTTCCGTCCACTCACCCAAGGCAACCGGCGTCTGCGTCCAGTGGAACGTGTAGCGCTGGTTGATGAGCACACCGCAGAGGATTCCCTTGCCGTGACCGGTCAGCGGCCCGTAATTGATGCGGCCCAGGTTCTCCACCAGGATCTCCAGGTTTGCAGCGACGCCCGTGCCTTGGACGGGCAATCCTTCCTCGCCGGTTTGATCATCCAGGACACCGGCGTACTCACCATCCACCCAGAGGTAGGCGCGATCGTTGAGGCCGGTGATCCTGATCCGGCTTTCCGTGGGGGCGCCAGGGCGTCCCGGCAGGACGGCCCGGGCCGAATAGAGCACCATGCCGCCGTCGAGCCCCAACTGCTCAAAGGTGAGCGGCTTGACGCTGGTGACCGGCTTGCCGGCGTCCCGGACCAGCTCCAACAGCCCGCGTCCGGGTGACAACGGCAAGGACTGTGCGGGCAGGACCGGTGCGTCGTTCAACAGTTCAATGGGTATTTCCGGCAGGTCCACAATGCCCTGGGCGCGGAAGAACTCTGTCCGGAACGCATGGAATTTCGGCGTCAGTGCACCGTTCTCCGCGATCGGGGCATCGGAGTCGTAGCTCGTGACGGTCGGCTGGAGCTTGGAGCCATCGTGATTGCTGCCGGAGCCGAGCCCGAAGTTGGTGCCGCCGTGCGCCATGTAGACACACACCGACCCTCCAAGATCCAGCATTTTCCGGGCCTCGGCGGCCGCATCGGCTGCATCGCGCCGGTGGTGGTGCTCCCCCCAATGGTCGAACCAGCCGCCCCAGAACTCCACGTTGAAGAAAGGCTCGTCGGGTCGCCGCCGCTTCCACGTTTCAATGGCTTCGTCCCCGCGGCTTCCCAGCGTGGCCGTCGCCCACGTTCCCTCCACGGACCCGCCGTCGAGGAAGTAATCGGTCCCGCCGTCAGCCGTGAAGAGCAACTCCGTGATGCCTTGTTCCTCAAGTACCCGGCGGTTCCAGCGGATGTAGTCATGATCGTCGCCATAGCTGCCGTACTCGTTTTCAATCTGGACAGCCACCACGGGTCCGCCCTTGGAAGCCTGCCGGGAGGCGATGATGGGCAGAAGGTGGTGGAACCACTCCTCGACGGCGGACGTGAAAACCTCATCCATGCACCGCAGGCCAATGCCGGGAATGCCGGTCAGCCAGGCGGGGAAACCGCCGTTGTCCCATTCGGCGCAGATGTAGGGACCGGGACGGACGATCACCTCCAGCCCCTCCTCCGCTGCAAGGTCGATGAACCTGCCCAGGTCCCGCCAACCGGTGAAGTCCGGGGCTTCCTGCCGCTTAGGCTGGTGGAAGTTCCATGCCACATAGGTATCCACCGTGTTGGCGCCCATCGCCTTCAAGCGACGCAGCCGGTCCTGCCACAGATCGGGGTGCACGCGGAAGTAGTGGATGGCTCCAGCGAGGATGCGGTACGGTTCACCCGAACGGTAGAGGACGGCGTCGTGGTAGCTCAAAAGGGCGTTGTTCACACGGAACAGATTAGCTCAATTTCCAACATTTATGCACAGGTGATGACATGACCAATCTGGATACCGCCCCTTCCGAGCAGGTTTGCCCGGCAGCCCCGGAAGGACAGGGGCCGTGCGTCCAGTTGTGGCCGGAGCGGGAAGTGCCCTTGGGCGGAGTGCGCGCCATGAACGTGTACCGCACCCTTCCCCAGCGCGGCCTCCCGACCGTTGGCGCCTGGTGTTTCCTTGACAGCTTCGGCCCGGACCGGGTGGCCATGAGCGTCCTGCCGCACCCGCACTGCGGCCTCCAGACCGTCACGTGGCCGTTGGAGGGCGCCGTCCGGCACCGTGACAGCGTGGGCAGCGACGTGGTGGTCCGGCCCGGAGAACTCAATATCATGACTGCCGGGCACGGCATCTCGCATTCCGAGTTCTCCGTACTGCCGTCGGCAGAAGTGGCTCCGGAAGACGTCCCGGTGTCCCGCGGGCTCCAGTTGTGGGTGGCCCTCCCGGACGAACACCGGCATCGCGAGCCTTCCTTCGAGCAGCACCGCGAACTTCCGGTGGCCTCCGGTGACGGCTACACGGCCACGGTGATGGTGGGCGAATTTGCCGGAAAGCTCTCCCCCGCCACGATGTTCAGCCCCATCGTCGGGGCGGACATCACGGGATCAGGGACACTCGACCTTCCCCTGCGGCCCGATTTTGAACACGCCGTCCTGGTGTTGGACGGCCAGGTGGCCATCGATGGTGAAGACATCGGCCCCGGACCACTGGCCTATCTCGGCGCCGGACGCGAATCACTCACCGTGGAAGCAGCCCCGGAGACGCGGATCATGCTGCTGGGCGGTGAGCCGTTCGGTGAGGACCTGCTGATGTGGTGGAACTTTGTTGGACGCACGCACGAGGAAGTTGAGAAGGCCCGCGAGGAGTGGGAAGCGGAGGGACTGCTCGACGACGCCGCTGCCGCCACCTCCCGCTTCGGATTCGTCCACGGCCATGGCCCTGACGCCGGTGCGGAAGCGGGGCGGATCCCCGCCCCGCCGCTTCCAGGCGTCAAGCTGCGTCCGAGAACCCGCGGCTGACCCTCAGCCGCGCTGTTCGGCCACGAGCCGGGGGACGCCGAACACCGGATCCTGCCGGAGGATGCGGACATCCACGATGCCTTCCTCGGCAAGCCTTGCCTTGAAGGCATCCTGGAGTCGCGCGACGTTCATGCCAAGTCCGCTGCCGAGGATAACGGGCCCATCCAGGCCCAACTGGCGCACAGCCTGTGATGCGAGGTCGGCGAGATCGCGGCCGGCTTGGTCGACCAGGCCGATGCTGACCTCATCTCCGGCGTCGGCCGCTTCCACCACGAGCCGTGCCTGCTGGGCCCAATAGCGGCGGCCGGTCCGGGGGTCGTGGAACAAGGCGATAAGTTTTCCGGGTTCCTCCACCCCGCACGACTCGAGCAGGGCCTTGCTCAGGCGGTCGGGTTCCAGCCCTTGGTTCATCCGGCGGAGACTGTGCCGGACGGCCTCGCGTCCCAGCCAGTACCCGCTGCCCTCGTCACCCAGGAGGTAGCCCCAACCCCCGGCGCGGGCTTCCTCTCCTGCACTGTTCCGACCCCAGGCGGCAGAACCCGTCCCGGCGATCACGGCAACACCGGTGCTTGCCCCGCCGGCGGCCAACAGGAGCCTGGAATCGTGGACCACGGTGATGCGGGCACCAGGGGCGTGCGGCGCAATCAGGTCTGCGAGCGCCTGCGCGTCTTCGTCGGTGTCGATGCCACCGGATCCTGCGTAGACCTCATCCACGCGGCCCCCGCCGATGCCGGCAAAAAGCTCAGCAAGGTTGGCCATGGCCTGTTCGCGGGTAACGTTCTGGACGTTTGAACTGCCTGCGCTCTGGTCCCGGACGGGTACGCCGTCCTCGAACCTGACGCCGCGGGTCTTGGTGCCGCCGATGTCCAAACCGATGACCGTACCGCTGAGGGTCTCCGGTGCCCCGGCTGCCGGGGTTGAAGGGGAATGCTGTGCCGGCTCAAGATTGTTCACCGTGAAAGACTAGCTTGGAGCGTCCGGAGGAGGAACCGCATGTCCTTGTTTGATAGCCCGTTCATAGCTGCGCCCATGGCAGGAGGCACTTCCACCACCGCCTTGGTACGGGCGGTGCAGGATGGCGGCGGCCTGGGTTTCCTCGCTGCGGGGTACAAGGCCACGGAGGCCATGGCTGCGGAGATCGCCGCGGCCCGGTCGGCAGGCCTGCGGTTCGGGATGAACGTGTTCGTCCCGGATCCGGCCCAGCTCAATCCCGGCCCGGAAGCCAGGGCCGCGCTTGAGGCCTACCGGGCGGAACTGGGAAGCGAAGCAGCACGGTTTGGCGTGGAGGTGCCTCCCCTGCGCCTGGATGACGACGACGCCTGGCAAGGGAAAATCGATGCCCTCCTCGCCGACCCCGTGGAATTCGTCAGCTTCGCCTTTGGCCTGGCCGGCGCATCGGTCATCAAAGCACTGCAAAAAGCTGGAAGCGTGGTGCTGGCCAGCGTAACCAGCGTCGAGGAAGCCCGCGCGGCTGCGGAACAGGGCCCTGACGCACTGGTCGTCCAGCACAGCTCCGCCGGTGCCCACTCGGCGGCATTCCTGCCCACGGGCGCCGCGGGGCCAGGAATGGGGACTGAAGGTACGACGGCGGACCTCGTCGCCCGGGTGCGTGCCGCCGTCGACCTTCCACTCATCGCGGCGGGAGCGGTCGGTGACGGCAACGCGCTCAAGCAAGTACTCACTGCCGGGGCATCCGCCGCCCAAGTGGGTACGGCGCTGGTCCGAACTGACGAAAGCGGTGCACGGCAAGCGCATAAGGATGCCCTCGGTGACCCGCATTTCACTGACACAGCGATGACCAGGGCCTTCACGGGCCGGTGGGCCAGGTCCTTGGTCAATGAGTTTGTGCTGGACCACGCGGATGCGCCCGAAGGCTACCCGGCGATCCATCACCTCACGGCACCCATCCGGGCCGCGGCGTCAGCAGCCGGCGACGCCCAGGGCCTGAACCTGTGGGCCGGCACGTCCTGGCAGTCGGCCCGTACAGGACCGGCGGCGGACGTCGTCAGGGATTTCCTGAGCGGGCTCTGACCAGTTCGGCCAACAAGTCCTCGCCCTCAGTAACCACCAGTTCGCGGAAGCGCTGCACGGCGTCCGGTTCGAAGCTGCGTTCCCGCCAGGCCATGCCGATCTGCCGAAAGGCCAGCTCGGATTCGATGGGGATTTCCACGAGTCCCAATTCTGCTTCCGGGAGGAACTGGCCCGTGCCCGAACCAGGCCCGGCGGGAGGCAGGATGCTGTAGCCCAGGCCCGCCGACACCAAGCCACGGACGGTGGTGGATTCCTGGACTTCAAACGCGATCCTTGGGCGGAAGCCGGCCTCCCTGAGCAAGGCTTCCCCCAGCGCGCGAAGGCCAACCCCCTCCGGAAGGGTGACATAGGGTTCGTGCCGCAACTCCGTGAGCCCTATGCGTCTGCGGCCCGCCAGCGGATGCCGGTAGTGGAGGACCGCACGGAGGGGTTCACGGTACAACGCAAAGGACCGGATTCCCTTGCTTTCAGGGGCGATCGGCGCTGTGAGGGCAAAGTCGGCCTCACCCCTGGCCAATTCCGCCAGGCAGTCGTCCCGTGGTCCTTGGCGGAGTTCAAACACAGTGTTCGGGTGCCGACCCCGGAATGCGCTGATCAGCAACGGCAAGGTTGCTTCCCCGAAGGTGTGCTGGAAGGACACGGCGATCCTCCCCCGCACCACGTCCGACTCGTGGCGCACCCTGTCCAGCCCGGCTTGGAAGTCCTCCAAGGCTGCCTCGATATAGGGCAGGAGCGTCTTCGCGGCGTGGGTCAGCCGGATACCCCTCCCGTCCCGCACCAGCAGATCCATTCCAACGATTGAGCTGGCCCTGGCTACGGCCCGACTCACCGTGGATTGCGGTACGCCAAGTATTTCCGCCGTCGCAGTCATGTGCTCCGTCCGCCCGAGCTCGGCCAGAACCGGCAGGAGCGGCAAGAGCTGCACCAGCTGCTGGTGGTCGGGTTCCATAAATACTCCTTAGTGGCGCCGGCCCGCCTGATTGATGCATGAACGCATTGGTTAATAGCAAATCATGCATTGGAACCATGGATGGCAGCGGACGTAGCGTGTTCCGGTGAGCAAAGCGCAGATAGCCGTAGCCGAGGACGTCACGTGGGACGGCCATGCCAAGGGCTCCAACGGATACCGGCGGATCCTGGCGGCGCTCGCCCTGGCCGGAGTCGCTACGTTCGCCCAGTTGTATTCCACCCAGGCCGTCCTTCCCCTCATGGCCGCCGACCTCCGCATCTCCGCCGCCGAAGCTGCGCTAAGCATCTCGTTGGCTACAGTCGGCCTGGCGGTAACAGTCCTGCCGTGGTCGTTCGTTGCAGACCGCATCGGCCGGGTCCGCGCCATGGCGTTCGGCATCGGCGCGGCAACGGCCCTGGGCCTCCTGGTCCCGCTGGCGCCAACCGTCCCGGTGCTGCTGGGACTACGAACCCTGGAAGGGATGGCGTTGGGCGGCATCCCCGCCATTGCCATCGCCTACCTCAACGAGGAAGTCACCAGGATCCACACAGCGCTGGCGGCCGGCAGCTACGTGGCTGGAACAACCTTGGGCGGACTCGCCGGTCGGCTGGTGGCGGGACCTGCCGGAGAACTCTGGGGCTGGCGGGCCGCAACGCTGGCCGTATCACTCCTGGCCACGGTCTCCGCCGTCATGTTCCTGGTGCTCGTGCCCCGACAGCGCCGCTTCAAGCCGACTCCCGCCCAGGGACTCCGGGGAGCATGGCGCACGCTGCGTGGACACGCGGCCAATCCCAAGTTGTTTTCCCTCTACCTGCAGGCATTCCTGCTCATGGGCGGGTTCGTAGCGGTTTACAACTACCTTGGCTTCAGGCTCCACGCTGAACCTTTCGCCCTGCCTGCCACGCTGGTCAGCTTGATCTTCCTCGCCTATCTTTCCGGAACCGTCACGTCCCGGTGGGCTGCCGGACTAACCACCCGGTTCGGACGCCGGAACGTGCTGCTGGCCGGAATAATGGTGATGGCCGCCGGGCTTGCACTCACGCTGCCGGACAACATGACTGCCACGCTTGCTGGGTTGGTGATCTTCACGGGCGGCTTCTTCGCCGCCCACAGCGTAGGTTCGGGCTGGACAGGAGCCATCGCCACTGAGGGCAGGGCCCAAGCCGCTTCGCTGTACAACTTGTCCTACTACCTGGGTTCGAGCGTCATCGGTTGGGCGGGCGGCCTCGCCTTCCAGTCCTTCGGATGGGCGGCTTTGGCTATGGGGGTTATCGCTTTGGGAATCACGACGGCGGCCGTCACCGCCCTCGTCCACGGAAGGGCGACCGTTCCCCGCTGAATCCGGCGCGGGGGCGCCTACAATCATTGGCATGGCACAGCTCGCACGCCCCGCGGGTAATGTCCTCACTCGAACTGCTGAAGGCATGCACCGGCACCAGATAGAGCCGCCCATGCACCAAGGAGCCGCAGGGAATTCACCGTTATGATGGACGGACTGCAATTTCAGGAGGATCCGTGAGCAGCACTGCGAAGAATATTCGATCCATTTCGGGACAGGCCGAGCCGTTGGACGCGATTGACGAACGGATCCTTGCCGCACTCGTGGACGATGCCCGCATCTCCAACAAGCAACTCGCGGAGTTGGTTGGGATTGCCCCGTCCACCGCGCTGATGCGGACCCGGGCACTGTCCGAACGCGGAATCATCGAGGGCTTCGAAGCGGTTCTGAGCCTGCCCGCAATCGGCCGCTCGGTCCAAGCCCTCATCGCAGTCCGGCTGCGGGCCCACGACCGCGACCAGATCGACCGCTTCACGGCCAGGGTTCCCAAGCTGCCTGCCGTGATCTCCACGTTCCACACCACCGGTTCCGTGGACTACCTGCTGCATATCGCCGTCGCCAATACGGATGACCTGCGCAACTGGCTGCTCGACAACCTGGCTACGGACCCCGTGGTGGGCCACACGGAAACGACCATGGTCTTCCAGCACATCCCTGGCAACCGGGGACCGCTTCCCGACTAAGGCGGCGTCCGGTTGTCCGCGGCGGCCTCAGGCGCGGCGGCTCCTCCTCAGTGAAACCACGGCAAGCGCCAGTGCCGCTGCGCCGCATGCGGTGGTGAAGCAGGCGACGGCGGCCTGCAAGCCGATTGCCGAGACTGCGAAGCCCAGTCCGATCACCGGAACTGCACTCCCCAGATACGTGATGACGTAGACGGTGCTGATCACCTGGGCATGGCGGGAAGCCTCAACTTTGCCGGCCACCTCGTTGAAAACCTGCCTGAAAGCGATGCCTTGTCCCCCTCCTGCTGCGATGCTGGCCACCACCAGGAGGAGCGGACTGGACCAGGCGGCCGCCAGTCCCACCAGCACAACCGAGACTCCCAATACGGCGAGCGCAGCGGGAACGGCGTACTTGCCGCGTACGCCCACCAGTTGACTCAAAGCCGACGCGCCCAGGGTGATCCCGGCCAGCAATCCAATCAAGGGACGGGAATCGGCGTGGACCACTCCCGCGAAATATCCCGGTGCCAGTGACAGGCAAAAACCAAAGACTGCGAAGCTCAAAAAACCTACCGAGGACGCCATCCAGAAAGCTCCCCGGGCATCGCGTGACACCGCTGGGCGCCTGGGCGCGAGTACCTTGAAGGCCGGCTTTCCGGGTGCCGGAGCAATGGCCGGCCGCGCCTTCAGAAGCCACAAAGGAACGAGGGCAGCCACGAGCACGGCGGCATGCACGTAGTACGGCGTCCTCGTCGGGTCAGGTAGCAGGGAGAGAAGCCCTCCAATGACCGGCCCGGCAGCCACGCCGCCCGCTGAGGACAGCAGCGTGAAGCGGGAGGCCCAGTCCGGCCGCTTTGGCAGCAATTCCCGCAGCGCCGCGGAGCTCGCGCCGGTGGCCAGCCCCACTGCTACGCCCTGCAGCGCCCGGCCTGCAGAGAGCATCATCAGCGAGTCGGCGTTCGCAAAAACCACTCCCCCGAGCAGGCCCACCAGCACGGCCAGCACCAGGGCCGCCCGCCGGCCTATGTGGTCCGACCAGTGACCTGCCACCAGGAGCACGGCAACCAGGGCAAGGACGTAGCTCGAGAAGGCAATGGTGACGTCCAAGGAGGACAAGCCCAAACGGGCCTGCAGCAACGGGTACAACGGCGTGGCAAGGTTGGCCCCCACCAACAGGGTGAAGATGACCACCCCCGCCAGGACAAGCCTCGCCGTGGTACCTGCATCCCATCCCCAGCGCCCTGCGGTGGCCGGGCGCATGCGGAGTTCGCTTAAGACAGTCATTTGTTGCCTTCGCATGAGGGCCGAACCCCCGGTTCCTTGTGGGTCGGGCAGGTGCGGCCAAGTGATCTGTGGCAACAGAATGCCGTAGAACTGATCTCAAAGTTGAACTGGAGTGAGAAGATTGAGCGAAAGACTCAAACAAGCTGCATCAGAGTGACCAGGAGTGATCATTTGAACACCCTCGACCCCTTGGACCTGCGGATCCTGCTGGAGCTCATCAAGGACCCGCGCGCACAGATCGCCGAACTCAGCGACTCCCTGGGTATCGCACGCAACACCGCCCAAAGCAGGGTCAAGCGGCTCCTGCGTTCCGGCGTGCTGCAGGCCGCCGGCCGGGAGGTGGACCTGGAGAAGGTGGGCTACGACGTCGTCGCTTTTGTCACCATCGAGGTGACGCACCGCGAACTCGACGGTGTTATCGGAGCATTGAGGCTCATTCCCCAGGTTCTGGAAGTCCACGAGATCTCCGGGCGCGGAGACCTCTGGTGCCGGGTGGTAGCCACGGACACCCACAACCTGCAGTCGGCGCTCCGCTCCGTCCTTCGCACCAAGGGCGTCATCCGCACCGAAACGGTGCTGGCCCTGCATACCCACATTCCGTATCGCACGGAGCCCCTGATCGGCCGAATGGCAAACACCCCAACACGCGGCAAACAGGACCGGCCGAACACCGCCGAGGGCGCCTAGGCTTTTCAGCATGGATTGGCTTTCACACCTGGCCCAGGTCAACTGGCTCGCCGTGCTGCTCGCGTTCGTCTCCAGCATGGTGGTGGGATTCCTTTGGTACATGCCGGCGGTCCTCGGACGCCGTTGGATGCAGGCCATCGGCAAGACCGAGGAGGACCTCAAGAACATCGACGGCGGACCCGGCATCTGGGTCCCCATGATGCTTGCCTCCGCGTTGACCAGTGTGCTCCTTGCCGTGCTTGCCAGCGCCCTGGAGTTGGATACCTGGTGGTCGGGAGCCCTCTTCGGGCTGATCGTCGCCGTCGTGTTCCGGGCAGGCGGCCATGTCATCCACAACGGCTTCGCGGGGCGTCCAAGCGCAGTTACCGTGATCGACTCGGGCCACGACGTCGTTGCCCTGGCAATCGCCGGGGCAATCATCGGGGCCATGCAGTAGCGTTCTGCTGGTGACCATCATTGACAACGCCGTGTATGTGGACGGCGTACGCACTGCCACCCCCGAAAGCCTGGAGCAGACCTTCGAGACGCTCTCAAAGCATGGGGGCATGGCCTGGATCGGACTGTACCGGCCCACGCAGGAAGAAATGGCCGGAGTCGCGGAGGAATTCGGCCTGCACGAACTCGCTGTGGAAGACGCAGTTTCAGCGCACCAGCGGCCCAAGCTGGAGCGCTACGACCACAGCCTCTTCACGGTCCTCCGGCCCGCCAGGTACCTGGACGAGTCCGAGACCGTGGAGTTCGGCGAACTCCACGTGTTCACCGGCCCCAACTTTGTGGTGACTATCCGGCACGCGGAGACCCCGGGCGTCGCCCGCGTACGGCACCGGCTTGAAGACCGTCCGGACCTCTTGAGGCACGGACCGGAGGCCGTCCTTTACGCCCTGCTGGACCAGGTGGTGGACGACTACGCCCCTGTGGTGGCAGGACTGGAAAACGACATCGACGAGATCGAAGACCAGCTCTTCAGCGGTGACAGCACAGTTTCCCGAAGGATCTACGAACTCGCCCGCGAAGTCATCCAGTTCCAGCGGGCCATCCACCCCCTTCCCGAAATGATGACGCTCCTCGAGAAGGGGTTCGAAAAGTACGGCGTGGACATCGAACTGCAAAGATCCCTCCGCGACGTTGAGGACCACGTCAAACACTTGATTTCCCGGGCCAACTCTTTCCGGGACCTCTTGCAGAACGCACTCACCCTGGATGGCACCTTGACGGCCAACCGGCAGAACGAGGCAAGCGCCGCGCAGAACGAGCAGGTGAAGAAAATCTCCTCCTGGGCGGCCATCTTCTTCGCCCCTTCCTTTGTGGCCGGGGTATACGGGATGAACTTCGATTTCATGCCCGAACTGCACTGGGAGTTCGGCTATCCCATGGCGGTTGGATTCATGGTGGGCGCTGCTTTGCTCATGTACCTGATCTTCAAACGCAAAGGATGGTTGTGACGCCGGCCTTTCCCGGTCGCAGCGGCGCGCAGGATGTCCGGCGCACCAGTGCCGGCCTGCTGGCAGGCATTGAGCACGACGCCGGCAGCTCGGGTTTCGTCCTCGGGCCCGGTCAGCGCGAGGCAGCCGAGCGGCTGGCGGGGTTCGGCGCCGAGGTGACACACCGCCGTCGGGCGCGCCGGTTGTCCCCGCGCCCGCCCAGGAGCATCTACCTGCACGGCCCTGTGGGACGCGGGAAAACCTGGCTGATGGACAGCTTCCATGACCGGCTCCACGTTCGGACGCGTCGGGTGCATTTCCACGACTTCTTCCGGTCACTGCACCGAGGCGCGCATGCGCCGCTCGCCCACGGCAATGCAAGTGCCATCCAACAGTCTGTCGATGCGCTCCTGGCCGACGTGGATGTGCTCTTTTTCGACGAGTTCCACGTGCACGACGTCGGGGACGGCATGTTCATTGCGCGACTGCTGCAATCTGCCGCCCGGCATGGTGTGCCGCTGGTCGTGACCTCCAACTATGCTCCGGACGAGCTCCTGCCCAATCCTCTCTGGCACGACCATTTCCTGCCCACCATCCAGGCCATCAAGTCCATGATGGACATCGTGGAGGTCGGCGGACCCACGGACTTCAGGCGCTTTCCTCCAGCAGGTTCCAAACCGGGTGCGGTGCCCGGGACTTTCAGCTCCGGGCGCATCATCACCCCCGGCACTGCGAGCCAGTTGGGCAAGCTGGGGCTCTTCCGGCCGCCTGCGGGCACGGCCCGGATCATCACACCCACCACGCAGCCGATCGTCGTCAAGAACTCCGATCCGGACGTGCTCTGGGTCAGTTTCGCTGCCCTGTGCGAGGGACTGACCTCAACCGCGGATTACCTCGCCCTGGCCTCCGGTTTCGAGACGTGGGTGGTGGACGACGTGCCCTCTCCGGGCAACTCAGATCCTTCGGCCGCGGCCGCCTGGCAACGCTTCAGCAATGCCGTGGATGTACTCCACGACCAAGACAGGCGGCTGTTCCTGATCGGCGAAGGACCCTTGGACTGGGATGAAGCCGGTGCGGCCCGCGCCCAGCCCGCAGACCTGGCACGCATCGCGAGCCGGCTTTCCTTGCTTGGCCGTTCAGAGGGCGGCGCTGTCAGCGGCAACGACGCCGCCGGAAGCTGATCTCCGGCGGCGTGCGCCAAGCAACTGCTTAGATTGCGCCGCCTGCAGCTGAGGGGGCACCGGCGTCGACGCCGCCATCGCCCACAGTTTCGCGGGCTACGTAGTTCTCGATGTCAAAGAGGTTCTCCGCACGTTCGGTGATGTTGAGGAGAGTAGTCATCGAAGCCACTTCCTCCACCTGTTCCTTGAGGAACCACAGCATGAACTGTTCGCCCAGGGCGTCCCCCTCCGCCCGGGCGGCACGGAACATCTCCTCGATGTTCCGGGTAACTTCTTTCTCCTGTTCAAGGGCCAGTTCAATGGGTTCCCGGGCGTTGCTGAAGTTGTTGCGGACCGGTCCGATACCCGGAATCTCCACATGCACGTTGCGGTCCAGCATGTACTGGACCATCATCATTGCGTGGTTCCGCTCTTCAAGGGACTGGCGGTAAAAGTGCCGGGCAAGCTGGGGAAGGTCTTCGCCGTCGAAATAGACGGCCACTGCAATGTATTGCTGGGAGGCCGCGAACTCGTTGGCGACCTGGGCGGACAACAGCTCATTGAATGTCTTCTTTGCCATGGCACTGATCCTACCGACAGGACCCGCGACGACCCCTTGTGCGCTTGAAAGTCGTTGTTCACTTCAGCCGCTGTTTGTTCAGGGCAGGAGCCCGGCCATGCCGACGCCGGCAGCGGCAGCAGCCACGCTGAGGACCAATGAACCCACCCCGTTGAGCACGGCGAGCCCGGTGCGACCGCTTTGGACCAGCCTGATGGTCTCCAGGCTCGCCGTGCTGAACGTCGTATAGCCCCCAAGGAAACCTGACCCCAGAATCAGCTGCAGGGAATCGGGTGCATGCCCACGCATCACCAAGCCCCCAATGAAGCCGAGCAGCAGGGAACCCGAAACGTTGATCGTGATGGTGGCCCACGGGATTGCTGTCCGGAAACGGCCCCGGATGAGGCCGTCGATCACGAACCGGGTTGCGGCTCCCAACCCGCCTGCAAGGGCCAGCAAGAGAACCGTCATCGGGCGCCCCTGGAATCACGCCTTGGTGCGGCGCCGGCGTCGGCCATGGAAGTCCTGCGGTGCTGCCACGCACCGAGCCAGATACCGGTGGTCGTTGCCGCAGCCCCGCCGAAGAGGCTGAGCACCAAATACCAGGCAAAGCCCGGCACGGTGCCCGCCATGATCAGGTGGACGGCATCCAAAGCGAGCGTGCTGTAGGTCGTGTAAGCACCCAGGAAGCCCGTGCCCAAGGCAAGGCGAAGAACCCTGCGCCGGCCGGTGTCGGGCCCCCTTCTGGAAAGCCCCTCAAGCAGGGCTCCGAGGGCTAAAGCGCCGGTGAGGTTGATGATCAAGGTGGGAAGTGGCCAAGCGTCCGGCGCGGGAATGGCCAGCCCCAACCCGTAGCGGGCCAGGGCTCCGAAGACGCCGCCAAAGGCCACGAGACCAATGAAACGCCAGTGCAGATGGACCGGACGCTTGATGTCTCCAGGTGTCATTGCTCGTCCGGCACCCGGGGATCCACAGGCACAACCAGCACCGGGCGGTCCTGACGGTGCAGCAACTGCCTGGCCACTGACCCACCGGTCAGCTCCTTGATGGCCGAACCCAGTTTCTGTTCCCTGGCACCGACCACAATCAAGGACGCGCCGATCTCCGCTCCGTGCCTCGCCAAGGCATGGGCGGGTTCACCCGCGAGCGGGACGAGGGACCAGTCAATGCCCTTGTTTTGCAATTGCGAGGAGACCGCATCCTGCAAGGAACGAGGAATAAGTTCCGCGTCCTCGTCCACGCCGTCGGGATCAATTGGCGCCATCTGCCCACCAGTGGTTCCGTCAACGGGATAGACAGTGACGTCCACAAAGGCACAGACCAGCGGCAGCATTGCGGCCGAGGCGAGGGCGGCAGCCTGATCGAGCACCACCGCACGTTGGCCTGGAGCGACGCCCACCAGGACAGGACCCTGCAGTATCCGTGTCTCTTCGCGGTGATATGCGGGGCTCTCAGTCACACGGCAAGTCTACGTTGCCGTCCCACGTGTTCCCGCTAGCGGCGCCGCGGCCGCAACCCGACGAGCAGCGGCACCACGGAGGCAATCATCAGGACGTTGCTCAGCACAAGATCGTCCTGCCGGACCAACGCCCCGGCAACCAGCAACGCACCGAAGACGAGCGCGGCGACTGCGCGCTGCCCTGTCCGGACAAGCCGCGCTATTTGACGTTCCAACCTGGGGTCCGCCGCTTCGAAGGACCCGTCGTCGATCCTGCTGAGAACAGCGTCCAGGCGTTTGGGAAGGCCCACCGCAAGGGTCGCGGCATCAAGGGCTTGGGCGGCGATGTCCTTGGCCATGTTGCCGCGCTCGTCGCGGAGCAACCGCGCAGCATAAGGCTCAACCGAGTCCCACAGATTGAATTTGGGATCCAGGGAACTGCACACGCCTGAAGTCAGGGACATGGCGCGAATGATGAGCAGGAAATTCTCGGGCAGCTGGAAAGGCAGGGACCGGACAACGTCCCCGAACTCCACCGCAAAATCGCGGAACTCGCGGGGATCAACTTCCCGCAGCTCAGCAAAGCCCATCCCGCCGAACCGGGCGAAAAGCTGGGTCATGGCACGTTCCAGCTTCCGGGTGTCCGCCGACGGCACCAGCACGCCGACGTCGTTGATTGCCGATACCAAGCCTTTGCCATCCCTCGCTGCCGCCGCTACCAGTAGCTTGCGAAGCCCGCTGCGCGTCTTGGGCGGAACCTCTCCCATCATTCCAAAATCGATAAAGGTCAGCTTCCACGGATGCCCAGCCGCAGGATCAGCCGTGGGGGTGACAAAAATGTTCCCGGGATGCGGGTCCGCGTGGAAGAACCCGTTCGTGAAAAGTTGATCGAACATGACCGAGGCAAACACCGGGGCCACCTGGGAAGGGTCGATGCCGGCCTGCCGGAGGGCCCCGGCATCGGTGATCTTGATGGCCGTGACATCTTCGAGGGTCAGCACCCGGCGGCTGGTCCGCTCCCAGACGACGGCGGGTACGGCCACCCTCCGGTCACCGTCGAAGTCGGCGGCGAACCGCTCGGAATTCGCTGCCTCGTTCAGGTAGTCGATCTCCTCAAGGCTGGTCTGGGAGAACTCCTTGATTAGCGCAGGGACGTCGGCACGGTGGGCTACGACGCGGATGCGGTTCAGCCAGCCGCCAACCTTGCGCAGCGCAGCCAAGTCGACATCGACGATCTTGTCGATGCCCGGGCGCTGCACCTTGAAAACAACGCCCGCGAGCCCGGTCTCTTCCTGGTCCAGAGGCAACAACCTGGCCCTGTGGGCCTGGCCCAGCGAGGCCGCGGCAATAGGCGACTCGTCAACCGAGGCGAACACGGCTTCCAGGGGAGCACCCAATTCCTGTTCGGCCAACGCCTTAATGGCATGGAAAGGAACGGGAGGCACCTCGTCCTGGAGGCCCTCCAGCTCGGCCGTAATCTCCGGTGGCAGCACGTCCAGCCTGGAGGACATGAACTGGCCCACTTTGATCATGAGGCCACCTAGCTGCACCGCCAGCGCATGGAACCTCCGTGCAAAGTGGCGCATGCGCTGGGCCCGGTTACGGTCAGAGATCCTGCGCAGGCCCAATCGCGGCAACATCAGCTCGAACCACCAGGTCACGGCCAGGTGCCAGGCGGCAAAGCGCAGAATGCGTCGGTAGCGGGCACGGGTATCCCCCGGGCCAGCCCCATCGGCTGTCCGGCCTCCCCATACCGACGCCACCCGTTTTAGTCCTGGGCGAGGATCGTGTAGATCCGGCGCCGGGCCTCTTCGAGCACTGCAACTGCATCCTGGACTTGCTTCGGCGTGCCGGACCGACCCACTTGCGCTGCGGCCTGGGCCAGCTCAATGCCCGCCTTGGGCAACGCGGAAAACCCGCGTCCGGTATCCGAGGAGTTCCAGAGGGTGGATGTCTCGGCACCGGCAACGTCTTCCTGGCCGGCTTCTGTCAAGGAGTAGATCTTCCTGCCGTTGGATTCCTCGGCAGCCACGAATCCTTCGTCAGCCAGCAATTGCAACGTGGGATAGACAGATCCGGCGCTCGGCTTCCAGCTGCCGTTGCTGCGCTCCTCGATTTCCCGGATGATCTGGTAGCCGTGCATGGGACGTTCGGCGAGCAAAGCCAGGATGGCTGTGCGCAATTCGCCCCGGCCCGCGCGGGTTCCGGTGCGTTTCTCGAACCTGGACCTGAAGTCCTCCACGGCCTGCCACATGCCGTCAAGATTGTTTCCGATGAACCCGCTTGCAGGGAATGAATCACGCATTTTGCCCACCTCGGAAGATCGCGAACGATACTGAACGATAGCCAACGATATACCTGCCGCAGCTCGGCGACAATGGGTGCTTTTTCAGTCGATCCACGGCTTTCAGTCGATCCGCTGGGCCAGCGCTACGATGATTCCCTCGGGACCGCGCACGTAGGTCATCCGCCAGATGTTTTCATACTGGCCCACGCCGCCCACCAGCCCATACCCATCCGCCGCCAAGCGTTCCAGCGCAGCATCCAGGTCATTGACCTCAAACGCGATATTGCGAAGGCCAAGTTCCGTGGACATGGCTGCAGGCGAGCCCTCCTGATGGTCCGGATGGGTGAAGCTGGACAACTCGACGCCGGTGCCTCCATCAGGTGCCCGCAGGGTGGCGATTTCGCTGCGGGAGTCGGGAATGCCGATCACCGTGTCCACGAAGCCACCCTCCATGTGCATCCTGCCCTCGACTTGCAGGCCGAGGCTTTCAAAGAAGGCAATGGCACGATCCAGGTCGGCCACGGTGATGCCTACATGGTCAAAGCGCTTTACGAAGGACATGGGGCAAGGCTAGCCGAGGCCGCCCCGCACCGACAGCCGCCGTTCACCGGACCGCCACTTTTGGTTAATTACCAGTCGGTAACTTCAGAACCCGTTGAAGATCCCCAACGGCAAACCCATATCCACACCCCAACGATTGGATACCCATGCCTTCTCAGGCACCCTTTACCCGCAAACGCGTGGCCGCTGCCACAGGCGCGGCCGCTCTCGCTGCTTCAGCCCTGACTGTTGGGCTGGCAGGCTTCGGCGCCGCCCCCGCTACGGCAGTGGGCGCCGAGGGAAACACCGCTACGCCGATCAAGCATGTAGTGGTGCTTTTCCAGGAGAACGTCTCCTTCGACCATTACTTCGGCACGTACCCGAACGCGGCCAACACCCCGGGCGAGGTCCAGCAGGGTACCGGCACTGCCGCTGCGGCCTTCAAGGCGTCCGAGGACACCCCCAAGGACATCAACACCCTCGCCAACGCGGGGCTGCTGGCACCCAACAACCCGAACTCGGTCCAGCCTGCGCGCCTGTCCCCGATGCAGGCGGTCACCTGCGACCAGGACCACGAGTACACCGCTGAGCAGAAGGCGTACGACGGCGGTTTGATGGACAAGTTCGTGGAGTTCACCAGCAAGGACGCATGTGCGCCGAACCAGTACGGGCGCCCCGGGCTGACAATGGACTACTACGACGGCAACACGGTCACCGGGATCTGGAATTACGCACAGAACTACGCCATGAGCGACAACCACTTCAGCACGGTCTTCGGGCCATCGACCCCGGGTGCGCTGAACCTGGTTTCCGGCCAGACCCATGGCGTCAAGGAATTCACGTCCGCCGGCCAACCGGTGAAACCCACCACCAGTGACTACACGGTCCGCGTCCCGGACGCCAACGGCGTCGGCACCATGATCAACGACCCCGACCCGGTCTACGACGACTGCTCCAACAACAGCCATGCCAAGGCCAACAACCTCGCCGGCATGACCGGCAGGAACATCGGCGACCTGCTCAACGACAAGGGTGTGTCCTGGGGCTGGTTCCAGGGCGGATTCACCCCCACCACCGCGGCAACCGCGACGACCCCGGCCGCCTGCACCAGCGCGCACAACAACGTCGCCGGCGTCACCAGCACGGACTACAACCCGCACCACCAGCCCTTCCAGTACTACGCCTCCACCGCCAACCCGCACCATCTGGCCCCGGCGAACGACGCGGAAATCGGCCACAACGGCCAGGCCAACCACCAGTACGACCTGACCGACTTCAACAAGGTGGTCAACAGCGACAACATGCCCGCCGTTTCCTTCCTGAAGGCTTCCAACTACCAGGACGGACACGCCGCCTACTCGGACCCGGTGGATGAGCAGAACTTCATCACCAAGACGGTCAACGAGATCCAGCAGTCGAAAAACTGGGAGGACACCGCCATTGTCCTTGCCTACGACGACTCTGACGGTTGGTACGACCACGTCGCCGCCAAGGTGAAGAACGCCTCCAACAGCCCCGACGACGCCGCCTGGTGCCAGAACGCGGCCGCCGCCGGCACTCCCGTGGCCGGCGGATACGCCGACCGGTGCGGGCCCGGCCCGCGCCAGCCGCTGGTGGTCATCTCCCCGTACTCGAAGAAGAACTTCGTGGACCACAACGAGACCGACCAGGCCTCGATCCTTCGCTTCATCGAGGACAACTGGCACACCGGCACCATCGGCGACGCCTCGGCTGATGCCGCAGCCGGGTCCATGAATGCCATGTTCAATTTCCACCACGCACGCAATGACCAAATCCTGCTCAGTGAGCAGACCGGGGCCGTCGCCTCGATCACCCACAACGGACACAGCAACAACGGAAACTAAGCAACTCCCGTTGTCCAGCACCACAAGTTCCAACCATCGAACAATTACCTTGGAGAACCCATGAAGTACACAAAGCTGCTGACCGCGGCTGCGATCACCGCCGGCCTCGCCCTGGGAACAACCCTCCCGGCCCACGCCGCCGATACCAACCCCAACGGCACCGAGAACCACTTCGACCTGCAGGCCCACCGCGGCGGCATCGGCCTCGCCGTCGAATCAACCCTGGCCTCCTTCGCCAAGGGCATCGAGACCGGCGTATCCACCCTGGAGATGGACCTCCAGATCACCAAGGACGGCCGCGAGGTCATCACCCACGACCGCAAGATCAGCGGCCAGAAGTGCAAGGACACTGCCCCCGTCACCCCGGGCGACCCGTCCTACCCGTACGTGGGTAAGTACATCAAGGACCTCACCTTCGACCAGGTCCGCAGCCTGGACTGCGGCTCCCAGACGCTGCCCCAGTTCCCCGGACAGCAGGCCTCCCCCGGCGCTAAGATGCCCACCCTCGCCGAAGTGTTCGACCTCGCCAACCGCTACCGGGCCAGCCAGGTCAAATTCAACATCGAAACCAAGGTCGAAGCCGGCGCACCCGAGGAGACCGCCCCGCGCGAACAATTCGTCGAGGTGGCCCTGCGCGAAATCAACAAAGCGCACATGGCAGAACGCGTCTCCATCGAAAGCTTCGACTGGGGCTCGCTGCGCCTGGTGAAGGAACGCCAGCCGGGCATCCGCACCGTGGCCCTGACCAACAAGGACTTCCTCCAGGCCGGACAGCCGGGCAAGTCGCCCTGGCTCGGCGGCATCGACGCGGACGACTTCGGCGGGGACCTCGTGGACGCCGCGGCCTCCCTCGGCTTCGACGCCATCTCCCCCGTCCACGGCACGCCGCAAAACGGCACCGTCACGGACCCCGGCTACGTCCCCTACGTAAACGCCGACATGGTGACCCGCGCCCACGCCAAGGGCATGCAGGTCATCCCATGGACCGTGGACGACAAGCCAACGATGCGCAAGCTCATGGACGACGGCGTGGACGGCGTCATCACCGACTACCCGGACAAGCTGCGCGAGGTCATGGCGGAACGGTCCTTGAAGCTTCCCAAGCAATACACCCTGGAACCGGGCGCGTCTGCCGGGAAGTAATCCCCGTCAGGAACGCCCTCAAGCACTGGGACGGTTCCGAGTGCTGACAGGGTAAAGAAAAGGCGCGCCCAGCCAATGCGCGCGCCTTTTCCGTGTTCCTGGGCATTCCTGCCCGAGGAGATTATGTGGAGCTAAGGAGATTCGAACTCCTGACCTCTTCGATGCGAACGAAGCGCTCTACCAACTGAGCTATAGCCCCCGGACCGTGCCTGCGCGGCTCGGCCAGTGCCCCTAGGCTATAAAGTTTTCCTGCTCTTTTCCAACCACGACACGAACGTCTCCGTGCCATACCTCTGTTCAGGCGCCCGGTTGAGACCGGACCGCAGGTAGCGGCCCATCGAGCCCGGGAACGGGACTTCGACTACCGCACCACGGGCGCCCGTTTCTGCCTTCCAGGACTGCGCCATCTCCCGCATGCCAAGCACCTCGGGGCCGCCCTGCGTCAACACCCTGTGGCGCTCCGAAGATGGCGGTGCCACAGCTTCTTCCAGCACGGCAAGGGCCGCATCTGCCGGCGAGATGGTCTGGAACCGCACGCCACGGAAGACGGGAATCAGGCGTGCACGGGCCCCGGTGCCAAAAAGCATGTCAAGAAGGCTGTGGAACTGTGTTGCCCGCACCACCACGGTTTCCAGCTCCGACGACGCGTAAATACGTTCCTTTTCAGCCTTGGAAACGTAGTAGGAGAAACGGCTCTGGTCACAGTTGATGATGGACAGCAGCACCGCCTTCGGGACCCCGGCGCTGCGTGCCGCGGTGAGGAGGCGGGCACCGCCGTCGGCAAATAGCTTTCTGGCCTTGCCGAACTGCCCCTCCAGGCAGTCAATCACGACGTCGGCACCCGCTACCGCTGCTGCCAGCCCCTCGCTTGTGGTGACGTCGCCGGGGAAGTAAGTGGCGCCGTCGTGGTGCTTTTTCGACCCTGGACGAGGCACATGGCGGCTGAGGACTTTGACCGTGTGTCCGTCCAGCAGGGCAAGCCGGACCACTTCTCGGCCCACTTGGCCCGTGCCGCCGGCAACGCAGAAGACCGCCACGCCAGGCTAGGCGCGCCGACGCTGGAGGACGTCGTCCAGATTACTGAGTGCGCTCTGCCCCTTAGCGGGCGTGCGGGTCTTGGCAGCAGCTGCTGCCTCTGCCTGTTCGGCCCCCTGCTTGAGGACGGGTTTGCCTACCGGCTTGGGTGCCTCAGGAAGGTCCAAAGGCTGCGGTGCCGGGCGGTTCGCCTTCGCCGCACCCACATACGTGGGCTTGGGAACTTCCACCGGCTGCCAAGGAGTGCTTTCTTCCTTGCCGGCGACCTGGGCCGAGGTATCTCCCGCGGCAAGGGCCACCGCAAGGGCAGCCTGCCGAAGTTCAGCGGCAGACAGCCTCGCAGCCTCTCCGGAGGCAGCCTCGGCATCGAAAACAGGAGTCTCCTTGGCTTCGGCGGCTGGTTCCTTGGGCAAGTAGCGGGCCGGAGTAGGGATCGGAGCTGCTTGCGCGGCACGGCGGGCGCGGCGCTCACGGAGGTCCCGCAAGGCAAGCTTTCGAAGAACGACGACGGCGATCACGGCACCGATTAATGAGACCAAGGGAAGCCAGACGGACCCGCTGCCGAAAAGCCGGAGCACACCGGAGATGATGGCCGTCAGCAACAGCGCCAGACCGGACAGCGCGAGCGTCAGCCGGGCGTAGCGGATGGTGAAAGGCGTACCCGCGGAGGGCTTGGGCACAGACGTCTCAACCACGCGGGACTCTTGGGTGGACGCCTGTGCTTTGCTCTGCATGGTCTCCATCGGTTTCTCCTGCTGAGGTGCCAATGTCAGTACCACCCCTGGCTGCGTTTGGTCGGGTTCGTCGTCGAATGCGTCTCCCGGCACTGTGGCCGTTTGGACTTGTTGCCGCCTGTTCCGGAGAACGTACGGCGCCACCCACACCATCCAGAGCGCGACAGTGACAACGAGTATCACCGAGCTGCTGAGAGGGAAGTCCACATTCAAAACCGTAGAAGCAAATCATCAGGTGCCGTGGCATTACCCACGGTGTGTCGCCCGCGAGTCCCCAAATGATTGGTCCCGATCTTGAAAAGCCGCTATGACCTGCCCGTTCGTCCCCCGAGCCAACTCTGCAACAACCCCTGCGGCACTTCCTCCGATGTCAGGGCGAAGGACCTGTGATCCGCCCATTCACCGTTGATGTGCAGGTACCTTTGGCGGTAGCCCTCATCCCTGAATCCAAGCTTTTCCACCACCCGGAGGCTGGGACCGTTTTCAGGGCGGATATTGATTTCCATCCTGTGCAGGCCAAGTGTCCGGAAACAGTGGTCAGTGGCCATGGCCACCGCGGTGGGAGCGATTCCATGCCCTGCCCGACTCTTGTCCACCCAATAGCCAAGGGTGGCCATCATGGCCGAACCCCAGACGATCGATGACACCGTCAACTGGCCAACGATGCGCGGTTCCCGGAACCCGGGAGTCCATTCAGTGATGAGAAAGGGCAGTGCAGTGGATTGCCGGGCTTGCTCGTTAAGGGATGCCACCATCTGCCGGTAGCTGGGAAGGCGCCCACCCGGGGCAGGGTTGGACGCCTCCCAAGGCGCAAGCCATTCGCTGTTCCGCGAACGGACCTCGGACCATTCCCGCTTGTCGCGGTAACGGATGGGCCGGAGCACCAAGTCTCCGCTTTCCAGCGTCACCGGCCAGATCGCAGAGCCGTACACCGGAGTTACTTGGGGAGGGAAGCCGTGAAGTCCGGCAGCCACTCGCGAAGCTCGGGGCCCAGGTCCTCACGCTCGCAGGCCAGTTCGATGCAGGCCTTCAGATAGCTGAGTTTGTCGCCGGTATCGTAGCGGCGGCCACGGAATACCACGCCGTAAACGCCATAGCCTTCGCCTTCTCCGCGAGCCAGCACCTCAAGGGCATCGGTCAGCTGGATTTCACCGCCACGGCCCGGAGCCGTCTTCTCCAGGACATCGAATACGGCCGGGTGGAGGACATAACGGCCAATGACAGCGAGGTTGGAGGGAGCTTCGTCCGGGGACGGCTTCTCAACCAACTGCTTGATACGGACGTAGCCTTCTTCCCCGTTCTCTTCCACGTCAGCGCAACCGTAGGCGCTGATCTTGGATGGTTCCACCTCGATGAGGGCAACAACGGATCCGCCGGTCTTCTGCTGCACGGCGATCATTTCGCTGAGGAGGTCGTCCTTGGGATCGATGAGGTCATCGCCCAGGAGCACAGCGAAGGGTTCGTGGCCAACGTGCTGCTTCGCACGGAGCACAGCGTGGCCCAGGCCATTCGGATCACCTTGGCGGACGTAGTGGATGTCGCCGAGGTTCGTGGCCGACTGGATGGCCTCAAGCTTGGTGGTGTCGCCCTTTTCGGCGAGGGTTGCTTCGAGGGCCGGCACGCGGTCGAAGTGATCCTCCAAGGCGCGCTTGCTGCGGCCGGTGATCATCAGGACGTCGTGCAAGCCTACTTTCACGGCTTCTTCGACCACATACTGGATGGCTGGCTTGTCAACCACGGGCAGCATCTCCTTCGGCATCGCCTTGGTGGCGGGAAGGAATCGGGTGCCAAGACCCGCTGCGGGGATAACGGCCTTACGGACGGCATTGTTATGGTGGGTCACCGGACTAATGTAACGGACGGAACACGTCAAAAGGCAAACCCCCGCCGTGCCGGGGCCTACAAATCGCCAGCGTCCTGACTGGTGGACGGCAGTGTTGCCGCCGCCGGCAAAGGCTGAAGGAACGGAAAACATGGCAACAAAGGAAGAAATCCGGAGCACCCGGCGCCAACACCGGCGAGCCCTGGCTCCGGAACAGATTGCCGCCGCCGGCGCAGCGCTGGCGGGTCACGGAACAGCGTGGGCCAAGGAAATATCGGCCGGCGAACCCGGTACCTTCGCGGTGTATCTGGGGGTCGGATTCGAGCCGCCCACGCTTCCCCTTATCGAAGCCTTGCATAGGGACGGCCACCGCGTCCTGCTTCCCGTCTGCGAACCGGAGCGGCACCTCACGTGGGTCTACTGGACTCCCGATACACGGTTCGTTCGTTCTACTTACGCCCCCATCGATGAACCCGAGGGCGATCGGTTCGGCACGGAGGAGGCGGCGGCTGCCACCGGCATCTTCATGCCGGCGACGGCCGTGGACGGAGACGGCAACAGGATCGGCCAAGGCGGCGGCTACTACGACCGGTTCCTCCAGGGGCTTGAGGTACTGGGCAAGCGCCCCCGCACCATTGCAGTGACGTACGACGACGACGTGTTGCCTTCCGGCAGCATCCCCGCCGAGGAGTTCGACCAGCCGGTTTCCGAGATATTGACGCCGTCGGGAATTGTGCGGCTCTCAAGGTAGTTATGGGGAGTAGCTTCCCCGCAATCCGTAGTGAGTGCGGGAAAACCGGATGATAGAATTGGCACTCAGGCCCTGCGACTGCTAATGGGAGATGGTTTCCCGAGGCGTTACAGGACCTGAACTTTGTCCTGAAGGAGGAATTCAGTGCCCACATACGCATACGCCTGCAAAGACTGTGACCATGCCTTTGACATCGTCCAGTCCTTTTCGGACAGCTCCCTGACGGAGTGCCCGGAATGCAAGGGTTCCCTTCGCAAGAAGTTCAACAGCGTCGGCGTGGTTTTCAAGGGCTCGGGCTTCTACCGCACGGATTCCCGGGATACCAAGGGCAGCACGGTTTCCGCTGCACCCTCGGCCCCCGCTGCGCCTGCACCGGCAGCAACGCCCGCCCCCGCGGCGGCAGCCAGCTAGACCATAAACGACGAAGGTTTTCCACATAGGGTCTCCGGCCGCTGCTTTGCGGCCGGGTCCGGTGGTTAGCGTGGCGACATGCCACAGAAATTACCTTCATTCCGGCTCGGCCGCGCCAGCCGCACATCGTCCCGTAGTGCCTTCCTGCAGGGCAGGAGGTCGGGCAACGGGCGTCCACGCACAAACCTTGCATCACTTGTAGCCCGTCACCGTCGGCTGACCGTTGCTCTCCTGCTCTGCCTGGCTACGGGTATCGCAGTTCAACAACTCACGCCCGCCTCTGAACAGCGCATCAGTATTCTGGTGGCCGCCCGGGACCTCGCGGCGGGAAGCAGCCTTGCCGAATCGGATTTCGTCATGATGGGCGTCCCCCGCGACGTCGCAATTTCCGGGGCCCTCCACGATGCCTCCAGCCTTGCGGGGCGCCAGCTCGCCTCCCCCCTGGCCAAGGGCCAAATCCCCACGGAAACGGACCTCCTCGGCCCGGGCCTCCTCACCGGAGCTCCGGCAGGCTCCGCAGCCGTTCCGCTGCGGATGGCGGACCCGTCATCCATCCAGCTGTTATCTCCAGGGCAGCTGGTCACCGTTGTCCTGACCGGGACGGGGAGTTACGACGAGCAGCGCCCCAGCCATGTCCTTGCCGGTCCCCTGCCCGTGCTCTGGACGTCCATACAAGGGGGCAAAGCGGGCCAATGGTTGGGCACCACTGACACGGACGGGCTGGTGGTAGTATCCGCCAACCCCGAACAAGCAGAAAAGCTTGCCGGCGCATCAACGCAAGGCAAGCTTTTCTTTGTACTCGTCAATCCAAGCTGACGGCGGACCCGCATACATGATTGTCGATGCTGTCCGCTCCTGCGGCCGAGGAATCAGCCCCAGTGCGGAGGCTTTTGTTCCTTCAGCCATTGATCATGGTCATAACCCGACTCGTCGCCCCAACGCCGCGGATCGTCCTCGGAAGCCTTGTTGGGCAGTATCCCGGCTGAATCCGGCTTGGCCGCAGCTGGCTTTACTTCGGACGTTTCAGCTACACCTTCCACGGCTTCAGGGGCATCGCCCTGGCTGCGATTCGGGGCATCGTCCGTGGGTGCGGCCTTCGCTTCGCTGGGTTCTTCCTTGGCGTTTTCCTGCTTGTTCACCGCTGCTTCTTCCAAGTCTCCATGATCCGGTCGCGGGCCACCGAGCAGGGACCGGTCGAGAGCCGGGCGTCCGTACTGTTGGACATCGCGCACCTCCAATTGTTCTACGTCCATGTCAAGGAAGCCATGGTGGGGTGCCGCCGTGGCTTGCGGAACGTGGTTCTCCAAACCGAGGTAGGAACCAATCCGATCGGCGCAGGAAGACGGATCGGTAAACACCTCGATGGTCCACAGGGACATATAGCGCCAACCCATTCGCTCCAGCAGCTGGGGCCTGAGGCGGCTGCGTTCGCGCACGCTCATGCGGCGGTAGCGTTCGGTTCCATCCGATTCGATGGCAACGGGAGTCGGAATTTCCGCGCCCTCCCGCCCGATCGTGTGGACGGGATCGGCCGCCGCGGCAATATCGAGGACACCGTCATAAAGGTGCCAGACCCGGGCACCCCTGGCGCGAAGCCTCTCCCCAAGATCCGCCACGAGGGGATCCTCACCCAGGGCCTGTTCGCTGGCAACCGCGCGTGAGGCCGGAGTTCCAAGGTTGCTGTTTCCGGACAACTCCCTGTCCAGGAGTTCATAGAAGTCGACGGCTCCGTGGGAGAGGCGGTCCAGGTCGAGGTCTTCGGGCCGGAAGCAGCTCAGGACATGCATGGAGCGCCGGGCCCGCGTCATCGCCAGGGCAAAACGGTTCCTTCCGCCCTCCACCGACAACGGGCCAAATGAATGGAGTGCACGACCATGCGGCGTGCGGCCGTAGCCGAGGGAGAAAATGACGTGGTCCCTGACCAGCCCCTGGGCGCGTTCCAGGTCAACAACCCGGAAGGACTCCGGCCCGGCACCGAAGAACGCCGACAGCAACGGGTGGTTCGGCAACTGCAGCCTGATGGCCTCGCCGATACGGGCAGCGTGGCGCAGGCTGGCGGTCACCACTGCCAGGGAAGTGCGGGGCCGGAGCGTTGCGTGTTCGAAAACCAGGTCCACAACCCGGTTGACCTCCGCCGTCACGGACTCCACGCCCTCATGGTCGGCGCCCGGAAGTCCGGTCCCATCCGGGATGTACTCCACCAGGATGGAGCGGTCCAGCCCCGTCACGGAACTGCCGTCCGGGAGCCTGCGCAGGCCGCCGTCGTAGTAGTTCTTGCTGAGCTGCAGGATGAGGTCTTCGTCCACTGCCCGGTAGACCCAGTTCAACTGCCACGTCGGCAGGACCCTGGCCAAGGCCTTGAAGGCGCTGTCCACGGTCTCGTGGCTGGCCGTCCCCGCAACAGGAGGTTCAACCGCCACGCTGAAGGTCCGCGCATTGGCGATCTTGGCGTCACCGAAGGCGATCACCTGCCGTGCACGTGCAATCGCTGGAAGGACAGCCTGGAGCGATGTTGACTCGGCGTCGATGATCACGACGGCGTCGAACCTCTGTTCGGCAGGGAGGACACCCGTGAGGAGGTACGGACTGACGGACCACACGGGGACCAGCAGCGGAACGAGGTCCGGGGCCTGGGCGCTCAGTGCAGGCAGCGTGACGCGGCCGTCCTTGAGCAGGGCACGGAGCAATTCGGCTTGACGGGGATGCTCGACGATTGCCTGCCGCCAGTTTCCGGCCAGTTGCCAGCGCAAGCGGGCGGCCCCGCTGGCGATGTGCGCTTGGTCAGCGAGCCGGAACTCCGCCTCCAGCTTGCGGAGCGAGTCGCCGTCGGACATCGCGAGGTAGTCGTCCCCGCTGATCATGGCTTCAAGGGCGGACTGCCACCAGGCAAGGTCCAGCTCGGCTGCCACCGACTCGGCCGGCACCTCCCGTGCGGCAAGGTCCGCGAGCAGTTCGCCCAATCCGTGTTCGCGCATCTGTTCGATCAGCAGCGTGCGCTCGGGAAGCGTCTCGAGGGTCGCGGTATCTGCCACGAGCCGCTCAAGCCGCTCCATGAGATGCCCGTAGGGAGCTTCGTGAAGGTCGCCGCCGTCGGTCGTGTGCTTGAGGGCATCACCGAGCCGCCGCAGCTCCCCGTCCAACTCCCGGTACAAAGCACCGAGGTCGGCCAAGCCCGAAGGCACTGCGGGGTGTCGCTGCGTAGTGGCGTAGCCTGCCCACAAGGCGCGCTGCTCCTGGACCAGCACCAGTGAGCTGTGGAGATCGGCGATGTGGACGCCCGGACGGACGTATTCCTTGGCAACGCGCCTGAGCCTGGAGCGCTGCATGGACGGCATCTCGATGTTGCGCTCACGGCGCCAGGCGGAACTGGCTGTTGCGGAAATCAGGTCATGGACAGGCCGGTCAAAGATGTCCGGCGTGAACTTGTCCAGGCTTTCCCGGACGGCAATGAGCAACTCAAGCTGGGTGCCCCACTCCGTGAACGTCTCCCCCAGCCGGATCTCGGCGTGATCCGCCAACTGCTTCATGCGGTCGCGGAGGACGGGAAGTTTCTCTTCTGCCACCCGGGCGAGTTGCTGGGCTTCCTCGGTTTCCCTGCGGGTGACGAGCCTGGCACCGTACCAAGGGCTGGACGTGGAAGCCCTGCTGAAGCTGCCAAGTTCCGCAGCCCGGCGCAGGCGTCCGGCAAGTTCTTCGCGGTCCTTGATGTTATCCAGCACGCTGCGTTTCAGCCGCACCGTGGTGGAGGGCGCCGGATGGATGGAAGTGAGCTCGGCCAAGGACTGCATGGCCTGATACGGCGAGCATCCCCAACGCTCGCGGACGTTGTGGAGGGACGCAACGTGGTCAAGGAGGGCATGGCGGTGCCCGGTGAGCGTCTGGTGCAGGTTGCCCAGCTGCGGCTCCAAGGCCTTCTCATTACGCATGATGGCACGCACCAGCTGGCCCTTGAGCTGCTGTGGTGTGGTCCCGTTGCCCGGCTTGAACAGCATAGAGTCCAGGCCAAGGGACTCCAAGTGTGCGGACAGGCCCGCCAGGCTGGACTGGCGTTCGCCCACCACGAGGACAGACTTTCCCTCGGCCACCAGGGCACCGATGGTGTTGATGGCCGTTTGGGTCTGTCCGCTGCCGGGAGGCGTGCTCACAACCAGCGAATCTCCCGCGCGGACGGCGTCCACCACGTACTGCTGGTCAGTGTCGGCATCCAGGAGCAGGAGTTCGTCGGCCGGATCACGATCATCCAGGCTCGGGAAACGGCCGGCCTTGATAGGTTCCGGCTCAACATCACGGCCGTTGGCAGCCGCTGCGAGCGCGGCCACCGTGGGATTGTTCATGTTGATCCAGGGATCGTCGAGGTTGCCGGAAAGATCGGCGAGCGTGGTCACAAGGAGGTTGAATTCAACCTCGGCACCGTGGATGGGCTGGACGAGGGTGGCGAGCCTGTCCAGGACCGGCTGCGGGTCAAGCCGCGCCGTGTTGTAAGCCATGCGCGCAACGGCGTTGACGTCGAAGACAATACCGTGGACGGTCTTGAGGTGCCGCACCAATGCAGGGTTCATACGGGCCTGCTCGGTGAGCTGAAGTTCGAAGTCATCCTCGCCCGGGCGGACGGTGAGGGTGATGGAGGTCAGCATGACGGGCGCCGAGACCCGCTGTGGCTTGCCGCCCACGGCCGAGGTCCAGACCACGGTCCCGGCGGACAAGTACCCTGCCTCGATGCCGCGATCGTTGCCCAGTTCAAAAATCTTGGATCGGATGTTCCGCGCAGCGCGTGCCGCCACCATGTATTGCTGCCGGTCGCGGATGAGCGTGGACAACCGTGTCCGGCGGCCCGCGAGCAGCTGCGCGAGGCCCGAGGGATGGGCATTGCTCAGGTCAATGGCACCCTCTGGCGTCTTGACGAAACGCAGCATCGTGTCCGCACCGGTGACGGGCTTGAGTCCAGAGAGCCATTTCCGGAGCTCTTCGGAGCCCTCTTCGTGGCCTTGACCTACTGACACAACTTCTGCCTTCTTTTCTGTACTAGCTTTAGACGCCTTGGACCATACCGGCATACTTTCGAGGGTAGCGGGAATAGGCGCCTACCTTGCTCCGCAACACTGGGCAAGGCGAAATTCGCCGTCATTTCACAGCACACGGGCAATCGACCGCCCCTTCCGGCCAAACTGCAGCACCAAAGCACGAATGGCCGGCCTCCCAAAGGAGACCGGCCATTCAGAATGCTATTCCCACTCGATGGTTCCCGGGGGCTTGCTGGTCACGTCCAGCACCACGCGGTTCACGCCGTCCACCTCGTTGGTGATGCGGTTGGAAATCCGGGCCAGGAGATCGTAGGGCAGGCGGGACCAGTCAGCCGTCATGGCGTCCTCGGACGATACCGGGCGGAGCACGATCGGGTGGCCGTAAGTACGGCCGTCACCCTGAACGCCAACGCTGCGGACGTCCGCCAGCAGCACTACCGGCATCTGCCAAACGTCGTTGTCGAGACCGGCAGCGGTCAGTTCGGCACGGGCAATGGCGTCGGCCTTGCGGAGGAGGTCCAGGCGTTCCTTGGTAACCTCGCCCACGATGCGGATGCCCAGGCCCGGGCCCGGGAACGGCTGGCGGCCAACGATTTCCTGCGGCAGGCCGAGCTGCGCGCCTACGGCACGGACCTCGTCCTTGAACAGCGCACGCAGCGGTTCAACGAGTTCAAACTGCAGATCCTCGGGAAGGCCGCCTACGTTGTGGTGGCTCTTGATGTTCGCAGCTCCCTCGCCTCCGCCGGATTCGACGACGTCAGGGTAGAGGGTGCCCTGGACCAGGAACTTGATCTTCTCGCCCTCGGCAGCGGCCTGGGCGATGATGGCCCGCTCCGCCTCCTCGAAGGCGCGGATGAATTCCCGGCCGATGATCTTGCGCTTGGTCTCGGGATCGCTGACCCCGGCCAGTGCGGAGAGGAAGCGCTCCTGCTCGTTGGCAACGTAGAGGTTCACTCCGGTGGCGGCAACGAAGTCGCGCTCCACCTGCTCGGCTTCACCTTCGCGGAGAAGGCCGTGGTCCACGAACACACACGTCAGCTGGTCCCCCACGGCACGCTGTACAAGGGCTGCCGCGACGGCTGAATCGACGCCACCGGAAAGGCCGCAAATAACCTTGGAGTCACCGATCTGCTCGCGGATGCGCTCCACCTGCTCCTCCAGGATGTTCCCGGTGGTCCAGTTGGGGGTCAGGCCGGCGCCCTTGAACAGGAAGTTCTCGAGGACATGCTGGCCGAGGACTGAGTGCTTTACTTCAGGGTGCCACTGCACACCGTAAAGGCGCTTCTCATCATTGGCGAAAGCAGCCACGGGTGCACCCGCGGTGGTTGCCAGCACTTCGAAGCCCTCGGGTGCCTCATGGACGGAATCGCCGTGGCTCATCCAGGTGTTCTGGGACGCCGGGACACCGTCAAGGATGGAACGTGCGTCGCCAACAAGGAGAGCTTCCGTAGCGCCGTACTCCCGGAGGCCGGTCTGCGCCACCTTGCCGCCAAGGGCATTGGCCATGGCCTGGAATCCGTAGCAGATGCCGAAAACCGGGACGCCGGCCTCGAAGAGGTCGGCCTCCACGAACGGGGCGCCTTCAGCGTAGACGCTGGAAGGTCCGCCGGACAGGATGATGGCTGCCGGGTTCTTGGCCAGAAGCTGCTCGGTGGTGAAGGTGTGCGGAACGATTTCCGAATACACATTGGCTTCACGGACGCGGCGGGCAATCAGCTGCGCGTACTGGGCACCGTAGTCAACAACCAGCACCGGCTTCTGTGAAGTCTGGGGTGCGGTGGGAGTAGTCACCAAACAAGACTACTTTGCCGGGCCGCCCCGGCGCACACCGGAGACGGCCTTCAGGCCCTGATTCCGCGCCGGTCGTAAGGCATCTCACACAGGACTGCCCCAAACGGGAGCTCAGTAGCGCTTGGAAGCTTGCGGGTTGGCGGCCAGTTCGGCCTCCACCTGGGCGTGGAACTTCTTCTCAACGATGAACGACATCAGCGGAATGACTCCACCGAGCGCCAGGAGTACCAGCTTGGAGAACGGCCACCGCAGGAGCGACCAAAGGCGGAAGTTGGAGACGAGGTACACCACGTACATCCAGCCGTGCACGATCAGGACGGTGGTGGAGATGTTGAAGCCGCCGATCACACCCTTTGGCTCGGACTCGGCGAAACCGAAACCGAACGGCTGTCCCGTCACGGCGTTGGTGCCGCCGGCGTACAAGGAAACCCCGAAACCGTAACGTGCGATCAGCTCTGCGCACAGGAGCAGGAGCATGGCGCCGGTCAGGTATGCCATGACCTTGTAGAACTTCAATGCCGAACGGATTTGGGCTTCCGTTCCGCCGAACCGCCGTTTCTTGGGCTTGGATCCGGACTGTTCGGGCTGGATTGCCGGTTTGGGTTCAATCATGGCTGCACCTTTTGTTCTGGCTCACTGTTTTTTGGCTCAGTTGTTTGTTGATCCGGGGCGGCCTCGCCGCCCGACCCTTCATCGTCGTCGTACCCGTCGTCGCCTTCGAGGCCGCGGCGGTAGTCGTCGGCGACCATCCGCCACCAGATGTAGAGGGCGAATCCGGCGAAGACCACCCATTCCACGGAATAGAAGAGGTTCAGCCAGTTGATCTGCTGGGCAGGCGGCTGCGCCGGGATGTTCAGCGCCTTGACGGCGTCGTTCTGCGGCACGGGACCGGACGCGGTGACTTCCGAGGTAGCGGCGACAAAGCCTGGGTAGCTGGAAACGTTCCACTTGTTGATGAGTTCGGCGACCGCTACGGCGGAAGCGCGGCCTTGACCGGCGTCGACGTTTGGTACCGGGGCCTCAGACGGCAGCAGGCGGCCGGTCAGCGTGAGGGAGCCCGACGGCGGGGCGTCGGCCTGGGCTGGATCGGCAACCCAGCCGCGGGCTACCGGAATCCAGGTCCGGGGAGTCGCGGCAGCGCCCTTCAGTGTGGGAGCGTTGTCCACGGCGAAAGCCGAGACGATCCAATAACCCTTTTGGTTGTTGTAAAGCCTTCCCTCCACCAGGACCTGCTTGGCGGGATCGTAGCTTCCGCTGGCACTGACCATCTGGTCCTGGACCGATCCAGGGAAGAACTGGCCCGGCTTAAGGACGTCCACCAAGGGCTTGACTTCCTCGATGCTGGACGGCGCGGGTGGATCATGCTGCGTCGAACGGCTGAGCTGCCACTGGCTGAGCAGCACAAATACCCCGGAGAGCAGGAGCGCAAAGACCAATCCTGCGATCCAGCGGGGTTTCAACGCAGTTTTCAACACCCCTTAACCGTACTTCGTCCGGCTGTAGAACAACGAAACGGGCTAGTGGTCGAAGAACACCAGGCTCGAGTTGATGAGCTCGGCGATCACCTCGGGATCATTGGCGCGTCGCAAGGATTCGCGGAACGATTCCTTCGATAAGGACCGGGCCAGGGTGGCCAGCACTTCCAGATGGTCCGAGAAGGAGCTGGCCGGAGTGGCGATGAGCAGAATGACCGTCGCAGGACCGTCGCTGGCTCCGAAGTCCAGCGCATGGCCGAACTTGGTGATGCCCACCGCGATGGAAATCCTGTCAACGTACTCGCTGCGTGCATGCGGAAGGCCTATGCCGCCCGGCAGGCCAGTGGCCAGTTGGTGCTCACGCGAGTTGACCGTCTCAAGGAATCCATCCAGGTTGGAGATCCTCCCGGCCGCGTGCAGCCGTTTGGCCAATTGCGATGCGGCATCAGCCTTGTCCGTTGCCTCGAGCTCAAGGATGACCGTTTCGGGCGTGGTGAGTTCCGCGTCGTACCGGTCAAGTGGTTCTGCCAAGTCCTGTTCCCTCCAGTGTGGCCTTTCAGCCGCAGTTCCCCAGCCGGCTGCCGCGATAGCTCAGCGAAGGGGCATGATGTCGTCCACTCCCATGCGCGCGGCATCCGCTGACTCGTCGTCGGGCTGCTCCTGGCTGAGCCTTTCGGCCTTTACACGGGCGAGGTAGTGCTTGATTTCGCTTTCGCGTTGGGCATCGCTCCAGCCAAGGATTTCTCCCATCAGCTTAGCCACTACCGGCACGGCAGACACACCCCGGTCCCACGCTTCGATCGAAATTCGGGTCCTGCGCGTCAAAACGTCGTGAACATGACGCGCACCCTCGTGCGTCGTCGCGTACACAACCTCCGCTGCGAGGTAGTCATCCGCCCCCGGCAGCGGTTCTGCCAGTTCCGGTTGCGCGGCGATGAGGTCCAGGACTTCCGATGCCATGGATCCGTAGCGGTTGAGCAGGTGTTCGACCCTTGCCACGTGCACGCCGGCTTCCTCTGCCGAACGGGCGCGCCGGTTCCAGGCCGCTTTGAAGCCTTCTGCGCCGAGGAGCGGGATGGTGTCCGTGCAACTGGAGGGAACGCGTTCGTCCATGGCACGGGTTGCTTCATCCACGGCGTCCTTGGCCATGACCCGGTACGTGGTGTACTTGCCGCCTGCCACCACCACGAGTCCGGGAACCGGATGGGCCACAACGTGCTCGCGGGACAACTTTGCAGTGGAGTCGTTGTCCCCGGCCAGGAGCGGCCGGAGACCTGCGTAGACGCCTTCAACATCTTCACGCGTCAGTGGCCGCTTCAGCACACGGTTGACGTGTTCCAGGACGTAGTCGATGTCCTTGCTGGAAGCCGCCGGATGGGCCTTGTCCAGCTTCCAGTCGGTATCGGTGGTGCCGATGATCCAGTGGCGGCCCCACGGGATGACGAACAGCACCGACTTCTCCGTGCGGAGGATCAGGCCAACCGTGGACTGGAACCGGTCACGCGGGACCACCAGGTGGATGCCCTTGGAGGCCCTGACCTTGAGCTGCCCGCGATCAGTGACCATGGCCTGGGTCTCGTCGGTCCAGACGCCGGTGGCATTGACCACCTGCTTGGCCCGTACGTCAAAGACGCTTCCATCCTCCTGGTTTTCCAGCCTGGCGCCCACCACGCGTTCCCCCTCACGGAGGAAGTCCACAACGCGCACCCGGTTGGCTGCGTGGGCACCGTAATGGGCGGCAGTCCGGACCACGTTGACCACCAGCCGGGCATCGTCCACCTGGGCGTCGTAATAGCGGATGGAACCCACGAAGGCGTCATCCTTCAGGCTCGGCGCGGCACGCAGTGTGCCCCGCTTGCTGAGATGCTTGTGCATGGGTACGCCGCGGCTATGGCCGGAGGTAATGCCCAGCGTGTCGTACAGCATGATTCCGGCGCCGACGTATGGGCGCTCCCATACCCTCCGGGTCAGCGGGTACAGGAAGGGCACGGGCCGGACCAGGTGCGGGGCGATGGTCTGGATCAGGAGTCCCCGTTCCTGGAGGGCTTCCTGTACCAGGGAGAAATCGAGCATTTCGAGGTAGCGCAACCCACCGTGGATGAGCTTGGACGAGCGCGACGACGTACCGGAGGCCCAGTCGCGCGCCTCAACGATGCCGACAGTAAGTCCGCGCGTCACCGCATCCAGCGCCGCCCCGGCGCCCACGACGCCGCCACCGACTATGAGGATGTCCAGTTCCTTACCGGGCTCGGCTGTGGCTTTCAAGGCTTCAATCGACGCGGCCCGCGACTCCGGGCTCAGTGCACCGGGCGAACTAACCTGGGGGCCGCCTGCGGCATTGCTCATCGGACTCCTCCTCAAACGCAACAGCTGGTAGTCCCACTACCCTACTTGCTGCCCGGCGTCGTGGGCAGTGCCGGAACGGCAAGGTACGTCACTCAAAAACAAAACCCCCGCAAGGGCCGGATTGATCCGGACCTTGCGGGGGCCTGCCGATGCTGAGGCGCTAGTTGCCGGCGTAGGGCGAGACCACGACGTCCACGCGTTGGAACTCCTTGAGGTCGGAGTAACCCGTGGTGGCCATCGAACGGCGCAGCGCGCCGATGAGGTTGGACGTGCCGTCCGTGTGGTGGCCCGGCCCGAAGAGGACTTCCTCCAACGGACCGACGGTACCGACGTTCACGCGGTCACCACGCGGTGACTCGAGGTGGTGTGCCTCGGGACCCCAATGCCAGCCGCGGCCCGGTGCTTCTTCTGCGCGTGCCAAGGCACTGCCCAGCATGACGGCGTCCGCACCCATGGCGATGGCTTTGACGATATCGCCGGAGCTGCCCATGCCGCCGTCGGCAATGACGTGGACGTAGCGTCCGCCTGACTCGTCCATGTAGTCGCGTCGGGCCGCCGCGACGTCGGAGATCGCCGAAGCCATGGGCGAGTGGATGCCCAGCGCGCGGCGCGTGGTGGTGGTGGCACCCCCGCCGAATCCAACCAGGACGCCGGCAGCGCCGGTCCGCATCAGGTGGAGTGCAGGCGTATAACCGGCGGCGCCGCCCACGATCACGGGGACGTCGAGTTCGTAGATGAACTGCTTGAGGTTGAGCGGCTCGTGGTTCTTGGAGACGTGTTCGGCCGAGACGGTGGTTCCACGGATCACGAAGATATCGACGCCGGCAGCCACCACGGTCTTGTAGTGCTCCTGGGTGCGCTGCGGGGTGAGCGAGCCTGCGACGGTGACACCGGCGGCACGGATCTCGGCCAGGCGGGAGCTGATCAGTTCCGGTTGGACCGGGGCCTGGTACAGGTCCTGCATGCGGCGCGTAACGGCCGGGCTCGCGGTTTCATCGGCCAGGCCGGCGATCTCGTCAAGGACCTTCTGCGGGTTCTCGTAACGGGTCCAAAGACCTTCGAGATCCAGCACGCCAAGACCGCCGAGGCGGCCGAGCGCGATGGCCGTCTCGGGTGACATCACGGAGTCCATGGGTGCGCCGATGACGGGCGTGTCGAACTTGTAGGCGTCGATCTGCCAAGAGACAGAGACGTCCTTCGGGTCACGCGTCCGGCGATTCGGAACGATCGCAATGTCGTCCAGGGAGTAGGCACGACGCCCACGCTTGCCACGGCCAATCTCAATCTCATAAGTCACGGCTCTTACTTTACTGGACCCCTCCCGGAACCCCCGACCCGGCGAAGAAAGTGAACACTTCACAAAGCCTGCGGAACGGGCTATTTCCACACAGAGAGGGGTGCCCATGGCAGAGTCCTGGATGTGTCCGATAGCCTTCAAAAAGGCACACGCACACCAAACAAGGGGGACCAATGGCGCCTGGATTCTACGGAGCCGATATTCAACACCGCCCCCTGGACTACTGGCTTTCACCGGAGCTCTCCGCCATCACTCCGGCCAATGCGCGCTCCCGCCTGCGCGAAATCGCCGACGCCCGGGGAGCCTATATGGGTGCGTGGGCGGCCGGAATCGGGGTGGGCGCGGCCCTAGTCCTTCTGGGCGTAGTCCTGGCCGCTCGGCTCGGCACGTTCGTATTGCTTCCTGCCCTAGGCCTTCCCGGCGCGGCCCTCGCCGTATTGTGCGGATTCTCCTTCGTGCGGGTGCGGGACCGGCTGCCTCAAACAAGCCGGGCCCTGGTCAATCGCGGGCCCGGGAGCTTAAGGGGTGCGCTTTCCTTCGCCGGCTTCATCGTGCTCGCCTTCCTGGGAGTGTTCGCCTTCACCGCCAAACCATCCACGTGGCAGGATTCTGCCGCGCTGCTGACGCTGGGGTTGGTACTGGCGTTCCTGGTCTGCCTCCTGCTGGTTGGCATCATCATTCCCGCCACCATCATGGGCCGTTCGCGGGAATCCCTTCGACGCAAGGCTGCAACTGATCCCCGCTTCCGGGCGCTGCTGGAACAGGACCTCGCCACGTGGCGTGATCCCTACGGCAACGCAGGATACGGCCCGCTCTAACCCTCAGGGGCCGCCCCGCTGGTCTCATCCACTGAGAGCTGGGACTCGAACATCCTGAAGTACCTTCCACGCAGGGCTACCAGTTCTTTGTGGGTGCCCTGCTCGGCGATCCGGCCGTCCTCAAGCATGTACACGACGTCGGCCTTTTCGATAGTCGCCAAGCGGTGGCTGATGGCGATGATGGTGCTGCTCCTGTCCGCAAACAGGCGGGTGAAGATCCTGTGTTCCGCCAACGCATCGATGGCGGAAGTGGGCTCGTCCATGACCATGAATGAGGCGTCCCGGTAAAAGTTCCTTGCCATTGCCAATCTCTGCCACTGTCCGCCGGACAAGCCGCTGCCTTTGCGTCCCCGCGGATCTTCCATCCAGTTGCTGACGTGGTTCTCCAAGCCGTTGGGCAGCTTGTTGATGAAGTCCATGGCCTCCGCGTCGGCCGCAGCCCTCCTGATACGGACATCGTCACGCGGTTCTGCCACATCGCCCAGGTAGATGTTCTCCGCGGCAGTGGCGAACTCGTATTTGAGGAACTCCTGGCTGAGGACCGCCAGATGCCGGTGCCAGCTGGTCACATCAACAGAGGCGAGGTCGACGCCGTCGAGCACTACTGTGCCGGAGTCCGGCCTGTAGAGGCCCGCCAGGATGCGGATCAGGGTCGACTTCCCGGCGCCGTTTTCCCCGACGATCGCGATGTGTTGGCCAGCTTTGATGGTCAATGAGATGCCTTTGATCACCTCGATATCACTGCCTGTGTAACTGAAATGGATATCCCGCATTTCCACGGTCTTGGGCGGCTCGGCGAGGGGTGGCTCATGACCGGTGGGTACTGGAAGGGCCATGAACAGTTCGTAGTCCTTGAGGTTGGCGAGGTCCTCGTCGATCGAGCTGAGCGAGGAAACGAGGTTGTTGGCGGTGGACAACGCGCGGCTCACGATCTGCTGGACATACAGGAACTGCCCCACCGGCTGGGCGTGGGCGATGATTTGCCCCACCACCCAGATGAGCGAGACCACCTCCGCGCCGTACTGCAGCGCGTCGGCCGCCAACTGTTTGGGGATGTACCGTTTCTGGAAATCCAGGCGCCTGCGCTCGTCCGCGTCGCGTAGCCGGGAGCGGAGGTCCATGAGGTAGTCCACGATTCCGTAGAGCCGCATTTCCGCGATGTGCTGCGGGCGCAGGAGGTTCTGCTCGATCATCCTGCGCTGCCGCCGGGAATCAACCTGCGTGTTCCAGTGGGCGATCTGCTCGCGGGAGAGTTTGAACTGCAAGTACACGCTCGGCACGATCGCAACCAGCACGATCACAGCGATCCACCAGCTGACCAGCAACAACGCACCAATGGCCAGGATGACGGAAACGAGCTGCGTGAAGATCGCCGCTATCCGGTCAAGGACCCTCGCGTAGGAATCGGAGAAGCGTTTGGCGCGGTCGTAGAGATCTACGGTTTCTTTGTCGTCATAGCGCCAGAACTCGAGTGCCAGGAACCTTTGGTACATGAGGTCCCCCACGATCGCCCCGACGCGAAAGCTCATCAGTTGCTGGATGTAGCGGTCCACGCTGCTGAATCCGCCCCAGAACAAGCCCAGCGCGGCGGTGATGATGACATACAGGACGGCACGCGGACCGGCCGCCGGATCCCCCGCGTAACCAGCAGCCAGCGCAGTGGTGGTGAGGGCGGCGAAGTAAGTGGTGACCAGCGGCAGGGTGGCCGAGATCAACGAACCGGCCACCTTCATAATCACCGCGGCCGGTGATGCTTTGAAGCTCACCTTCAGGACCTGCCCGACGGCGCGGGCGTACGGGCGGAGGGCAAGCTTCCGGGGCGGCACTTTGGTCACCCGGACGGATTCCGGATGCGTCGGCCCTGGTGGCAGTTCTGACATGTGCCCAGCCTATGCCTGCCCCCTGACGGCAGGAGCCACTCATACAGCAGGGCAGGTGCCCAACGAAAAAGTCCCCGTGGAAACCACGGGGACTTTTCGATGGAGACGGCTTTCTACTACCGGGAGTAGTTGGGCGCCTCGACGGTCATCTGGATATCGTGCGGGTGCGATTCCTTCAGGCCGGCAGCAGTGATGCGGACGAACTTGCCGCGTGCCTTGAGCTCGGGGATCGTCGGGGCGCCGGTGTAGAACATGGTCTGGCGCAGGCCGCCAACCAGCTGGTAGGCCACCGATGCCAGCGGTCCGCGGTAGGCAACACGGCCTTCGATGCCTTCGGGGATGAGCTTGTCATCGCCGGAAACGTCAGCCTGGAAGTAACGGTCCTTGGAGTAGGACGTGTTCTTGCCGCGGGACTGCATGGCACCGAGGGAACCCATGCCGCGGTAGCTCTTGAACTGCTTTCCGTTGACGAAGATGAGGTCGCCCGGGGACTCCTCGCAGCCTGCAAGCAAGGAGCCGAGCATCACGGTATCGGCGCCGGCCACGAGGGCCTTGCCGATGTCGCCCGAGTACTGCAGCCCGCCGTCGGCAATGAGCGGAACGCCGGCCGGGATGGCAGCCTTGGCGGACTCGTAGATTGCGGTGATCTGCGGGACGCCCACACCGGCCACCACGCGGGTGGTGCAGATGGAGCCCGGACCAACACCGACTTTGATGCCGTCCGCTCCGGCGTCGATCAGTGCCTGTGCACCTTCGCGGGTTGCGGCCTGGCCGCCGATGATGTCCACGTGTGCTGCCACGGGATCGGACTTGAGGCGTGCGATCATGTCCAGCACACCCTGCGAGTGGCCGTTGGCGGTGTCCACGAACAGCGCGTCCACACCGGCGTCGATGAGCTTCATGGCGCGTTCCCAACCGTCGCCGAAGAAACCGATGGCAGCACCAACGCGGAGGCGGCCCTCGTCGTCCTTGGTGGCCAGCGGGTACTGCTCGGCCTTGGTGAAGTCCTTGGTGGTGATGAGGCCTTTGAGCCGGCCCTGGTCATCAACCAGCGGGAGCTTCTCGATCTTGTTGGTGGCCAGCTTGTGGGAGGCTTCCTCACGGCTGATGCCTACGTGGCCGGTGACCAGCGGCATCTTGGTCATGGCATCGCTGACGCGGCGCGTGGGGAACTCGGATTCCGGGATGAAACGGGTATCGCGGTTGGTGACGATGCCCAGGAGCCGGCCCTCGGGGTCCACCACGGGGAGGCCGGAGACGCGGTAGCGGGAACACAGCTCGTCGAGCTCCTGGAGCGTGGCTTCGGGGTTGATGGTCACCGGGTTGGTGATCATGCCCGATTCGCTGCGCTTCACCCGGTCAACGTGCTCGGCCTGGTCGTCGATGGAAAGGTTGCGGTGGACCACGCCAAGGCCACCCTGCCGCGCCATGGCGATGGCCATGCGGGACTCGGTGACGGTGTCCATGGCGGCGGACAACAAAGGCGTCTGCACGGTGATGCGCTTCGAAATCCGGGAGGACGTGTCAGCCTCCGAGGGAATTACGTTGGTGTGACCGGGAAGCAGCAGGACGTCGTCGTAGGTCAGGCCAACAAAGCCAAAGGGATCGTGTTCGGGCTGGGTCATGAGTGCGCCTCTTACCTTGGTGTGGGGACTGGAACTGGTAGGGGTTGCAACTGATGACCAGCCCGTCATTACGGGACTGGCCTGTGCAGAAGTGTTGGATAAATACTAGAACCTCTGCGCCCGTCGCCATATTCCGCGGCCACCGAGTGTGAGCAACAGCACTGGCGGCAGGCCGTCGTCGTGCTTCTCCTGATACGCAAGCGGCAGGTGGGGCTAGCTCGCCGACCAGCCCGTCGCTGCCAGCAACCGTTCCTCGAACATGGGAATCATGCTTTGTACGTAGGTCTTGGTGAGGTGGTTGTCGTCCTTATAGACATAGACGTTGCCCACCACGGCCGGACAGGTTCCCTGCTCGCAAATGAAGTCGCTCATGTCCATGAGGTAGAGGCGATCCACCTTGCCGGCGTAGTCATCCAGGGGCGAGGACGCAGCCAGGGATTCCTCCAGCGGCGGGTTGCAGTCCGGTGAGTCCGGTCCCTTCTTCTGCACGCACTCAGGCATGTTGATGGCAAACCGTGGGTTGTCGCGGACTCCCACCACTTCAATGCCTGCATCCGTGAACGGCTTGATGCCCTCCAGGTAGCCCGGGACTTCGGTCTCGAACGGTGCCGTGACGTGAGTCAGGGACGCCACCGTAAACACAGCATCCGGCTTATGCTCCATGACGTAGGCGGCGCTGGCCTTGTTGAAGGCGTTGCACTCCTCGTCCCTCTCGGGAGATTCCGCACCGAACCGGCAGCTGCCCTTCAGGAGGGTGACCACTTCCCAGCCATGCGCCTTGGCAATGGGGCCGAGCGCCGCCATGTACTGCTGCGCGTGCGAGTCGCCCAGGACCACAATCCTTTTGGTGACCACATCCGGTTCGTCGTTCTGCAGGCAACCCTGCAGCAAGGGATCGGACGGCACGTTGTCGCCGGTGCACAACCCATCGATGTCCGCCCACTCATCCTTCATGGCAGCCGGCGCCGGAATGATCTTGGCATCAGGGGTGGGCTGGCCCGCTTTTTCCGGTGCCAGCGCTGCGGCTCCGGGAGTAAGCTCCATGGGCTGGTCGGCGATCGCGGCGCCCTCGGCGGAGATGGCTCCCTGCCAGGCGGTCACGGGCAGCGCCAGCAGCGCGCCGCAGCAGGCAATGACGACGGCGGCCCGCCAGGACCGCACGTTGGGCCACTCCCAGCGGCGCAGGGGGCGCTCAACCCAGCGCGTGGTGGCAATGGCCAGGACCATGGACACAGCCATGATGGCCAGCCCCTGGAGCAGGTTTGGAGCCGTGGTCTCCGTGACCAGGAGGAAGAACACCAGTACCGGCCAATGCCACAGGTACAAGGCATAGGAGTTATCGCCGACCAGGACCAAGGGCTTGGCGGCAAGCAACCTGTCCGCGCCAAAACGGCTCCCGCTTTGCCCTGCCACGATCACTGCGGCTGCGGCCAGGGTGGGCCAGAGCGCGACGAATCCCGGGAAGGAGCGGTCTACGGTGAGGATGAGCCCGCAAGACAGCATGGCCGCAAGACCTGCCCAGCCGAGGAACACCCGGAGCCTGCGTCCGGGTTTCAGGTACGGCAGCGACAACGCCAGCAAGGAACCCAGCGCAAACTCCCAGAGGCGCGTGCGGGTATCGAAGTAGGCGTACTCCTGGTTGTGCGCCGTCTGGTCTACCGAGTAAACCAGCGAAACCGCGAAGACCAGGCCGAAGGCCATGAACAGCAACTGCCTGTGGGCGACGGCCTTGCTGTTGCGGAACAGTTTGGCAAGGTATGGCTGCAGGATCGCGATCACGGCGAATACCAGCGGCCAAAGGATGAAGACCTGCCCTTGGACGGACAGGGACCAGAAGTGCTGCAGCGGGCTCGCTCCGGAGTGGTCCTGCGCGTAGTAATCAACGGCAGATTTGGCAAGTTGCCAGTTCTGCCGGTACAACAGGGACGCCCAGGCCTCGGCGAGCACGTCCGGCCAGCGGCTTTGCGGGACAAACGCCCAGGTGGCCGTCAGGACCGCCAGCAAAACCACGACGACGGCGGGCAGCAACCGCTTGAAGACGTGCAGCCAGTGCCGCAGCAGCAGGAGGGGCTTTCCCGCCTCCAACTTGCGCGTGAAGGACAGCGTCAGCAGGAACGCGGAAATGAGCAGGAAGACGTCAACACCGCCGGAGACCCTGCCGAGCCAGATGTGGTACGCGGCCACCATCAGCACGGCCAAGGCACGCAAGCCCTGGACCTCCGGACGGAAGGTGCGTTCCGGCGTCGTGCCTTGCTTCGTGGAAGGCGCGGTCAAGGTGCCCGCGTTGTTGGCGGCGGTCATCGTGCCCACCCCGTCGCGGCAAACCACCTCTCGTCGAACATGTCACCCATGCTGGCAACATACGTCTTGGACAAGTGGTTATCGTCGAGGTACACGAAGACGTTGCCGATCACGCTCGGACAGGTAATGCCGTCGCACAGAAGATCTGTCATATCCATGAAGGCAACGTTCCCGAACGTGCCTTGGACGGCCGCGAACGGGCTTTCGGCGGCCACCACATCAGGCTCGTCCGACTTGCAGTCGGCGCTGTCGACGCCTTTGGCCAAGGCGCATTCAGTCACGTTGTAGTCGTACCGGGGGTTGTCCCGAATCGCGACCACCTGGATGCCGAGGTCGTTGAAGTTGGTCACCGTCTGGTCGAAGCCATAGACGAGTTTCTCGTCCGGCGACGACGGTGACGCCATGGAACCCACCATGAAGACGGCATCCGGAGTATGGGAAGCCACGTACTTGAAAGCCGCCGCGTTGAAATCGTTGCACTGGCTGTCAGCATCGCCGTTGTGAGGCATGAAGTGGCATCCGCCAAGCAGGAGGGCCGTGACCTTCCAGTGCTCTGCTTCGGCCAGCGGGCCAAGGGCGGCGAGCCACTGCTGGGAGTGCGAATCGCCGAGCACCACGATGCTCTTAGTGGCGTCGTCGCCAACTTCGTTCTGGGTACAGTTCTCGGCCAGTAGATTGTCGTCCGGTTTGCTTGCGCCCTCGCACGAGGCGCCCAGATGGGCCCAGTCCTCGGGAAGTTGTTCAGCGGTGGGCAGGGTCTTGGCGCCTTCGCTGACCTGGTCAACATAGCCCGGAAGCAAGGCGTGGGCACCGGGATTGTCATTGAAGGCCTGCGTCTCGGCAGCCTTCTGGTCCAGGTACTGCTTGTACTGGAACCCCAGCAGCGGCGCACATGCAACGGCGAGGCACGCCACGATGGAAACGGCTGCACGCCATTTCTTCATTTCCGGCCACTGCCATTCACGGAACGGCTTTTCCACGAACTTGGTGGTCAGGAATGCCAGAGCCAGGGCCAAAGCCACGATGGCGGTGCCCGAAAGCCAGCCGGCGTGCTCCTTGCCGCTCCACGCCAGTGCGATCACCAGGATGGGCCAGTGCCAAAGGTAAAGAGCATAGGAGTTGTCCCCCAGCTTGACCAGGAATTTGGAGCTGAGGATTCGGTCCACGCCAAAGCGGCTGCCCGTTTGTCCGGCCACAATGACGAACACGGCAGCGAGGGTTGGCCACAACGCTACGAAGCCGGGGAAGGCGGTCTGCACCTGCAGTACGATCCCGCAACTGAGCATGGCGAGGACTCCGACCCAACCCATCACCACACGCACCGGCTTGGAGAAGTCCAGCGCCGGAAGGATCAGCGCCACCAAGGTACCCAAGGCAAATTCCCACAACCTGGCGAAGGTGTCGAAGTAGGCCACGGCCTGGTTGTTGGCCGTAAAGATGATCGAGTAGGTCAGGGAAGCGACAAAAATAATCGCGAAGATGTAGGCCAAAGACGCCCGGTAGCGCAGGTTGTACTTCCTGCAGACCACTGCCATGGTGGCAAAAATGACCGGCCACAGAATGAAGATCTGGCCCTGGATGGAGAGGGACCAGAAGTGCTGCACGGGGCTCGCCAGGCTGTGGTCCGTTGCGTAGTAGTTGACGGCGAGTGTCTGCAGCAGCCAGTTCTCGAAGTAGAAAAGGGATGCCCAGGCCTGGTTTACGACGTCCACCCAACGGGTAGGTGGCAGGAAGACGAATGTAGCTGCGAGAGTGCTGAGGATGACTACCACAACGGCCGGGAGCAGCCTCCGGAACAGGTGCAGCCAGTGCTTGACCAGATCCATGGAACGCCGCTGTTTATAGCGTCCGGTGAACTGCAGGGTCATCAGGAATGCGGAGATGAGCAGGAAGACATCCACTCCCCCTGAGACCCGCCCGATCCAGATGTGGTAGCTGACCACCATGAGGACTGCGAGCGAGCGGAGGCCTTGGATTTCAGGGCGGAACTTGGACTTTGCAACGGGACCTGCGGCCCGCCTGTTGGGACGGGCGGGCTGTTGGATCGTTGGTGCAGTCACGTTAGGCGATTCCTCAAAGGCTCTTTCACAAAGGTTCCATCATATGCGTTTTAGCGCATGTGTCCCAGTCAAGGGGGCTGGATGGACCCCGTCCGGCAGGTCAATTAGCCCACCTCTCGCTATGGATCAGCACAGTCCAAGCTGTGTGCCGGCTGTGCCCCTTCCGGAAGAATGCGGGCCTGACACGGGGAAACGATACTAAGTGGCCTTAGCCGGGGGCCAGTCATGCCGGATGTGACGCATTCCATGGTCACATTGCCGGCAGTCACGCCGGTAACTGTCCCGCATTCGGCTGCGGCTGCCCTGCTTCCCTTGACGACTTCCCAAGCTTGCGTGCTGACATGGCAGCTGCCAGGTAGCGGGCATCCCGCCCAATGCCGGGAAGTGTGGCAGAGGCCGCGGCGAACTGAAATTCCTGGCCCAGGAAGTAGAGCCCGGGGACAGACTCCACCACCCCACGATAATGCTGGGGCAATCCGGACCGCTCAAGCTGGAGTGGCGAATAGTCCTCCTGATACCCCGTGCACCAGATGACGTTTGAAACCTCAAGAGAAGTTCCGTCTTCCAACACCGGACAGCCTGCAGTGACACCGGCAACCCGGGGCAGCAGTTGGACGCCTGCTGCTCGCAATTCCTTGCTCCGCGTCCTGATCAACGGTGCGGCCATCGCCTTGAATCCGGGAGCTGCTTTCCGGCCGATGGGAGTATTCAGCGTCAATACGTACAGGCCAAGGAACCTTATGACGGGGAGGAAGAAGCGGGCGCCGGCGCGGCCATGGCGTACGGGAAGTTCACCGCTCGCTTTGCCCGAGACGAACGTTGGGTGTGTACGACTGGCCTCCAAGGCAATCTCCGCGCCCGAATTGCCCAGACCCACCACCAGCACATTGCCTGGCTGGAGCTGCCCCGGGTTGCGATAGTCCTTCGAGTGCAGCTGCACGATCGCAGGGTTCAACTCCTGGGCGAAGGCCGGCCTCTTGGGGACTTGGTATCCGCCGGTCGCGATCACGACGTTCCGGGCACGCCAGTTGCGCTCCCCCGAAGCGATTAAGAAGCCGTCGCCGTCTTGCCGCACCTCGTCGACGCGGGCGCCCAAAACAACGGGAAGGCGGAACTCACGGACGTAGGCCTCAAGGTAGTCGGCCAGCTGGTCCTTGGTAGGGAATGCCAGGGGGTCGCCTGGGAAAGGCTTCCCCGGAAGCCCGTCGTATTTGGCGGGAGTGAAGAGTCGCAGCGAGTCCCAGCGGCCGCGCCACGACTGTCCCGTCCTGGAGTTCTCGTCCAGAATGACGAAGTCCCGGTTCTGCGAGGCGAGATAGTGGCCTAGTGCCAGCCCGGCCTGTCCACCTCCCACAATCACCGTTTCCAGCTCTTCGTGCTCCTGGTAATTCATGGCTCTGTCCTCCTGGTTGCGTGTACCGATACAGCAAACCTATGGGCGCCGGGTGGCACGGCGCGTCGGGAGAATTACCCATTTCCCGAGGAAGGACCATGGGTATTACTGCACATGATGCGGGATGTGAGCGGGCATCAAGGGATCAGGTGGTGCCCGAAGGCGTACGACGTCGCCGCCGCCCGTGAAGGTACTCCGAGCTTGGCCAGGATGTTGCTGACATGGCGGGCCACTGTCTTTTCGCTGAGGAACAGCTGCCTCGCAATCGATTTGTTTGACTGCCCTGAGGAAATCAGGCCCAGGACCTCCAGTTCGCGGGTTGTCAGCAGGGAATCGTCCCCCGAGCCGGCGCGGCTCAGAACCTGCACTTGGGCGACAGCCGGAGCCGCCCCGAGATCCGCGAAGACCTCCAACGCAGCTTCGAACTCCATGGCGGCCGAGTCCGGATCGCCCAACGCCGCACACGCGCGGGCGGCAAGTACACGGGAACGGGCGGCGTTGAAGGGGGCCTCGAGTGTGTACCAGAGACGCCATGCGCGGCGCGCCGTCGAGAGGGCTGCTGCCGGCTCGCCTTCGGCAAGGAGGATGGCGGCTTCCGCCTGGGCAGCGGAGGCCAGCTCAAGGGGAGGACTTCCGGCATGCAGGCCCTGGGTAAGTTGCTCGACGGCGGTCCTCGCCGCCGCAGCGTCCCCGGCCGCCAGTTCAATTTCGACGACGGCGGGAAGCAACCGCCGCTTGTTGGCGGGGTCGGCCCCAGCCACAGCACGCCGAATGCGGGCCTGCGCTTCGGCTGCCTTCCCCTCCTGGAGCTGGAGCAGCGCTACGCCCGGTTCCGGTTCGAAGCCTGTCCCGGCAGCGACTTTGTAAGCGCGGCCGGCCTCCTCGGATCGGCCCCGGAGGCGGAAAACCTCAGCTTCCTGGTACCAGGCGCCGAACGTTGCGTCCGGATCGCCCTTGCGGATTCGCCCTTCAGCCGACTTCGCCACTTCCAAGGCCTGGTCCCAGGCTCCATGCAGGATCAGGAGCTCCGCCCGGTACGCCTGGCATTGGGCACCGAACATCACCATGTCCGGACGTTCCCCGCACCAGCGCTCGAGTGCAGACGTCCATTCCTGTGCCCTGCCCACATCCTGTGCAAGCCGGCAACTGCCCAACACGGCACAGTAAATGATCCCTGTGGGAATCGGTGAGACTTCCCCTGCGGTCACGGAGACCATGACTTCGTCCAGGTGCCGCAGCCCTTCTTCCGGATGCCCAAGCGCCATCCGCGACGTGCCCACCCCCAGCCGCGCCATGGCTTTGAGGTCCGTATCCTCCAGTGCCTCTCCGATCTGGAGCGCCCTGCTGAACAGGGCGTGGCTGGCCTGCGGGTCGCCGCTTCGGAGCGTTCCGAGCGCTGCCGGGATGAGAAGGTAGCCTTCCCCAGCGTTCATTCCTTCCAGGCCCTCAACCAGGTGCCGGCCCCTAGCCAACCAACCGCTGCCGAGGGCCCTCTCCCCCGCGTCCATGAGGAACATGACCAGCCAGGCAGCGCAGCGTGCTCCACCGTCCGCGTCGCCCACGGTCAGGTATTCGTCGTGGGCGCGGCCCAGATAGTCGAGGCCTTGGCTGTTTCGCCCCAACAGCATGGAGACGGATGCAAGCAATTCAAGATCCTGCGGCGGCAGTCCACCCTGCTTGTCGGCGCTAACCAGGCACTCCAAAGCGTCGCTCCAGCGGCGTTCCGTGAACGCCGAGCGTCCTTGATCCAAAGCGGTATACGGTACTGCCATTGCCCACCTTGCGGCCGGTGCGGCAGGCTGCCCTTCACCCACGCTGCCACAACAGCGTCAGGTTACCGCCGCCGTCGTAAGCCAGCAAGGGCAGCCCCGCGCGGAAGCGCCAGGGCAGCAAAGAACCCCGGCCACGTGCGTGTGACCGGGGTTCTCTGGAGCAAGCCCTTAGTGGGAGTGGCCTGCGTGTGCGTCTTCTTCCTCAGCCGGCTTCTCGGCAACCAGGGTCTCGGTGGTGAGAACCAGGGCAGCGATCGAAGCAGCGTTGCGGAGAGCGGAGCGGGTGACCTTGACGGGGTCGATCACGCCAGCGGCGATCAGGTCCTCGTACTCGCCGGACTTGGCGTTGAAACCGTGGTTGGCTTCCAGTTCGGAAACCTTGGCCACAACAACGAAGCCGTCGAAACCGGCGTTCTGGGCGATCCAGCGCAGCGGCTGGACCAAGGCACGGCGGACGATGCCCACGGCAGCTGCCGCGTCGCCTTCCAGCGCCTTGACGGCCGGGGACTCGTCCAGTGCCTTGAGGGCGTGGATGAGGGCCGAACCGCCACCGGAAACGATGCCTTCTTCAAGGGCGGCACGCGTGGAGGAAACAGCGTCCTCGATGCGGTGCTTCTTTTCCTTGAGCTCAACCTCGGTGGCTGCGCCAACCTTGATCACGCCGATGCCGCCGGCCAGCTTGGCCAGGCGTTCCTGCAGCTTCTCGCGGTCCCAGTCGGAATCCGTCCGGGTGAGCTCGGCCCGGAGCTGTGCGACGCGGTCAGCCACGTCCTGCTCGGTGCCGGCGCCGTCCACGATGGTGGTGTTGTCCTTGGTGACCGTGATACGGCGGGCCGTACCAAGTACCTCAAGGCCAACAGTGTCCAGGCTCAGGCCGAGGTCAGCGGAAACAACCTGTGCACCGGTGAGCGTGGCGATGTCCTGGAGCATGGCCTTGCGGCGGTCGCCGAAGCCCGGTGCCTTGACGGCCACAACATTGAGCGTGCCGCGGATGCGGTTGACGATCAGCGTGGAGAGGGCTTCGCCTTCGATGTCTTCGGCAATGATGAACAGCGGCTTGGAAGCCTGCAGTGCCTTCTCCAGAAGCGGCAGGAATTCCTGCAGGGAGGAGATCTTGCCCTGGTTGATCAGGATGAGCGCGTCTTCGAGGACGGCTTCCTGGCGCTCTGCGTCGGTGACGAAGTACGGGGAAAGGTAGCCCTTGTCGAACTGCATGCCCTCGGTGAGGACCAGTTCGGTCTGGGTGGTGGAGGACTCTTCGATGGTGATGACGCCATCCTTGCCCACCTTACCGAAAGCCTCGGCCAACAGTTCGCCAACCTCGTCGCTCTGGGCGGAGATGGCTGCAACGTTGGCTACTTGGGTGCCTTCGACTTCGCGGGCGTTCTCCAGGAGTCGGGCTGCGACGGCTTCAACGGAAACCTCGATGCCGCGCTTGATCTCACCGGGAGCAGCGCCGGCCGCGACGTTGCGCAGGCCTTCCTTGACCAGGGCCTGTGCAAGCACGGTGGCCGTCGTGGTGCCGTCGCCTGCAACATCGTTGGTCTTGGTGGCAACTTCCTTGGCCAGCTGAGCGCCAAGGTTCTCGTAGGGATCGTCCAATTCGACTTCGCGGGCGATCGTCACGCCGTCGTTGGTGATCGTGGGGGCGCCCCACTTCTTGTCCAGGACGACGTTGCGGCCGCGCGGGCCGAGCGTCACCTTGACGGTGTTGGCGAGCTTGTCGATACCGGCCTCGAGGGACCGGCGGGCAGCGTCGTTAAACGCAAGCTGCTTTGCCATGGTTATGTCCTTTCAGAACGGAAAACCCGCACCACCGGCGGCCGGAACGTATTCCAACGGCGCCTGCAGTGCGGGATCCCGGCAAGTTACTTGACGACGATCGCGAGGACGTCGCGGGCGGACAGAACGAGGTACTCGTTGCCACCGGTCTTGACTTCGGTTCCACCGTACTTGGAGTAGATGACGACGTCGCCAACAGCTACGTCCACGGGCACGCGGTTGCCGTTGTCATCGAAGCGGCCGGGGCCGATTGCAACAACTTCGCCTTCCTGCGGCTTCTCCTGTGCGGAGTCCGGAATAACCAGGCCGGAAGCCGTGGTCTGCTCTGCTTCGAGCGGGCGAACAACAATACGATCCTCAAGAGGCTTAATCGAGACCGACACTCGGATCTCTCCTTTTCATGAGCTGATTCATGGACTAAGAACAAGGGTGCCGAGGCGTGCAACCGTCGTCGCGGTGCCGGCAGCTTACCTGGCGTGGGTTAGCACCCTCAAGGGGAGAGTGCTAACAAGACTCTATGTAAGGCGTTAGCACTCGGTCAAGGTGAGTGCCAACAATTCGTCTTTCGGTGAACCCGGGTTACTCGCCCCGGAGGTCGTCGAGGTCGTAGTCGTCGCCGTCGTCCTCCGCGCGCCCGGCCGCGGATCCCCGGTTCAGGTAAAGAACGACGGCGGCAGCAACAGCTACGACGCCGGAAATCACCAGTCCGGTGATACCGCCGGCGCGGACACCGCTGTAAAGCTCACGGATATCCCGGGCCTCCTCCGTGGCGTCGTTCACGCTCTTGCCCGTGACGGAGTAGGCCGCTGCGTTGAAGGAATCCAGCGCGAAAATGACAATCAGCAGTCCGATGCAAACAACGGCGATGACGGCACCCGCTATGAGCGCCGGACGTGCATACGTGGAGATGGACCGGCCGGCGGGATGCTCTTCGGCCCCCGGAACACGGGAATCGTTCCCGTCCGGGTTGTTGATGTCGGAGGGCTGCGGAGCTGCGGTGTCTTCCATGAAAACAACCCTATCGGGCTGCCCGCCAGGTCTCAGCCCCGGAGCGCAAACGTTTAGGCTGGATGGCATGCCCAACGCTCCTCAGGAACACCTCGCGCCCTTGTTCACCACGGAAGGGTGGGAGCTTCTTGGCTCGCTTGGACCGTACCGTGAAGCCGACGCCATGGCGCTCAACGCCTCGCTGCGCAAGGCCGGCCACTCCCCCGAGCTGGTAGCCGCCGTCCTGACGCAGTCGCGCCTGCGGACCAAGGCCGAGGCCAAGTTCGGCGAGTTTGCACACCAAATGCTGTTTACCCAGGCAGGCCTGGAACAGGCCACCCGCCTCAATGTCGCAGCCCGCCACGCGGAGCGATTCGTGAAGGCAGGAATATCCCACGTTGCCGATCTCGGCTGCGGGCTTGGCGCTGATTCGATGGCACTGGCGTCCATGGACATCGCCGTAACAGCCGTGGAACTCGACGAAACAACGGCCGCCTGCGCCACGATCAACCTCATGCCGTTTCCCCACGCCAGAGTGGTCCACTCCGATGCCACCTCCGTGGACCTGGACGGCATCGACGGCGTGTGGCTGGACCCTGCCCGCCGCACGACTTCCACGTCCGGCACCAAGCGGATCTGGGATCCGGAGGCATTCTCTCCCCCGCTATCCTTCGTGGAGGGCCTCGCCGCCACAGGGCGCGCCATTGGCGTCAAGATGGGCCCCGGCATCCCCCACGACTCAGTCCCGGCCAACTGTGAAGCCCAGTGGGTCTCCGTGGCCGGCGACGTCACCGAAGTGACCCTGTGGTTCAACGGCGTCGCCCGCCCCGGCGTGCGGCGCGCGGCTCTGGTGATCGGCCCCCAGGGAGCCGCCGAAATCACCAGCGGCGAGGATTTCCACGCCGGTCCGGTAGCCGCCGTCGGGCCCTTGGAAGGTTACCTGTACGAACCCGACGGGGCCGTCATCCGCGCGGGCCTCGTGGCCGACGTAGCAGAGAGGCTCGGCGGTCACCTCGTGGACGAGCACATCGCCTATGTCTGCGCACCGGAACTCCACGACACGCCCTTTGCGCGCGCCTACCGTGTTCTCGAGGTCATGCCTTACAACGTCAAGGCCCTTAAGGCATGGGTCAAGGCGAACGGCATCACGGTGCTGGACATCAAGAAGCGCGGTACTGCGGTGACGCCCGAGGAACTTCGGAAGCAACTGCTTCCCGGAAAACCTGCCGGAAAAGCAGGAAAGGCGAAGACAGCCACCTTGGTCCTCACCAGGATCGGCGAGGAGCGGGTGGTTGTTGTGGTGGAGCCGGTCAGCTCCTAGCGGCACGTCCTGGCCGTGACCGGAGGCCGCCTAGCGCCGTGAAAATTCCGAAGCTTCGCGGACCTGCTCCGGCGTTGGCCTCACACCTGTGTAGAGGACGAACTGCTCCTCGGCCTGGATGGCAATGACCTCGGCACCGGTAATGACGGGCTTGCCGGCGGCGCGGGCCGCTGCGATGAGCGGAGTCTCGGACGGCAGTGCCACGACGTCGAACACCACCCGGGCGGCGGCAACGGTGGCGTCATCGAAGGACTGCGCGGTTTCGTCGGCTCCGGCCATGCCCAGCGGAGTCACGTTGATGATGAGGTCGGCGGTGGAACCGTTGACGTCGTCCTGCCAGCCGAAGCCGTAGAGGCCCGCGAGAGCGAGGCCGGTAGTTTCATTTCGCGCCACAATGGTCACCTTGGTGAAGCCTGCGTCGCGCAGCGCGGCCGCAACAGCTTTGGCCATTCCACCGGCCCCGCGCAGGAGGACGGAGTGTGTGTTGGGCACCTCATGGTCCTTGAGGAGTCGGGCGATGGCGATGTAGTCGGTGTTGTACGCGGTCAGCACACCGCCGGTATTCACGATCGTGTTGACGGAGTCGATGGCCTTGGCGGAGGGATCCATCACATCAACCAGCGGGATGACTGCTTCCTTGTAGGGCATCGAGACAGCGGCACCCCGGATGGGAAGTCCGCGGATACCGGCCACCGCCAAGGTGATGTCGGCGGGAGCGAAAGCCTTGTAAACAAAGTTCAGGCCGAGCAGATCGTAAAGATAGTTGTGGAACCTGGTCCCAATGTTGCTGGGGCGGGCAGCAAGCGAGATGCAGAGGGACATGTCTTTGTTCAAGATGGGCATCTTCTTATTAAACAGCCCGGACGGGCAGGTCGGGAGAATAAGTAAGACTTCTTCTCCCGACCTTCCTCAATACACCGTTAGCCCTGGCGCGCCTTCATGCGCGGGTTCAGTTTGTTGATAACGAAGGTGCGGCCGCGCCGCCGGACGATCTGGGCACCGGGGATCTTCTTGAGGGCTCGCAGCGAGTTCCTGACTTTCATGGTGTTCTCCTTTTGTTGGTGAAGGCTCTAAAGGGCTTAATCAGCTCAAACGGGTCGTTCCACATGGCCGGCTCCGCGTCCATCTCCGCCGGTGTCGGGTCCAACCGAGCCTGGCCGCAGCGGCTTCGCGGCATTCGCGCTCGAGGGAACTGATGACGGAAAGGTGCATGGCACGATTCTAGTTAAGAATCATTCTCATTAGCAATTCACGGACGTTAATGTCCGGTCCGCGCGCCATGGCGACAGGCACCACTGCACTAGACTTGATCCGACCGCTGGCGGCCCCGCAGCGGGGCACTGTCCGGCCAAAGGCAAAGACAACGAGGGGACTACGTGCAGATTGATTTTGCGCCATCCAGGCAATCGACACTGGGTGTGGAATGGGAGCTGGCGCTCGTCAACGCACGTACAGGGGAACTGGTTTCCGTAGCGAACGACGTCCTCAGGGGCGTTGCAGCCAACCACCCCGACCTCAACGAGGATGATGAACACCCGCATATCAAGCGCGAACTCCTCCTCAACACCGTTGAACTGGTGACGGGCGTCTGCGAGACCGTCGAGGAAGCCAAAGAGGATCTCAGCCGCTCCTTGGCGGCGGTCCGCGAAGTCACCGACACCATGGGCGTCGAGGTGTTCTGCGCCGGAAGCCACCCCTTCAGCCCTCCCCTCCTCCAGCCCGTAACGGATAAGGAACGGTACGCAAAGCTCATCGAACGTACCCAATGGTGGGGACGCCAGATGGTGATCTACGGCGTGCATGTCCACGTGGGCATCGACCGCAAGGACAAGGTGCTGCCGATCCTGGACGGGCTGGTCAACTACTTCCCGCATTTCCAGGCATTGTCAGCTTCCAGCCCCTTCTGGGCCGGCGAGGAAACAGGCTACGCATCGCAGCGCGCACTGATGTTCCAACAGCTTCCGACGGCGGGACTTCCGTTCCAGTTCGACACCTGGGAAGCGTACGAATCATATGTGCAGGACATGTTCACCACGGGTGTCATCGACGCGATCTCCGAGATCCGCTGGGACATCCGGCCTGTTGCCGCACTGGGCACCATCGAGATGCGCATCTGCGACGGCTTGGCCACGCTTGAGGAGGTCGGAGCCATCGCAGCATTGACACAATGCCTGGTCCACGAGTTCTCCACCATCCTCGATGCCGGCGGGACCATCCCAACCATGCCGCCTTGGCACGTCCAGGAGAACAAGTGGCGGGCCGCCCGCTACGGGATGGAAGCCATCATCATCCTCGACGCCGAGGGCAACGAAAAACTCGTCACCGAGCATCTGACAGAGACACTTGAGCGCCTGGAGCCGATAGCCGCCGAGCTCGGTTGCTCCGAGGAGCTCAAGGACGTTGCGAAGATCATTGAACGCGGTGCGAGCTACCAGCGCCAACGCCGCGTGGCCGCCGAACACGACGGCGACCTCCAAGCGGTGGTGATGGACCTCGTGCAGCAGATGCGCAAAGGCCCAGACGCTTGAGCCCTGCCTTCTGCTAGGCGGGCACGGATACCGTCGTCACCGGCATTGACGAGTCGGGGGCAAACGAGACGCCGCTCGGTCCAACACCGGCCATGATCAACTGCGCACCAAGCGCGGCCACCATGGCGCCATTGTCCGTGCACAGGTTCAGCGGTGGAACGTGGAGCTTGATGCCCGCCGAAGCACAGCGCTGGCCGGTTAGTTCCCGCAACCGCGAGTTGGCGGCCACGCCACCGCCCAGCAGGAGGTCCGTGATGCCGTGTTCCCTGCACGCCAGCACGGCCTTGGACGTGATGACATCCACCACTGCTTCCTGGAAGGCAGCTGCGATGTCCGCCACCGGCACTTCCTCGCCCCGCGCTTCGAACTGCTCCACGCAGCGGGCCACGGCGGTTTTCAGCCCGCTGAAGGACCAGTCGTAGCGGTGCGGTCCCTTTTCCTCCGCCGTACCCATGTACTTGGGCTGGGTGAGACCGCGGGGGAACCGGATGGCTTTCGGATTTCCCTGGCGGGCCAGCTTGTCGATGGCAGGTCCGCCCGGGTAGCCAAGTCCCAGGATGCGGGCCACCTTGTCGTAGGCCTCGCCTGCGGCGTCGTCGATGGTTGAGCCAAGGAGCTCCACGTCGTCAGTGATGCTCCTGATCCGCAGGATTTCGGTATGGCCGCCCGAGACCAAGAGTGCTCCGAGGTTCTCCGGCAGCCCGTCCGCACCCAGGCCGGCGGCAGCACCGGCGTCGTTCTGCCTGTCCAGCAGTCCGACGCCGACGTGCGCCACCAAGTGGTTGATGGCGTACAACGGCTTGCCGGTAGCGACGGCCAGCGCCTTGGCTGCGCAAACGCCCACCATGAGGGCGCCGGCAAGACCGGGCCCCGAGGTAACGGCGATCGCATCGATGTCTTGAAGGGTCACGCCTGCCTCATGCAACGACTCCTGGAGGGTAGGCACAAAGGCGTCCAGGTGGGCGCGCGAAGCAATCTCGGGGATCACGCCGCCGAACCGTACATGTTCATCCATGGAGGAAGACACGGTGTTGGTCAGAAGCGTGGTGCCGCGAACAATCCCGACGCCCGTTTCATCACAGGACGATTCGATGCCCAGCACCAGTGGTTGCTTGGGAAGTGCAGGGTTCACGCCTGGACTCCTTCTGTAGGTTTGGGCTCGTTCAGCGGCAAGCGCATGATCAGGGCATCCGTGCCGTCCCTGTAGTAGCGCGGCCGGACGTGGATCTGTTCGAAGCCAAAGCGCAGGTACAGGTGCTGCGCCCGGGGATTGTCAGCGCGCACTTCCAGCAGGACGTCGGCGGCCCGGCGGCGCCGCGCCTCCGCGATGAGTTCGGTGAGGATCGCGGAGCCGATCCCCCTGCCTTCGAATTCGGGTACGACGGCGATCGTCTGGACGTCGGCGATTGGCTCGATGCACATCAATCCGGCGTACGCGATGATCTCGCCTGCAGCCTCGGCCACGATGTAGCGGCGGGTCTCCGGCTGGGACAACTCATCGAAGAACATCTGCAGGGGCCAGGCATCCACCGGGAACAAGCGGCGTTCCAGGGCCTCGACGGCGTCGACGTCCGCCTCGGTCATGTCCCGCAGGGAGACACCGTCGATCGCAGGTCTTGGGAAGGAATCCATCACAGGGCACGTTTCCGGGGTCCGGGTACCTGGGCGTCGGACTCCCTCAGGTAGAGGGGCGTGGAGTCCAGCAACGCCTGGCCGGCCGCGAGCTTGGCCAGCGCGAACTGGCCCAGGGCTGCAGCGTCCGGCTGGGTTTCCGCGAAGTCCTCGTTGGCGCGCAGCACGTCCTGGTAGAGCCCGGCCCCCGCACCGAAGGCAGGGAGGTCCGGAAGGTCGGCGGCGAAGCCCACGTGCGGTCCGTCCACGAGTTCAGGCAACTGCCCCTCAGCCAGGGAGTAGCGGGCCCAGTAAACCTCCTTGCGCCGTGCATCGGTTGCCACCAGGAATTCGGAAACCGCCGACGTGGATTCCGCGACTTCCAGCGCAATGGCATCGAGGCTCATCAGACCGTACAGCGGCTTGTTCCAGACGAAGGCAAGCGTCCGGGCCGTAGCAATTCCGGAACGGAGACCCGTGAAGGGCCCCGGTCCAACGCCGGTGACGATCGCGTCGATGTCCGCACCGGTTACGCCGGAACCGGCCAGGAGTTTCTCGATTCCGGGGGCCAGGACTTCGGCGTGGCTGCGGGTGTCCGCCGTGGCGAAGGAGTCCACCACCCCTTCCATGGCGTCCTCGGAAATGAGGGCCGCACTTGCCACGGCGGAGGTGTCAATGGCCAGGATCAGCATCAGTTTCCCCCTTCAGGGAGCGCAGTTCCAAGGATTCCCGGTGCTTCGGACCAACGGGGGCCGAATCCGCGGAACACGATGGTGCGGGGCTCGTCGTCGTCCTCGGTTTCGAAGTCCAGGACTGCTTTGTCCAAGTGGGCGGAGTCTCCGCCCACGGCCCTGTGCAGATCGACTTCGAGCCGGCTCTCGGCCAGGTGCTCCACGCGGTCACGTCCCCACTCCACCACCGTCACCGAGGTGTCCATGGTGTTCTCGAGGTCGATATCGTCCACTTCGGCAGCCGAATCCAGTCGGTAGGCGTCCACGTGGACCAGGTCCGGGCCGCCCGGACGCGGGCCTTCGGCAAGGTTGGGGTGGATCCGAACAAGAACGAAAGTGGGGGAGATGATGCCCGGACGTACGCCCAGTCCCTCGCCGAGCCCCTGGGTGAAGGTGGTCTTGCCCGCCCCCAGTTCACCGGTCAGTATCAACAGATCCCCGGCCTCAAGCACCCCGCCGAGCGCAGCAGCGAGCGCGTGGGTCTGTTCCGCCGTCGTGACCTGGATCCTGCGCTCCCACTGCGGTCCGGTCACAGCGCGGCTGCTTTCGACGTTCCGCTGGCCGCTGCGGCGGCGTCTGTTCCGGGCTTTTCTGCGCCGGGCGCCTCGTTGACGTAGCTGCGCGGAACACGGGGGCTGATGCGGGTGACGATCTCGTAGTTGATGGTGCCTGCGGCCGCCGCCCAATCATCGGCAGTGGGTCCGCCGTCGGCTCCGTCACCGAACATGACCGCCTCGCTGCCCTTCAGGTTGCCGGCTTCCTCCGCGGACAGCGGGCCGAGGTCGATCACCATCTGGTCCATGGCGATCCGGCCCACCACAGGATAATTCACGCCAGCCACCCGGATCGGACCACCCGTGGCCACGCGCGGAACGCCGTCCGCATATCCGAGCGGGATAAGGCCCAACGTGCTTTGGGTGGTTGTGTGGTAATTCAGCCCGTAGGAGACGCCTTGCCCTTCCGGGACCTGTTTACAGTTGGAAAGCAGGGTTCGGACGGTCATGGCGGGGTGCAGGCCGAGCTCCGCGGAGCTGGCGCCCTGGAAAGGTGAAAGCCCGTAAATGCCCAGGCCCACACGGACCAGGTCAAAATGGGAATCGGGGCGGGAAAGCGTGGCCGGCGTGTTGGCGATGTGCCGGACCTCAGTGTCCACGCCTGCGTCTTCGGCCATGGCGATGGCTTCGCGGAACACGGCAAGTTGCTCATCGGTCTCGGGACGCTGCGGCTCATCGGCCACAGCCAGGTGGGAGAAGATTCCCACAACACGCAGCAGGCCTTCATCCTGGTACTCCATGGCCTGGCCCACCAGCTGGTCCCAGTCCGCGATGGTGCAGCCGTTGCGGCCCAGTCCGGTATCGATTTTGAGGTGCACGCGCGCCGGGCGCTCCTGGTCGCGGGCAGCCGCGACCACTGCGTCCAGCTCCCACCCGGAAATTCCGACGTCGATGCCGGCCGCGACCGCGGCTTGGAAGTTGCTTTCCCGGGTGTGCAGCCAGGCGAGCAGCGGGGCATCGATACCCGCGGCGCGCAAGGCGAGCGCCTCGGAAATGTGGGCCACGCCAAGCCAGGATGCTCCGGCATCAAGGGCTGCCCGGGCCACTTGCACGGCTCCGTGGCCGTAGGCATCAGCTTTTACAACCGCCATGACAGAGGCGGGGGAAGCGATTCCGACGAACTGACGAACGTTGTGCCGCACTGCCTCGAGGTCGATCACGGCGGAGCGTTCCAGCATGGCCGACTTTGCTATTGAGGGCTTTGACCCGATCCCGATATCTGCAGCTGCTTCGTAAGTCACCCTAGAGATTCTAGTGGCGTGGGTGAATTCGGGTTAACCGCAGGCGGGTGGAACGCACTGTTGCTACTGGGCATCGGAGAGGTGGGCGATGGTGGCCCGCGCCCGTCGCTGGGCCTCGGCGGGAATGTCCTTGACGATTGGTTCAAGGAAAGCGAAGCGTCGCAACCACTGGCTGGACTGCCGCTCTTTCCTGGCGTTGGCGCGCTGCCACCAGTCTGCGATGTCGCCCCAGCCGGGAGCGGCCAGCGAACCACCGACCTGCTGCACGGCAAGCGAGGCACAAAGGTTCGCGAACCTTAACCGATCTCCCAGTTTCCATCCCGCGAGGCTCCCCACAATGAAGGCGGCACCAAAGCAGTCCCCTGCCCCCGTGGGATCCGAAGCCGATACGGGCAAGGACGGCACCCACTCTTCCTCACCCGTTTCAGAGTCCACCGCCATGGCCCCCTGGGCTCCAAGGGTCACCACGGCCACGGGCACGCGGTCCGCCAAGGAATAGAGCGCGGCCCAGGGATCCGCCTTTCCCGTGAAAGCCATGGCCTCGGGAGCATTGGGGAGGAAAGCGTGGAAGTGCTCGAGTTGGTCCAGCCTTCGCTGGGACCATTCCCCGTTGGGATCCCAACCCACCACGCCGAACAGCTTGGTACCGGCTGCCTCTGCCGCGAGCATCCATGGCTCCAGTTCTTCTTCAAGGTCAGCCACTGCGGCGAGCGCAGTGGGCGGCTCCCCGATCAGCTCGGAGGCGTTGACCGGAGCGGGGTGGCCGTGGGTCACCATGGACCGGTCCTGGTTGACGCACATGGACACCGTCACGGGAGAATGCCAGCCCGGCACTTTTCGTGAAAGCGAGAGGTCCACGTGCTCCTGGGATTCGAGGATCTGCCAGTTGTAGTCGCCGTAGCCGTCATCGCCGAAGGTCGCAGCAAGGTTGGTCCGAAGCCCCAGCCGTGAGGCTGCGATCGCTTGGTTCGCGACTCCCCCGGGGCAACTGCCCATGCCCTCGCTCCATACTTCGGTACCGGGCTCAGGTGAGTGCGGAAGCCCCGTGAAGATGATGTCCTGGAATACGGTGCCCGTGAGCAGCAGGTCGCATTGGTTCGCGTCGTCGGGCCGGACGGCTGCGAGGGGATCGAAGCGACGCTGGGGCATGGCATCCATGCACGGCACACTACGCTGCACGTCCGCCGGCTGCATAGACTCGAACCATGCGGCTCATGATCGCCGGCGGCGGCGGATTCCGGGTTCCCCTCGTGTACCGTGCCCTGTGCTCAGGGTACTTTGCCGGGCTCGTCGACGAGCTGGTCCTGTACGACGTCGATCCCGCCCGGCTAGCCGCCATCCACGCGGTCCTGCGGGACATGCCTGCAGAAGGTTCCCGTCCCGGCGTCGTGGTTTCCACGGACCTGGACGACTCGCTCCGGGGAACCGACATGGTCTTTGCCGCGATCCGTCCAGGTGGCACGGCGGGCCGCGTGATCGACGAGGACGTGGCCCTGAAGCTTGGTGTGCTTGGCCAGGAGACCACGGGCGCCGGAGGCATCTCCTATGCACTGCGGACCATCCCGCGAATGCTGGAGTTGGCCGAAGCGATGCGCCGCCTCTGCCCCGACGCCTGGCTCATCAACTTCACCAACCCCGCGGGGATGGTCACCGAAGCCCTGGTCCCGGTCTTGGGGCGGCGCGTCATCGGGATCTGCGATTCCGCCGGCGGCTTGGTGCAGCGTGCCGCGGCCGCTGTCGGCGTTCCGTTGCAGGAGGGGAGGCTCGACGGCGTGGGCTACTACGGGTTGAACCATCTCGGTTGGCTTTACCGGCTGGCGCCCGAGGGAAGGGACCTGCTGCCGGATCTTCTGTCCAGCCACGATGCCCTTTCTTCCATGGAGGAAGGGCGGCTGTTTGGCCAGCACATGCTGCAACTGCTCGGCTGCCTGCCGAACGAATATCTTTACTACTTCTACGAGACCCACCACGCCACCGCAGCCATTCGTCGGCAGGCGGAGACCCGCGGCGCGTCCATCCACCACCAGCAACGCTCGCTGTACCCGGAGCTCGCCGCGTCATCCCACGCCTACGCCAAGTGGGAAGCTGCCAGACGGTCCAGGGAAGAGGGCTACCTCGCCGAATCGCGTGCCGAAGGCGAACAGCGGGACGAACAGGACCTGGCCGGCGGAGGCTACGAGCGCGTGGCGCTCGCGGTCATGCGGGCACTTGCAGGCGGCACTCCCTCCACAGGGAAAACTACCCAACTGATCCTCAACGTCCCCAACTCCCCCGTGGCCGCCGTCGCCGGGGCATCCCCGGACGAGGTGGCCGTGCCCGGCATGCCACGGGACGCCGTCGTCGAGGTGCCTTGCGAGGTGACGTCCGACGGCGCGCTGCCGCTTCCGCAGGAACGGCCGGGCGGCCAGTTCCTCACGCTTATGCGTCACGTCAAGGAAGTGGAGCGGCTCACCATCCAGGCTGTCCGGGAAGGAAGCCGGGAGGCCGCGCTGCAAGCATTCGCCGCCCATCCCCTGGTGGGCTCACCGGACCTGGGGCGGAAACTGCTGGAAGGCTACGAAGCCGGCTTCCCCGAACTGTCAGGCCTGTGGTCCCGGGCTAGAGTTCCCGGTACATGACGTGGAGGCCCACGTAGCCGATCTCCGGGTGGTTGAAGGCTTCAGGGACGGTGGCCAGGATGCGGAAACCCATGGATTGCCACAACCAAACCGCCCTGACGTTGCTCTCCACCACAGCGTTGAACTGCATTGAGCGGAAGCCTGCTTGTTTGGCTTCCTTCAGCGAGTAGGCGCACAGGGCGCGGGCGATTCCCTGCCCCGAGTACTTTGCCCCCACCATGTACCCGGCATTGGCCACGTGGCTTCCACCGCCAGCCTGATTGGCATGGAACTCGCCGGTACCCTGGACCGTCCCATCTTCGGTGCGGACGGCGACGAAAGCCTGGCCAGGCGCTTCCTTCATCCACTTTGCACGGGCGGATTCCTCATCGGTGTCCCTGTCCCAAGTAAAGGTCTCCCCTTCCCTGATCACGGGTTCCATCACGGCCCAGATACCGGGCCAATCGTCGGACGTTGCGGGGCGGATGTCGTAGGCGATGTTTTTGATGTCTTGGCTCACAGCGGACAGGCTAGCAGCCTTGTTCACGGCTTGGTCGAGGGCGGCCCGCACGGGCACGGCAGGAGTAGTGTTTTCTGCAGGAAAGCCGGTTATTGCATTGGCTGGTTTTGCACCGGCAGTTTCAGAAGGGCAGGAGGTAGCGGTGGCGTTGATCCGTCGTGTCGCGTTCCTTTCGTTGCACACCTCCCCCATGGAACAGCCCGGGGCCGGGGACGCCGGCGGCATGAACGTCTACGTGCGGGCACTGGCCATGGCACTCGCGGAGGCCGGAGTGGAAGTGGAAATCTTCACCCGTGCCACCAAAGCCGGGCAGCCCGCCGTCGAGCATCCCGGCCCGGGCGTCTGCGTCCACAACGTCATGGCAGGACCCCGCCGCAAACTGCCCAAGGAAGAGCTGCCCGCGCTGCTGCACCAGATGGTGGAAGAGATCGACCGCATCCGCCACCAACAACCGCACGGCCGCTACGACGCCATCCATTCGCATTACTGGGTGTCCGGTGTTGCCGGACTTGAACTCGCCGGGCTGTGGGGCGTTCCGCTGATCCACACCATGCACACCATGGCCAAGGTCAAGAACCTCGTCCTGGAGTCCGGCGAGCGCCCGGAACCCCGCCGTCGCGAGGAAGGCGAACAGCGAATCGTCGACGGCGCCACCCGGCTCATTGCCAACACTCCCGCCGAGGCGGAGGAACTGGTGGCGCATTACGGCGCCGATATCGATCGGATCGACGTCGCCCCGCCCGGCGTGGACCTCAAGGTCTTCACCCCGGCGTTCCGGCAGAAGGCCCGGCGGGAACGCGACGTCCGCCCGGAGAGTTTCCACCTCGTCTTCGCGGGCAGGATCCAACGGCTCAAGGGCCCGCAGGTGTTCGTCAGGGCTGCGGGCATTCTCCGTAAGCGGCGCCCGGACATCAACTTGGAGCTGACCATCCTCGGTTCGCTGAGCGGAGCAAAGGATTTCAACCTCCAACAAATCATCGAAGACTCGGGCCTTAGCGACGTCGTCACCCACCGGCCGCCCGTGGTGGCCCCGGAGTTGGCAGACTGGTTCAGGTCGGCGGACGTGGTGGTAATGCCGTCGTTCAGCGAGTCGTTCGGACTTGTGGCGTTGGAAGCACAGGCGTGCGGTACTCCCGTGGTGGCCACCAATGTTGGCGGCCTCTCGCGGGCAATTTCGGATGGCCGCACCGGCATCCTCGTGGACGGGCACGATCCTTCCGACTGGGCGGATGCCCTCGAGGATCTGTACGACGACGTCCGCACGCGCGAGGACATGGGCCGCGCCGCCGCAACTTACGCCGAGTCCTTCGGTTGGCAGCGGACAGCAGCCATCAGCCTGGAAAGCTACCGGGAGTCGGTGGCCGGCCTGCTGGTTCCGGGGCGGTAGCACGTCCCGGGACGGTGGCACGTCCCGAGGCATGGCCGGAGTGGCTGATAGATTGTCGCGCACAGCGAAAGTACCCAGTTAAAGGACAACGATGTCTGAGAACAAAGTCTTGTCGGACCTTGAAATCGCCCAACGCGCAAGCATCAAACCGATCCAAGAGATTGCCGAACGTGCCGGCATAAACCTCGACGCCCTGGAACTTTACGGTCCGTTCAAAGCCAAGATCAACCCGGCGCGACTGACCCTTCCCGAGGGCAAGCCTGCGGGCAAGGTGGTCCTGGTCTCGGCGATGTCCCCTACTCCTGCCGGAGAAGGTAAATCCACAACAACCGTCGGACTGGCGGATTCCCTGGCCCGGGCCGGGCACAAGGTGATGATCGCACTGCGGGAACCTTCGCTGGGCCCGATCCTGGGCATGAAAGGCGGTGCCACGGGAGGCGGGTATTCCCAAGTGCTTCCCATGGACGATATCAACCTCCACTTCACGGGTGATTTCCACGCCATCACCTCGGCCAACAACGCACTGATGGCGTTGGTGGACAACCACATCTTCCAAGGCAACGAGCTGGGTATCGATCCGCGGCGAATGACTTTCAAACGTGTACTGGACATGAACGACCGCGCCCTCCGGGAAGTCGTGATCGGCCTGGGCGGGCCCGCCCAAGGCGTGCCTCGGCAGGACGGCTTCGACATCACGGTCGCCTCGGAAATCATGGCCGTCTTCTGTCTTGCTTCGGACCTGGCCGATCTCCGCTGCCGCCTGGGCAAAATCACCTTCGGCTACACCCATGAGCGCAAGCCCGTCACGGTGGCAGACCTCGGCGTGGAAGGTGCCCTCACCCTGCTGTTGAAGGACGCCATCAAACCCAACCTGGTGCAAACCATCGCAGGCACGCCGGCTTTGGTGCACGGGGGACCGTTTGCCAACATCGCGCACGGCTGCAACTCGCTCATCGCCACCCGAACGGCCCAGCAGTTGGCGGACATCGTGGTTACGGAAGCCGGTTTCGGCGCCGATCTCGGGGCAGAGAAATACATGGACATCAAGTCCCGGATCGCCGATGTGGCGCCTTCCGCCGTCGTTGTGGTGGCCACCATCCGCGCCCTCAAGATGCAGGGCGGGGTCCCCAAGGAGGATCTGTCCATCCCGAACGTTGAGTCCTTGGCCGCTGGCGTGGAAAACCTCAAACGCCACGTGGGCAACGTTGCCAAGTTCGGGATCTCGCCGGTGGTCTCCATCAACAAGTTCGCCACAGACACGGCCGAGGAACTCGACTGGCTGCTGGCATGGTGTGCAGCGGAAGGCGTGCAGGCCGCCGTCGCCGACGTCTGGGGCCGCGGCGGTGGAGGCGACGGCGGGGACGAACTCGCGGCGAAGGTGGCAGCCGCGCTGGACGCGCCGTCGAACTTCCACCACCTCTACCCCCTTGATCTGCCTGTGGAGGACAAGATCCGGACCATCGCCCAGGAAATTTACGGCGCCGACGGCGTGGAGTTCTCCGTTCCCGCGCTGCGGCGGCTGGCCGATATCGAAAAGAACGGGTGGAGCGGCCTGCCCGTCTGCATGGCCAAGACGCAATACTCCTTCACGGACGATGCCTCCCAGCTCGGAGCCCCCAAGGGCTTCCGCGTCCACGTCCGGGACCTGATTCCCAAGACCGGCGCAGGGTTTATCGTGGCCTTGACCGGCGCCGTCATGACCATGCCCGGCCTGCCCAAGGAACCTGCGGCCATGCGCATGGACGTCGACCCCGACGGCAACCCCACGGGCCTCTTCTGATCCCTCTCTCACCACCCACCCCCAAAACCCGATCCCTCTCGCACCACCCACCCCAAAACCCGATCCCTCTTTCACCACCCACCCCCAAAACCCGATCCCTCTCGCACCACCCGGGCCGCGGGCGGCGGGACGTGAGAGAGGAAACCCCAAAAACCGGCAGGACGTGAGAGAGGAAGCTTAAATGGCTGACGCCCCCGCACGCAGGGTGCGGGGGCGCCAGGGTAACGCGGGGTTTAGCGCTCGATGTCGCCGCGGATGAAGGCTTCGACCTTCTCGCGGGCGATGTCGTCGTTGAATTGCTCCGGCGGGGACTTCATGAAGTAGCTGGAGGCAGAGAGCAACGGGCCACCGATACCGCGGTCCAGGCCGATCTTGGCGGCACGGATGGCGTCGATGATCACGCCGGCGGAGTTCGGGGAGTCCCAGACCTCAAGCTTGTATTCGAGGGACACGGGAGCGTCGCCGAAGTTGCGGCCTTCGAGACGGACGAATGCCCACTTGCGGTCGTCGAGCCAGGCTACGTAGTCGGAGGGGCCGATGTGGACGTCGTCTGCGTGAAGCTCGGCCTCGACGTTGGAGGTTACGGCCTGGGTCTTGGAAATCTTCTTCGATTCCAGGCGGTCGCGCTCAAGCATGTTCTTGAAGTCCATGTTGCCGCCAACATTCAGCTGGTACGTGCGGTCCAGCGTAACGCCACGGTCTTCGAAAAGCTTGGCCATGACACGGTGGGTGATGGTGGCGCCGATCTGGCTCTTGATGTCGTCGCCAACAATCGGGATGCCGGCTTCGGTGAACTTGTCGGCCCATTCCTTGGTGCCTGCAATGAAGACCGGGAGGGCGTTCACAAAGGCGACACCGGCGTCGATGGCGCACTGGGCGTAGAACTTTGCTGCCTGCTCCGATCCGACGGGCAGGTAGCAGACCATGACGTCGACCTTGGCTTCACGGAGTGCAGCAACCACGTCCACTGCTTCTTCCGGAGCCTCGACAATGGTCTCGCGGTAGTACTTGCCCAAGCCGTCCAGGGTGTGGCCGCGCTGGACCTTCACGCCTGTGGCCGGAACGTCTGCGATCTTGATGGTGTTGTTCTCGCTGGCGCCGATGGCGTCGGCGAGGTCCAGGCCAACCTTCTTGCTGTCGACGTCGAAAGCAGCAACGAACTCAACATCGTTGACGTGGTACGGACCGAACTCAACGTGCATCAGACCGGGAATCGTGGACTTCGGGTCGGCGTCGCGGTAGTACTCGACACCTTGGACCAACGACGCAGCGCAGTTTCCTACGCCAACAATGGCAACACGAATCGGATGTGAAGACACGGAACTCCTTTGGGAAAAACCTCAGGTGCCAGGCGAGGCTCCGGCTGAGCCCGGAGAGCGGCTGATTGGCACAGCGCCATTCGGCGCACTTTTGCATTCTAACCAACAGCAGAGGGGCCGCCGTTATTCCCGGCTGGCCCCTCCCATCTGTGTTAATTCCGTCAGGCTATTTTTGCTTCCACCTGTTGATGTCAGACTCCACGGCGAATTCGTCGATCGCGGTGAGCTCGTCATCCGTAAAGGAAAGGTTGTTGATGGCACTCAGCGTGTCTTCGAGCTGGGCTACGCTCGATGCTCCCACCAGCGCAGAAGTGACGGGTGAACCCTTGGGCTGCTCGCGCAGGATCCAGGCGATCGCCATCTGTGCCAGCGTCTGCCCGCGGCCCTCGGCAATAGCGTTGAGGCCCCGGACCCGGTCCAGCCTCTCTTCCGTGAGTGCCGACTCGGACAAGAACCGTTCCTTGGCCGCCCGGGAATCCGCCGGGACTCCGTTGAGGTAGCGGTTGGTGAGCATGCCCTGCGCCAGCGGAGAGAAAGCGATGGAGCCTGCCCCCACCTGGTCCAGGGTCTCGTAGAGGTTGGGCGAGCCGTCTTCCGTCCAACGGTTCAGCATGGAGTAGCTGGGCTGGTGGATCAGCAACGGGGTGCCGAGTTCCTTGAGGATGCGGGCTGCCTCAATGGTCTGCTCCGGCGTGTAAGAGGAGATGCCCGCATAGAGTGCTTTTCCGGACCGCACGGCGTAGTCCAGGGCACCCATGGTTTCCTCGAGCGGAGTTTCGGGGTCCGGGCGGTGGCTGTAGAAGATGTCCACATAGTCCAGGCCCATCCGCTGGAGGGACTGGTCCAGGCTGGAGATGAGGTACTTCCGGGAACCCCACTCGCCGTAAGGCCCTGGCCACATGTAGTAACCGGCCTTGGTGGAGATGATGAGTTCGTCCCGGTAGGGCTTGAAGTCGTCCTTCAGGTGGCGGCCGAAGTTTGTCTCCGCCGAGCCGTCCGGCGGCCCGTAGTTGTTGGCGAGGTCGAAGTGGTTGACGCCCAGGTCGAAGGCACGGCGCAGGATGGCGCGCTGTTCATCGAATCGCTTGTCATCGCCGAAGTTGTGCCAAAGACCCAAGGAGATGGCGGGAAGCTTGAGACCGCTGCGTCCGACGCGGCGGTAGGGCATGGTTTCGTAGCGGTTTTCCGCGGCCGAATAAGTCATACGCACCATCCTGCCACCGCATTCGGACAGGTGACGGCGCCGTCCAATATGTGGGCGCCGTCACCTGATGGGGCCTGCCGCGCTAGCTGACGCGTACGACGGCGGCGCTCTCACCGGGGAGGGTCAGCGTCCCGCCGTCGAGGGCTGCTTCCGGCGAAGTAGCCAGGAGGACGGAACCCCCAAGCGGAGTCTCCAAAGCCTCGCTGCCGAAATTGCACACCACCTTGATGGCGCCGCGGGACAGCTCAAGCCAGTGCTCGTCGTCGTCGAACTCCACGGAGGTCTCACCGAAACCACCGTCCACCAACTCCGGCGTATTGCGGCGCAGCTGTGCTAAATCCCGGTACAGCTGCAGCAAGCGTGCGTGCTTGCCCTGTTCGGGTTCCTCCCACTTCAGTTTGGATCGCTGGAACGTCTCTGGGTCCTGCGGGTCCGGAACCACGTCCGGATCCCAGCCCATCCGTTCAAACTCCTTGATCCGACCCTCGGCCGTAGCTTTGCCGAGCTCGGGCTCCGGGTGCGAAGTGAAGAACTGCCACGGTGTTGAGGCCGCGAATTCCTCGCCCATGAAGAGCATGGGAGTAAAAGGGGAGGTCATGGTCAGGACAGCCCCGAGGGCCAATCGACCTTCGGACAAAGAGGCCGTGAGCCGGTCGCCGATGGCCCGGTTTCCGATCTGGTCGTGGTTCTGCAAGCAGACGACCAGCGCGGAGGGATGCGCCAGGTCCCGGCGGATCGGCCTCCCGTGGTGCCGTTCCCTGAAGCTGGAGTAGCTGCCATCATGCAGGAAGCCGTGCTCCAGGACCTTGGCGAGAACCGCGAGCGAATCGAAGTCACCGTAGTAGCCCGTGGTTTCGCCGCTCAGGTTCACATGCAGTGCGTGGTGGAAATCGTCGCTCCACTGCCCTTCCAGCCCGTAGCCGTTGTCCTTGCGCGGGTAGATCAGCCGTGGGTTGTTGAGGTCCGATTCGGCAATCATGGTCCGCGGAATGCCGGTCTCTTCCTCAACGGCATCCCCGAGAGCTCCGAATTCCTCCAGGATGTGCACGGCGCGTTCATCGCGAAGGGCATGGACGGCATCCAGCCGCAGTCCGTCCACATGGTAGTCCCGCAGCCACATGGCCGCGTTCTCCAGGATGTACCGCCGAACGTCGTCCGAAGCAGGGCCGTCGAGGTTCACCGAATCGCCCCAGGTGTTGCCCTCGCCCGATTTCAGGTAGGGGCCGAACTTGGGAAGGTAGTTGCCACTGGGGCCAAGGTGGTTGTAGACCACGTCCTGGATGACACCAAGCCCCGCCTGGTGTGCCGCATCGACGAACCGCTGGTACGCCGCCGGTCCCCCGTAAGCCTCGTGCACGGCATACCAAAGGACGCCGTCATATCCCCAGTTGTGGACCCCGTTGAAGGCGTTGACCGGAAGTAGCTCGATGAAGTCCACACCCAGCTCCACCAGGTAATCCAGCTTTCCGATGGCGGCTTCCAGCGTTCCCTCAGGAGTAAACGTCCCCAGATGCAGCTCGTAAATCACTGCACCCTTGAGCTCCCGGCCCCTCCAAGCCTGGTCCTGCCACTCGTGGGCCGAGGGGTCGAAAGTGGCGGACAAGCCGTGGACGCCATCTGGCTGACGCCGCGAGCGCGGATCGGGGAAGGGTCCCTCACCGTCCACGACGTACCCGTAGGCCACGCCATCCTCGCCGCTGACACCGGCTGGCGCGCGCCACCAACCGTGCGCGCCGCCGTCGTGGTTCTGCTCCATCGCGTACTCGCGGCCGTCCGCGAGCAGCTCCACCGACTTTGCGTTCGGTGCCCAAACATCAAAAAGGTCTTTTCCAGCAGCGTGCTCCAGCATCATGCTCCCTGTGCTTGTAAAGAGTGCGTTGTCTGTGTTGGTGGAATCGGGCGGGCGCTTCAGTCGACAGGGACCAAGAGTGCCACGGGATACTGCTCCAGCAGCCTGGCCAACTCCACGGGCCCGGCGGCGTACGTGGCACCGGTCAGTTCGTCGCGGCTGTGAGTCGGCAGCTCGATGACCGTGTCCCGCCAGCCGCCGTCGCGCGCCAAGCGCTTGGGCAACCTGGTGGCGACGGTGATGGCCCCGGGATTTTCCGTACCCCGGTCGAAAGCCACAACGTGTGCTGCCGCCGCACCCGAGGCTGCCAGCGGCCGGTATCCGCCGAACAGTTCCGGGTGGTCCCGGCGGAGCCGGAGGGCCCGGGAAACCACCAACAGCTTGGCTTCTTCTTCCGTATATTCGGGCGTGGCGCCGGCATCGAGCTCGGCGAGGGCGGCGATCCGGGCCTTGAAGTCCACCGTCCGCCGGTTGTCCGGATCGGTCAGCGAACCGTCTCGGAACTCCGTGCCTTGGTACACATCCGGAACGCCGGGCATGGTCAACTGGACCAGCTTGGCGGACAAGGAGTTGGACGTGCCGTAAGGCTCCAGTTCAGCAACGAAGTTGTCCAGCGCCGCCTCGACCTCCGGGACGTCAAAAACGGCGTCGACGGCGGCAGCAAGGTGGCGCTCGAAGTCCAGGTCAGGGTCGGTCCAGTTGGTCGAGTTGCCGGCTTCGCGAGCTGCCTTGAGCGCATACGACTGGAGGCGGCTGCGATCAGCAGGCCAGGCACCTGCGATTGCCTGCCAGACGAGTGCCGCCAGTGGTCCATCGGGAATGTTCGCAAGTTCCTGGACCGTGCCCAGGAACAGCTCCCACTCCGGAACCGACTCCGAGATGACGGAGATGCGTGCCCGGGCGTCCTCGCTCCGCTTGGTGTCGTGCGTGCTGAGCGTGGTCATGGACAGTGGAATTTCCGCTTGGCGGCGGGTCATCCGTTGGTGGAACTCCTCGGGAGAGACCGCGAATTCGGTAGGGTCGGCTCCCACTTCCGTCAGTGTTCCCAGCCGGGTGTAGCGGAAGAAAGCAGTGTCTTCCACACCCTTGGCCATGACCATGCCGGAGGTCTGCTGGAAGCGGCGCGCGAGTTCCCCTGTGGTGTCAGTAAGCAGCGGCTGGAGTCCTTCCAGAACGGACTTCAATTCCGGCCGGTGCTTTGCGGCATTAGCGATCGCTTCCTCAAGGATCTCCTGGCCATACGGAAGGTAAGTCCGGTAGATCGGGAACCAGCAGATGACCTCCGCGAGCGCATCGGCCACCTCCAGCCTGGGCAGGGCGGAGGTCTCCGGTACCAGCCGCGACAAACGGAGGATTTCCGAGCGCAGGATACCGTCCGCGATCCGCCTCTTGGTGCCGTGGATCATGGCGTGGTAGTCAGCAGCTTCCGGCTCGTTCCGCAGGCGGGCATCGAGATCGTCCAGGAACTCTTCCGCGGCCGGGTCCACGAACAAGCGGTCAACGTCAGCCAGTGCGTCGTACCCCGTGGTGCCTTCGCATTGGAAGGTCTCCGGCAGTTTCTCGCCGGGCTCAAGGATCTTCTCCACCAGGAGGTAGGCCCCGCCGGTGGCTTCGCGAAGCCGCGCAAGGTACCCCTCGGGATCGGCCAGGCCGTCCGGGTGGTCGATCCTGAGGCCGTCCACCAACCCTTCGTTGAACCAGCGGACTATCTCCTGGTGCGACTCGTCAAACACCCAGGGAACCTCAACGCGAAGGCCGGCCAGTGTGTTCACGGCGAAGAACCGCCGATAGTTCAGCTCGGCATCGGCGCGCCGCCACCCGACGAGCTCGTAGTGCTGCCGGGCGTGGACGTCCTGCGGGCTGTCACCTTCGGCAAAGGTGCCTTCGGCCAATGGAAAGCGGTGGTCGTAGTAGTGCAGTTCGCCGTCTGCCAGCTTGAGCTGATCGACGTCGTCGTCACTGCCCAGGACGGGGATGCGGATCTTTCCGCCGCCAAAGTCCCAGTCGACGTCGAAGGCTTCGGCGTACTTGGACGCGCGGCCGTCCTTGAGGAGCTGCCACCACCAGGCATTCTGCGCCGGAGTTGCAACACCCATATGGTTGGGAACGATGTCCGCCAGGACACCAAGGCCTTGCTCACCGGCAGCCTTGGACAACGCAGCCAGGCCTTCCGCTCCCCCGCGGGACGGATCCACCGTGGAAGGATCGGTGACGTCGTATCCGTGGTCCGAGCCTTCCTCGGCCGTCAGGATCGGGGAAAGGTACACCCAGTCGATACCGAGGTTCCGGAGGTACCCCGTCAGCTCCGCCGCCTCCTGGAGCGTGAACCCCGAACGGATTTGCAGCCGATAGGTGGAGACGGGAGTTTTCATTCCTCGCCCTCCCCTGCCGCGGCATCATCTTTGTAGTCCAAAGTCAGCGAGGTGACCGCCGGTGCCGTGATCGACGCGGTTTCCGGCGTGGTGCTTTGGGTCAGGGCTGCCAGCGACGCGGCAACGGAATGGTCGGGTTCGATTTCCGGAGCGGTGTGGGCCCGCAGCACAACCAACGACTTGCCGGCTACCGTCAGCATCTGGTCGGGCTTGACCACATCGGCGTCGGCGCCCTCTCCCCCGGTATCAATCATGACGTCCCAGGCAGGGGCATATTCTTCGGAGGGAATCTTGAATCCGACCTCGTCGACGTCGGCATTGAAGTACAGCAGGAAGTTCACATCCGTGATGCGGCGTCCCTGGTTGTCCAGCCCCCGGATTCCGTCGCCGTTCAGGAACACGCCCACGGAGCGGCCGAGTGCGGTGTCCCAGTCCTCCGGGGTCATGGTGCTGCCATCGGCGTCCAGCCACACGATGTCCGGCAAGCGCTCGCCCTCGCCACGGACGGCGGGCCGTCCGTCGAAGAAGCGGCTGCGGCGCAGGCTCGGGTGTTTGGCACGGAGGGCACTGACGGCAGCCGTGAACTCGATCAGCGGCTGGTCGACGTTCTCCCAGTTGATCCACGTCAGTTCGGAGTCCTGGCAGTAGCCGTTGTTGTTGCCCTGCTGGGTGCGCCCCAGTTCGTCGCCGTGGAGCAGCATGGGCACGCCTTGGGACAGGAAGAGCGAGGCGATGAAGTTGCGCTGCTGGCGTGCGCGCAGGGCCAGGACGGTGGGATCGTCCGTGGGGCCTTCGACGCCGCAGTTCCAGGAACGGTTGTGGGACTCGCCGTCGTTGTTGTCCTCGCCGTTGGCCTCGTTGTGCTTTTCGTTGTAGGACACGAGGTCCATCAGCGTGAAGCCATCGTGGGCGGTGACGAAGTTGATGGATGCGAACGGACGGCGGCCCGAGTGCTCGTAGAGGTCGGCAGAACCCGTAAGGCGGGAAGCGAATTCGCCCAGCGTAGACGGTTCACCGCGCCAGAAGTCACGGACCGTATCGCGGTATTTGCCGTTCCATTCGGTCCATTGCGGCGGGAAATTGCCCACCTGGTATCCGCCGGGCCCAACGTCCCACGGCTCGGCGATGAGCTTCACCTGGGAGACCACGGGATCCTGCTGGATCAGTTCGAAGAACGTAGAGAGCTTATCGACGTCGTAGAACTCACGGGCCAGCGTGGAGGCGAGGTCGAACCGGAAACCGTCCACGTGCATTTCCGTTACCCAGTACCGCAACGAGTCCATGAGCAGCTGCAGGGAATGCGGGCTGCGGACGTTCAGCGAGTTACCCGTGCCGGTGTAGTCCATGTAGTACTTCTGGTCGTCCTCCACCAAGCGGTAGTAGGCCGAGTTGTCGATGCCCTTGAAGGACAACGTGGGGCCGAGGTGGTTGCCTTCGGCGGTGTGGTTGTACACCACATCCAGGATGACCTCGATGCCGGCGTTGTGCAGGGAACGGACCATGGCTTTGAAGTCCTGTACCTGCTGGCCGGTATCGCCCTTGGAGCTGTAGCTGTTGTGCGGGGCGAAGAAGCCGATGGTGTTGTAGCCCCAGTAGTTGTTGAGGCCCTTGTCCTGGAGGATTCCGTCATTCACGAACTGATGTACAGGCATGAGCTCGATGGCGGTGACGCCCAGCTTCTGCAGGTGCGAGATGACAGCCGGATGCGCGACGCCGGCATAGGTTCCGCGCTGCTCCTCCGGAACCTCGGGGTGGAGCTGCGTGAGGCCCTTGACGTGGGCCTCGTAGATCACCGATTTGTGGTACGGGATGCGCGGCAGCTTGTCACCGTCCCAGTCGAAGAAGGGGTTGATGACCACGCCCAGCATCATGTGGGCGGCCGAGTCCTCGTCGTTGCGCGAATCGGGGTCCCCCAGGTTGTACGAGAACAGGGAGGGATCCCAGTCGATCTGGCGGTGCACTGCCTTGGCGTACGGGTCCAGCAGCAGCTTGTTCGGGTTGAAGCGCTGACCCGCATCGGGGTCGTAGGGTCCGTGAACGCGGTAGCCATACTTCTGTCCTGGCTGCACCTGGGGCAGGTAACAGTGCCAGACGTAGCCATCTACTTCCGTGACATCCACGCGGACTTCGCCGCCGTCGTCGTCGAAGAGGCATAGTTCCACCCGTTCAGCCCTTTCGCTGAACAGGGCAAAGTTGGTGCCGGTACCGTCAAAGGTGGCACCGAGCGGGTAAGCCGATCCAGGCCAGACTTCCATGCGTTCTCCTCTGGGTGATGCGAACAACTGTTGCAAGCCTACTCATGACCACGACACAGACAGTAACCTTACGGTTTTGTGCGGTCTCATTCCGCGCTCAGCGAACCAATGACGCGGGGTACGCTCTCCATGATGGCCGAGGCTGTAAGGGGGCCTCCCTCGAAATCGCGTGATGCGGCCGATCCCGCCCGGCCATGGACGCTCGCCGCTACGGCCGCCACAGCAGCCCAGCGGTCCTGCGGTTCCAAGCCCAAACCGGCGTAAGCGCCGTCGTCGTCCGTCAGTGCTTCTGTTGACTGCACCACCAGGGCGCCGAGGATCCCGGCCAACACGTCGCCGCTGCCGGCGGTAGCCATCCAAGGGGTGCCTTCCGACTGGCTGAAGACAACGCCCGACGGCGAGGCCACCAGTGTGGTTGCGCCCTTCAGCAGCACCGTGGCGCCGGTTTCCTCCGCGGCTAGCCGGACAAAGTGCAAGGGACGCGATTCAACGTCATCGCGGGTCACGGCCACCTCGCTGTTGGAGCTGAGCAGCGTTGCCAGTTCTCCGGCGTGCGGGGTCAGTATCCAGTTCGGGGGGCAACGCTCCGGCAACAGGCTCAGGGCACCGGCGTCCGCCACGACGGGGAGTCCGGCTTCCAAGGCGGAACGGGCAGCCTTTCCGGCGCGCTGCTGCTGGTCTTCACCGTCCACCCCCGGACCCAGCAGCCACGCCTGCACGCGTCCCGGGTTGTCCGTCTCCCAGAGAGCCTCGGGCGTCCTGGCCAATACTTGGCGGGCAGCAGCTTCCGGACCCTGATAACGGACCATGCCCGCGCCCGAAACCGCCGCCGCATGCACGGAGAGGACCGCCGCCCCCGCGTAGCGCGGGGATCCGGCCACCACGCCCAGCACACCCCTGGAGTACTTTTGGGATCGCCTGCCGGGTTTCGGCAGCAAAGTCCCCAGGTCCGCCTCGGTCAGCCGGCGCAACCCGGCCTCATGGAGCGAATCTTCAATACCGATCTTCACCAGGACCACGCGCCCCGCACAGCCCTCTCCGGGATCGGCGAGCAACCCGGCCTTCATGCCGCCAAACGTCACTGTGAGATCAGCTTGCAGGACAGGCCAGTGGACCTCGCCAGTGTTGGCGTCCAAACCACTGGGCACATCACAGGCAACCACGCACCGTGGGCCAAGTTCCTGAAGGGAAGCGACCAGCTCCGCCGAAGCATCCCGCAGGCCGCCGCGCGCACCGGTCCCCAGCAGGGCGTCAATGACGACGTCGCTGCCGGCCGTCGCCACGGCCAGTTCCTCGGCATTGTGCTCGTCCAGGTGCAGGACCCGGCCCCCTGCCTCGCGGAAAGCAGCCAAACCCTCGGGGTGGGCCTCCTTGGAAGCGAGTACTGCCGTCGTGCGCATACCGCGGCGGGCCAGCATGGAGGCCGCGAACAGCCCATCACCGCCGTTATTGCCCTTGCCCACCAGGACGGTGACGGTGGCGCCGGGAACCTTGCGGCGCTTCCTGATCCTGCGGACAACTTCGGTAGCCAGCCCGTAGGCCGCCCTGTGCATGAGAACAGCGCCCTCACCGGAGTCCAGGAGCGGTTGTTCCGCATCCCTGATCTGTTGTCCGGTGAAGGCGCTGATCATTGTTCTGTTGTAGCCGCTCTCTAGCCCTCAGCGATAACGGTGGCCGTAGCAATGCCGCCGTCGTGGCTGATGGACAAGTGCCAGCGCTTGACGCCCTTGGCCTCGGCGACGGCAAGGACCGTCCCTTTCACCTGGACCGTGGGACCGTTCTCGTCCAGGCCGATCCAGCAGTCCTGCCAGTTCATGCCGGCGGGGGCTCCCAGGACCTTGGCCACGGCTTCCTTCGCAGCGAAACGGGCGGCCAGGGACCGGGTGTTCAGCTCACGCTCGGCCGGAACGAACAAGCGCTCCTTCAAACCCGGAGTCCGTTCGAGCTGCCGTCCAAACCGTTCGATATCTACGACGTCTACGCCAATGCCAACAATCATGCGGTTATTCTACGGTCACGCTCTTGGCGAGGTTACGCGGCTGGTCCACGTCGTAACCCTTTGCTCCCGCAAGCTCTGCTGCGAAGATCTGCAGCGGAACCGTGGTGAGCAGCGGCATGAGGAGCGTAGGCGTCTCCGGAACGTAGAACACGTGCTCTGCGTAATCCTTGACCGACTCGTCGCCTTCCTCGGCGATCACCAGGGTACGGGCACCACGTGCGCGGACTTCCTGGATGTTGCTGACCACCTTGGAGTGCAGGGAGTCGCGGCCACGCGGGGACGGAACCACCACGAAGACGGGCTGGCCGTCGTCGATCAGGGCGATCGGGCCGTGCTTGAGCTCGCCTGCCGCGAAGCCTTCAGCGTGGATGTAGGCGATTTCCTTGAGCTTCAAGGCACCTTCGAGGGCCACCGGGTAACCGACGTGGCGGCCGAGGAACAGTACGGATTTCTCGTCCTTCATGCTGCGGGCGAGCTCACGCAGGGGACCTGCGGTGTCCAGGATCTGCTGGATCTTGGCCGGGATCTTGCCCAGGTCAGCGAGCACATCCTTGATCTGGCCGCTGAAGATGTTGCCGCGCAGCTGTGCCAGGTAGAGGCCAAGCAGGTAGGCGGCAGTGATCTGGGCCAGGAATGCCTTGGTGGATGCCACGGCGATTTCCGGACCGGCGTGCGTGTAAAGCACGGCGTCGGATTCACGCGGGATGGTGGAACCGTTGGTGTTGCAGATGGAGATCGTCTTGGCACCCTGTTCGCTGGCGTAGCGGACGGCCATGAGCGTGTCCATGGTTTCACCGGACTGGCTGATGGAGACCACCAGCGTGTTGCCGTCAACGATCGGATCCCGGTAGCGGAACTCGTGGGCGAGCTCCACCTCGGTGGGGATACGGCACCAGTTCTCGATCGCGTACTTGGCGACGAGGCCGGCGTATGCTGCGGTACCGCAGGCGAGGACGATGATCTTGTTGACCTGCTTGAGCAGCTCGGGGTCGATGCGGAGCTCGTCCAGCGTCAGCTTGCCGTTGAGGTCGGAGCGGCCCAGGAGGGTCTGGCCTACGGCGTCGGGCTGGTCGTGGATTTCCTTCTCCATGAAGGAGTTGAAGCCACCCTTTTCAGCAGAAGCCGGGTCCCAGTCAACGTGGTATTCCTTGCCTTCGGCAGGGGCACCGAAGAAGTCGGTGATTTCAACGGAGTCCGCGGTGATGGTGACGATCTGGTCCTGGCCAAGTTCTACGGCGCGGCGCGTGTAGTCGATGAAGCCGGAGACGTCCGAACCAAGAAAGTTCTCGCCTTCGCCCAGGCCCACAACCAGTGGGGAGTTACGGCGGGCTGCCACGACGACGTCGGGCTGGTCCGCGTGCACGGCAAGGAGGGTGAAGGCACCTTCGAGGCGCTGGCAGGCCAGGCGCATCGCCTGGGTGAGGTTGCCGGCGTCGCCGTTCAGTTCGTTGCGGAAGATATCGCCCAGGAGGGCGGCAGCAACTTCGGTATCGGTCTCGGACTTGAACGTGACGCCCTTGGCGAGCAGTTCCTGCTTGAGCTCTGCGAAGTTCTCGATGATTCCGTTGTGGATCAACGCGAGGCGTCCGCCGTCGGAGAGGTGCGGGTGCGCATTGCCGTCGGTGGGCCCACCGTGCGTGGCCCAGCGGGTGTGGCCAATGCCGGTCAGTGATTCAGGGACCGGGTTTGCTTCAAGTTCGCTGACAAGGTTGCTCAGCTTTCCGGACTTCTTGCGGGACGAGATTTCCCCGTCAGCCACTACTGCGACGCCGGCGGAGTCGTAGCCGCGGTACTCAAGACGACGCAGCCCCTCCACAACGACGTCAAGGGCGCTGTGTCCAGCTGCCTTACGAGACGAATTGCCAACATAGCCTACGATTCCACACATGGGTCCAAGCCTACCGGCTCAGTCAAACAACTGACGTGGGACATCCTCCCTCCGACGCATCCCGCCGAGACCTGCGTCACGGACAATTCATCTCTCCGTCGTCGCGCATTTCCTGTTCCGCCCCGCGAAGGGCAGAATCGTGAGCGTGACTTTGCAACGCACCGAAGCGAATGGCGACGGCGCTTCTCCCTTCGTTGAGCTGGACCGCCACACCTGGTCCCGGCTTGCCGCCCAGATGGAGCAGCCCCTTAACGAAGAGGACATCTTCCGCCTCCGCGGCCTCGGCGATCCCCTGGACATGAAGGAAGTCAGGGAGGTATATCTCCCGCTTTCCCGGCTTTTGCACCTGTATGTGGAAGCCTCGCACCAACTGCACGCCGCCACCACCACGTTCCTCGGCGAGCAAACGCAACGGACGCCTTTCGTGATCGGCGTCGCCGGATCCGTGGCAGTCGGCAAGTCCACCATTGCCCGCGTGCTCCGGGAGATGCTCCGCCGCTGGCCCGGCACACCCAACGTGGAACTCATCACCACCGACGGATTCCTTTACCCGTTGGCCGAGTTGAAGCGCCGACACCTGCTGGAACGCAAGGGTTTCCCGGAGTCCTACGACCGCCGCGCGTTGTTGCGTTTTGTGTCGGAGGTCAAGGGCGGCGCCGAGGAAGTGCGCGCTCCGTGGTACTCCCACGTGACCTACGACATCGTGCCCGGGAAGGAAGTAGTGGTACGCCGGCCAGACGTACTGATCGTTGAAGGCCTCAATGTCCTTGCCCCGGCCCGGCCCCGCATGGATGGGAAGCAGGGACTGGCCCTGAGCGACTTCTTCGACTTCTCCATCTACGTGGATGCCAAGACCTCCTACATCGAGGAGTGGTACGTGGACCGGTTCCGCAAGCTCCGCTCCACGGCGTTCGCCCAACCCGAGTCCTACTTCCACCGCTACGCCACGCTCTCTGACGACGACGCCGAGTCAACGGCCCGGGGTATCTGGAAGCGCATCAACGAGCCCAACCTGGAAGAAAACGTGCTGCCCACCCGTGGACGCGCCCAACTGGTCCTGACCAAAGACGCCGACCACTCCATACGTCGCATGCTCCTGCGGAAGGTCTGAGCCGGTGACCGTGCCACTGCCCAGCCGTCGCGCCTTCACGGGCCTGCTCTCGGCAGGCGTCGGCATGGTCGCGCTGGCCGCCTGCACCCCCGACCAAGCCAACCCCTCCCCTGCAGCTGCGGAAGCACAGACCGGGTCCCCCAGCCCATCGCCGACCGAGACGCCGAGCGTGACCCCGGCGGCAGCGGCAACGAGTACGCCACCAAGCCCATCGCCGTCGAGCACCGCGGCAATGCAGTTTTCCCTGACAGACCCAACCAGCCCGTGGGTGGTGGTCAACAAGCACAGGCCGCTGAACCCGCAGAACTATATCCCCGCTGATCTGGTCCAGCCCGCCATCCGGCTCGCCGTCAGCGGCGAGGCAAGCCATTTGAACAGTACGACGGCGGCTGCCGCGGAAAAGATGTTCGGCGCTGCCGCCGCGGAGGGCGTCGTCATGGCGTTGGCCTCGGGCTACCGCTCGTACACCACGCAGATCACCACGTACAACGGATACGTGGCCAGCAGCGGGCAAGCAGCGGCCGACCGGGCCTCCGCCCGCCCCGGCTATTCGGAGCACCAGACGGGCTGGTCCTTCGACATTTCGGACGGTGGCGGAGCGTGCAGCTTCCAACCGTGCTTCGCCGAGCAGCCGGCTGCCGTGTGGGCCAAGGCCAACGCCCATAAATTCGGCTTCATCGTCCGGTACCCCTGGATGTTCCACGAGATCACGGGCTACTTCTACGAGTCCTGGCACCTCAGGTACATCGGCATTGAAGCGGCCACCGCCATGGCTGCCAAGGGCATTGCCACCTTGGAGGAGTATTTCGGTCTGGAACCGGCGCCCGACTACCTGTAGCCCGTTAAGCAGCTGCGGCCCGCTCCCTTACGGGGGCGGGCCGCTTGCCTAACGTTCGGTTCTAGACAGCGATGTCACTGGTCACGCTCAGGCGTTCCTTGACCACTGCAGCCAGGCCCTTGCAGATCCTCTCGGCGGTTTCCATGTCGGCAGCCTCCACCATGACGCGGACCAGCGCTTCGGTTCCGGAGGGGCGCAACAGGACGCGGCCGGTCTCGCCGAGTTCCGCTTCTGCTTCGGCAACCGCCGCTGCCACGCCTTCGTCGGTGGCTGCCCGGGCCTTATCCACGCCCTTGACGTTGATCATGAGCTGCGGAAGCTTGGTCATGGCGGTGGCCAGTTCCTGCAGGCTGCGGCCCGTGAGCGCCACCTGTGCGGCCAGCTGGAGGCCCGTGAGCACACCGTCGCCCGTGGTGGCGTAATCGGAGAAGATCACGTGGCCGGACTGTTCGCCGCCGAGGTTGTAGCCGCCGTCGCGCATTTCTTCAAGGACGTAACGGTCGCCCACGGCTGTTTCGCGGATGGTGATGCCGGCGTCCCGGAGAGCGATCTTGAGTCCGAGGTTGCTCATGACCGTCGCTACGAGGATGTTGTCCTTGAGCTTGCCTGCCTTGTTGAGGGCCAGCGCCAGGATCGCCATGATCTGGTCGCCGTCCACCTCGTTGCCCTCGTGGTCCACGGCCAGGCAGCGGTCAGCGTCGCCGTCGTGGGCAACACCCAGGTCCGCTCCGTACTTCACCACGGCTTCCTTCAGCGGGCCCAAATGCGTGGACCCGACGCCTTCGTTGATGTTGAGGCCATCCGGTTCGGCACCGATAACAACCACCTCGGCGCCCGCGTCCTTGAACACCTGCGGGGAGCAACCGCTGGCTGCGCCGTGGGCACAGTCCAGCACTACTTTCAGGCCGTCGAGGCGCTGGGGAAGCGTGCCGAGCAGGTGGACAATGTAGCGGTCCTCGGCATCCGAGAACCGCTGGATGCGGCCCACGTCGCCGCCAATCGGACGCTGCGGTTCCTTGCCGAGCTGCGCTTCGATGGCATCCTCGACGTCGTCGGGCAGCTTCTGGCCGCCGCGGGCGAAAAACTTGATGCCGTTGTCCGGCGCCGGGTTGTGGGAGGCGGAAAGCATGACGCCGAAATCGGCGTCGAGGTCTGCCACCAGGTACGCAGCGGCCGGGGTAGGCAGGACGCCTGCGTCATAGACGTCGACGCCGGAGCTGGAGAGCCCCGCTTCAACGGCCGCGGCGAGGAATTCGCCGCTCGCCCTCGGGTCCCGGGCAACCACGGCGCGGGGCCGTTTGCCGTCGGTAGTGCGGTCATGGCCAAGTACGACGGCGGCGGCCTGGGCAAGCTGCATAGCCAGCTCGGCGGTGAGCAATCCGTTCGCGAGACCGCGCACGCCATCTGTTCCAAATAATCTAGACATCGGGTCAAGTTTAGACGACGACGGCACAGAGCCCGGCCAGCGCGTGTATGGGAGCGTCACAAGGACCGGTTAAACGGCGGAAGCCCGCCCCACCAATAAGTGGAACGGGCTTCCTTCGAAGCGCGGTTTAGCGCTTGGAGTACTGCTGAGCCTTACGTGCCTTCTTGAGACCGGCCTTCTTACGCTCGATGACGCGGGCGTCACGAGTAAGGAAGCCAGCCTTCTTGAGGGTGGGGCGGTTGTTCTCGACGTCGATCTCGTTCAGGGAACGGGCGATGCCGAGACGCAATGCGCCAGCCTGGCCGGAGGGGCCACCGCCGTGGATACGGGCGATAACGTCGTATGCACCTTCGAGGTCAAGAACGCGGAACGGTTCGTTGACATCCTGCTGGTGCAGCTTGTTCGGGAAGTAGTTGGCCAGCTCGCGGCCGTTGATGATCCACTTGCCGGAGCCCGGTACAACGCGAACGCGTGCAACGGCTTCCTTGCGGCGGCCAACAGCTGCACCGGCAACGGTCAGTGCCGGGCGCTCCTTCTTGGGCGCGTCCTCGACGGGTGCGCTTTCAGAGGTGTAGCTGGTGAGGTTTTCCTCAGCCTCGACGGCTTCGGCGGTCAGTTCTTCGTTCTGAGCCACGGTTCTCCTTGAAATAAAAAGTTAGTTGGTGGCCAGGACTACTGGGCGACCTGGGTGATTTCGAAAGTCTTCGGCTGCTGTGCAGCGTGCGGGTGCTCGGAGCCTGCGTAGACCTTGAGCTTGCCCAGCTGCTGAGCGGCGAGGGAGTTCTTGGGGAGCATGCCCTTGATGGCCTTCTCTACAGCGCGAACCGGGTTCTTCTCCAGCAGTTCGGCGTAGTTGACGGAGGTCAGGCCGCCCGGGTAACCGGAGTGGCGGTATGCGCGCTTCTGCTCCAGCTTGGCGCCGGTGAGGGCGACCTTCTCAGCGTTGATGATGATGACGAAGTCGCCCATGTCCATGTGGGACGCATAGGTCGGCTTGTGCTTTCCGCGCAGCAGTGTTGCGGTCTGGCTGGCAAGACGACCAAGGACAACATCGGTGGCGTCAATGACGTGCCACTGGCGGTTGATATCGCCGGGCTTCGGGGTGTACGTACGCACGGTTTGGCCTCGTTCTTGTTCTGGCGTTCATGTTTCAGGGCACGCAGTAAGACGTGCACCTACTATGTATGCGTTACCGGAGCAGAGGTGAGGGCTCTATAGACCAGTCATCCAAAAACCTCGATATGCCACCTGAGTTACTGACCCTGCAACTGGATCCCCGAGTGGGCATGTGTCATCGAGTTAGGACACGCACAACGACTATAAACAATACCTTCCACGGCACCCCCGGGTCAAAATGGGGTTACCGCCCATGGGGGCGACTGTGTTAATGGGGACTGTCGATGAGGAGTGCACGTGACCGAGGGACCTGCCATGCCGCTCCTGCTCGCGCTTGCCGGCTTGCTGCTGAGTCCGCTCTGCGAGCTCCTCATCAGCAGATCGCTCCCGCGGCTCGGCTCCGTGCCCGGCTTGAGCGTAAGGATCACGACGGCGGCAGTCACCGCGCTGCTCTTCGGCTTGCTTGCGTGGCGGTTTGGCTTTTCACCGGAATTGGCGGCCTATCTTTTACTGGCACTTTTGGGCGTACAGCTTTCGCGCATTGATTTCGCACTGCATTTGCTTCCCAACGGGCTCGTTTTGGCCCTTCTTGGTGGCGGCCTGCTGCTCCTGGGCCTCTCCGCATTGGTGGATCCGGGATGGCTCGAGCTGCTCCGGGCCCTCGCGGGAGCGGCAATCCTGTTCACCGGGTACCTGATCTTGGGAATTATTTCGCCGAGGAGCCTCGGAATGGGCGATGTGAAGCTCGCGGCGCCCCTCGGACTGTACTTGGGGTACTTGGGTTGGGAGCAAGTACTCTATGGCGGGCTGCTGGGGTTCGTGGTGGGCGGGGTGCTGACGGTGCTGATGTTGCGTCTGGGATCCTCTGAAAAACCGCGTGAAACGGCCCATGGACCGGCGATGTTTGCAGCCGTCCTGGGTGTGGTCCTGGTACTTCAGTAGTACTCCCTAAGCTGTTTGCCCCTGGCTCCATCGCGGCCTTCTTTTGCGCTCGAACAGCTAAGGCTACTGCCAAAACCAAGTAGTGACCGGGTCCCGTCGACCCCAAAACTGAGTACTCCTCCGCCACCCCGCGAGTGGCCACTTAATCACGCGCAGAGGAATTCGAGTACGACTACGCATTGTTCAGCTGCGCACCCAGGGTGAATTCTTGATTTATCGAAACCCGAACCGCTAAAGGAAATACGGGGGTAGTTCGGGGGACGTAGCAAATTCACATAATTTGCGGGACCTATAACTGCAACTCACTCAATTCACCAAAATTCATTCTGGGAAGGAATTTTCCAATGTCTGCTCTCATGTTCACCATTACCTCGTACATCGCCGGCGTCAAGGACCGCTTCACCAAAGAAGAGAAGGGCGCAACGATGGTTGAATACGGCATCATGGTCGCCCTCATCGCGGTGGTCGTCGTCGTAGCTGTCGGCCCCCTCGGCACCGCTATTCGCGACATGTTCGCTGGCATTACGGCCAGCCTCTAGATCAAACTGCTCGGCCGGCGGCTGTGGATCGAACTTCGGCCACAACCGCCGGCCTTTCCGCTTAAGAACTGTTCAACCCCTCAACAATCTGGGTCTGGGAGACAGTCGTGAAATCACGAAGCAAAGAGCGCGGTGCAGTAGCCGTGGAAATGGCAATCCTTTTGCCGCTCCTACTGCTGGTCCTGGTCGGGATCATCGAATTTGGCAGGGTCTTGAACGTCCAGGTTTCCCTGACGCAGGCAGCCCGCGAGGGTGCTCGCTACGCGGCTGTCAACTACGACAAGGGTGGCCTCAACGTGAAGGGGGTCGCCCTTGGCGCGGCCCCGTCCCTCAACGGCCTCGGAGTCACCGTCACGGATAACGCTTCAAGCTGCAAGCCCGGCTCCAACGTCAAAGTAACCACCAGCGTCTCGTTGAATTCCATGTCCGGCTTCCTTGATGCCGGCTTCTTCGGTTCACCCGGACTCTTTCCGATGAACCTCAAAGGGGAGGGGGTCATGCGATGCGGTGGTTAGTGGAAATCAACCACAGACAGCGTTCCGGGCGATCGGGAACTGGAAGCAGCGAGCGCGGTGCAGCCTCGATTATGGTGGCTGGCCTCATGGTGGCACTTCTGGGATTTGGTGCATTGGCCGTCGACGTTGGCGCCCTTTATGCCGAGAAGGCGCAGTTGCAGAACGGCGCCGATGCCGGAGCCTTGGCAATTGCAACGGACTGCGCCAACGGAAGCTGTGGAAACAGTTCAGCCACCGGCAACGACTTTGCCAACAAGAACGCGAACGACGGCTCCAGCGGAGCTACCGTGACATTTCCGTCGGCCACCACTGTCAGGGTTGTCACGAATGCCCGCGAAGGTGGGGCGGACCATTTCTCCCTGTTCTTCGCACAGGTTTTGGGCTTCGAATCGTCAACCGTAAGGGCCACGGCCGAAGCGAGCTGGGGTGCCCCGTCCAAAGCCAGCACTCTACCCTGGACCATCAGTGAGTGTGTGTTCAAGAAGTACCTATCGCCGGCGCAACTGGCGTCGCTCAATTCGACCGGCAACTTTTCAGGCGATCCGATTCCCACGCACGTACTTCTGCGTTACGACGAAAATGCCCCGGCATATCCTGGCTGCGCAGCGCAAAATGGCTACGAACCTGGCGGTTTTGGTTGGCTACTGACAACCTCTGGATGCGCTACAGACATTTCCCTCAGCGCTACAGTCCAGGGCCAACCGGGCAACCACTTCCCCAACGCAGCAGCCTGTGACTCGGTGCTTGCACACATTATGGAGAAACCGGCACTCGTGCCGCTCTTCAAAACCGCCACGGGCAATGGGTCCAACGCCAAATACACGCTGATAGGGTTCGCAGCCTTTCAAGTCACCGGATACAGGTTCAGCGGCACCGGCGGTGTCGCAGATCCAGCCGCCCCGAAGTGCACCGGAAATTGCCGCGGCCTCCAGGGCTTCTTTGACCGTTTCGTCTCTCTGGAAGACGGGATGAAGGTCACCGGAGGCATCCCGAACTATGGAGCCTCTGTCGTTTCACTCACCAAATAGCAGCCGGCCAATGCCGACTACGTCAAGTTAGAAATCCCGAAGGGAGTTACACCGTGAAAACACGCCTACTGGGAGGCATTGCAGCACTGCTGTTGGCAGTGATCGGCACCGTCTTATTGGTCACCTACGTTCAAGGGGCCGATAAGCGGGCACAGCAAGGGCTCGATCCCGTCAGCGTCCTTGTTGCCAAGGAGCGCATCCCGGCCGGTACCAAGGCCGAAGACCTGGGTTCCAAGGTGAAGACGGAGACTTTGCCCCAGTCCGCTGTGGCACCCGGCACCATCAACGCCCTCAACGATCAGTCCGGGAAGGTCACCAGCGTCGACCTTCAACCCGGCGAACAACTGCTCGGAGTCAAGCTCGTCAATCCCAACCAACTTGTTCCGGGCACAGTCCCCGTCCCGGACGGACTTCAAGAGACCACCTTCGTGCTCGCCCCCGAGCGGATCCTGGGTGGTCGCATCGAAGCCGGTGACACAGTCACCGTCTTTGCATCTTTCAAACTGGACGACAACGTCCCTGCCGGAGCCAATCTCCCCCCGGGACTGACGGGCTGGAAAAACTTCACTGAGCTGCTCTACCACGACGTCCTGGTGACTGCCGTCCAGCAGGCCGCTCCGGATGCAGAAAAATCGGCAGGCACGGACAAAGGTGTCGCACTTCCCAACGGCTCGGCCTATGTAACCGTCGCTCTCAGCGATGCGAACGCTTCCAAGATGGTCTTTGGTGCCGAATTCGGAACTCTGTGGCTGTCCAAGCAAACGGACAAGACCGCAAAGAGCGATCCCCCGACAACAACCTTTGGAGGGCTGGTCCAATGAGCCGCTTCGTAGCCATCACCGCTGTTCGCGACTTTGAGAGTCGTGTACGCCAAGCCATTACCGGTGCACTGCATGGAGACCTGCAGACCCTTTCTCCCGCTGTCCTGCACGGAAGCACCGACGATGTCTTCAAGGAACTGACGGGCGCTCCACCTGAGGTGATGATCCTGGGGCCGGGTGTCAATCATGACGATGCGCTGAAGCTGGCCACGGTTTTCGATCTCCAGTACCCCGAGATCAGCCTCCTGCTGGTTTCGGAACCGGAGCCTGACACAGTCCTACGTGCGATGCACGCCGGCATCCGGGATGTAATTTCCCCGGAAATCGAGGTCAACGAACTCCGGGTCCTCTTGGAACGCGCCTGCCTGGCATCGGCCAGCCGGCGGCGCGGCATGCAGCCGGCCGCGGAGTCCGGGCATGAACGGGGCCGGGTCATCGCCGTGATGTCCCCCAAGGGAGGAGTCGGCAAGACCACGGTGGCCACCAACCTGGCTGTGGGCCTCGGTGCGGTAGCGCCCATGGGAGTGGTCATCGTGGACCTGGACCTTCAGTTCGGCGATGTGGCGTCCGGCCTGCTTCTTGAGCCGGAGCACTCAATCACGGAGGCTGTCCATGGCTCCGCGGCGCAGGACTCCATGGTTCTCAAAGCGTTCCTGACAGTCCACCCGGCTGGTATCTACGCCTTGTGCGCTCCCAGCAGGCCATCCGAGTCGGACTACATCACAGCAGATCACGTGTCACGGCTGATCAACCAACTCGCCAGCGAATTCAAGTATGTCGTGGTTGATACTGCGCCAGGCCTCGGCGAGCACTGCCTGGCCACCTTGGAGCTAGCCACGGATGGCGTCTGGGTCTGCGGGATGGACGTACCAAGTATCCGGGGACTCCGGAAGTCATTTAGTGTGCTCAAAGAACTCCAACTTCTGCCGCAAGGCAGGCACACTGTCTTGAACTTCGCTGACCGCAAGAGCGGAATCTCGGTTCAGGACGTAGAGGCCACCATCGGAGTTCCGGTGGACACAGTGATTCCCCGCTCCCGGAACTTGCCGTTTTCTACGAACCGGGGCATTCCAGTGCTTCAAGGAACAACCCGGGATTCTGCTGCAAAAGGCCTGAAGAAGCTCGTAGAGCGATTTGATCCCAAGCTTGATGCCCTTCCGCAGAACAAACTTCACCGACGGGTGGTTGTGTCATGAAATTGTCTGAAAGGCTATCGAAGAACGGCTCCCTGAATTCCAATGATGGTGGGCATGGACATGCCGGCGGAGTACTGGGCGGCACCAATAGTTCGGGAGTCGAGGGCGGCCAGGCGTCGTTGCTGGGTGGCGCTCCCTCCGTCCCCGCTGTGGATGCACTCGCAGGTCTGAAGCATAGGGCGGCCACGGCTCTGTTCGAGCGGATTGGCAACAGGCTCGGGGACAGCTCAACGTCCGAGGAAGAACTGCGGACGTTCGCCGTCGATGAGCTCTCATCCGTGATCGACGATGAACAGGTTCCGCTTTCCCCCGAGGAGCGTCGCCGTCTCATCCGCGAAATAGCCGATGAAGTCATGGGCTTCGGCCCACTGCAAAGGCTGCTCGAGGATCCCTCCATCACGGAAGTGATGGTCAACCGCTTCGACCAGATCTATGTTGAGCGGCACGGACAACTGGCCCTAACCGACCTTCAGTTCAGTTCCGACGACCATCTGAGGAAGGTCATTGAGCGCATCGTCTCCAAGGTCGGCCGTCGCATTGATGAGTCTTCGCCACTCGTCGACGCCAGGCTGGAGGACGGTTCCCGTGTCAACGCGATCATTCCGCCATTGGCCGTCAATGGCCCGTCGCTGACCATCAGGAAGTTCAGCCACGTTCCGCTGACGGTTCGCAACCTCATCGAGTGGGGCTCGATGAGCCCTGAAATGGCGGACCTGCTCAGCGCCTGCGTGCGAGCCCGCCTGAACGTCATCGTTTCGGGTGGTACCGGCACCGGCAAGACAACCCTGCTGAATGTGCTTTCTTCCTTCATTCCGGAATCCGACCGCATCGTGACCATCGAGGACGCCGTCGAGCTGCAGTTGCAGCAGCGGCACGTGGTGCGGCTGGAGAGCCGCCCGGCCAACATCGAAGGCAAGGGCGCTGTCAGCATCCGGGACCTGGTCAGGAACTCACTCCGCATGAGGCCGGACAGGATCATCGTTGGCGAAGTCCGTGGTGGCGAATCACTGGACATGCTCCAGGCCATGAACACCGGTCACGATGGATCATTGTCCACAGTCCACGCCAATTCGCCCCGTGACGCCATTGCCCGCTTGGAAACCCTTGTCCTCATGGCCGGAATGGACCTTCCGCTGCGGGCCATCAGGGAACAAGTGTCATCTGCAGTGGACCTGATTGTGCAGGTTACCCGGCTCCGTGACGGAAGCCGTCGTGTCACCCATGTGACGGAAGTCCAAGGGATGGAGGGCGACGTCGTCACCCTCCAGGACGCCTTCCTTTTCGACTATTCTGCGGGCATCGACGCCCAAGGCCGCTTCCTGGGCCGTGCGCTCCCGACCGGTATTCGGCCACGCTTCCTTGATCGCTTTGCCGAACTCGGCATCAACGTATCACCGGCTGTGTTCGGCGTGGGGCCGGCACCTGTTGGGCGGCGTTAGAAATGGAGAATCAAGTCCTTTTCATTGCGGCCATAGGACTCTGCCTTGCCGCCTTGGCGGTCACGGTCGTCGTCGTGCTGAAACCGCGCAACGGATCCATTCCCATTGAACGCCGTCGAACAGGCGCGGTGGCCGATGAGTCAACACTTGGCCGCGTTTCCCAGACAGCAGTGGCAGCGGTGGATTCCGCGCTCGGGCGTTCGGGAGGTCCCTTCAACAGAGAAGTTCTCTACCGAGCGGGCATCAAACAGGCGCCCGCAGACTTCACCGTTATGGTGGCCGTTGTGGCCTTGGTGGCAGGCGTTCTGGGCAGCCTCCTTGTCAACCTGTTCATTGGCGTTGTCCTGGCCATTGCTACGCCTTTTGGCGCCAAGCTCTTCCTGGTGGTGAAGACCGAGAAACGTCGGTCCCGCTTCGAAACACAGCTGACTGACACCATCCAGATGCTCATTGGAGGGCTGCGGGTGGGCCACAGCATCATGCGTTCCCTCGAAGCCGCTGCCCAGGAGGCACAGTTGCCCACTTCCGAGGAACTGGGCCGGATTGTGAACGAGGTAAGGATCGGCAAGGACCCGCGCATGGCAATCGAAGAATGCGCCACCCGAATGGACAGCGAGGACTTCCGGTGGATCGGCCAAGCCATGCAGATCAACCGTGAAGTCGGTGGCGATCTTGCCGAAGTACTTGAGCAGGTAGCCGGTACCATCCGGGAACGCAGTGAGATCAAGGGCCACGTTCGGGCCCTAAGCGCTGAGGGCAAGATGTCAGCGGTCATCCTGATGGCCATGCCGATCGCCGTGGCACTCTTCATGGGTGCCATCAACCCCGGATATATGAAGGTCCTTGTCACCCACCCGATCGGCATCGCAATGCTGATCGGCAGCGCCCTCCTGTTCATCATTGGCGGTTTCTGGATGAGCCGCATCATCAAGATCAAATTCTAAGGAGGGACCACCATGACTCCCATTGCTTGGCTCATCATTGCAGTGATCATCCTCCCCCTTGGCTACTTTGCCTGGTCATTGGCCACCATTGACCGCAAAGGCATTGTCGCCATTCAAACCAACCTGGGATCCGGCTTCGCCCAGAACGGCGGAACCAGTATCCAGCGGCCACCACTGATGCTGGGCATCGCGCGAAAGCTCACTCCCGGCAGCTACGAAGCAAAACTTGACCAATGGCTTGCCTTGGCAGGACGCCCGCGTTCCATGCCCCTCACTAAGCTGATTGCACTCAAACCTGTGTTGGCCTTGGCAGGCGCGATCATCGGCCTCCTGCTGTTCCTCGGAAATCCCATTCCCACCTTGGTAGGACTGGGACTCTTCCTCACGATCTTCCTGTACTTTCTTCCCGACCTCTTGATCTACAACACGGGTATCAAACGCCAGGAAGCCATCAAATTGGAGTTCCCCAACACCCTGGACCAGATGCTGATCTCGGTGGAAGCCGGACTGGGATTTGAGGCGGCCATGGAAAGAGCATCCATGCAAGGTGCCGGACCCCTCGCCCACGAGTTGATGCGTACCCTACAAGACATCCAAGTGGGGAGACCACGCCGTGAAGCCTACGAAGCCCTTTCGGAACGTTGCTCGGTGCCTGATATCCGGAGCTTTGTCCTCGCCGTCATCCAGGCAGACAAATACGGCATTGGCATCGCCAGTGTCCTGCGTGCACAGGCAAAGCAAGCCCGCGTAAAGCGCCGGCAGAATGCTGAAGAAAAGGCGATGAAGCTGCCCGTCAAGGTGCTCTTCCCTTTGCTCTTCTGCATTTTTCCGGTGCTGTTCATAGTCCTTCTGGGTCCGGCCGCGATAAAGATCGTTCAGGCCTTCAGCGGAGTCTGAGGCCGGCAATAGACCGGCCGTTCGCGGATCCCAGACCGCGGACGGCCACCACGGCCCCCTTCCGGTACCCAGAGCCGGGAGGGGGTCCTCCAATGTCCGGACCGGGCAGTCAGCCTTGCGGTTTGCAGGCTTGGTCCGGGCCGTAGCGGAACCAGCCAGGCAAGGCGGCAGTGAAGGCCTCCCTGATCGCGGGCGTATTGGTGATGGTCCAGTCCACGCGGCCCTTGACCTCAACCTCGGTCTTGTCCCATTCGAACCAGTTGATCATCTTCAACTGCGGGAATTGCCGGTGAGTGGCAGGGGCAAAGAGCTGGTTCCACCACGCCTGCTTGATGGCCAACTCGGGCTCTCCACCGTTGCCGGGGGCGAAGAGGGCCGCTGTTTCAGGAATTGCGACGGGCTTGCCGTGCTGCGTCCCGTAGATGCCGTAGAAGTCCGGCAACAGGGTGTCGTCGCCGTTGGCGCCGTTGTAGGTGCCCGTGAGTTGCTCGGCAAACTTGTTTGCCTCGGGGAGTTCGTTCTCGCCCCAGGGGTACTTGGCGCCCCAGTGGTAAAGGGACATCCCCACCCAGTCCACGGCGTCATCCCCCGGATAGTAGGGGGCGTAGGCGTCATCCTGCATGGTAATAATGCCGTCGCCATTGGTGTCCAGGGCGAGGAACTCTGCCGTGCCAGGCTTCGCTTCATAAGTCCCACCAGCGAAGGGATATCCACCACCGTAGTTCGGCGCCCACATCATGGCCGATCCCGGCGCTTCCGTGTGCACGGCTGTGGCGAGTGTCTTGAAAGCGGCAATGTACTTCTGCGGTTGCTGCGACCACGGGTACCAGGACCCGTTCATCTCGTGGGCAAAGCGCACGATCACCGGCACACCGTCTTGATTGAACTTGTTGAGGTCCTTTGCCAAGGCGCTGGCGGTCGCATCTGTAACTGTCCCCAGGCCATCATGGGGTTCGAGGGTCAGCAGCATCATCTGGCCATCCGCGCGGATCTGCTCGGCTGCCCGGGCCAGGTCATCTTCGTCCTTGGCCGTCAGGGGGAATTCCGTAAATGAGACGCTGACCGCCGGCTTATGGCCAAGGTCAGCAGCGAACGTCGCCAGCGACTTGTTGTGCCAATCAAGGTTCACACCGAACAATGCGCCGTCCGCCGGCGGCAGTGCGGAACGCGGCACCACCTGACAGGAAGGGAGAGCCGATGCTGTTTGGGATTGCCGCTGGCTGTACTCGTTGGCGAAGTTCACGCCGGCCACCCCCAGCACCGCCAAACCGATCACGATTGGAAGAACAAAGGCCCTGCGCAGCTCGGCACGGTTCTGCCTCTTCGACTCGCGGCTATCTACGGGTTGCTCCCCCACAACAAATACCATGCCCTTCTGACCAGCGGTTTCGTTCCTATCCTAGGGACAATGGCTGGCTGGAAGATAGGTGGGGCCAGGGGTCTGTCGTTCGGCGTCACTGGCCGGCTTCTGTTTTGCTTTCCGCCGCGGCTTTCAAGTCGGCGGCAAATTGCTCAAAGGTGGCATCAAAGGGAGGAATTTTGGAGGCGAACAGGGGGAAAACCGGACCACCGATCTTTTCCACCATTTCAAACCGGGTCCGGCCGCCGTCGACCTGCGTCAGCGTGTACGTCCGCGTTCCCAGCGCGTCACCCCAGATGAGCCGGCTGGGCGGATCGTATGCCTTGACTTTGAGTTTGAAGGTCCTTGAAGGGTCCAGCGCGGAGACCAGTTGGAGCTTTCCGCCAGGCTGGATATTTCCTGTCAGGGACACCACTGTGGTGTTCCATTCCGGGTAACGCGGCGCATCCGTGAGGATCTCCCACACCGTGAGTGGGGGCGCCTCAATGTTCGTGGCAACGGACGTGGTTCGGCTGAACGTCCGTTTTTCGGTCACTGCCCGTTCTTCGCCAACCATGGCCTACGCACCTTTCAAGCTGCCGGTACTTGTCTCCTGAATCTTGGCACAACGGCGATCTTCCGGAAACAGCTACTCGCGCTTGGCCCGGGTCAGCTCGGCACGGGCCAGCAGCTCTCCGTCCGAGGGATAGGCTACTTCCTCCAGCACCAGCGGGTGCGGGGCGGCGAGCAAGGACTTGGGATCACGTGCCCGGGCCAGCAACCTTTCGTGCAGCCACGCCGGCGGTTCCAGCCCCTCCCCCACACGCAAAGTGGAACCGACCAGGGACCGGACCATGTTGTGGCAGAAGGCATCGGCCTGCACAGTGGCGACGATGACGCCGTCAGACTCCCGCGAGAAAGAGAATTTTTGAAGCTCACGAATGGTCGTGGCCCCCTCACGCGGCTTGCAATAGGAACGGAAGTCCTGCAAACCAAGCAACAACGAGGCACCGGCGTTCATCAGGGAGACATCCAACGGCGACTTGTGCCACAGCGTAATTCCTCGCAGCACCGGGTCCCAGCGTTCAGCGCCGTCGGCAATCCTGTAGCTGTACCGGCGCCAGAGCGCAGAAAACCGCGCGTCGAAACCGGCAGGCGCCAGTCCGGCGTCGTGCACTTCAATCGCCCCGGTGAGGTCACCGAGAACCCGGCTCAACGCACCCCGAAGGCGCCGTAGCAGCGAAACGGAAGGATCGACGTCGTGCCCTCTCGTGAGGCCGAACCATTCGGCGGAGGTGAAGTCGACGTGGACCACCTGGCCGCGGGCGTGGACACCGGCGTCCGTCCGCCCGGCAACGGTGACGCGGACAGGCCGGCGCACCAACAAAGCCAACGCTTCCTCGAGCGCGCCCTGGACTGTCACAAGGCCCGGCTGCACGGCCCAACCGCTGAAAGGGCCGCCGTCGTACGAGAGATCCATCCGGATACGCAAAAACCCGCCGCCCTCCAAAACGGGGGCAGCGGGTTCTTGTTCGTTCATAGACCCAAGTCTACTGAATTACTTCTTGTCCTCTTCGGCCGGAGCCTCTTCGGATTCAGCTTCAGCAGCCTCAGCTTCAGCGGCGGGAGCCTCTTCAGCCTCGGGAGCTTCGGTCTCTGCAGCTTCGGTCTCAACAACCTCTTCCTCAGCAGGAGCCTCGGCAGCCGGAGCAGCCTTGGCAGCAGCAGCGGTTGCTTCAGCAACTACGGCCTGCTTGGGGGAAACGGGCTCGAGAACCAGTTCGATGACAGCCATGGGAGCGTTGTCGCCCTTGCGGTTGCCGATCTTGGTGATGCGGGTGTAGCCACCTTCACGGTTGGCAACAGCGCCGGCGATGTCGGTGAACAGCTCGTGGACAACGCCCTTGTCGCTGATCAGGCCGAGGACACGACGGCGGGAAGCGAGGTCGCCGCGCTTGGCGAACGTGACCAGACGCTCTGCGTACGGCTTGAGGCGCTTAGCCTTGGTAACCGTGGTGGTGATGCGCTTGTGCTCGAAGAGCGAAGCTGCCAGGTTCGCGAGCATCAGGCGCTCGTGAGCCGGGCCGCCTCCGAGGCGCGGACCCTTAGTGGGGGTAGGCATAGTTATTTCTCCTGTTGTGGAGGCCGGCCGGTTCCATCACTGGAGCCGGCGGCCAAGATCTGCTTTTTAGAGCTCGTCGTCGCTGAACGCGGCGTCGTCCTCTTCGATGGCTGCGGCGCGGGCTGCGAGATCGAAACCGGGAGGGGAGTCCTTGAGGGACAGACCCAGTTCAACGAGCTTTGCCTTGACCTCGTCGATGGACTTGGCACCGAAGTTACGGATGTCCATCAGGTCAGCCTCGGAGCGGGCAACGAGTTCACCCACGGTGTGGATGCCCTCACGCTTGAGGCAGTTGTAGGAACGGACCGTGAGGTCCAGATCCTCGATCGGCAGAGCCATATCAGCTGCCAGTGCAGCGTCAGTCGGCGACGGGCCAATCTCGATACCTTCAGCTGCGGTGTTCAGCTCACGGGCCAGACCGAACAGTTCCACCAGGGTGGTGCCTGCAGAAGCAACAGCGTCGCGCGGAGCGATAGCCTGCTTGGTCTCGACGTCGACAATGAGCTTGTCGAAGTCGGTGCGCTGCTCAACACGGGTAGCTTCCACGCGGAAAGTTACCTTCATGACCGGCGAGTAGATCGAGTCGACCGGGATACGGCCGATCTCGGAGTCGCCGGACTTGTTCTGAGCTGCCGAAACGTAGCCACGGCCGCGCTCGATGGTCAGTTCGAGTTCGAACTTGCCCTTCGAGTTCAGGGTGGCAATGTGCAGATCCGGGTTGTGGAATTCGACGCCGGCCGGCGGAGCGATGTCCGCAGCGGTGACGACTCCGGGGCCCTGCTTGCGCAGGTACGCAACAACCGGCTCATCGTGCTCGGAGGAAACCGAAAGGTTCTTGATGTTCAGGATGATCTCGGTGACATCTTCCTTGACACCCGGAACCGTGGTGAACTCGTGCAGCACGCCATCGATCCGGATGCTGGTTACAGCAGCACCGGGGATGGAGGAGAGCAGGGTACGGCGGAGGGAGTTTCCGAGGGTGTAACCGAAGCCCGGCTCCAGCGGTTCAATGATGAAACGGGAGCGGTTCTCGGCTACAACTTCTTCAGACAGGGTGGGGCGCTGTGCAATGAGCACTTAGGTTTCCTTTCGGCGAGCATCCGCTATATGACGCAACACAGGTGGTGGAAATCGGCTTCGGTTTCCAGCCTGGCCAGCCGGACCATGCTGGTGAACGCAAAGCATTCACCAGCAGGCCCGGCCGTCAGGCAGGTTGAACCTAATTAGACGCGGCGGCGCTTCGGCGGGCGGCAACCGTTGTGGGCGCTGGGGGTGACGTCCTGGATGGAGCCAACCTCGAGGCCAGCAGCCTGGAGCGAACGGATTGCGGTTTCGCGTCCCGAACCCGGTCCCTTGACGAAAACGTCAACCTTGCGCAGACCGTGCTCCTGAGCGCGCTTTGCAGCAGCTTCGGCAGCCATCTGGGCAGCGAACGGGGTGGACTTACGGGAGCCCTTGAAGCCAACCTCACCGGCGGAAGCCCAGGAGATCACAGCGCCAGTCGGGTCCGTGATGGACACGATGGTGTTGTTAAAGGTGCTCTTGATGTGCGCCTGTCCAAGCGCAATATTCTTCTTATCCTTGCGACGCGGCTTACGGACCGCTCCACGAGTCTTCGGGGGCATTGTTTCTCCTACAGAAAGTTATCGGGGGAAAACCAGGTCAATCCCGAGGGATTAACGTCCGGCCTTCTTCTTGCCGGCGACGGTGCGCTTCGGGCCCTTACGGGTACGAGCGTTGGTCTTCGTACGCTGACCGCGTACGGGCAGGCCCTTGCGGTGGCGCAGGCCTTCGTAGCTGCCGATCTCGACCTTGCGGCGGATGTCAGCGGCTACCTCGCGGCGAAGGTCACCCTCAACCTTGTAGTTGCCTTCAATGTAGTCACGCAGCTGGACCAGTTCGGCGTCGGTCAGGTCCTTGACGCGGACGTCAGGGCTGATGCCGGTGGCAGCCAGGGTTTCGTGTGCACGGGTCTTGCCCACGCCGTAGATGTAAGTAAGCGCAATTTCCAACCGCTTTTCGCGGGGAATGTCTACGCCAGCGAGACGAGCCATAGTGGCGGTACTCCTTGAATAAACCGGAGGTCGTAGGCAGTACACCCGCACTTTCAGTACGGCCCCAGCCTCCGACCGGGGGTACGCTGTCCGGGCTCTGTATTTCTGTCCCAGCTCAGCTTGTGCTGCCTTTATTTACTTGCGTGGGTTAGCAACCCAGGTTTGCCCTTGCGGGCGCTGATTCCCTTGCGGGGAATTAGCCCTGGCGCTGCTTGTGGCGCGGGTTCTCGCAGATCACCATGACCCGGCCGTTACGGCGGATCACTTTGCACTTGTCGCAGATCTGCTTGACGCTCGGCTTGACCTTCATGGCGTTCCTTTGCGTGTTTTGCAGTTGATCTGCTGGAGCGGCGCGGGACATGCCCTGCCGCCCAGCAATTTACTTGTAGCGGTAGACGATACGACCACGTGTGAGGTCGTAAGGGCTCAGCTCCACCACTACACGGTCCTCGGGGAGGATACGAATGTAGTGCTGACGCATCTTCCCAGAGATGTGCGCGAGAACGACGTGCTTGTTGGTGAGCTCAACACGAAACATCGCGTTGGGCAGCGCCTCAGTCACAACGCCCTCGATCTCAATGACCCCGTCCTTCTTGGCCATATCCTCCGCTAACTGTTGTTTGCCGCAGTCCTCCGGTTAGGCACCGGCGATCCAGCGGACGTTTTTTGTTTGCTTTGGCCCTCTTGGAACCACCACGCCAAAAAGGGCGTGGCTGTACAGACAACCAACAGGCAACTCTACGCCACTCGGGCGCGAAAGTTAAATCCGATCATGGTAGCGCACGTGGCCCCGCTCGTCACTCCCCCGCGTCCCCGTAGGCAGGGAAGTTGCCCGCCGCCGTCGTGACGCTTTCCGCCGCCATTACGCCATCCAGGATGGCGAGCCGGACGGCTTCGGCCGCGGCGCTTTGGAGCGTAATGAGCGAAACCTGGCGCGCCTGTTCGCTGCTGCGGTCAAGGGCGACGGCGCCGGTCGCCAAGGCGAACACGGTGTCACCGTCCGCAAGGGTATGGGACGGATCCAGCGCCCGCGCCAATCCCGCGTGCCCGGAGCTGGCGGTCCGCTTGCACTCAGCCACATCCAGGATGGCATTCGTGGCGATCACCACGAGCGTCGTGTTCAGGCCGCGCGCGGGCTCCCCGGCAGCGGCGTCCCGCTGGGGCACCAGGCCCACCGGACTGCCCAGCGCATTCACGACCGCCAGGGCACCGACAACAACACCACCGTCCAGTTCGATTGACGAGGTACCCACACCGCCTTTGTACTGTCCGCGGGCAATGACCGCGCCCGTACCGGCACCAACGTTTCCACGCACGACGGCGGCATGGTCGCCTGAGGCGAACGCCGCGGCAGTTGCCTGGTAACCCATGTCCGCGTCGGGTCGCGCGCGCACCTCGCCACCTCGTCCGAGGTCGTAGATGGCTGCAGCCGGCACGATCGGAACAACGGTCCCCGGAACGGCGAAGCCCCTCCCCTGCTCTTCGCACCATCTCTGCGCTCCGTGGGCGGACACCAGCCCGAAGGCACTCCCACCGGTCAACACAACGGCATCCACGGTGGACACGAGGGTGGTCGGTTCGAGGGCATCTGTCTCATGGGTACCCGGGCCGCCGCCGCGGACGTCCACCGAGCCCACGGTCCCGGGTGGCGGCAGGACCACGGTCACGCCGCTGAGCCAGCCCTCGCCAATCCTTTGAACGTGTCCCACCCGTATGCCCGCAACATCGGCGATCGAATTCATGGCTCCATTCTCCACCTGGGTCGCGAGGCGCCAAACGGGAGTCCGGCCTCAAATACGAACACTTGGGGAACGGCCCGTAAACAAGCCCAAAAAGGTTAGCCAACTATCAGTTCGAGGGGCGCTTTAAGGGCTTTCGGAACTCTCCATTGTGGTGAGCTAGGGCTGTCTCCGCCGCCCCCGCATCAGGGCCCGGCATCAAAAAGTTCGCCTCCCGACGTAAGTGATCCATGACTACCAGACTTGAAAACAGCCGCACGGACAGTGCCGCAGCACCGGGAATGCAGCCGCCGCCCTCCCGAGCGGAACGGCTCCACATCACCAAGCGCTGGTCCGGACGAAGCCGCAGGGACTTCTTCGTGTTCCTTGCCATGGCATTGCCCAACCTTGCCCTGATCGGCGTCTTCACCTACTGGCCTTTGATGAACAACATCTACTACTCCACCTTGGACTGGACCCTCGGCTCCGCTTCAGCCACTGTGGTGGGCCTGCAGAACTACGTCACGTTCTTCACCGGAGAGGACGCCCCCAAGGTCCTCGGAACCACGGGCATCTTCACGCTCGTGACCGTGGGCGGTTCCATGGTCCTGGGCCTGCTCGTGGCCCAGGCCTTGAACTCGAAGGTCAGGGGCACCACGTTTGCCCGCTCCGCGGTGTTTGCGCCGTATGTGCTGTCCGGAGTGGGCGTCGGCCTGGTATGGCTGTTCATCTTCGACCCCGGCTACGGCGTACTCGCCTGGGTCCTGCGGGGCCTGGGACAGCAAAGCCCCCAGTGGATCAACGATCCACAGCTGTCCTTGGTGATGGTCATCATCGTCTACGTCTGGAAGAACCTGGGCTACTGCGCGGTGGTCTACCTCGCCGGACTCCAGTCACTCCCCCGCGACGTCATGGAGGCCGCGTCCTTGGACGGCGCCAACAACGTCCGGCGTTTCCTGAACATTTCGGTTCCGCTGTTGTCTCCCACCACGTTCTTCCTGCTGATCACCACCATGCTCAGTTCCCTGCAGGCCTTCGACCTGATCCGGATCATGACACCGTTGGGCAACGGCACCAGCACGCTCATCTACGAGGCCTACCTCCAGGCCTTCGGGGCCTACAACCGGGCAGGCTATTCGGCCGCGATCTCCGTGATCCTCTTTGCCATCCTGTTGGTCATCACCGTCCTCCAACTTCGCTTTGTTGAGCGGAAGGTCCACTACTCATGAGCGCCCAGTCTCCCGCCGTCGTCGTACTTCCGGCCCAACCGCAGCAGGAGCCGGAGTTGCCGGTCCCGCGGCCCTTTTCCCGAACCAATCTGCTCCGGACACTGGCAACGGGGTACGTGCCGCTCATCATCGCCACGCTGGTTGTTTTCCTGCCCCTGCTGTGGATGCTGCTGAGCTCCTTCAAGCAGCCGGGCGAGATCGTCACCACGGACCTGAAGATCCTGCCGGACTCGCTGAACCTGGAAAATTACGCCACAGCCATGACGACGGTTCCGTTCGCGCAGTTCTTTGCCAACAGCCTGATCGTCACCGCTGTGGGCTCCACCATCAAGGTGGTCCTGGCTGTGTTGACGGCCTACGCCCTGGTGTTCGTACGCTTCCCGTTCAAGAACGTGATCTTCGTGCTGATCCTGGTGGCCCTGATGGTGCCGGCCCAGGTGTCCATCCTGCCCAACTACATCCTGATCGCGGGCATGGGCGGCAAGAACACCCTGTGGGGCATCGTCCTCCCCGGCCTGGGGACGGCGTTCGGAACGTTCCTCCTCAGGCAACATTTCCTGACGCTCCCGCCCTCCATCCTTGAGGCCGCCGAGATCGATGGCGCCGGTCACTGGCGGCGTCTCTGGCAGATCATCGTGCCCGTGTCCTTGCCTTCGGTGGCAACGGTGGCACTCGTGACCGTAGTCAGCGAATGGAACGACTACATCTGGCCGCTCATCATCACCGACCGCCCGGAAACCATGACCCTCCCGGTGGGGCTGACGCTGCTGCAGAACTCCGAAGGCAACGGTTCCGGCTGGGGAATCCTCATGGCAGGCGCCGTCCTGGTGATCGTCCCCATACTCCTGGTGTTCGCCGCACTGCAGCGCTACATCGTCGCCGGGCTCACGCAAGGCAGCGTCACAGGCTAACAATCTCCCACCGCACCGTTTCGCATCGAAGTAAGTAATTGAGAGGAAGCATCATGGGCACGAATCTTGACCGCCGGCATTTCCTTGGCCTCGCAGGCCTGGGCGCCGGAGCAGCGGCGCTGGCCGCCTGCGGAGGACCGTCGACGGCGGGCCCCGGAACCACCGTAGAGTCGGCGGCTGTCGACTTCACCGGCGTCAAGCCGGCCGCCTCCATCGATTTCTGGACCAACCACCCGGGCAAGTCCCAGGACGTGGAGAAGTCCATCATCGACAAGTTCCACGCAAAGTTCCCGGACATCAAGGTGAACATGGTGACCGCCGGCGCCAACTACGAAGAAATTGCCCAGAAGTTCCAGACATCCCAGGCAGCCAAGACCGGGCTCCCGGGCCTCGTTGTCCTTTCCGATGTGTGGTGGTTCCGGTATTTCTCCAACGGCAGCATCATCCCCATCGATAACCTGGTGAAGCAACTGGACATCAAGCTGGACGACTTCCAGAAGTCCCTGGTTGACGACTACAAGTACGACAACCAGCAGTGGGCCCTCCCCTACGGCCGGTCCACCCCGCTGTTCTACTACAACAAGGACCACTTCAAGGCGGCCGGGCTTCCGGACCGTGCTCCTGCCACATGGCAGGAATTCGCCGAGTGGGCCGCCAAGCTCAAAGCCACCTCGGGCGCCCAGTACGCCTATATCTATCCTGCCCTGGCGGGCTACGCCGGGTGGACCCTGCAAAACAACCTGTGGGGTTGGGGCGGCGGCTGGTCCAAGGACTGGGACATCACGTGCGATTCGGACAAGTCCGTGGCCGCCCTGCAGTGGGCCCAGGATTCCATTTACAAAGATGGCTGGGCGGGTGTTTCCTCCAAGGAAGCCGCCGACGACTTCGCCGCCGGAATCACCTCGGCAACCATCTCTTCCACGGGTTCCTTGCTTGGTGTGCTGAAGGCCGCGAAGTTCAACGTCGGCGTCGGATTCCTGCCCGGCGGCCCGGAAGCCACCACCGGAGTCTGCCCGACGGGCGGCGCCGGACTCGGCATCCCCAGCGGCATCACCAAGGAGGAACAGCTTGCCGCTGCGACCTTCCTTAAGTTCATGACCGAACCGGAGAACACGGCCGCGTTCTCCGCCGCAACCGGCTACATGCCTACGCGGCTTTCCGCGGACGTGTCCTCGGTCCTGGCCGCCACGCCGCAGATCAAGACCGCCATGGACCAGCTCGCAGTTACCCGCGTCCAGGACAACGCCCGCGTGTTCCTGCCCGGCGCCGACCAGGAGATGGCCAAGGCCGCAGCCAAGATCCTCACCCAGCAGGGCGATGTCAAGGCAACCATGGGCGAACTCAAGAAGACCCTCGAGGGCATCTACACCAAAGACGTGAAGCCGAAGCTGAAGGCTTAGCTTGTAGGAGCATGAATGAAGCGCGGGGTTGCTTGGCAGCCCCGCGCTTCTCTGTTCTTAAGGGGATTGATTCCGGTCCCCTAACCGGTCCCTTACGGAATCGGAACCGGGACGACGCCGAGCGGCACCAGTTTGCTTGCGCCGCCGTCGGGCGAGGACAAGACCCAGATGCCCTTTTCGTGGACAGCCACGGAGTGCTCCCACTGGCAGGAGCGCTTGCCGTCAGTGGTCACCACTGTCCAGTCGTCATCCAGCGTCGCGGTTTCAATCCCGCCACGCACCAGCATAGGCTCGATGGCGAGGCAAAGGCCTGAACGGATCTTGGGACCCCGGTGGTTGGTGCGGTAGTTCAGGACGTCCGGTGCCATGTGCATCTCCGAACCGATGCCGTGGCCGACGTAGTCCTCGAGAATGCCCAGGGGCTTGCCCGGAACGGACGAGACGTAGTCGTCAATGGCGTTTCCGATGTCTCCCACGAACTTGCCCTTGGCCAAGGCCGCAATGCCCCGCCACATGGCAGCCTCCGTGACATCCGAAAGGCGCTGATCTTCGGGGTCGGCAGTGCCAACGATCACCGTCCGGGCGGAGTCCGAGTGCCAGCCGTCAACAATGCAGCCGCCGTCAATGGAGATGATGTCGCCGTCCTGCAATACGCGGCCACCCGGGATTCCGTGGACTACTTCCTCGTTGACGGAAGTGCAGATGGTGGCAGGGAACCCGTGATAACCAAGGAAGTTCGATTTGGCGCCGGCGTCATTGAGCACGGCTGCGAAGACCTGGTCCAGGTCCTTGGTGGTGACGCCCGGCTTGGCTGCCGCAACTGCCGCGTCGAGGGCACGGCTGAGCACCAGCCCGGCCTCGTGCATCTTGCGCATCTGCTCGTTGGACTTGTATTCAATACGGGGCTGACCGAACGCCATGTTCTCCTCTGGAAAGTAATGCTGTGGGAGCTGATCAAGCCCCTTGCTCCAACCATTTTCCAGCATCCGCGAGATTGGTCGAAATTGGCTCTGTTCCGAGCCACTCGCGGAGCCGGTCGAGGCGGTAGGTCCTCTCACGCCCCAGCTGGCTGACCGCGTACCGTGTCAACTTGGGTGGCCTCCGGGTGGCGACAGAAGCGGCTTCCGAAAGGCCGGCCAACGCCATCGCAGCGGCCGTGGGCACGTAGCGGATGCGCGTGCCTTCATGGCCTGTGACATCCAGTACCTGCCGGAGTACCGTCCCGAGTTCCACCGGTGCGGCGTCCGCCACATTCACGGCACCACGCCGTCCGCACAGGCAAGCCGCCAGGGCAGCCTCAACAAGCGTCCCGATGTTTGTGAGCTGATGCCGCACGCCCGGGCTGCCCACGTTCAGGAGTTGACCGTGGCGGATGTTGCTGATGAGTCTCGGCAGCAAGGTCCGGTCCCCGGGGCCATAAACGCCGTGGGGCCGGAGCACCAAGGCATTGCCGTGCCTCCTGGCCTCAACATCCGCGAGCGCCTTGCTGCGCCCGTAGGCGTTAAGGTGCTTGGTGGCCACCTCATCCTCCCCGCGGTTCAGGCACGGTTCCCACCATGGGTAGACGCTGGAACTTGAGACGTGGACCAGCCGGGCCCGGGGATACGCCTCCGCCACAGCCCGGGTACCTAGTACGTTGACGCTGTGGAACAGCCAGGCGCCGCCCCAGTCGGCGACATGCGCAGCGGCATGCACGACGGCGTCAACCTCAGGCAGGCGGGCCGGCGGAAGTCCCGAGAGGTCCCAGTACGTTAGGCCTTGGCCCCGTTGTCTAGCGAAACGGACGACGTCCCACCCGCGGGCTTCTGCCGCTTCTGCGATCGCGCCGCCCACAAAGCCGGTTGCACCGGTGACAGCAATCTTCATGCCTGCGGCACGTCCTGCGAGGTGTCTCCTGCAGCGCGGCCACTGAGCAGCGCACGCAGCGCCTGCCTGTCGGGTTTCCTGTGCCGCCCACTCACTGGAATGCCCTCCAGCACCTCAAAGTGGTCCGGGAGGGCCGATTCATCGATCAAGGCGGGCAGCACCTTGGCGAGCCGGGCTTTCACCGCTGTTGGCTCGTACCCGGGCAGCGGTACTACGGCCAGCCATACCTTCTCGTCTCCTATGCTGTCCGGCACGCCCACCATGACCGCCTGGGCTACGCCCTCCACTCCGGTTATCACCGGTTCATACAGTGCGGGGTAGATGTTGGTCTTGCCACGGATGATCATGTCCTTCTTACGCCCGATCATCACCAGCCGGGCCCGCGGCTCCGCTGCATCCGTGCCATGGTCCAGCCGCACGAGGTCTCCCGTGGCGTGCTCCGTCATGGGGTCTTCCCCAAGGTAACCGAGGCACATGTTGGGACCCTTGGCGATCAACTCGTGGTCCTCCCCTACACGGACGTGGACGCCGGGCAGCGGCTCGCCCAGGAAATCACCTTCACCCCTGCCATCCGGCGTACGGTGCTCGGCGTTGCCTCCCGAAGCAAAGGCCAACTTCTCTTTTCCGTCGGCGATGGCGATCGGCAAGAGTTCAGTCATGCCATAAATGAGCTTGAAGCCCACTCCCGGCAGGAGCCCCATGGCCCGTTGAAGGAAGGGAGCCAAGACGGGCGCCGCGCCCAGCATTATTGTTCGGAGGGTTTCCGGCAGTTGGACTTCACCCCGCTCCACGGCATCCAGGATGGGCGCGAGCTGGGAGGGTACAAGGAAAAGGTGCGTCGCGCCGTCGTACGCTGTTTTCCTGCCGGCCACGGGACCAAGTTCGCTTGCCAAGCGGAGGGGGTCGATATGCGCCGAAAAGCCGTAGGACGGCATGGTCCAGTGCGCCCCGGCAATCAGTGCCGGCAACCCCATCATCAATTGCTCCGAATGGATCCGGTCACCTTGACCGAAAGTACACCGCTCCGTCAGTTGCTGAAAGCCTGCAGCCAATGATCCCCGGGTATGGACCACACCCTTGGGTGTGCCCGTTGTCCCGGAGGTGAAGATGATGACTGCTTCCTGGGACGCCTGGCTCCCCGGCTGCTCCGGGATCCGTTCGTTGGGGCGGAGAGGCCGTTTCAGCCATCCCACTGGGGTGGCTCCCGCCGGCACGCCCGGCAACCAAGGCCCGGCGTAGTAGTGCCGGACTTTCATGGCGCCATAATCCGGGAGCAACAGCCCCCGGCGTCGGGCCACCGGCCGCAGCGGGCTCCTGGTGCTGAGCGCGTACAGGAGCGACTCCGCCGCTGCCCAGCCGGGAGCAGCAAGCTCCGCCCGGTCACGGAAGAGCGAGGGGCCCATGCCCGGATCGATGAAAACCACCGAGCCGCCGGCCCGCACCGCCCCAAGGGCCAGGATGAAGGCTGCCGGGCTGGGCCTGACGGAGAACAGCATCCGCTCACCGGCACCAAATCCGTCGTCCTTGAGCCGCGTGGCCGTGGCCTCAATGCCAGCCACCAGTTCCTTGTAAGTGATGGTTTTTCCCGGAGCAGGGCCCCCGGCTCCAAGTTTGGTCTTCTTTCCCGGCGCGGTGATGGCCGGCTTGTCCGGGACACGTTCGGCCGCTGCATAGACGGCAGCGATGAGGTCCGTGGTGTGGGGCTCGGCGAAGGCATCAGTGCGCATCGGCAAGCTCCAGCTTCTTGTAGCCCGGAATCAGCACACCCTTGCTGACCTGCCTGGACCCGACAACCCACGGCTTGCGGGCGTACCTGTCCAGCACGACCTCCATGGTGGCCCTGATTTCAGCCATGGCGAGCGGCATCCCAATGCAGAAATGCGGTCCGGCACCGAACCAGAGCTGGCGTGCCTGCGCAGGAGTTGCGTTTGCGGGGTCGAAACCGCCCAGGCTCTTGGCCGCGTGGACTGTTGAAAGGAGGATCCGGTCCCCGGGCTGGACCGGTTTGCCTCCGATTCTCGCCTCCGTCACGGCGTTCCTCAGCATCATGGGGGAAGGGACCGTGAACCTCAATGCCTCGTTGATGGCCGCATCCATGCCCGAGCGGCTGGCCACCAAGCCCTCAACCATGCCGGTGTCAGCAAGGAGCGCTACCAGCCTGGGCACGAAGGAAACCAGCGTTTCGGTGCCTACCATGACAAAGGCACTGATGATCCCCATGGCTTCTTCCTCCGTCAGGCCGAGGTTACGGAGCCTGCCCGGAAACGTATCCGGATCGCCCGCCCTAAACGCGGCACGGGATGGTCCGGCCAAAACTTCGACGGCGCCCCTCCCCTTCTCCGCCTGGCGCTGCGTCAGGCTTGGGCGGCCCAAGCGCACAAGGGACGAAATGGACGAACCGAGGTTGAAGAGTTCCTTGTTCGGCAGCCGTCCCGGCGCATCTTCGGGGACTCCGAGCAACCGGGAGATCACTCCCCCGGCCAGCTCTTTGACGCAGTCCACCAAGTCGACGCAACCCGCAGCGTCCAGCTCAGCGTCCACACGGACACGCAGCGCATCCGACGCCGGGTGGACGATTTCGGCAACGGCTCCGGGGGTGAAGAGGTCGGCGAGCTTGCGCCTGAGTTCCCGGTGTTCCGCGCCATCCATATTCACCAGCGCCCGCGGCCCCACCACGGGCGTCCACAATCCACCCGAGGCAGAGGGGCCGTTCTTGACGAAGCGTTCTCCGTCCAGGAGCACCTCGCGCACCAACCCTGCTTCGCTGACCAGGACGCCCAGGCCCGGAAGCCGGACGACAGGTTGCAGTGCACCCAGCCCGCGGATCATGGGATACAACACCGGATGGGCACCCAAATGAACCCGTCGCTCCCAGCGTTCCGCCCCGGCCACGTCCATCGCCATGCCGGTACTCACCGGATATCCACGTGTTCAGGACGGTATCGGTGGTCCGCGTACCAGGCCAAGGTATTCTTCAGCCCCCACGCCTTGACCCGCCGGGAAGATCCGTAAACCACCACATCCCTGCGCAACGCGTAGTTGCGCGTCAGCTTCCGGACTTGGTTGGACAGCGCCCGGTCCTCGTGAAGATCCTCGATCCGTGTACGCGGGAAACCACCGGAACGCACGTACATGTCCGCCGTGATCGCCATATTGCAGCCGGGCAGCATCTGGTAGGGCCCCAAGTAGCCTTCGCCCTTGTTGCCGGGCCGGATCCTGCCGAAGAACGAGGCCACCTCCACGGCGAGGAGCATCATCCTCCGTTCGCCGCGCGTAATCCCTTCGTCGTGCCGGGGAACCAGCTGTCCGGCTATCAGCTCAAGTCCGTCGCGGAAACCCGCCACGATCCGCGCCGTCCAGTCCTTCGCGGCCAAGCAGTCGGCATCGGTCCGCGCCAACCAGGTTGCGCCGTGCTCCGCGCCGAAACGCATCCCCGTATCGGCCGCCGCGCCGGTGCCCTTCTCAGCCTCGTGAAGGAGCCTGATGTCCATCTCCGGATGCTCAGCGGCGAAGGCTGACACGATCCGGCAGCTGCGATCAGTGGACCCGTTATCCACTACCACCACTGTGAAGTCCGCGTACTCCTGGGCTGCGAGCGATTCCAGGGACTGCCGGACAAGCTTTTCCTCGTTGAGCATCGGCACCGCAATGGACAGGCGCCGCGTGGGGGCGGCACTGCCCAGGCCTCCTGATCTTGTGTTGGAAGTACTCACAGCCTGACCACCACCATTCCCAGGCTGACCCCGCCGGCGAGGCCCACCAAAGCCACGAGGTCGCCGGGTCCGCAGCGCCCGGCATCCACGGCGAGCTTCAACTGGAGGGGCAAACTCGCTGACGCAAGGTTGCCAAAGTCCTCCACGGTCGGGACGAGCAACTCCTTGGGCACACCTGCCCGTTCGGCGAAGATATCCCGGTACGGAGCGCTGACCTGATGGACGCAGACCACCGCGAAATCGGACCATTCAAGGTTGAGTCCAGCCAACGTGCTGTGGAGTATCCCGCAGCCGAGATCAAGGAAAGCGTCCTTGAGCTTTTCCCCATCCATGGTGAAATAGCTCGCCTCAGGATCGCGGGGATATGCAGACCCGCCCGCTGCCAGCGTACCTACCGACCAGTGCCTGCTTTGCGCCGTGAAGGCTGTGGCCAGAATGCCCTCGGAAGTGTGGGCGGCGGCTTCAGCTTCTCCGGCCTCTGCCCGTTCCAGCAGGACTGCCGCGCCGGCGTCACTCATGGTGTAACCCGGGAAGCTGCTGGCAAAAGTGGCAAAGTCCGGAACTGTCCACCTGACGGCCCGGGACGGCGATTCACCCGTCACCACCAACACACGTGAATACCGGCCCGCGGTAATCAAGGAGTCGGCAACTTCAAGGCCGTTGAGGAAACTGTTGCAGGCATTCTTCACGTCCATCACCGGGCACCCCAGGCCAAGCTTGGCTGCAGCCATATGTCCCGTGGCCGGCTCCACCATGTCCTGGCTGGCCGAAGCAAAAATCAGCAGGTCGACGTCCGGCGCCTGGAGTCCGCAGCCGGCAAGGACTTTCGCCGCTGCGTTCACCGCCAAATCGGAAGCCTGCTCCGAATCCGCCATCACACTCCGCGACCGGATCCCGGTGACCCGGGCAATCAGCCCCCTCGGCACACGGAATCCGGGACTGGACTCGGCAATCCGGCGCTCAACTGCGGCCGTGTCAAGGCGAGCTGGAGGCAGGTAGATTTCCAAACCTGCGATCCGACTGTGGCCTGCTGTAAACCCGGGCATGCGGTTCCCCCAAAGACTGCCGCGAAAAGGAAAAAGGTGTGTCCCGCACTTATCGTACGGGACACACCCTTTGACTCCGGAGCCGTTGATACGGCTATGTGGAGATCGGTCTTAGACGGCCTTCGCCGATTCGATAGCCGTCAACACGCGGTCGGTAACCTCATCGATACCGCCGATGCCGTCAACCTGTGTCAGGATGCCACGCTCGGCGTACTTTGCCACCACAGCTTCGGTTTGCTCGTGGTAAAGGTCAAGGCGGTGACGGATGACGGCCTCATTGTCGTCAGACCGGCCGGTTTCCTTGGCGCGTCCCAGAAGGCGGGCAACCAGTTCCTCGTCATCGGCAGTCAGCTGGAGCACGACGTCGAGCTCCTGCTCGCCCTCAGCAAGGATGTGGTCAAGGTAGTCAACCTGCGCCGTAGTGCGCGGATAGCCATCCAGCAGGAAGCCGTTCTCCACGTCGCTCTCGCCCAGGCGATCGCGGACCATCTTGTTGGTCACACTGTCCGGAACGAAGTCGCCCGCGTCCATGTACTTCTTGGCCTCGATACCCAGCGGGGTCTCGCCCTTGACGTTGGCACGGAAAATATCGCCGGTGGAGATAGCGACTACGCCGAGGCGCTCGGAAATCCGCTCAGCCTGCGTACCCTTGCCCGAACCCGGAGGTCCAATGATCAGCATTCTCGTCATCGCAAAAGCCCTTCGTAGTGACGTTGTTGTAGCTGCGCATCAATCTGCTTGACGGTCTCCAGGCCCACACCCACCATGATCAGGATTGACGTGCCACCAAACGGGAAGTTCTGGTTGGCGTTGATCAGGACGAGTGCAACCAACGGGATCAGCGCCACGAAGCCCAGGTAGAGGGCTCCAGGCAAAGTGATCCTGGAGAGCACGTACTGCAGGTAGTCCGCGGTCGGTTTACCCGCCCGGATGCCCGGAATGAACCCGCCGTACTTCTTCATGTTGTCCGACACTTCTTCAGGGTTGAAGGTGATGGCCACGTAGAAGTAGGTGAAGAACACGATCATGGCAAAGTAGAGCGCCATGTAAATGGGGTGGTCGCCACGCGTGAGGTTGTTGTTGATCCATTCAACCCATGGCGCCATCTGCTCCCCGGCCTTGGGCTGGTTGAACTGCGCAATCAGGCCCGGCAGGTAAAGCATGGAGGAAGCGAAGATGACAGGCACGACGCCGGCCATGTTCACCTTGATCGGAATGTAGGTGCTGGTACCGCCCACGGTCCGGCGGCCAATCATGCGCTTGGCGTATTGCACCGGAACACGGCGCTGCGACTGTTCCACGAACACAACCAAGGCAACAGTGACCAGACCGATAACCAGGACGACGAAGAACGTCCCGGGGCCCTTGGACTCCCAGATGGCTCCGAGGGAACGCGGGAAGCCGGCGGCGATGGAAGTGAAGATGAGCAGCGACATGCCGTTGCCCACGCCCTTTTCCGTGACCAGTTCGCCCATCCACATGATGAGGCCGGTACCGGCCGTCAGGGTGATGATGATCAGGATCGTGGTGATGATGCTGTTATCGGGAATGATCGGCAGGTTGCAGCCGGGGAGCAACTGCCCGGAGCGGGCCAGGGACACCAACGTGGTGGCGTTCAAAAGGCCCAGCGCGATGGTCAGGTACCGGGTGTACTGGGTCAGCTTTGACTGACCGGAGGAACCCTCTTCGTAGAGCTGCTGGAACCGGGGAATGACCACCCGGAGCAGCTGCACAATAATGCTCGCCGTGATGTAAGGCATGATGCCGAGGGCGAAGATCGAAACCTGCAGCAGCGCACCGCCGCTGAACAGGTTCACCAGTTGGTAAATGCCCTGCGAGGTGTCACCGGTATTCAAGCATTGCTGGACATTCTGGTAGTTCACACCAGGCGAGGGGATGAAAGCTCCCAAGCGGAAGATTGTGATGATTCCCAGCGTGAACAACAACTTGCGTCGCAAATCGGGCGTCCGAAACGCCCGTCCGAATGCGCTGAGCAAGCGTCCTCCTGAGTTTAAGTACAAGGATGTGGTTGGGCACATTGAAACCCAACAACCGAGTCTAGCTGCTTGTGACGCCGTCGTAATAATCGAGAGACCACAACCACGCAAAAATCCCGGTATGTGGGGCCGAAGCCCCGCATACCGGGATCCTTTTACAACGGGCTGTTGCCCCGCCAGCTCTTAGAGAGCGGTGGTGCTTCCGCCTGCTGCTGCAATCTTTTCAGCCGCGCTGGAAGAGAAAGCGTGGGCGGTGACGTCAACCTTGACGGTGATGTCGCCGGTGCCCAGCACCTTGACGGGCTGGTTCTTGCGAACGGCACCCTTCTCAACCAGGGACTCAACGGTGACAGCGCCACCTTCCGGGAACAGCTCGTTGAGCTTCTCCAGGTTTACAACCTGGAACTCAACCCGGAACGGGTTCTTGAAGCCGCGCAGCTTCGGCAGGCGCATGTGCAGCGGCAACTGGCCGCCGGCAAAGCCAGCCTTCACCTGGTAGCGGGCCTTCGTACCCTTGGTACCGCGACCAGCGGTCTTACCCTTGGAGCCTTCACCACGACCAACACGGGTCTTGGCGGTCTTGGCACCCGGGGCGGGACGCAGGTGGTGGACCTTCAGAGCGTTCTGCTTCTCAGCAGCCTCTGCGGCGGTCTTGTTCTCTGCCATTACTTCGCCTCCTCAACATTCACGAGGTGCGGAACCGTGTTGAGCATGCCAACGGTCACGGCGTCGGCGTCACGGACAACGGTGTGTCCGATGCGCTTCAGGCCGAGGGACCGAAGGGTGTCGCGCTGGTTCTGCTTGGCGCCGATGACGCCCTTGATCTGGGTGATTTCCAACTTTGCGTCGGAAGGAGTCAGGTTCTTAGCCATGACTAAACACCTGCCTTCTGGTTCTGGAGCGCACGCACCAGGGCAACCGGAGCAACCTCGTCCAGCGGCAGGCCACGGCGGGCAGCCACGGAAGCGGGCTCTTCGAGCTGCTTCAGGGCGTCAACGGTCGCGTGAACGATGTTGATCGCGTTGGAGGAACCGAGCGACTTGGAGAGGATGTCGTGGATACCCACGCACTCCAGTACTGCACGGACCGGACCACCGGCGATAACACCGGTACCAGCGGAAGCCGGACGCAGCAGGACAACGCCTGCAGCAGCCTCACCCTGCACACGGTGCGGGATGGTGTTGCCAACGCGGGGAACGCGGAAGAAGGACTTCTTGGCCTCTTCTACGCCCTTTGCGATAGCAGCAGGAACTTCCTTGGCCTTGCCGTAGCCAACGCCAACCATGCCGTTACCGTCGCCCACGACGACGAGAGCGGTGAAGCTGAAGCGACGACCACCCTTGACGACCTTGGCAACGCGGTTGATGGTTACAACGCGCTCTACGAACTGGCTCTTCTCGGCCTCACGGCCGCCGTCGCGGCCACCACGGCCACCACGGTCGCCGCGGCCCTGGCCACGCTCGCCGCGCTCGCCACGACGTCCGCCGCGGCGGTCGTCGGTAGCGGCAGCGGTCTCAGTTGCTTCAGCAGCTGCAGCTTCAGTCACCTGAATGTCCTTTTCGTTGTTTTCAGCGGTCACAGTGCCAGCCCACCTTCGCGTGCACCGTCAGCGACGGCGGCGATGCGGCCGTGGTACTTGTTACCGCCACGGTCGAAGACAACAGCTTCGATGCCTGCAGCCTTGGCGCGCTCGGCAACGAGCTCACCAACGCGCTTGGCCTTTGCAGTCTTGTCTCCGTCGAGTGCGCGCAGGTCCGCTTCCAGGGTGGAAGCAGAAGCCACGGTGACGCCCTTGCTGTCATCGACAACCTGGACGAACACGTGACGTGCCGAGCGGTTGACGATCAGGCGGGGACGTACAGCCGTGCCCGAAATGCGCTTGCGGATACGAAGCTGGCGACGGCTGCGTGCAGCAGACTTGCTCTTGTTCGAACGCTTCTTGTTAATTGCGATGGCCATGGTTTACTTACCAGCCTTTCCGACCTTGCGGCGGATGACTTCGCCGGCGTAACGGACACCCTTGCCCTTGTAGGGGTCGGGCTTGCGCAGCTTGCGAATGTTGGCAGCAACCTCGCCGACCTGCTGCTTGGAGATACCCGAAACAGAGAGCTTGGTGGGGCCCTCCACAGCGAAGGTGATGCCCTCGGGAGCCGAGACGTTGACCGGGTGGCTGTAGCCCAGAGCGAACTCCAGGTCAGCGCCCTTGGCCTGAACGCGGTAACCGGTACCGACGATTTCAAGCTTCTTCTCGTAGCCCTCGGTGACGCCCTGGATCATGTTGGCGATCAGGGTGCGGGTCAGGCCGTGCAGCGAACGCGAGTTGCGCTCGTCGTTCGGGCGGGTGACCGTGAGGGTGTTCTCCTCGAGGGAGACCTCGATCGGGCTGGCAACCGTGTGGCTCAGCTCGCCCTTGGCACCCTTGACGCTGATGACCGAGCCATCGAGCTTGACCTCAACGCCGGCAGGAACGGTGATGGGGAGACGTCCAATACGTGACATTATTCTCTTCCTTTCCCGTTACCAGACGTAAGCGAGGACTTCGCCGCCCACGCCCTTCTTGCCGGCCTGCTTGTCAGTCAGGAGGCCGGAAGAGGTGGACAGGATTGCGATACCCAGGCCACCCAGCACGTGAGGCAGGTTGGTGGACTTCGCGTAAACGCGGAGACCCGGCTTGGAGATGCGGCGGACACCAGCGATCGAACGCTCGCGGTTAGGACCGAACTTGAGGTCGATGGTCAGCTTCTTGCCGACCTCGGCTTCTTCTTCCTTCCAGCCAGCGATGAAGCCTTCTGCCTTCAGGATGTCGGCAACGCGTGCCTTCAGCTTGCTGTACGGCATGGTCACGGAGTCGTGGTATGCCGAGTTTGCATTGCGCAGACGCGTAAGCATGTCTGCGACAGGATCTGTCATAGTCATTGTGGGCTATAGCCCTTCCTCGTAACGGTTTCCGCTGCGCTTGCTCTTGCGAGGCATCGCTTACGGACCTGTCACGTAGTTAGTTTTCGGTCTTGAACGGGAAACCAAGCGCCTTGAGCAGCGCGCGGCCTTCGTCGTCGGTCTTGGCAGTGGTGACAACCGTGATGTCCATACCGCGAACGCGGTCGATGGAGTCCTGGTCGATTTCGTGGAACATAACCTGCTCGGTCAGACCGAAGGTGTAGTTGCCGTTGCCATCGAACTGCTTGCCGTTGAGGCCGCGGAAGTCACGGATACGCGGCAGAGCCAGCGATACCAGACGGTCCACGAATTCCCACATGCGGTCGCCACGCAGGGTTGCGTGTGCACCGATCGGCATGCCTTCGCGCAGCTTGAACTGTGCGATCGACTTGCGGGCCTTGGTTACCTGCGGCTTCTGGCCGGTGATCAGGGTGAGGTCGCGGACAGCGCCGTCGATCAGCTTGGAGTCCTTGGCGGCATCTCCAACACCCATGTTCACAACAACCTTCACCAGGCGGGGAACCTGGTTCACGTTCACGTAGTTGAATTCGTCCTGCAGCGACTTCTTGATGGTCTCTGCGTACTTCGTCTTCAGACGAGGAACGATCTTCACCGGAGTCTCGAGAGTCTCAGTCATTAGATGTCCTTCCCGGTGGCCTTGGACACGCGGATACGAACGGTCTTGGTGCGGCCGTCCTTCTCAACGGTGTCGAGACGGAAACCAACGCGGGTCGGCTTCTTGGTCGACGGGTCTACCAGAGCGACGTTGGAAACGTGGATCGGGGCTTCGACAACCTCGATGCCTCCGGTCTTGGTGCCGCGCTGCGACTGTCCGACCTTGGTGTGCTTGGTGACGCGGTTGATTCCTTCTACCAGCACGCGGTTGGTAGCCGGGAATACGCGCAGGACCTTGCCCTGCTTGCCGCGGTCGCCGCCGCGTTCCTGCTTGGCGCCGGTGATGACCTGAACCAGGTCACCCTTCTTGATCTTAGCCATGGACTAAAGCACCTCCGGGGCCAGCGAAACGATCTTCATGAACTTCTTGTCGCGAAGTTCACGACCAACCGGGCCGAAGATACGGGTACCGCGGGGGTCGCCGTCGTTCTTCAGGATCACAGCTGCGTTCTCGTCAAACTTGATGTAGGAACCATCCGCACGGCGGCGTTCCTTCTTGGTACGAACGATGACAGCCTTGACGACGTCACCCTTCTTTACGTTGCCGCCAGGGATAGCGTCCTTGACGGTTGCGACGATGACGTCGCCAATGCCTGCGTAGCGACGGCCGGATCCACCGAGAACGCGAATGGTAAGGATTTCCTTAGCACCCGTGTTGTCGGCGACCTTGAGTCGCGACTCCTGCTGAATCAATTTTTACTCCTTGCGTCGCGCTGGTTCTCAGACCGAAAACATGCATACGGAATGAGCCTTGCGGAACGGTTGATCGGGGTGTCTCTGGACCTGCCTGGATTTTGCCAGAACAGGCCTAAACGCCCGTGCCACGAGCATCAGCTTCCCTTGCAGGAAAACCCTGCGCGGGGCAGTATGCAGTGGCACGATTGTTTACGAGGTGGTTGATGACGCACAAATGGCGCCATACAAACTCAAAATCTTAGCATGCTTTAGGGCCATACCATAACCGGGCCAGAAAGCGGAAGGGCCCGCGCTCCATACGGAACGCGGGCCCTTCCAGTAACCCATGCCGGACATGCCGGCGTCGGATTTACTTGGCCTTTTCGAGGATCTCCACCAGGCGGAACCGCTTGGTAGCGGACAGCGGGCGGGTCTCGGCGATCAGAACGAGGTCGCCGATGCCGGCGGTGTTCTGCTCGTCGTGAGCCTTGATCTTCGAGGTGCGGCGAATAACCTTGCCGTACAGAGCGTGCTTCACGCGGTCTTCAACCTCAACAACGATGGTCTTTTCCATCTTGTCGGAGACTACGTAGCCGCGACGCGTCTTACGGTAACCGCGCTGTTCAGCGCTGGCTGCTGCTTCCGTCACGTTTTCCTTCTCGCTCACTTGGCGTCCTCTCCAGCCTCAACCTCGGCAGCTTCTGCCTTGGCAGCCTTCTTGGACTTCTTTTCTTCCTTGGCTTCCACAACCGGTGCGGCAACCTCGGCACGAATGCCCAGCTCGCGCTCACGGAGAACGGTGTAGATGCGTGCGATGTCCTTCTTTACCGCGCGCAGACGACCGTGGTTCTCCAGCTGGCCGGTGGCGGACTGGAAACGCAGGTTGAACAGCTCTTCCTTGGACTTGCGGAGTTCTTCAACGAGACGCTCGTTGTCGAAACCGTCCAGCTGTGCGGGTGCGAGATCCTTCGACCCTACTGCCATTTCTATTCACCACCTTCGCGACGCACAATGCGTGCCTTCAACGGCAGCTTGTGGATTGCCAGGCGCAGGGCCTCGCGAGCTACCTCTTCATTGACACCGGAGAGTTCGAAGAGAACCCGGCCCGGCTTGACGTTTGCGACCCACCATTCCGGCGAACCCTTACCGGAACCCATACGGGTTTCGGCAGGCTTCTTGGTCAGTGGACGGTCCGGGTAGATGTTGATCCAGACCTTACCGCCACGCTTGATGTGGCGGGTCATCGCGATACGGGCGGACTCGATCTGACGGTTGGTGACGTATGCCGGGCTCAGGGCCTGGATGCCGTACTCACCGAAAGTGACCTTGGTGCCACCCGTAGCAGCGCCGGAACGACCCGGGTGGTGCTGCTTACGGTGCTTGACTCGACGTGGGATAAGCATTTAAGCCTGTCCTCCTTCTGCTGCAGGAGCAGCAGCTTCAGCGGCCGGTGCTTCAACGGCAGCAGTCGCTGCCTCAGCTGCCGGGCGGTCGTTACGACGACGGCGGTCGCCACCCGGGCGGCCCGGACGGTCTCCTCCACGGCCACGGGACGGAGCAGCAGCAGCCTGCTGAGCCAGTTCCTTGGCAGTGACGTCACCCTTGTAGATCCAGACCTTCACGCCGATGCGGCCGAAGGTGGTCTTGGCTTCGTAGAAGCCGTAGTCGATGTTCGCGCGGAGGGTGTGCAGGGGCACACGGCCTTCGCGGTAGAACTCCGAGCGCGACATTTCTGCGCCACCCAGACGGCCCGAGCAAGCAACACGGATGCCCTTGGCACCTGCGCGCTGTGCGGACTGCATGGCCTTCTTCATTGCACGGCGGAAAGCCACGCGGGAAGTCAGCTGCTCTGCGATGCCCTGGGCAACGAGCTGTGCTTCGATCTCCGGGTTCTTGACCTCGAGGATGTTCAGCTGGACCTGCTTGCCGGTGAGCTTTTCGAGCTCGCCGCGGATGCGGTCTGCTTCAGCGCCGCGGCGGCCGATAACGATACCCGGACGTGCCGTGTGGATGTCCACGCGGACGCGGTCGCGGGTGCGCTCGATCTCGACCTTGGCGATGCCGGCGCGCTCCATGCCCGTGGACATGAGCTGGCGGATCTTGATGTCCTCGCGGACGAAGTCCTTGTAGCGCTGTCCGGGCTTGTTGCTGTCAGCGAACCAGTGCGAAACGTGGTCGCTGGTGATGCCGAGTCGGAACCCGTGCGGGTTTACTTTCTGTCCCACTTAGCGAGCCTCCTCTTTCTCCGGGGTTGCGACGACCACGGTGATGTGGCTGGTCCGCTTCTTGATGCGGTACGCGCGGCCCTGGGCACGCGGCTGGAACCGCTTCATGGTGGGGCCCTCATCAACGAATGCTTCGCTGATGAAGAGGTCGCTGTCGTCGAATGCAACGCCGTCACGGTCCGCGAGGACGCGTGCGTTGGCCATTGCCGACTGAAGTACCTTGAATACCGGCTCCGAAGCTGCCTGCGGGGCAAACTTCAGAATTGCCAGAGCCTCATTCGCTTGCTTGCCACGAACAAGGTTGACGACGCGCCGGGCCTTCATAGGCGTTACGCGGATGTGACGCGCAATTGCCTTGGCTTCCATTGCTTTCCTTCTCTCGTCTAAGACGTAAAGTCAGGCGCCTTAGCGGCGCTTGCCCTTACGGTCGTCCTTAACATGGCCGCGGAATGTCCGCGTGGGAGCGAATTCGCCGAGCTTGTGCCCGACCATCGACTCAGTGACAAACACCGGAATGTGCTTGCGTCCGTCGTGTACGGCGATCGTGTGCCCGAGCATGTCGGGGATGATCATCGAACGGCGGGACCAGGTCTTGATGACGTTCTTGGTGCCCTTATCGTTTTCCCGTGCGACCTTCACAAAGAGGTGCTGGTCAACGAAAGGACCTTTTTTCAGGCTGCGTGGCATGTGTCCAGGCTCCTATCGCTTGTTCTTGCCAGTACGGCGGCGACGAACAATAAGCTTGTCGCTCTCTTTGTTCGGACGGCGGGTACGGCCCTCGGGCTTGCCGTTCGGGTTGACCGGGTGACGACCACCGGAAGTCTTACCTTCACCACCACCGTGCGGGTGGTCAACCGGGTTCATGGCTACACCACGGACGGTCGGGCGGACGCCCTTCCAGCGCATACGGCCGGCCTTGCCCCAGTTGATGTTCGACTGCTCGGCGTTGCCGACCTCGCCGACGGTTGCGCGGCAGCGCACGTCAACGTTGCGGATTTCACCGGAAGGCAGACGCAGCTGGGCGAAACGGCCTTCCTTGGCAACGAGCTGGACCGAAGCACCTGCGGAGCGGGCCATCTTGGCGCCGCCACCCGGACGCAGTTCAACTGCGTGGATAACGGTACCGACGGGGATGTTGCGCAGCGGCAGGTTGTTGCCCGGCTTGATGTCAGCGTCGGGACCAGCCTCGACGAAGTCACCCTGGGACAGCTTGTTCGGAGCGATGATGTAACGCTTGGTGCCATCAACGTAGTGCAGGAGGGCGATGCGAGCCGTGCGGTTCGGATCGTACTCGATTTCGGCAACGCGGGCGTTGATGCCGTCCTTGTCGTGACGACGGAAGTCGATCAGACGGTACTGGCGCTTGTGTCCGCCACCCTTGTGACGGGTGGTGATCTTACCGGTGTTGTTACGGCCGCCGGTCTTGTGCAGCGGACGCAGCAACGACTTTTCCGGAGTCGACCGCGTGATTTCAGCAAAGTCGGCTACGCTCGAGCCACGACGGCCCGGGGTAGTCGGCTTGTATTTACGGATTCCCATAATTTATTTCCTCGTTAAAGTGGTCTCCGCTACGCGAGCGGACCGCCGAAGATGTCGATTGTGCCTTCTTTGAGGGTGACAATTGCACGCTTGGTGCTCTTGCGCTGTCCCCAGCCGAATTTGGTGCGCTTGCGCTTACCGGCACGGTTGATGGTGTTGATCGAATCGACCTTGACGGAGAAGATCTTCTCCACGGCCAGCTTGATCTCGGTCTTGTTCGAGCGGGGGTCCACCAGGAAGGTGTACTTGCCTTCGTCGATCAGACCGTAGCTCTTTTCCGAAACGACGGGTGCAAGCACGACGTCGCGCGGGTCCTTGATGGTGGTTACGCTCACTTGGAGGCCTCCTCGTTCTTTGCCTTGTCAGCGACGAACGCATCGAAAGCAGCCTTGGTGAAGACCACGTCGTCGGAGATGAGCACGTCGTAGGTGTTCAGCTGGTCTGCGTACAGAACGTGAACATCTGCGAGGTTGCGCACGGACAGTGCTGCAACGTCTTCGGTGCGCTCGATTACGACGAGCAGGTTCTTGCGCTCCGAGACTGCACGCAGCGACGCCAGTGCTTCCTTGGCGGACGGCTTGGTGCCGGCAACCAGGGCTTCAATAACGTGGATGCGGTCGTTACGGGCGCGGTCAGAGAGGGCGCCACGGAGAGCAGCAGCCTTCATCTTCTTGGGGGTCCGCTGGCTGTAGTCGCGCGGGGTCGGACCGTGGACAATGCCACCGCCGGTCATGTGCGGAGCACGGATGGAACCCTGACGGGCGCGGCCGGTGCCCTTCTGCTTGAACGGCTTGCGACCTGCACCGGAAACCTCGGCGCGGGTCTTGGTCTTGTGGGTTCCCTGGCGGGCAGCAGCGAGCTGTGCGACGACGACCTGGTGCAGCAGCGGCACGTTGGTCTGGACGTCGAAAATCTCTGCAGGCAGGTCAACCTTGACAGTGCTAGTCATTTAACTAGGCTCCCTTCACGGCGGAACGTACGAGTACGACCTGGCCGCGGGCACCGGGGACGGCACCCTTGATAAGGAGCAGCGACTTCTCAACGTCAACAGCGTGAACCGTGAGGTTCAGCGTGGTGTGACGCTCGGCGCCCATGCGGCCGGCCATTTTCAGACCCTTGAAGACGCGGCTCGGGGTGGATGCGCCACCGATGGAGCCAGGCTTACGGTGGTTCTTGTGGGCACCGTGGGAAGCGCCGACACCGGAGAAGCCGTGACGCTTCATAACACCGGCAAAGCCCTTACCCTTGGAGGTGCCGACGACGTCGATCTTCTGGCCGGCTTCGAAGATCTCAACAGAGAGCTCCTGGCCCAGCTCGTAGGATGCGGCGTCTGCGGTACGCAGTTCGACGACGTGGCGGCGAGGAGTTACGCCTGCCTTCTCAAAGTGACCAGCCAGCGGCTTGGTGACCTTGCGGGGATCGATCTGGCCGTAGCCGATCTGGACGGCGACATAGCCATCGACCTCTGCGTTGCGCAGCTGGGTGATGACGTTGGAGTCAGCCTGGACGACAGTTACCGGGATGAGCTTGTTGTTCTCGTCCCAGACCTGGGTCATGCCGAGCTTCGTGCCCAGCAGGCCCTTTACGTTACGGGTTGCGGTCATAGTCTCTCAGCACCTCCCTAGAGCTTGATTTCGATGTTCACGTCTGCAGGCAGGTCGAGACGCATAAGCGAGTCAACGGCCTTCGGCGTGGGGTCGATGATGTCGATCAGACGCTTGTGAGTACGCATTTCGAAGTGCTCACGGCTGTCCTTGTACTTGTGAGGAGAGCGAATAACGCAGTAAACGTTCTTCTCCGTGGGCAGCGGCACCGGGCCGACTACCGTTGCGCCTGCGCGCGTGACCGTCTCAACGATCTTCCGCGCTGAAACATCAATGACCTCGTGGTCATATGACTTCAGCCGGATGCGGATTTTTTGTCCCGCCATGTCGCCTGACTCTCTTTCAGCTAGTGCTGCTCTAGTTAGGGCTGCTCTGTTTACTTACCTGTTCTTGTGGCCGCCGAAGCGTTTGAGGATTTACCACCACACGCCGCACAAGCTGAATCCGGAAACTTCCGGGTTCCTCAACCTGCCGGCGCACCGACCCCCGCGGTCGGGCGTGTCGCGATTTTCACGCAAACTCGACCGCATTCCATGGGGTTCAGGGTTATGTTTGGGCTTCAGCCTGGACCCTGGCATCCGGCATTATCCGGATCGGGACGCGAAGAAGCGCTTGAACAACTCATCCAGTATGCCGGAAATAGAAGCCAAAGGCCAATCGGGCCTGCCCAAGCCATTGCCAGCCCCGCCATCCCGTATGGATGATGGAGCATGACAGTCCAGGATACGGGTTCCGTGGAAGATCTGGCCGCCCGGCTCCGTCCAGGATTCACGCTCGGCGTCGCCTCCGCCGCTTTCCAGATCGAAGGCTCCCTGACGGCTGACGGCCGGGGTCCGTCAGGGTGGGATGCCTTCGCCGAAAAGCCGGGAGCAATTGTCGACGGCGGCTCCCCCGCCATTGCCTGCGACCACTACAACCGCGCGGACGAGGACATAGCGCTGATGCAGGAACTCGGTGTTGATTCCTACCGGTTCTCCTTGTCCTGGCCACGGATCCAGCCTGATGGACAGGGAGCCGTGAACCAGCGAGGACTGGATTTCTACGACCGCCTGATTGACAAGCTCCTGGCCGCTGGCATCGCACCCATGGTTACGGTCTACCACTGGGACACGCCGCTCCCCCTTGAACATGCCGGCGGGTGGATGAACCGGGAAACGGCCCTTCGTTTTGCCGAGTACGCCGCCATCGCCGCCCGTCACTTCGGCGACCGCGTCGACCGATGGGTCACCGTGAACGAACCCGTCTCAGTGACCCTGCAGGGCTATGCGCTGGGAGCACACGCCCCTGGCCGCGAACTGCTGTTCGACTGCCTCCCCGCCGCCCATCACCAACTGCTGGGCCATGGCCTGGCCGTAAAAGCACTCAGGGCAGAAGGGGTCAAAGGAGCGATCGGCCTGTCCAACATGCATTCGCCGGTGCGTCCGGCAAGCAATCGCCTCTCGGACCGCCTGATGGCTGAGGCGCTGGACCTGATCCTCAACCGCATCTACGCCGACGCAGTGCTCTTGGGGCAATACCCCAAGCCGTCACTTCCGTTGTGGCCCTGGTTCCGCTCCTTGGGGCCGGTACTGGACGGCGACCTCGAGACCATCAGCCAGCCCCTGGATTTCTATGGCCTGAACTACTACTACCCGCTCAAGGTTGCATCCGGCCGCGGTCCTGCCGAGATCCCCACCGGCCAGGCGGAGGAGATGGTCAACGTTCCGTTCCATCTGGCCGCTTACCAGGAGTATGAAACCACCGGTTTCGGATGGCCTGAGGCGCCGGAACAACTGGCAGTGTTGCTGCAGGAAATGCACGAACGCTACGGAGACCGCCTACCGCCGGTGTACATCACCGAAGGCGGGGCGAGTTTCCCCGAACCGGAACACGTCACCGGCCCCATCCAGGACACCAACCGGATCACCTACCTGGCCGAACACCTGGGCCACGCACTGACGGCCACAGGACCGGGCGGGCAAGCCGAAGGCGTGGATCTCCGCGGCTATTACGTCTGGACATTGCTGGACAACTTCGAGTGGGCCGCGGGCTACTCCCAGAGGTTCGGGTTGGTGCACGTGGACTTCGACTCCTTGGAGCGGACGCCCAAGGAGTCCTTTTACTGGCTCCGGGCCTTGGAACGCGCCCGACGGCGGCAGGCGTAGCCCGGCCGGGTTAAATCAGTTCCAAGCCTTACTTGTTCTTGTTGGCGCGGTTGATTCGCTTGGCACGATCGATCTCGTTGCGGAAGTACTTTCGGCCCCAAACGACGCCGCCGCCAAGGGCTGCAATGATGACAAGGAAAATCAGGAATTCCATGGTTGCTCCTCTCTCTGAAGCAACATTATCCGACGCCGTCCGTGGCGTGAGATCCACCGCCGTCGTCACCGCCTGCCTACAGGCAGGTGGACGGAAGCGCCAGCAGGAACAAAGAAGAACCCCACCGCCGAGGCGATGGGGTTCTTCTTTGGGTTGCTTCCGGAACCGGAAACTTCCCGATCTACAAGCAGAAACTACTTGATGATCTTGGTAACACGTCCCGAACCAACGGTGCGGCCACCTTCACGGATTGCGAAGCCGAGGCCCTCTTCCATTGCGATCGGCTGGATGAGCTCAACGGTCATCTCAGTGTTGTCGCCGGGCATAACCATTTCCGTGCCCTCGGGCAGGGTGATAACGCCGGTAACGTCCGTCGTACGGAAGTAGAACTGCGGGCGGTAGTTCGAGTAGAACGGGTTGTGACGTCCGCCTTCATCCTTGGAAAGGATGTAGACGTTTGCCTCGAAGTCGGTGTGCGGGGTGATGGAACCCGGCTTGACGACAACCTGGCCACGCTCGACATCGTCGCGCTTGAGGCCACGGAGCAGCAGGCCACAGTTCTCGCCGGCCCATGCTTCGTCGAGCTGCTTGTGGAACATCTCGATACCGGTAACCGTGGTCTTCTGGATCGGGCGGATGCCAACGATCTCAACCTCGGAGTTGATGGCGAGGGTACCACGCTCGGCGCGGCCCGTAACAACGGTGCCACGGCCGGTGATGGTGAAGACGTCTTCGATCGGCATCAGGAACGGCTTGTCGCGGTCACGTACGGGGTCCGGAACGGACTCGTCGACAGCTGCCATGAGGTCCTGGACGGACTTGACCCAAACCGGGTCGCCTTCCAGAGCCTTCAGACCGGAAACGCGAACGACGGGAGCGTCGTCACCGTCGAAGCCCTGCGAGCTCAGGAGCTCACGAACTTCCATTTCAACGAGGTCGAGGAGTTCCTCGTCCTCAACCATGTCCGACTTGTTCAGTGCGACCAGCAGGTAGGGAACACCAACCTGGCGGGCGAGCAGAACGTGCTCACGGGTCTGGGCCATCGGACCATCGGTTGCGGCAACCACGAGGATTGCGCCGTCCATCTGGGCAGCACCGGTGATCATGTTCTTGATGTAGTCAGCGTGACCCGGGGCGTCAACGTGTGCGTAGTGACGCTTCTCGGTCTGGTACTCCACGTGGGAGATGTTGATCGTAATACCGCGCTGGCGCTCTTCCGGAGCGGAGTCGATCGACGCGAAGTCGCGCTGCTCGTTGAGATCCGGGTACTGGTCGTACAGCACCTTGGAAATGGCGGCAGTCAGCGTCGTCTTACCGTGGTCAACGTGACCGATGGTGCCGATGTTGACGTGCGGCTTAGTCCGCTCGAACTTTGCCTTTGCCACAGGTTCCTCCTAGAACGATTTCAAGTGACGTGCTCCTCGGCCGCGCTTTTCGCGGCAGAAACTCTAGCAAGTCTACTTGGGGGCTTGGTTTTGGTGAAATTTCAGATTCAGGAACCAATCTTAGTTCCTCGAGTCTGTTCGCGCAGGGGGCCGGGCCACAGCTCTCGCCGTGGCCCCGCCACACACGCTGGGATGCCTTCCCGGAACCGGAATTGCATCCGTTACCGGGGGATTACTCGCCGCGGGTCTTCTGGATGATCTCGTCGGCAACAGCCTTCGGGACCTCCGCGTAGCTGTCGAACGTCATCGAGTACACGGCGCGACCCTGGGTCTTGGACCGGAGGTCACCGATGTAGCCGAACATTTCGGACAGCGGCACGTTCGCACGGACCACCTTCACGCCTGCGGCATCTTCCATCGACTGGATCATGCCACGGCGGGAGTTGAGGTCACCGATGACGTCGCCCATGTATTCCTCAGGGGTACGCACCTCGACGGCCATCAGCGGTTCGAGCAGGACGGGGTTGGCCTTGCGGGCACCTTCCTTGAACACCTGGGAACCGGCAATCTTGAACGCCATTTCCGAGGAGTCAACATCGTGGTAAGCACCATCGATCAGGCTCGCCTTGACGCCCACCATCGGGTAGCCGGCAAGGATACCGAACTGCATTGCGTCCTGGATACCAGCGTCAACGGAGGGGATGTATTCACGCGGAATACGGCCACCGGTGACCTTGTTTTCGAACTCGTAGAAGGTACCGTCCGTGGTTTCCAGCGGCTCGAAGGAGACCTGGACCTTTGCGAACTGGCCCGAACCACCAGTCTGCTTCTTGTGGGTGTAGTCGACCTTTTCCACAGCGCGCTTGATGGTTTCGCGGTAAGCAACCTGCGGCTTGCCGACGTTGGCCTCGACCTTGAATTCGCGGCGCATACGGTCAACGAGGATGTCGAGGTGGAGTTCACCCATACCCGCGATAACGGTCTGGCCGGTTTCTTCGTTGAGGGAGACCTGGAAGGTCGGGTCCTCAGCGGAGAGCTTCTGGATAGCCGTGGAGAGCTTCTCCTGGTCACCCTTGGTGTTCGGCTCGATCGCAACCGAGATCACGGGCTCCGGGAAGCTCATGGACTCGAGGACGATCTGGTTGGCCGGATCGCAGAGGGTGTCACCGGTGGTGGTGTCCTTCAGGCCGATCGCAGCGTAGATGTGGCCGGCGGTAGCGCCCTCAACGGGCATTTCCTTGTTGGCGTGCATCTGGAAGAGCTTGCCGATGCGCTCCTTCTTGCCCTTGGTGGAGTTGACCACCTGAGCACCCGAATCGACGTGACCGGAGTACACGCGGATGAAGGTGAGCTGGCCGAAGAAGGGGTGCGCGGCGATCTTGAACGCAAGAGCGGAGAACGGCTCGTCAGCGGCAGGCTTACGGGTCAGTTCCTTCTCTTCGTCGCGGGGATCGTGGCCGATCATCGCGGGAACATCCAGCGGGTTCGGCAGGAAGTCCACAACAGCGTCAAGCATCGGCTGGACACCGCGGTTCTTGAAGGCAGAACCACAGAAGACCGGGTAGAGCTCGGAGTTGATGGTCATCTTGCGGATGCCGGCCTTGAGCTCTTCGAGGGTGAGTTCTTCACCTTCGAGGTACTTCTCCATGAGTTCCTCGGAAGCCTCTGCAACAGTCTCAACGAGCTGCGCACGGTATTCCTCGGCCTTTTCCTTGAGGTCGGCAGGAATTTCCTGGACTTCGTAGGAAGCACCCATGGTCACGTCGCCCTTGGCGTCGCCGGGCCAAACCAGCGCACGCATTTCAAGGAGGTCCACGACGCCGACGAAGTCGTTCTCGGAACCAATCGGCAGCTGCATGACCAGCGGCTTGGCGCCGAGGCGGGAGACGATGGTGTCAACGGTGAAGTAGAAGTCAGCGCCGAGCTTGTCCATCTTGTTGACGAAGCAGATACGCGGAACGTTGTACTTGTCAGCCTGGCGCCAAACAGTCTCGGACTGCGGCTCCACGCCTTCCTTGCCGTCGAACACTGCGACTGCACCGTCGAGGACGCGCAGGGAGCGCTCAACCTCAACCGTGAAGTCCACGTGGCCCGGGGTGTCGATGATGTTGATCTGGTTCTTGTTCCAGAAACAGGTCACGGCCGCGGACGTGATGGTGATGCCGCGTTCCTTTTCCTGCTCCATCCAGTCGGTCGTCGAAGCGCCGTCGTGCGTTTCGCCGATCTTGTGGTTCACACCCGTGTAGAACAGGATGCGCTCGGTAGTGGTGGTCTTGCCGGCATCGATGTGGGCCATGATGCCGATATTGCGGACCTTGTTAAGGTCGGTAAGCACGTCCTGTGCCACGGGGTCTCCCTTTCGGATGGACTACACGTTCGCCGCCGGCTCGGTAGAGCCGGCGGCGTCCGGGAAGTTTTACCAGCGGTAGTGTGCGAAGGCCTTGTTGGACTCGGCCATCTTGTGGGTGTCTTCGCGACGCTTGACAGCGGCACCGAGACCGTTCGAGGCATCCAGGATCTCGTTCTGGAGGCGCTCGGTCATCGTCTTTTCGCGGCGGGCCTTGGAGTAGCCCACGAGCCAACGCAGGGCGAGGGCGGTGGAGCGACCCGGCTTGACCTCAACCGGAACCTGGTAGGTGGCGCCACCAACACGGCGGGAGCGCACCTCGAGGGAAGGCTTGACGTTGTCCATGGCCTTCTTCAGGGCTGCGACGGGGTCGCCGCCCGTCTTGGCGCGGGCACCTTCAAGAGCACCGTAAACGATGCGCTCTGCAGTGGACTTCTTGCCGTCGATGAGGACCTTGTTGATCAGCTGGGTGACCAACGGGGAGCCGTAGACGGGATCTGAAACGAGCGGCCGCTTGGGGGCCGGACCCTTGCGAGGCATATTACTTCTTCTCCATCTTTGCGCCGTAGCGGCTGCGGGCCTGCTTGCGGTTCTTGACACCCTGGGTGTCGAGGGCGCCGCGGACGATCTTGTAACGGACACCCGGGAGGTCCTTCACACGACCACCACGGACGAGCACGATGGAGTGCTCCTGCAGGTTGTGGCCAACACCGGGGATGTAGGCGGTAACTTCAACACCACCGTTAAGGCGCACACGTGCAACCTTACGAAGGGCCGAGTTCGGCTTCTTCGGGGTGGTGGTGTAAACGCGGGTGCAAACACCGCGGCGCATCGGGCTGCCCTTCAGCGCGGGAGCCTTGGTCTTGGAGACCTTCGGCGTGCGGCCCTTGCGGACCAGCTGGTTAATCGTAGGCACTTTCGTGTTCTCCGTTGTTTGATCTCTGCCCCCACACACTGGCGCCAGCCTGTGCTCAGTGGGAACTTTGGCGTTGCTCATGCGGCCGGCCGGAACTTCCGATAGGCGTGCAAAAGTGCGGCATTCGTTGCGCAAGTTGCCCGCAACCCGGAAACAGGCTCCACCCAACATCATGAGAACAAAACCAAAATGATGTTGCGGCGGCCTTCATCCACTGCCACACAGAACAATTACCAAAAGTCTAGCACGGCTTGATCCAGCACCTTAATCGGGTGTATGGAGGACGACGGCGGAAGGGGGCTGCCGCCGTCGTGGTTCACTCCCCCGCCTCATCGGGCGGACCAAAACTTTAACGGGCCAGGCCCCGCACTCGATGAATGCGGGGCCTGGCCTTCAGTCAATGACTACTGCCGAACGGGTCAGCGGAAGTCGTTGCCGAGGTCGTAGTCATCCAGCGGGATGGCGTGGAACTCGGGAGCTCCGTCGCCGCCCAGGGCGTCGTAGGAGAAGTCGGTGAAAGCGCTGGGGCCCGTGAACAGGCTTGCCTTCGCTTCTTCCGTCGGCTCCACAGTGACCTGGGTGTAGCGCGGGAGACCCGTGCCGGCCGGGATGAGCTTACCGATGATGACGTTTTCCTTGAGGCCGAGCAGGGGGTCGCTCTTGCCTTCCATGGCCGCCTGCGTCAGGACGCGGGTGGTCTCCTGGAAGGAAGCTGCCGACAGCCAGGACTCGGTAGCCAAGGAAGCCTTGGTGATACCCATGAGTTCCGGACGGCCGGAAGCCGGTGCCTTGCCCTCGGATACGACGCGACGGTTCTCGTCCTCGAAGCGGGCGCGCTCTGCCAGCTCACCCGGGAGCAGGTCGGAGTCGCCGGACTCGATGACGGTTACGCGGCGCAGCATCTGGCGGACGATAACCTCGACGTGCTTGTCGTGGATACCAATACCCTGGCTGCGGTAAACGCCCTGCACTTCGTCCACGAGGAACTTCTGTGCGGCACGCGGACCCATGATGCGCAGAACCTGCTTCGGGTCCACCGGACCGTTGATCAGCTTCTGGCCGACGCTGACGTGGTCGCCGTCCTCGATCAGGAGGCGGGACCGGCGCAGTACCGGGTAGGCGATCTCTTCGGAGCCATCGTCCGGAGTAATCACCAGGCGCATCTGGCGCTCGGACTCTTCGATGGTGATGCGGCCGGCTGCTTCTGCAATCGGTGCAACACCCTTCGGAGTACGGGCTTCGAACAGTTCCTGGATACGGGGCAGACCCTGGGTGATGTCATCGCCACCACCCGCGGAAACAGCACCACCGGTGTGGAACGTACGCATGGTCAGCTGGGTACCGGGCTCACCGATGGACTGTGCGGCGATGATGCCCACGGCCTCGCCGATGTCCACGGTCTTGCCGGTGGCCAGTGAACGGCCGTAGCAAAGTGCACAGGTGCCGACCTTGGACTCACAAGTGAGTACGGAGCGGACCTTGACCTCGGTGATGCCTGCATTCAGCAGCTGGTCGATAACGACGTCGCCGCAGTCGGTGCCTGCCGGTGCCAGGACGTTGCCCTGGGCATCGACGACGTCGACGGCCAGCGTACGTGCATAGGCGCTGTTCTCGACGTTCTCGTCCAGGACCAACTCACCGTTGGAGTCCGGAACGGCGATCGGCGTGACCAGGCCGCGCTCGGTGCCGCAGTCCTCTTCGCGGACGATGACGTCCTGCGAGACGTCCACCAGACGACGGGTCAGGTAACCCGAGTTGGCGGTACGCAGAGCGGTATCGGCCAGACCCTTACGTGCACCGTGCGTGGCGATGAAGTATTCCAGCACCGACAGGCCCTCGCGGTAGGAGGACTTGATCGGGCGCGGGATGATCTCACCCTTCGGGTTGGCCACCAGGCCACGGATACCCGCGATCTGACGGACCTGCATCCAGTTACCACGTGCACCGGAGGACACCATGCGGTTGATCGTGTTCATCGGGGACAGGCTGTCGCGCATCGCCTGGGCGATCTCGTTGGTTGCCTTGTTCCAGATCTCGATCAGTTCCTGGCGACGCTCGTCGTCGTCGATCAGGCCCTTGTCGTACTGGCCCTGGATCTTTGCAGCCATGTTCTCGTAACCGGCAAGGATGCCCGGCTTGGAGTCCGGAACCTCGATGTCGGAGATGGCGACAGTGACGCCCGAGCGGGTAGCCCAGTAGAAACCGGCGTCCTTCAGGTTGTCCAGCGTGGCCGCCGTGACAACCTTCGGGTAGCGCTCCGCGAGGTCGTTGACGATCCGGGACAGCTCGCCCTTGTCCGCAACGTTCTCAACCCAGGGGTAGTCCTCGGGCAGCGTCTGGTTGAAGATGACCTGGCCCAGGGAGGTTTCAACGAGGGCCGGCTGGCCCTGCTCCCAACCTTCCGGAGCTTCCCAACCTGCGTAGGGTACGAAGTCGTCCAGACGGATCTTGACCTTGGAGTTCAGGTGCAGCTCACGGGCATCGAAAGCCATGATGGCTTCCGAGACCGAGGAGAACACGCGACCCTCGCCGGCGGAACCGACGCGCTTGGTGGTCAGGTGGTACAGGCCGATGATCATATCCTGCGAAGGCAGGGTCACCGGACGGCCATCGGACGGCTTCAGGATGTTGTTCGAGGACAGCATCAGGATGCGGGCTTCGGCCTGGGCTTCCGGGCTCAGCGGCAGGTGGACTGCCATCTGGTCGCCGTCGAAGTCAGCGTTGAAGGCGCCACAAACCAGCGGGTGGAGCTGGATTGCCTTGCCTTCCACAAGCTGCGGTTCGAAGGCCTGGATGCCGAGGCGGTGCAGGGTAGGTGCACGGTTGAGCAATACCGGGTGCTCGGTGATGATCTCTTCCAGCACGTCCCAGACCTGCGGACGGTAGCGCTCGACCATGCGCTTTGCCGACTTGATGTTCTGCGCGTGGTTGAGGTCAACCAGGCGCTTCATCACGAACGGCTTGAAGAGCTCCAGGGCCATCTGCTTGGGCAGACCGCACTGGTGCAGCTTCAGCTGCGGGCCGACGACGATGACCGAACGGCCGGAGTAGTCAACACGCTTGCCGAGCAGGTTCTGGCGGAAACGACCCTGCTTGCCCTTGAGCATGTCGCTCAGGGACTTCAGGGGACGGTTACCCGGACCCGTGACAGGGCGGCCGCGACGGCCGTTGTCGAACAGGCTGTCAACAGCTTCCTGAAGCATGCGCTTCTCGTTGTTGACGATGATCTCCGGCGCACCGAGGTCAAGCAGGCGCTTGAGTCGGTTGTTGCGGTTGATCACGCGGCGGTAGAGGTCGTTGAGGTCGGAGGTCGCGAAGCGGCCACCGTCCAGCTGGACCATCGGGCGCAGTTCCGGCGGGATCACCGGGACGGCGTCGAGAACCATGCCGAGCGGGCTGTTGTTGGTGGTCAGGAATGCGTTGACAACCTTCAGGCGCTTCAGGGCACGCGTCTTGCGCTGGCCCTTGCCGTTCTGGATGGTGTCGCGCAAGGACTCGGCCTCAGCCTGCATGTCGAAGGTCTCAAGGCGCTTCTTGATGGCTTCTGCACCCATGGAGCCCTCGAAGTACATGCCGTAGCGGTCACGCAGTTCGCGGTAAAGGCCTTCGTCACCTTCGAGGTCGGCGACCTTGAGGTTCTTGAAACGGTCCCAGACCTGCTCAAGGCGCTCGATGTCGGCGTCGGCACGCTTGCGGACGTTCGCCATCTGGCGGTCAGCGGAGTCGCGGGCCTTCTTCTTGTCGGCACCCTTGGCACCCTCGCCCTCAAGACGGGCAAGCTCGTCTTCAAGGTCGCGGGCGATCTGGGCGATGTCGCTGTCGCGGTTGTCGACCAACTGCTTCTTCTCGAGGTCGTGCTCGACCTGGAGGTTCGGCAGTTCTGCGTGGCGGTTTTCCTCGTCCACGCTGGTGATCATGTAGGCAGCGAAGTAGATGACCTTCTCAAGGTCCTTCGGAGCCAGGTCCAGAAGGTAGCCGAGGCGCGACGGAACGCCCTTGAAGTACCAGATGTGGGTTACGGGAGCGGCGAGCTCGATGTGGCCCATGCGCTCACGGCGCACCTTGGCACGGGTGACCTCAACGCCACAACGCTCGCAGATGATGCCCTTGAAGCGGACGCGCTTGTACTTGCCGCAGTAGCATTCCCAGTCGCGGGAAGGTCCGAAGATCTTCTCGCAGAAAAGACCGTCCTTCTCAGGCTTGAGAGTGCGGTAGTTGATGGTTTCCGGCTTCTTGACCTCACCGTACGACCAACCACGGATGTCTTCCGCGGTGGCGAGGCCGATCTGCATGAGGCCGAAGGAGGATTCGCTGGACATATGGTCCCTGTTCTCTCTTGTTCTCTAAATTCTGAAGTCTTGGTTACGGAAAGAGGGAGCTGCCCGGCAGGCGGCCTTTTGGTGCCGCCTGCCGGAACGGCTGCTAGACCTCTTCTACGGAACTGGGCTCTGCACGGGACAGATCGATACCCAGTTCCTCCGCAGCCGTGAAGACTGCGTCATCAGAGTCACGCATTTCGATCGTTGTTCCGTCGGTGGAAAGGACTTCCACGTTCAGGCACAACGACTGCATTTCCTTGATCAAGACCTTGAAGGACTCCGGAACGCCAGGCTCAGGGATGTTCTCGCCCTTGACGATGGCTTCGTAGACCTTCACGCGGCCGTGGATGTCATCCGACTTGATCGTGAGGAGTTCCTGAAGGGTGTAGGCGGCGCCGTATGCTTCGAGCGCCCACACTTCCATTTCACCGAAGCGCTGGCCACCGAACTGTGCCTTACCACCCAGCGGCTGCTGCGTGATCATGGAGTACGGACCGGTGGAGCGTGCGTGGATCTTGTCGTCCACCAGGTGGTGGAGCTTCAGGATGTACATGTAACCGACCGAGATCGGGTCCGGGAACGGCTCGCCGGAGCGGCCGTCGAACAGACGGGTCTTTCCGGAGGAGTCGATCAGGCGGTCGCCGTCGCGCGTCACGTTGGTGGAGTCGAGCAGGCCCGTGATTTCCTCTTCGCGGGCACCGTCGAACACCGGGGTGGCAACGGTGGTCTGGCCGGTTTCACGGGGCAGGTTCGGGAGGTTCTTGACCCACTCCGGCTCGCCTTCGATCTTCCATCCGGTCTTGGCAACCCAACCGAGGTGGGTTTCCAGGACCTGGCCAACGTTCATACGGCCCGGAACACCAAGCGGGTTCAGGACGATGTCCACCGGGGTACCGTCTGCAAGGAAGGGCATGTCCTCGACCGGGAGGATCTTGGAGATAACACCCTTGTTGCCGTGACGGCCGGCGAGCTTGTCGCCGTCGGTGATCTTGCGCTTGGCTGCAACGTAGACGCGGACCAGCTGGTTCACGCCCGGGGGCAGTTCGTCGTCGTTGTCGCGGTCGAAGACGCGTACGCCGATGACCGTGCCGGACTCGCCGTGCGGAACCTTCAGGGAGGTGTCGCGCACTTCGCGGGACTTCTCACCAAAGATGGCGCGGAGCAGGCGCTCTTCCGGAGTCAGTTCGGTTTCACCCTTCGGGGTGACCTTTCCGACCAGGATGTCGCCGGCTTCGACCTCGGCACCGATGTGGATGATGCCGCGCTCGTCCAGGCCCGCCAGGACTTCCTCGGACACGTTGGGGATGTCACGGGTGATTTCCTCGGCACCAAGCTTGGTGTCGCGGGCGTCGATCTCGTGCTCCTCGATGTGGATGGAGGAGAGGACATCCTCAGCGACGATGCGCTGGGACAGGATGATGGCGTCCTCGAAGTTGTGGCCTTCCCAGGACATGAATGCCACGAGGAGGTTCTTGCCGAGGGCAAGTTCACCCTGGTCCGTTGCCGGACCGTCGGCGATGATGCCGCCAACTTCCAGGCGCTGGCCTTCGTTGACCAGGACACGGTGGTTGTAGCAGTTGCCCTGGTTGGAGCGGGCGAACTTGTTGATGCGGTAGTTGGTCTCAGTGCCGTCGTCGTTGAGCATGACAACGAGCTCGGCGGAAACCTCGGTGACCACACCGGCCTTCTTGGCAATGACGACGTCGCCGGCGTCAACAGCTGCCGCGCGCTCCATGCCGGTGCCCACGAACGGAGCCTCGGAACGGACCAGCGGCACAGCCTGGCGCTGCATGTTGGCACCCATGAGTGCGCGGTTGGCGTCGTCGTGCTCCAGGAACGGAATCAGGGCGGTAGCCACGGACACCATCTGGCGCGGGGAAACGTCCATGAACTGGACGTCGGCAGCGGGAACCAGCACAGGCTCGCCTCCACCACCACGGGCACGGACAAGGACGGTCTCTTCGGAGAAGCGCTTGTCGGCATCCAGCGGAGCGTTGGCCTGTGCGATCAGGACCTCGGCCTCGTCGTCGGCAGTCAGGTACTCAACGTCGTCGGAAACAACACCGTTGGAAACCTTGCGGTACGGCGTCTCGATGAAGCCGAACGGGTTGATGCGGCCGTAGGAAGCCAACGAACCGATCAGACCGATGTTCGGGCCTTCAGGAGTTTCGATGGGGCACATACGTCCGTAGTGGGACGGGTGGACGTCTCGAACTTCCATGCCTGCACGGTCACGGGACAGACCACCCGGGCCAAGTGCCGAAAGACGGCGCTTGTGGGTCAGACCCGAAAGCGGGTTGTTCTGGTCCATGAACTGCGAGAGCTGGGAGGTTCCGAAGAACTCCTTGATCGCGGCAACAACCGGGCGGATGTTGATCAGGGTCTGCGGCGTGATGGCTTCGACGTCCTGGGTGGTCATGCGTTCGCGGACCACGCGTTCCATACGGGAAAGACCCGTGCGGACCTGGTTCTCGATCAGTTCGCCTACGGCGCGGATGCGGCGGTTGCCGAAGTGGTCGATGTCATCGATCTCGACGCGGAGCTCGTGGTCTTCGCCATCGCGCTTGCCCATGATGGTCTTCTCGCCGGCGTGCAGCGCGACGAGGAACTTGATCATGGCAACGATGTCTTCAACGTGCAGGACCGAAGCTTCCTTGTCGCCAAGGGAGCGGTCGATGCCCAGCTTGCGGTTGATCTTGTAACGGCCAACCTTGGCCAGATCGTAGCGCTTGGGGTTGAAGTACAGGTTGTCCAGCAGGGACTGGGCAGCCTCGACTGTGGGCGGCTCGCCCGGGCGCAGCTTGCGGTAGATGTCCAGAAGGGCATCCTCGCGGGTTTCGGTGGCGTCCTTTTCCAGCGTTGCGCGCATGGAGTCGTACTGACCGAACTCTTCGAGGATCTGGCCTTCGGTCCAACCAAGGGCCTTCAGCAGCACGGTGACGGACTGCTTGCGCTTGCGGTCGAGGCGAACGCCGACCTGGTCGCGCTTGTCGATCTCGAGCTCGAACCAGGCACCACGGGACGGGATGATCTTCGCGGTGAAGATGTCCTTGTCACTGGTCTTGTCGGCAGCGCGCTCGAAGTAGGCGCCGGGCGAACGGACCAGCTGGGAAACAACGACACGCTCGGTGCCGTTGACCACGAAGGTTCCCTTTTCGGTCATGAGCGGGAAGTCGCCCATGAACACGGTCTGCTGCTTGATTTCGCCCGTGTTGTTGTTCATGAACTCGGCCTTGACGTACAAGGGAGCCGAGTAGGTGGCGTCACGGTCTTTGCATTCGGCCATGGTGTACTTCGGGTCAGCGAACTCCGGCTCGGAGAAGCTCAGGGACATGGTGCCCTGGAAGTCCTCGATCGGGGAGATCTCTTCGAAGATATCGGCAAGTCCGGAGGTGGTGGCGACGCTCAGGTCGCCTTCCTCCACGGCCTTCGCTACCCGCGCCTGCCAGCGTTCGTTTCCGACCAGCCAGTCAAAGCTGTCTGTCTGCAGTGCGAGAAGATTCGGAACATCCAGGGGTTCGTGAATCTTTGCGAATGAGAGGCGGCGGGTGGCACCATCGGTGCTTGCCGTGTTAGCGGTTTCGTTATTAGAGGTGCTCGAGGCGACCAAGAGGGATCCTTCCACAGACCTTCAGGCGTTTTCAGATCTCCCCCGTTTGCATCCTGCGGAGTGCTCCGCAGCATACTTAATCCGGTTCCGCTATATGACCCGGACCCAGCCCCGCAAAAGGCATTTGCACGCTTTGGACGGCATGCCAATTGACGCAGCTGAGAGGTAAAGCCCACCGCTATATGAAGGCTGAAGGTTAACAGGGAAGACGCAAATATCTACAATACGGCAAAGCAGCCTTCCTGTCTACCCCAGATCGTCCGTGAATGCAAGCACCGTTGCTGCAGGCACCTATGACACGGAATGCCGGGCCCGGGACATTCGTTGGAACTGGTACCGCTGCACGCACCCCGCGATAGCCTTGCAGTAACACGACCGGACTGGAAGAGAGACCATGACCCACTCCCCTGACGACAACGACGTTGTCATCCTTGCCGCTTCCCGGACTCCGCAGGGCCGCCTCAACGGGCAGTTGGCGGGATTTACCGCCGTCGAACTTGGCGCGCATGCCATCTCCGCCGCCCTGGCGGCCAGCGGTGTCAAAGCCGAACAGGTGGATGCCGTGGTCATGGGCCAGGTCCTGCAGGCAGGCGCGGGCCAGAACCCCGCCCGGCAAAGTGCAATCGCCGCCGGCGTCGGCTGGAACATCCCCGCCGTAACCATCAATAAGGTTTGCCTGTCCGGACTCACGGCAGTGATCGACGCAGCACGCATGATCCGCAGCGGTGACGCCACGGTAGTGGTCGCCGGCGGTCAGGAGTCCATGACGCGCGCCCCGCACCTGCTGCCCGGCTCACGTCAGGGATGGACCTACGGCTCCATCCAGGCACTTGACGTTGCGGCCCACGACGGGTTGACGGACGCCTTCGACGGGCAGTCCATGGGCCTCTCCACGGAGACCAAGAACGTGACCCTTGGCATCGACCGGCGCGCGCAGGACGAGGTAGCCGCGGCTTCGCACCAGCGTGCCGCCGCCGCGATCCAGGACGGAACGTTCGACGTCGAAATTGCTCCGGTAAGCGTCAAGCAGCGCAAGGGCGATCCGATCGTGCTCACCCAGGACGAAGGCGTCCGGCCCAACACAACGGTGGAAACCCTCGCACCGCTCAAAGCCGCCTTCGCCACCGACGGAACCATTACAGCGGGCAACTCCTCACCCCTGTCCGACGGCGCCTCCGCACTCGTACTGGCCAGTCGCCGCTTCGCAAGGGACAACGGCCTGGAGTACCTGGCCGTGGTGGGCAAGCCCGGCCAAGTGGCGGGACCCGATAACTCCCTGCACTCGCAGCCGTCCAACGCAATTGCCCAGGCACTGAAGAAGGCCGGGTGGACCACGGAGGACCTGGACTTCGTGGAGATCAACGAAGCGTTTGGTTCAGTTGCCGTCCAGTCCCTCAAGGACCTTCAGTACCCGCTGGAAAAATGCAACATCCACGGCGGGGCCATTGCCCTTGGGCACCCCATCGGTGCGTCGGGAGCACGGTTGGCCCTGCACGCAGCCCATGAGTTGAAACGCCGCGGTTCCGGCAAAGCGGCCGTGTCCTTGTGCGGCGGAGGCGGCCAAGGCGAAGCACTGCTGCTTTACCGCGACTAACGAGGAGTCCTGACGAATGGCTGAAGTGCAAACAGACGGCGCCCGACGGTTCCTCGCGGATGCCGCCGCGCGCGGACTTGACGTGGACGTCGTCGAACGTCCTGCCGCGCGGAGCCTGGAAGAGGCAGCCGGCATCCTGGGGATCAGCCCCGCGGACATCGTGAAGTCACTGGTGGTCAAGCATCGGGACGGCAGTTTCCTGTTCGCCCTGATTCCTGGCGACCGGCAAATCTCCTGGCCCAAACTGCGCGCACTGGTGGGGGTGAACAAGCTGTCCCTCCCCCACGCAGACGTTGCGCTTGAGGCGACCGGATACGAACGCGGAACCATCACGCCCCTGGGCAGCACCACGGCCTGGCCGGTCTACGCGGACGCCACTATCACGGGGCGGCGTATCTCCATGGGCGCAGGGGCCCACGGGCGCAGCGCCTTTGTTGACGCCGATGCCCTGACGGCGGCCCTCAACGCCACCGTGGCGGACATCAGCGAACCCAACTGATCATTCCCAGCAGGGTGCTTAAACAGCAGGAAGCCCCGCCCGGCGAACCGGACGGGGCTTCCCGAAGCAATACGAGTTACTTGACCGTAACCGTTGCGCCAGCTTCTTCGAGCTGAGCCTTTGCCTTCTCTGCGGCTTCCTTGTTGGCGCCTTCGAGAACAGCCTTCGGTGCACCGTCAACCAGGTCCTTGGCTTCCTTGAGGCCGAGGGAGGTGATGGCGCGAACTTCCTTGATCACTGCGATCTTCTTGTCGCCGGCAGCTTCGAGGATGACGTCGAATTCGGTCTTCTCTTCAGCAGCTTCAGCGGCACCGCCGGCAGCGGGGCCAGCAACTGCAACAGCAGCAGCAGTAACTTCGAAGGTCTCTTCGAAGAGCTTGACGAACTCGGAGAGCTCGATGATGGTCAGTTCCTTGAAAGCTTCAATGAGCTCTTCGTTGCTGAGCTTCGCCATGGTGGCGTCCTTCCATTAGTTGGTGCTGATCCGGACCGTGCCGATCCATGCACCGGAGTTTGATTGGGGGGAGAACTTAGTTCTCTTCGGATGCAGCTTCGGCAGCAGCCGGTGCTTCTTCAGCAGCCGGAGCTTCCTCGGTTGCAGCCTCTTCTGCCGGTGCTTCTTCAGCGGCCGGAGCAGGTGCGCCGCCCTCTTCTTCAAGCTTGAGGCGCAGGGCATCGATGATGCGTGCAGCAGCGGATGCAGGAGCCTTGAGGACACCGGCAACACGTGCAAGCTGGAACTCGCGGGACTCAAGGGCAGCCAGTGCGGCGACACCCTCGGAGTCAAGTGCCTTGCCTTCGAACAGACCGGTCTTGATGACCAGCTGCTTGTTGGCCTTGGCAAAGTCCGTGAGGCTCTTGGCAGCAGCGACAGCGTCGCCCTTGATGAAGGCGATCGCAGTGGGGCCGGAGAGCTGACCGTCGAATGCATCGACACCAGCTTCCTTGGCTGCGATGGCGCTCAGGGTGTTCTTGACGACCGAGAACTTGGTGTCCTGGCCGAGAGCAACACGGAGTTCCTTGAGCTGCGCAACAGAGAGCCCACGGTATTCGGTCAGGACAGCCGCGGTCGATTCCTTGAAATCGTTGGTGATCTCAGCAACTGCGGAGACCTTGCTAGGCGTTGTCATAACCCTCCTTCCGGGGAATAAAGCCGGTCTTCCGGGTCCCCGCTCACGAGAGCTAAAACTAAAAACGCCCCGCGCAGATGCACGGGGCTTGGCTCAACACAGCTTAGCTGCGGAGACTCAACTCGTTCACCTGCGTTGGCCGCCCTATGTCAGGGTCCTTCGTCAAGAAATTCACCTTGTTCTCACGGGCGTGGCTACAGAGCTGAGCTTTGCTCGAAAGGGTGGATTCCCATCAACCGACGGTCTTTGGTACTTCAAGGGTACGGGAGGGCGGGACGCATCTCCAAATCGAGGCGCTGGCAGCGTCCCTAGTCCGACGTCGTAGCCCCTGCCGAACGTTGCGGAAGCTCCTTCTGCCAGAGCCCGGTGACGCCCGCCGTCGTAAATCCCAACTGCTTGTTCACTGTCAGCAGGTAGCGGTTTTCCGGAGCGTTCCAGGTGTAGATCACCCTCGCATCCGGGAATTGCTCACTGAGGCGCTCCATGTTGGCCACCTTGATCAGCAGCCCAAGCTTATTGCCGCGGTGCTCCTGCAATACCAGCGTATCGTCCTGGAACACCACGTCCTGGCGGTGTGCCAGCACGCTGATGGTTGTCAACCCCACCAGCTTGCCGCTGGCAACATGTTCGACGGCGGTTACCACCGTCCGCCGGCCCTGCGTCAGGGCGGCGTCTTCGGTTTCGCGAAGGACGGCTGCGTCGAAGACCATATCGGCCGGCTCTATACCCGCCGGCTCCTCATCATCGTCCTGACCGTGGACTACCTCTCCGGCAGCGTTCTCCAATTCCGCTACAGCCTCCAGCCAGGGCTCCGGGCATCGGTCCGTCCAGTGGTGCAGTGCGTAGCGCCCGGCGTTGGCTTCTTCCGCCTCCGCCTGAAGGTCAGCCACGAGCTTGGTGTCGAGCGGCAGGATGCAGGAACTGAATTGTTCAATGTGTTGCAGGGTATATCCGGCACGCTGGGCGAAATCCACTTCCCTGCTGCTGACAGGCACGAACCCGGGGCCACTGCCGGGAATCAGCTGGTCTTCAGGGATCTCGGTCAATGACGTCGCCGGATGGTTGGTGTCCACCAGGATCATCGTGCGGCGTTCGGCGCGTGCCAACTCCTCGGCTGCTTCCAGCAGTTGGCGGCCTACGCCCTGCCTTTGGAATTCCGGCAGGATGTCCAAGGTGAACTCGGCGAGGTCCATGTTGTCCGCCAAGGGCAGGGCAATGTCCACAGTGCCCACGATTTCCCCGTCAACCTTGGCTACCAGGATGATCTGGCGCTCATAGGGATCCGAAAATTCGAGCAGCTTCTCCAGGGGCGAGTAGGCGAGGTCATCACTCCCCCACGTTTGCATCCGGACGCGCCTGCCGACTTCAACGGCATCCAGGAAGTCCTTGGCATCGGGCCCGTCCAGGTTGTCCGGTACCCACACTTGCTCGACATGAACGGTGTTCGCCTCGTCTACAGTCATCCCAGCCGTTTCTGCCATTCGCCTTCAAAGCCGGAAGGCTTGAATCCCACGGCGATATTTATGGCCAGCATATGCTGGTTTTCACTGGCGTTCCATGTCATAACCGACGTGGCGTCAGGCCATTTGCCCGCGGCGGCACGGAGGTTGGCAATCTTGACCAGCATGCCAAGCCTGTGGCCACGGTGGCCGGGATCAACCAGGGTGTCTTCCTGATGGATAACGCCAGGTGCGGCGTCGCGGTGGATCAGTACCGTGTAGGCAGCCAGTTCAGCCGTCTGTAGGTGTTGAGCCGCGGCCACCACGGCATCGACGCCCCCCGCCTGCCAGGCCGCCTCTTCCTGCCGCACCCTGGCACCGTCCCATTGCTCGCCCTCCCACCCCAGTCCGGCAATCGGCACCTCGGTGCTCATGAGGCTCTTGAGCCTGGCGAATGCATCGAGGAAACCGTCCGGGCACCTTTTCTCCCACGAAACCAGCACGTACCCGGCAGACTGCGCCAAGGCATCGGCTTCAAGGGCGGCAACCAACTGAGCGTCAAAAGGGAGCGCAAGGACGCTGCTGGTCTCAACCTGCTCCAGGGAATATCCGTGGTGCACCGCAAAGCGGGTCGACGGACTGTCCGCAGGAACTCCTCCGCTGCCCGACTTGGCCTTGAGTAACGGCGCTCCCGCCAGGACAGGGGCGATTGGTTCTCCGCAATAGCCGTCAAAGGACACCCGGGATGCCTCGCAGGCCATACCCTCCAGCGTCCTGAGGATCACCGACCCAAAACCTCGCCGACGGAAAGCTTCGCCGACCAGGACGTCCACACCCGCCGTCGTCGTATTCTCGCTCAACGGGAGCGTCAGCGTGCCGCAACCAACAATCCTGCCGTCCATCCAGGCGAGGTAGACGTGACGTTCCTCGTACTCGTTGCCTCGCCAGAAGGCGACGTCCTCGGCGAGGGTTGCGGCACGATCGGCATTGCCCCAAAGCGCCAGTTCGTGGGCAACGCGCAGATCATGGAACGCACGGAAGTCGGCGGGAACGTCCGCCCGCGGATCCACCGGAACGCTGATACGCCGGACCGCCGGCCCGCCCTGCGGTGAAAAGTTCGACGACGACGCCACGCCCCACAGCCTAAGGCCGGCACTTACGCGGAACAAGACCAGGTCCTGGGCAACAGCCGATTAAACCAAAAGGACCGCCCGGCACAGGCCGGACGGTCCTTTTTAGAGCCAAGCTCTGCGAAGCTTACGCTTCGGTGAGAACCTTGGTGACGTTCGGGTCAACGGTGATACCCGGGCCGAACGTGGTGGCAACGGTGGCCTTCTGGATGTAGCGGCCCTTGGAAGCGGACGGCTTCAAACGAAGCACCTCTTCCAGTGCAGCTGCGTAGTTCTCGGCCAGCTTGATGGCGTCGAAGGAAACCTTGCCGATGATGAAGTGCAGGTTCGAGTGCTTGTCCACGCGGAAGTCGATCTTGCCGCCCTTGATGTCGTTGACAGCCTTGGTGACATCCGGGGTAACCGTACCGGTCTTCGGGTTCGGCATGAGGTTACGCGGGCCGAGGACCTTACCGAGGCGGCCAACCTTGCCCATGAGGTCAGGGGTGGCAACGGCTGCGTCGAAGTCGGTCCAGCCGCCTGCGATCTTTTCGATCAGGTCATCGGAACCAACGAAGTCGGCGCCGGCAGCGATTGCTGCTTCAGCCTTGTCGCCGGTTGCGAAAACGAGGACGCGGGCGGTCTTACCGGTGCCGTGGGGCAGGTTGACGGTGCCACGAACCATCTGGTCGGCCTTGCGGGGGTCAACGCCCAGGCGGAAGGCGACCTCTACGGTTGCGTCGAACTTGGAAGGGTTGGTGTCCTTCGCGAGGTTGATGGCCTCGAACGGGGCGTAGACCTTGTCTGCCTCGATCTTGGCTACGGCTGCCTCATATGCTTTGCTGCGCTTTGCCATGCTGCTTGTTTCTCCTTGTGCAGTTGTGGTCTGCGGACCGCGCTGGGCCCTGCCACAGTCGTGGATCCGGCAAGGATCCTGCGACATTTCAATGTTTCAGTTGCCGGTTGCCCGGCGGTGAAGGCTGTTTAGCCCTCGGCGGTTCTAGCCTTCGACCGTGATGCCCATGGAGCGGGCGGTGCCGGCGATGATCTTGGCAGCGGCCGCGACATCGTTGGCGTTGAGGTCTTCCATCTTGGTGGTGGCGATTTCCTCAACCTGTGCCTGGGTCAGCTTGGCAACCTTGACGGTGTGCGGGGTAGCCGAACCCTTGGCGACGCCTGCAGCCTTCTTGATGAGCTCTGCAGCCGGCGGGGTCTTGGTGATGAAGGTGAAGGAACGGTCTTCGTAGACCGTGATTTCAACCGGGATAACGTTTCCGCGCTGGGATTCCGTTGCAGCGTTGTACGCCTTGCAGAATTCCATGATGTTGACACCGTGCTGGCCAAGCGCAGGACCGATCGGCGGGGCCGGGTTGGCGGCACCTGCCTGGATCTGCAGCTTGATGAGGCCGGTGACCTTCTTCTTGGGAGCCAATGTAGGGTCCTTCTCTCAATAGCTTCCTGGGACACAGGAGCGCGTCCCAGGTTGGTGGCCGCCATGGCAAGGCGACCGGCCGCTTTCCCACCGCTAAGCAGGCGGCAGGAAGCGAAATCTTGGAATCAACTAGATCTTGGTGACCTGGTTGAAGGCGAGCGTAACGGGGGTTTCGCGCTCGAAGATCGAAACCAGCACCACCAGGGTCTGGGACTCCGGCTTGATTTCGGAGATCGTGGCCGGAAGGGTCTCGAACGGACCTTCCTTGACGATGACGGACTCGCCGACTTCGAAGTCGACGGCCACGGGAGCCTGCTGCTGCTTGTTGACGGGCTTGCCCTTCTCAGCCTGCTCTTCTTCGAAGACCGGGGCGAGCATGGAGAAGACCTCGTCGAGGCGCAGGGGTACCGGGTTGTGCGCGTTGCCAACGAAGCCGGTGACACCGGGAGTGTGGCGGACGGCGCCCCAGGAAGCGTCCGTCAGGTCCATACGGACCAGGACGTAGCCGGGGATGCGCACGCGGTTGATCACCTTGCGCTGCGCGTTCTTGATCTCCACGACTTCTTCCATGGGGACCTGGATTTCGAAGATGTAGTCTTCCATGTCCAGCGTCTGGATGCGGGTCTCCAGGTTGGCCTTCACGCGGTTCTCGTAACCTGCGTAGGAGTGGATGACGTACCAGTCACCTTCCTGGCGGCGCAGCTTGGCCTTGAATTCCTCGGCAGGATCGGCCGGAGCGGCGGCGGCAGCGGCTGCCAGCACGTCGGCACCGGACTCTTCTTCGCCGTCGTCGTCGCTGGATTCGTCGTCGCTGGAAGCGGCGTCGTCCGACTCTTCGTCTACGTCAGACTCGAAATCATCTTCGGAGTCATCATGGGCAGATTCGGGCGCAGCAGAATCAACCTCGGACTCATCCGCAGCCTCTGCTGCGACATCCTTGGCCTCATCCAGCTCAGTCTCGTTTACCTCGAGCTCCTGCTCAGACACTTGGTCTCCTGCTTCCTCATTGCCTAACATGCCTATTTAAATGGCTCAATTCCGCAAACCCCGCAAAATCCCTGATTCCAGGGGTTTCACGCAGCTTGCGGACAGATCCGCTTAGCGGTCCGTAGCGCCTGACCCTCCGAAGACCCAGCTGACACCTGTGCCGAAAGCAAGGTCCAGGAGAGTCACGATGACCATCATGATGACGACGAACACCAGCACCACGAGCGTGTAATTGATCAGTTCTTTGCGGGTCGGAGCAACGACTTTCTTCAGTTCACCGATGACCTGGCGGACGAAGAGTGCAATCCGGGCAAAGAAGCCGGACTGGGCTTTCTTGGCAGGACGGCCCTTCGAGCTGCTGGCAGCTGTTTCGGTCACCTGGTCCTCACTCACCTTGCAAAGTCGTTTGACCCGGCCCTGATCAGAGCCACGGTTGCTGCGCTTGCCCCGGCGTTTCCGCCGGAACAGCCTGCGCAGGGCAGACAGGACTCGAACCTGCAACCTGCGGTTTTGGAGACCGCTGCGCTACCAATTGCGCCACTACCCTATGGATCGAATCCATGTTTCAGGCCGCAGAACAGCCTGTGGTGCTTTTCAACACCGGTGAACCAGTCTACGCAACAAATTCGCGATAGTCGAACCGGCTCGGTTCCGGGGCTCCGGCGGCCTGAAAACGCTGTGACCAGCAACATCAGTCACATTGCCTTCCAGTCACCCGGGAGCTCCGCAGAACAGCATAAGGTAGTTTACGTCGAATCCCATCATCCAGCCCACGAGCTGCCTGCGAAGAACGGTACATAGATGTCTGCCGGAACACCTGCCGCCCGCATTTCACAACGAATCTCCGCCATTGCCGAGTCCGCCACCCTTGCCGTAGACGCCAAGGCCAAGGCACTGAAGGCCGCAGGCCGCCCCGTCATTGGCTTTGGCGCCGGTGAGCCAGACTTCCCCACCCCGGATTACATCGTCCAGGCTGCCATCGAGGCCGCCGGACAGCCGAAGTACCATCGCTACTCCCCTGCTTCCGGCCTCCCCGAACTCAAGAAGGCCATCGCGGACAAGACGTTCCGCGATTCCGGCTACAAGGTGGATCCGTCCCAGGTCCTGGTGACCAACGGCGGCAAGCAGGCTGTGTACAACACCTTCGCCACGCTGGTCGATCCGGGCGACGAGGTCATCATTCCCACTCCGTTCTGGACCACGTACCCGGAGGCCATCCGGCTCGCGGGCGGCGTCCCGGTTGAGGTGTTCGCCGGCCCGGAACAGGGCTACCTGGTCACCATTGAGCAGCTTGAAGCAGCCGTGACGGACAAGACCAAGATCCTGCTGTTCGTCTCCCCCTCCAACCCGACCGGTGCCGTATACAGCCCGGAACAGGTTGCGGAAATCGGCAAATGGGCCGCTGCCAAGGGTCTTTGGGTCGTAACCGATGAAATCTATGAGCACCTGACCTACGACGGCGTGGAGTTCACCTCGATTGCCACCGCGGCTCCGGAACTGGGCGATCGGGTTGTGATCCTCAACGGCGTCGCCAAGACGTACGCCATGACCGGTTGGCGCGTTGGTTGGATGATCGGGCCGGCCGATGTCATCAAGGCCGCCACCAACCTGCAATCCCACGCGACGTCGAACGTCTCCAACATCATGCAGGTGGCCGCGGCTGCCGCACTGACCGGACCGCTGACCGCCGTCGACGAGATGAAGGTGGCCTTTGACCGCCGCCGAAAGGCGATCGTGGCGGGCCTGAACGCGATTGACGGCGTTGAATGCCCGACGCCGACCGGGGCCTTCTACGTGTACGCGGACGTCCGTGGACTGCTGGGCAAGGAATTCGAGACTGCCAACGGTCCCGTCCGCCCGACGACCTCCGCTGAACTCGCCGCCCTCATCCTGGACGAGGTTGAGGTAGCAGTGGTTCCGGGCGAAGCCTTCGGCCCCTCCGGCTACGTCCGGTTGTCCTACGCACTTGGCGACGACGACCTCGCCGAGGGCGTACGCCGGATCCAGGAATTCCTGGGCAAGGCCAAATAGCCATCCCCTTTGGGCAGGAACGCTCCTCCACCCCTGGTCGGGTGGAGGAGCGTTCCGCTATAAGCGGCGGGATTTGAGAGAGGAACCGGGGAAACGGGGCGGGATGTGAGAGAGGAACCGGGGGTCAGAGGAGGCGGCGTTCAGCGGCCCACTTGGTGAGTTCGTGGCGGCTGGAGAGTTGCAGCTTCCTCAGCACGGCGGACACGTGGGTTTCCACGGTCTTGATGGAGATGAACAGCTCCTTGGCCACTTCCTTGTAGCTGTAGCCGCGGGCAATGAGGCGCATGACCTCAAGCTCCCGGGCGGACAGCTTGTCCAGCTCATCATCGGCGATATCTGCCGGGGCCGTGCCGAACGCGTCCAGCACAAAGCCTGCCAACCGCGGCGAAAAGACGGCGTCCCCATCGGCAACGCGGACCACGGCGTCGGAGATCTCGGCCCCGGAAATGGTCTTGGTGACATACCCCCGTGCGCCTGCACGAATCACGGCAACCACGTCCTCGGCCGCGTCAGAAACGCTGAGTGCAAGGAAACTCGTGGTCCCCAGCAAGGCCGAGGAACCGGCGATAACCTCACGGCCACCGCCACCGAGTCCACCGGGCAGATGCACATCGAGCAGAACCACTTCCGGCCTGGTCTCGGCGATGACCGCAATGGCCTGTTCCACGGTACCGGCCTCGCCCACCACATGCATCCTTTGGTCAAGGTCCGCCTTTAAACCGGAACGGAAAATGGTGTGGTCGTCCACGATGACTACCCGTACGCTCCGCCCGGTACCGTCCTGAGTGCTGGTGTTCATTACCTGACCTCTCCATTGCGTGGTTCGCCGTTCTCCGCATTTTCCGCCGGCAGCGCCAAGCGGACCTCCGTGCCGTCCGGGCCGCTGATGATCTTCGCAGTACCGCCGTGCCTCTTCATGCGGCCAATGATTGACTCCTTGACCCCCATGCGGTCCTCGGGAACGGCGTCGATGTCGAAGCCCGGACCGCGGTCCTTGACGTATACGTCAGTCCCGGCAGCCGTACTTTCCAGATAGACCGACACCGTCCCTCCACCGTGTCGGGCGGCGTTCAGCATCGCTTCCCTGGCAGCCTGGACGAGGGCCTCATGCCTCTCCGTCATCTCCGTGTCCCCTACGGTCACCACTTCCACTGCCTGGCCATGAGCGTCCTCCACCTCGCCGGCGGCGGCCTTGATGCGTGCGGCAAGGAGACCCGATTCCTTGGTGGAATCGCTGAACAGCCACGCGCGCAGTTCACGTTCCTGGGCGCGTGCCAGGCGGACCACGTCCTGTTCCGAACCGGCGCGGCGCTGGATCAGGGCAAGTGTTTGCAGGACGGAATCGTGCAGGTGTGCCGCGATCTCCGCGCGCTCCGTTTCACGGACCCGGCCGGCCCGTTCAGCTTCCAGGTCCTTCCAGAACTTCAGGCCCCAGGGCAGAAGAACCAATGCCACCCCGCCCAGCACAGCCACCGATGCGAGCAAAGCCAACCATGTCTGTTCCCACGATCCGGAGCCGGAAACCATCACGAGGACCCCCGCAACCACCAACGCGAGCCCTGCAGCCAACCGGACCCACCCACCGGCCTGGTCCGCTTTGGTCTTATCCACCAAGCCTGCCCTGCGGGTCTCGTCGAGCTGCATCCAGGCGATCGCGGCCCCTCCGAGGATCGCTGCGGCCGGGATCAGGGTTCCCAAGGGCAGGTCCACGCCGAATTGCCGCGCGACCAGTATGGCCGCGACAAGGAGCAGGCCCGCGCCCAGCAGGATTTCCTTCCCGTACTGGATCCGCCGGAAGGTGAACCACGGCGCTCCCCCGGTCGGGCTGCCGAATTCCGGACCCGTGCCCGTGGGCGGTCCCACCTGACCCGCTGAAGCGGAGCCGAAAGGAGGAGATGCCGGTAGCGTACCGAAAGCAGCAGGCCCCGGCGGTGCGGCCGGACCGGAAGTTGCCGGACCGGCGTCGTAGATTCCCCGGTTCCCGGTAGCCGGCGGCTGGCTCACCGCGGGAGCAATGGGCGACGCCGGACGCTTGGCATTGCGGCGGCCGTTCTCATCCGCTGTGGGGACCATGATCCATAACCAGGCGTAGAAAGCCAGCCCGGCACCACCGGCGAAGCTGGCGAGGACCATGCCAACGCGGACGTATTGGACCGGCCAGCCCAAGTGCGCGGCAAGTCCGCTGCAGACGCCCGCGATCATGCGGTCGCTTCGGCGGACCAGCGGCGGGCGTTGTACAGCGGTGCTCATGTACCAATCCAAACACGGATCGCCGGTAGCCCGGACCGGAATCCGGCGTTGTTCGGGGGTCCCTCAGGGATCATTCAGGGTATCCCCCAGTAGAGGCCAGGGAGGCCCAAACGGCACGATCGAAGTATGAACGCGAACAGCATGAACCCCGAGAACTCCGGAAGCGCCAACACCAACGGCGCGTCGGCTCCCAACACCAGCAACGGTGCCGCCGGCGGCGCACCCGAGGACCCCTCCGGGCGGTCCTGGACCCCGGGTGGCAGCGGTCCTGCCGCGCCACAGCAGAACTTCTTCGACTGGGTCCGCAACCAGGGCATCCGCCGTGGGCCGGACCGTTGGATCGGCGGCGTCGCGAGCGGTGTTGCCCACCGTTTTGGCATCGACCCGCTCATTGTCCGCGGCATCTTCATTGTCCTGGCGCTGTTCGCCGGCGTTGGCGTGCTCCTCTACGGCCTCGCATGGGCGCTCCTGCCGGAGCCGGACGGCCGCATCCACGTCCAGGAGGCCGGTGCAGGCCGCTGGTCCGGGGGCATGACCGGAGCCCTGGTCACCACGATCATTGGCCTGCCCAGCCTGGGCCGCGGTTTCTGGGGATGGGGCTGGAACGGACTGCCCGGCCTGTTCTGGACGCTTTTCTGGGTGGGTGCGGTGGCCTACCTCGTCTACTACCTGGTCCAGCGCAACAAGAACCACAAAGCGGCGCAGCCCATGAACCGGCAGGACTTCAGCGCGCCGGGATTCGGGCCGTCAGCGCCTGCGGCCGGCTACGGAGGCGTGGGCACGGCAAGCACGGCTACGCGGCCTGCCGGCACCAACACCGGCGTTCCGGTGTACGGTGCAGGTACGGAAGGTAAGCCCAGCCAGCCCGGAGCATCTGCCTCCTCTCCTGGCGGCTCCGCCGCCAACGTAGGCGCGAGTACCCCATCAGGGCCTTACAGCCAGTCGGGACCCTACAACCCCTCCGGACCCCGCCCTCCTTACGGTCCAAATCCGCCACAGGGTGGACAGCCCAAACCTGCACGTCCCAAGCGCAAGGGTCCCGGAGCTGCGACCATCGCCGTCACAACCGGCGCAGCACTGCTGGCAGGCGGCACCTTGAAGGCCCTCGACGCGGGCAACGTCATCGACTTGGGAGGCTCCGCGAACTCCGTGGTCTTCGCCGCCGGCGCCGCAGTCCTCGGCCTGGGCATCCTGGTTGCGGGTCTTCGCGGTCGGACCTCCGGTTTCCTCGGCTTCCTGGCCATCGCTGCCCTGGTGGTTGGCGGCATCTTCAACGTCGTTCCACGGGGCGGCGACCGCTTCACCTTCCATGACGTCAGCTGGGCTCCGGCCAGCATCGAACAGGCGCGCCAGGGCCTCAACGTCACGGGGGGAAGGGGAACCGTTGACTTGAGGAAAATGAACCTGACACCGCCGCTTACCACTGCGGTCACCGTGCCGGTGGATGCCACCGCCAGCAACGTCACCGTCATCATCCCGGACAACATCCCCGTGGAAGTCCAAGCCGATATGACGTTCGGCAACCTCAACGAACACGGCGCGGACCGGGGCGGCCGGCTCCAGGATGACAGCACGTTCTACAACACGGGCAAGCCCGGAGCCAACCTCGTGGTCAAGATCGATGGAACCTTCAGCAACGTGACCATCAAGGAAGGAAACTGATGAGCACCAACCAGCCGAACGAAAACCCCGGCGCACAAGGCGAACCGCGGGTCCCGGCGTCGGAAGCCCGTACGGAGTCCCTTCCCCGGGAAACCCGACCCACGGAAGCCCTCCCCTCGCCCGGCCTGCGGGAGATTCCCTTGACGCCCCATCTTGAGCCCACTTACAAGGTTGAAGCGGATTCCGACGGCGAGACCCGGCAGACGCGCATCGGAACGGTGGTGTGGGGGTTGATCGTGATAGCCCTGGCTGCCCTCCTGCTGGTCTCGTCCATGGGCTGGATCGCGCTCAACGGGACCTACGTCCTGATCGGGCTCATGATCGGGGCAGGCGCGGCGCTGGTGGTCGGCGGCCTGTTGGCTGCACGCAAGGGACCACGGCAAGTGACAAAGCAACACGAACAAGGAAGTGTGTAGCCATGGATAAGTTCTTCAGCATCGTCAGGGGCTTCGGCCTGAAGCGTGGACCGCAGCGCTGGTTGGGCGGCGTGTGTGGAGGGATTGCGGCAGCACTCCGGGTGGATGTGGCGTATGTGAGGGTTGCTTTCCTGCTCTTCTGCCTGTTGCCCGGCCCGGCAATTGTGTTCTACCTCCTGGCCTGGCTCATCCTGCCGGACCAGAACAGCAAGATTCCGCTGGAATCCTTCATCAACCAGCGCTCTCGCTGAGTTCGGGGATCCACAGGGAAGCGCTCGGCCATCAGGCGGGGCGATTTTCCTTGTTTTCCGGCAGATTTCCAACACCGCACTCCCGGGACCAAAAGTCACTATTTGTGTCCCACCCCACATGCACGTCTACAATCGTGGGGAGCTCAGCGTGGCGCTCGGCACGTATTCCTCCAAGCCATGAGTGAGCAAACATGAAAATTGGCATTCTTACCAGCGGTGGCGACTGCCCCGGACTCAACGCAGTGATCCGGGGTGCTGTCCTCAAGGGCATCGCCATCCACGGCCAGGAGTTCGTGGGTTTCCGCGACGGCTGGCGCGGCGTGGTTGAAGGTGATGTCATCGACATTCCCCGCACCATGGTCCGCGGCATCGCCAAACAGGGCGGCACCATCCTCGGCACCTCCCGCACCAACCCGTTCGAGAACGGCGGCGGTCCCGAGGTCATCAAAGACCACATGGAACGCCTTGGCATCGACGCGATCATCGCCATCGGCGGCGAAGGCACCCTGGCGGCCGCCAAACGCCTCACCGATGCCGGGCTGAAGATCGTGGGCGTACCCAAGACCGTGGACAACGACCTCGACGCCACCGACTACACCTTCGGGTTCGATACCGCCGTCGAAATCGCCACGGAAGCCATCGACCGGCTCCGCACCACTGGCGAGTCCCACCACCGGTGCATGATCGCCGAGGTGATGGGCCGCCACGTCGGCTGGATCGCACTGCATTCCGGGATGGCTTCGGGCGCGCACGCCATCCTCATCCCCGAGCAGAAGGTCAGCATCGAGCAAATCGCCGAGTGGGTGCAGGAAGCCCACGACCGTGGCCGTGCGCCCTTGGTTGTGGTGGCCGAAGGCTTTGTACCCGAACATATGGAGTCCCCGCACTCCGAGCGCGGCCTGGATACGTTCGGTCGCCCCCGGCTGGGCGGCATCGCGGACCAGCTGGCACCGGAGATCGAAGCACGCACCGGTATTGAAACCAGAGCAACGATCCTCGGCCACATCCAGCGCGGCGGCGTACCCACGGCCTACGACCGCGTGTTGGCCACCCGACTGGGCATGGCCGCTATCGACTCGGTAGTGGATGGACGCTGGGGAACCATGGTGGCCCTCAAGGGCACCGACATCTCCCACGTGGGTTTCGAAGAGGCCCTTGGCAAGCTGAAGACCGTGCCGCAGCATCGCTACGACGAAGCGTCGGTGTTGTTCGGCTAGTCGGCTAGGCTGAATCCATGACCCTTGAGCCCACGTCCGCTGCCATCATCCAGCTGGCGTGGGCTCGCCGTTTGGGGCTCGACGACGACGCTTTCGCCAAGGCTGCGGCGCGGGTCGCCGCCGCTTCCGTGGAGCCCGGTGACCCGTCCAACAGAATCCTCTTTCCCGACGAATCCGCGGGCTCGGTGGTTTTCCTGCGCCTGTTCGGGGTTTCCGCGGTGGTGGGGCCCCAATGGGCATTGGACGCGGCCGCCGTCTTGCCGGATGCCGAACTCGCCCAGCACGTCACGCTCCTGACCCTGACCCGCTCGCACGGCGGGCACGGGTTGGGTTCTTCGGCGCTGTTTTTCGCCGACGACCTTCCCTTGAACCAGCCCTCCGAAGACTTGACCGTGTCACGCGGAAATCCGGAGGCCATCGCCTTGGAGTCCCTCTGCCCGCCGGACGACGTGAATGAGGTGGGGCTCCAATCCCTGGAGCACCGCTTCACGATCATGCACCCGGAGGAAGAACAATCACTGCCCGTTGCGTGCGGAGCGTACGGCGAATGGGAAGGGTTGCTGGCCAACATGGGCGTGCTCGTAGCCCCCGCATGGCGCCGCCGGGGCGTGGGAAAGCTCGCAGCATCCATCGCGGCCCATGAAGCCCTGGCTGCCGGGCTGACCCTGCAGTGGAAGGCCGATGTGAGCAACACCGGAGCCCTGGCCATGGCACGGAGCCTTGGATTCGCAACGGGCGGGCTGCACGCGAGCGTACTGCTCGGGTGAAGCCCGCCCTGCGGAACCGTTCTGACTACTGACGCGCGTCCTGCGTTGCGGAGTCCTCCGCTGGAATCGTGCTGTCCGCCGCAGCGGACGCAGGCTTGCCGCCCCAGCCGTTCACGGACTTCGGCTTGGCGAAGAACAGCGCGATCACCGCGCCCAGCAGGATCGCACAGGCGGGCAGCAGGATCGATTGGCTCATCGCCGTCGAGAATCCAGCGTGGAGGAACTCAGGCAGCACTCCGGTCATGGAGGCCTCGCCGACCGGTGCACCGCCGGGTGCAGCGGGAAGTTCCGCTGCCAGTCGTGACTGGATCAAGGCGGCAATCGCAGCCGAACCGAGGACTGCGCCGATCTGGCGCGTGGTGTTGAAGACGCCCGAGCCCGCACCTGCCTGGCGGGGTTCAAGGTTGCGCGTGGTCGCGTTGGAGACGGGTCCCCAAATGAACGCGTTGGCCACGCCTTGGAGTGCGCTGGGCAGGAGGAACATCCAGATGGGCATATCCGGCCCGAGGAGGGACGCCGTCCAGAAGAGGGCGCCGGAAAGGCAGACGAGGCCAAAGGCGGCAAACCAGCGCGGGTTGGCCCGATCGATCAGCTTGCCTACGAACGGGGCCAGGCCACCGGAGATGACGGCCATGGGAATCATGAGCAGCGCCGACTGGGTAGGCGTCAGGCCACGGACCACCTGGTAGTAGAAAATGGTGGGCAGCGGGAAAGCAGTGACGGTGAAGCCCACGGCCATGATGGTGGAGTTGCCCAGGGAGAAATTGCGGTCCTTGAACAGGCCGAGCGGCAGGAGGGGTTCGCCGCCTCGCCGTTCAAGCTGCCACTGCCAGACCACGAAGAGCGCCAGCACCACCAGGCCGGAGGTGATCAGTCCCCAGACCGTAATGACGCCGTTGACGACTCCCCACTTGTAGGTCTGGCCTTCCTGGATGCCGAAAACCAGCAGGAACATCCCGACGGCGGACAGCACGACGCCCAGGATGTCGAAGGAATGGCTGTGTGTGGTCAGCTTGGGCACGAAGCGCGTGACGAGGATGAAAGCCACGATGCCGATGGGCACGTTGACGAAGAAGATCCACTCCCATCCGAGCCCGTCCACCAATACGCCGCCGAGGATCGGTCCCACGAGGACTGCCATGCCTGCCGTCGCACCCCACAGGCCCATGGCAGCGCCACGGCGGTCCGGCGGGAAGATCCTGGTGATCACGGCCATGGTCTGCGGTGTCATCATCGCGGCACCGAAACCCTGCACTGCGCGGGCGGCGATCAGCATGGTGACGTTTCCGGAAAGGCCGCACCACAGCGAGGCCAGGGTGAAGACCACCAGGCCGATCAGGTAGAGGTTCTTGGGACCGAAGCGGTCACCAAGCCGGCCAGTGATCAAGAGGGGCACGGCGTAGGCCAGAAGGTAGGCGCTGGTGACCCAGATGACGGCGTTGATGTCCGTATTGAGGCCCTCCATGATCCGGGGGTTCGCGACCGACACGATGGTGGTGTCGATCAGGATCATGAAGAAGCCAACCACGAGTGACCAGAGAGCCGGCCACGGCTTAGCTACGTTTTCCAAGGGATTCCTTTGGCTTGTTGGAAAGTTCGGGCGGAGTTGGCTGGGGGTTGTCCCAGGGCAGCTGTCCGCTGCGCAACTCCACAAGGAGTTCGCGGATCCACGAGATCTCCGTTCGAAGCATGGTTTGTTGATAGGTGACGTCTATCCAATATTTGCGTTCGAGGCCCTTGGCCGTCACTGCCTCCTCGGCCCTCGTCAGGAACGCGAGATCGGCATCCAGGCCAGTCAGGCGTTCTTCCAGCAGTTTCCCCACCACGTCCGCCGGAAGATGGTGGGCTTCGGCAATGGCATGGGGAAAGGTTGGGTACTCATTGACAGGCTTGGCGAGCATGTCCTGCAGCCGCGCGTTCAGGGCCGCATGGCCTGCGGGAGTTATCCGGTAGGTGGTACGTTCCGGCCGGTTCCCTTCCCGCTCGGTTCCGACCGCTTCGACGAGCCCGTTCTCGGCCAAACGCCCAACCGCGTGGTAGAGCGTTCCCGGACGGACCTTGACCAAGCGGTCCTCATGACGGGCCATCAGCACTTGGTACATCTCGTAGGGGTGCATGGGCCCCTCTGCAAGAAGCGCCAGGGAAGCGACACCCAGCGGCGTCAGGTCAGTGGCTTTCGGCACGGCAGGATCCTTCTACGGGAAATATTCCACCACAACTATTCCATGTGGAATATGCAGATGCAAGAAAGCCCTGCTGCCCGGGGGCAACAGGGCTTTCCGTGGCGCCGAATTAACCCAGCAGGGCCAGAATGTCCGTTCGTGCGAACATCTGCGCCGCGTCCCGAGCGCTGGGCGTTCCGGCGTCGGGATCCGCTCCGGCGTCCAGGAGAACGCGGGCCACTGCCGTGTAGCCCTTGAAGACCGCCCCGGCCAAAGGCGTCTGCCCACGGTCGTTGGCCGCATTCGCGTCGGCGCCGTGGTGGAGGATCAACTGCACCGTCTCCTCGTGGCCGTGGTAGGCCGCCAGCATAAGCAGGGAGTCTCCGGAAGCGTTGGTCAACGTGGCCGGGGCTCCAGCGTTGAGGTAGCTGCGCAGGAGGTCGTTGTTGCCCTCGCGTGCGGCGTCAAACAATGCGTGGGCCAAGGCCACGGTGTCGTCATCAGCCTGGTTGGAGGCCTCGTTGGAAGTCGTCTCCGGGCCGGTGGGCTGGGTCATCGGTGGGGTCCCTTCAGGAATCCGGTCTGGCGCCCGACCACCTGGCCGGCGTCGGGGGCGACGATCACTTCCTGGGCTGCGACGTACGGTTCCTCGCCATCCATGACAGTCAGCGTCTCTTCCGCTGAAACGGAGCGTTTGATCACCGCCAACGCCACAGGGCCCATCTCGAAGTGCTGCGCCACCGATGTCAGCGTACCTACCTTGCGTTCCCCGGCCAATACAACACTGCCGACGGCGGGGAGCGTGTGCTGCGATCCGTCGAGCTGCAGGAACACCAGGCGCCGGGGCGGATGCCCGAGGTTGTGCACCCGGGCGATGGTTTCCTGGCCCTTGTAGCAGCCCTTGTTCAAGTGGACAGAGGTACGGATCAGGTCCAGTTCATGGGGAATGGTCTTGTCATCGGTTTCGGCGCCGAGGCGCGGACGCCAGGCAGCAATGCGCAGGGCGTCCGCTGCCATGGCGCCTGCAAGAGGCAGGCCCTCGACGGCGGCCTCGAGTTCCGCTGCGGGAACGAGGTACTCGAACCATGGGCGCTCCAGGCCCGGGTGGGACTCCTCCGGCACCAGGCTGTAGGAGTAGCCACCCGGAGCAACGTGCGGCCACGGGTCTTCCCACACCAGGCGTCCGGATAGTTGCTCCACCGGCTTGGTGGCACCGAGGACCGCCCACTCCCCCGTAACGTCGGCGATCTCCACCCGAAGCATGAACTTCATCTTGTTTAGCCATTCGGCCAACGGCGCCGCTTCCGCCGCCTCGACGATCAGCCAGGTTGTGCCGCCGTCGTCAATCACCCGCGCATCGAATTCAATGCGGCCCTGGACACTGAGCAGCAACAGTTCACTGGCGACGTTCGGCTGCAGGTTGGTGAGCTGCTGCGAGGACAACGTGTTAAGCCAGCTGAGCCGGTCGGGCCCCGTGACGGTGACTACGCCACGGTGTGAAAGATCGACGACGGCGGTTCCGGTTGCCAGTGCGCGTTGCTCGCGCAGCGGCTCGCCATAGTGGGCGGCAACTCCGGCGTCCAGGCCGGTGTCCTCGACTGCGCCAGGGCGCGACAACAGAGGGCTCTTGTAAGTCATATGTAGTAGAAGTCCTTGGGGCTGCGGGGTATTCCCGGCTAAAGAGCCGGTGCTGCTTCAGCGGTATTCGGGGTTTTCGAAGTCGAACCGGGTGCCGGCCTTCCATTCTTCGGGCAGGTTGCCGTACGCAGGAATCCCGCCGGCGTCCCTCATGAGCTTGGCCATGTGGAGGAGGTTCCAGGTCATGAAGGTGGTGTTCCTGTTGGTGAAATCACTCTCCGGACCGCCCGAGCCTTCATCCAGGTAGCTGGGGCCGGGACCCACCGGGCCGATCCAACCGGCATCCGCTTGGGGCGGGATGGTGAACCCGATGTGCTGGAGGCTGTAGAGCACGTTCATGGAACAGTGCTTGATGCCGTCCTCGTTGCCGGTGATGAGGCAGCCACCGACCTTCGGGTAGAACGCCCATTGGCCTTTGCTGTTGAGCTGGCCGGAATGCGCGTACAGCCGCTCGATCAGCTTCTTGGTTTGGGACGAGTTGTCCCCCAGCCAGATGGGCCCGGCCACCACCACGATGTCCGCCGCCGAGACTGCCGGGTAGATCTCGGGCCATTCGTCAGTCTTCCAACCGTGCTCACGCATGTCCGGATAGACCCCGCTGGCAATGTCATGGTCAACGGTCCGGAACAGCTGCGTTGACACGCCCTGCTTCTCCATGATGTCCCGGCTGATCCTGATCAGGCCGTCCGTGTTGCTCAGTTGCGGCGAAGGCTTCAGGGTGCCGTTGAAGAACACGGCCCTAAGGCCTTGGTACCCTCCGGGCTTGGGGTTGGGATTCACGAACTGCTCCTTTGCCGGTTGCGTGTGGAACGTTAAGTGAACCCCCTGAACGAGCGTCTGGAAACAGGTTCAGGACACTTTGTGCAAGAAGGCCGAGGCGTGGGCTTCGAGCGCCTTGCCGTTCGCCGCCACATCCCACCGCCACAGGAGGTTGCCGTCAACGAGGCCAAAAATGCGGGTGGCTGCGGTGTACTCCTTGGAGTGGCTGCCGCGCATCACCATGTCCGTGCTGAGTTGGATCTGCGGGCCCTTGATCTGGCCGTAGTACAACTCCGTGATCCCGCCCGGGTGGGAAATGGACACAGAGATATCGAAGCCACCGTCTTGGTTCCTGCGCTCCTCCACCTCATCCGCCGTCTTGAGCACAGGGACGATGTCCGCCGGCACAAGTCCGGGACCGCCGTCGCCCTCCTGCATTTCGCGTTCCAGGGCCCAAAAGCCCGTCTCAACAGTCAACGGACGCAACTTTTCGCCGGCGTCGTCGCTGATCCAGCTCTCGGCCCTGTACTGCAGGTACGGCAAGCCGTTGTGCGTGAACGAAACGTGCTGGACGAAGTGCTCCGAGTCCTCGTCACCGCTGCCGAGGCGGCCGCGTCCTTCCCACTCGCCAATGAGCCAGGAAAGGGGTACGAGTTCAGGAGTCAGGTCTGTCGGGATCTCAATGGGCACAACGACTACCTCCGCTGGACTGCCTGGCTGGGCTTACTTCTGGCCCTTGAAAAGGCGGTAAACGACGAAGCCTGCGAACCAAGCCATGGAGATGCTGGCGATGCCGAGGAGGACGAGGAAAAAGATTTCATATGCAAGAACAGACATGATGCCATCCTAACCGTTAGTAGATGAGTAGTTTGTCTATGAAGTAAGCAAGCGCCCCTACGGCCCACACAGGCGCAACGCCCATGCCCAGTGCTCCGCGCAGGTTCAGGCGGCCCCGCCGGAGCGTTGCCATCCTCCGGAACGAGACCAGGACGGATCCCACCACGACGCCCACCAGCGCTGCGGGCAGGACGGCGATGTCCGAGAAGACCAGCCCGGCCAGCGGACCCATGAGCCCGGCCATGACCACGCCCAAAGGCGCCACGATCCGGTCCGGCCAGCGAATGAGTCCCACAAGGAGCGCCACCGCCGCGCTCAGGCCGGCCACGAGGACCATTTCCTTGACGCCGTTGAAACGCGCTCCCGCAATCCAGCCGGCCCCCAAACAGTTCAGCAGGACACCGGCACAGCAGCCGAGAGTGGATTCGAGGCGTTGGGCCTGGCCGGTACCCCTGACCAGCTGGATGATGAAGACGGTCATGACGCCCACGGCAATGAACGCCGGAGTTCCGTCCAGGAAGCCGGGGGCCGGCCAGTACGCGGCAGTAACGGCAGAGCCCGCTCCGGCCAGGCCGATCACGGCGGCCAGGGTCTTTTTCGCGGGAACAGCCAGGAAGTGCGGCCAACCTAATCCCACGGCTGCGGATGCGATGACGCCCACGGCAACCATGGCTTCCCTGGAAACGAAGGTGCTGGCCACGATTGCTGCGAGCGCCACGAGTCCGAATACCCCGATGCTCCAAGACTTCACTGTGTGCCCGACCTCAATCCGATGCGCCTTACGACCTCTCGACAATCCTGCCTTAAGCCGGGCACATATGTCGTAATTACCGTGCCTGCCCGTCACGAATCCCTGACTCTCCGGGCCCTGGTGGGTATACTCGATCTTCAACGGCGCACTGTATTTGCCTCGATCCCGTTACAACGGGCAAGGGTTTGCGATCCGCCGTGACCGACCGGTGAAAGTCCGGTTTCGACGCCCGATGATGCGCGGACAGCCCATTGGAGGAACTATGTCGCACATCCTGCTCCTGACAAACAGCACCGGCTCTTCGGTGGATATTTTGCCTGCCTTGGAGTTGCTGAACCATCGCGTGCACATCCTCCCCGCCGAACCCACCGCCCTGCTCGAAACCGACCCCACTGACATCGTCTTCCTTGATGCCCGCAAGGACCTGGTGGGTGCCAGGTCGCTGACCCAGTTGCTCAAGGCCACCGGCCTCAGCGCTCCCCTCATGCTGATCCTGACGGAAGGCGGCATGGCTGCCGTCTCCTCCGCGTGGGCCGTGGATGACATCGTGCTGGACTCGGCGGGACCGGCGGAGGTCGAAGCGCGGATCCGCCTGGCAATGGCGCGGGCTGTACCCGGTGAAGAGGAAACTCAGACCGAAATCCGTGCGGCCGGCGTCGTGATCGACGAGGCGAGCTACACCGCCCGCGTGGGTGGGCAGCCCCTGAACCTGACGTTCAAGGAATTCGAACTCCTCAAGTATCTCGCCCAGCACCCCGGCCGCGTTTTCACTCGGCAGCAACTCCTGACCGAAGTGTGGGGATATGACTACTACGGCGGCACACGGACGGTGGACGTTCATATCCGGCGCCTGCGCGCCAAGCTCGGGGTGGACCACGAGAACCTGATCAGCACGGTCCGGAACGTTGGTTACCGCCTGACGCTGGTCCGGCTGCCGGACGACGAACTCTCCGAGGCTTAGTTCCATAAGCAAAGGCATAAAGAAGGCCGGGAACCATCAGGTTCCCGGCCTTCTCCTTATCTGTGGAGGACATACGGGTCGAACGTATCGAAGCCACCCCACTGGTGGATCCCCCTGGTATCCGGCGTGGAAGCCGAACGAGATAACGAGACTACCCGTGTTCGGCGGGCATGCCAAATCGCAGGGCTTGCACCGGACGTATAGCCTTGCATCATGAGTCACGCGCACCCCGAGAACTGGCCCGTACTGCTCGTCACCGGCGCCTTGGAACCCGAACTTTTCAAGGAATTCAGCACACTGGCCGCGGCTGCCGCAGAGTCCGACGGGAACCCGCCCCTGTCCGAGCAAACGCTGGTGACCCTGCGTGGGGCCGACGGCGGCGAACATTCCATTCTTTCCCTGGCACTCTACGCGCCCGACGAGGACTCGGACCCTGCCACCGCCGACGACCTGGCGGGGATCGCCGTCGTGGTTGAATCGCCGGACGGGACCGACGTCCTGGAACTGGCCGTACATCCCAGCTACCGGAACCGGGGCGTTGCCGGCCGCCTGTTGGGTGCCCTGCAGGACAAGCGGGGTTTTGACGGGCTGACGGCGTGGTCCCATGGCAACCATGAGGCCGCCGGGGAACTGGCCACAAGGTTTGGTTACGGCCCCGTCCGTGAACTTCGGAAGATGCGCCTGATGTCCTCCACGGCGGCACTGCCCGACGCCGCCCTGCCGCCCGGTGTTTCGCTGCGCGCCTTCGTGCCGGGACAGGATGAGGAAGCCTGGCTGGCCGCGAACCGTGCCGCCTTCGCACACCACCCTGAGCAGGGGTCGATGACCCTTGCAGACCTGGAAGCCCGTGAAGCCGAAGACTGGTTCGATCCCGAAGGCTTCCTCCTGGCTGTGGACGATGATGGGCGGCTCATGGGCTACCACTGGACCAAAGTGCATCCCAGGCAGGGGGCTCACCCTGCAATCGGCGAGGTCTACGTCGTGGGCGTCACGCCGGAAGCCCAGGGCTCCGGGCTCGGAAAGGCACTGACCGTAGCCGGCATCCGGTACCTGCAGGACAAGGACCTCCACGCCGTCATGCTCTATGTTGATGCAGACAATGCCGCCGCGGTAGCCCTATACCAAAAACTCGGCTTCGTCCGTTGGGATACGGATGTCCTGTACGGACCATTAAGCAAAAATTAACCAATCTCGTCCGGCTGCCGGAAAGGCCCGCACATCTTGGATTCGGTCCCGCCGTTTGCTTGTAGTGTGGGAGGAAACCCCAGTCCTGAGCTTAGGAGAACCCCATGCAGCCGGACCCAGTCGGCACCGCCGGATCCACCTCAAAAGGCGCAACCCTGCCAGCGCGCTTCGGCTCCTCGGAAGTGCCGGCCGCGCGTGCCACCCAGGACCGCATCGATATCCCCGAGTTCGCACCGAGCCTGGAACCCGAGGGCGATATTTCCCCGGACCGTTTCCTCGACCGCGAGCTCAGCTGGCTGGCCTTCAACTCCCGGGTGCTGGAACTGGCCGAGGATCCCGACCTGTTCCTGCTGGAACGCGTCAACTTCCTGTCGATCTTCGCGTCCAACCTGGACGAGTTCTTCATGGTCCGGGTTGCCGGCCTCAAGCGCCGTATCGCCACCGGGCTCGCTGTGCCGTCCCCTGCCGGGCTGAGCCCCATCGAGGTCCTGGAGCAGATCGGCGAGGAAGCCCACAAGCTCCAGGAGCGCCACGCCCGCGTCTTTGCCGAGCAGATCCGGCCAGCCCTGGCATATGAGCACATCCACATCATGCACTGGGACGAACTCGATGAAGAGGCCCGCCACCGCCTCAGCATCATGTTCCAGGAGAAGGTCTTCCCGATCCTCACTCCCCTGGCCGTGGACCCGGCGCACCCCTTCCCCTACATTTCGGGTCTGTCCTTGAACCTTGCGGTGATTGTGAGCAACCCGGTCAGCGAGAAGGAACTCTTTGCCCGCGTCAAGGTTCCGGACCAGTTGCCACGCCTTATCTCCGTGGACGGTCCCCGGGCCGGCGCCATCCCCGGACGGGTGGCCCGGTTCGTCGCGCTGGAAGAACTCATTGCCGTCCACTTGGACAAGCTGTTCCCCGGCATGGAAGTACTGGAACACCACACCTTCCGCGTCACCCGCAACGAGGACGTGGAAGTTGAAGAAGACGACGCCGAGAACCTCCTCCAGGCCCTGGAGAAGGAACTCCTGCGCCGCCGCTTCGGTCCGCCCGTGCGCCTTGAAGTCACGACGGACATCAATCCCAACATCCGTGAGCTGCTGGTACGTGAACTGGGCGTCGACGAGTCCGAGGTCTATTCCGTCCCGGCTCCGCTGGACCTGCGCGGACTTTCCGTCATTGCAGGGATCGACCGCCCTGACCTCCACTACCCCAAGCACGTACCGCACACCTCCAGGTACCTGAACGAGTCGGAGACCTCTAAGGCAGCCAACGTCTTCGCCGCCATGCGTCGGCGCGACATCCTGCTGCACCATCCTTACGATTCCTTCTCCACCTCGGTTCAGGCATTCCTCGAGCAGGCAGCAGCCGATCCGAAGGTCCAGGCGATCAAGCAGACCCTGTACCGGACCTCGGGCGACTCCCCGATCGTGGATGCTTTGATCGACGCCGCCGAGGCCGGCAAGCAGGTGCTGGCCCTCGTGGAAATCAAGGCCCGCTTTGACGAACAAGCCAACATTTCCTGGGCCCGCAAGCTGGAGCAGGCCGGTGTGCACGTGGTGTATGGCATCGTGGGCCTCAAGACCCACTGCAAGTTGTCCCTGGTGGTGCGCCAGGAGGTGGACGGCCTGCGCCGCTACTGCCACATCGGCACGGGAAACTACCACCCCCGGACGGCCCGCTACTACGAGGACCTCGGACTACTGACCGCCAACGAGCAGGTGGGCGAGGACCTTTCCAAGCTCTTCAACCAGCTTTCCGGCTACGCCCCCAAGTCGACGTTCAAGCGGCTGCTTGTGGCCCCGCGCTCGGTACGTTCCGGGTTGATCGACCGGATCGAAACGGAAATCCGCAATGCCCGTAACGGGATTCCGGCCCGGGTGCAGATCAAGGTCAACTCGATGGTGGACGAAGCCATCATCGATGCCCTGTACCGCGCTTCCCAGGCAGGGGTGAAGGTGGACGTGGTGGTCCGCGGTATCTGCTCCCTGCGGCCCGGCGTTCCCGGCCTCAGCGAAAACATCACGGTCCGTTCCATCCTGGGCCGTTTCCTTGAGCACTCCCGCGTTTTCGCCTTCGCGAACGGTGGCGACCCCGTGGTCTACATCGGTTCGGCGGACATGATGCATCGCAACCTGGACCGGCGGGTGGAGGCACTGGTGCAGTTGGCCGGCAAGGACGACATCAATACAGTGCTTGACCTGATGCGCCGCTACGTGGACGATGGCACGGCCAGCTGGCACCTGGACAACCAGGGACACTGGACCCGGCATCATCTGAACGAGAACGGGGAGCCCTTGCTGGACATGCAGTCCTGGCTCCTGGCTTCCCGTTCCAGGCAGCGCGCAGCGGCACGGCGGTAAGGAACCACTTGAACAGCGATACCCCCGTGGCCGACCAGACGGACCACCCGGGCGAACCGGTGGCTGTCGTCGCGGCAGGCGCAATACCGTGGCGCGTCCAGAAGGGCGCCCTTGAGGTGCTGCTCATCCACCGCCCGCGGTATGACGACTGGTCGTGGCCCAAGGGCAAGCTCGACGTCGGCGAGACAGTCCCGGAGTGCGCCGTCCGTGAGGTGCGTGAGGAGATTGGCCTCCAATCGACCTTGGGCATCCCCCTCCCGCCCATCCACTACCACGTCAATGCCGGCCTGAAGGTAGTGCATTATTGGGCCGTCCGCGTCAACGGCGACCAGCTCCGGCCGGACGGCAAGGAAGTGGACAGCGTCATGTGGTGCAGCCCGGACAGGGCCGCAAAGTTCCTCAGCAACCCCAGCGACGTCGCTCCCCTGGAATTCCTGGAAAAGGCGCACGCCCGCGGAGAGCTGGACACTTGGCCACTGGTGCTGATCCGCCATGCCAAGGCAAAGCCACGCTCCTCCTGGACCAAGGCGGAAGGCGACCGTCCCTTGGCAGCAACAGGACAGCGCCAGGCTGTTGCGGTGCAGAGGCTCCTGCAGGCGTGGAAGCCCCAACGCATCGTGACAAGTCCATGGGTCCGCTGCGTTGCCACGATCGCGCCTTATGCGAAGTCCAGCGGCGCCAAGGTGAAATTGGTGGAAGCCCTCACCGAGCACAACCACGAGCGTTCACCGAAGAAAACAGCTGCGGCAGTTGAATCGCTGTTCGACAAGCAGGTGGCCATCGCCGTGTGTACCCACAGGCCGGCCCTGCCCACGGTGCTCAAGCAACTGGCCTCGCACATGTCCGGCTCGCTAAGGGCCTCGCTGCCGGACGCCGATCCGTACCTCTCTCCCGGCGAGGTCATCGTCTGCCAGGTAGTGCGGGGAAGCGAACGGAAAGTGGCTTCCGTCGAGCAGGTCAAACCCTTCGACGACTAGCTTCGGTTGACCCCCCGGTTTTTGTATCAAATACTTGACACATTGATTCGAAGACTTGGGGGTCTTTCCTGTGTCGTTTTACCTGCCGCCACTGGTGTTGCTCGGTCCTGTTTTTGGCGCGGTCCTGGTTTACCTGTTCCTGAGAGTCCAGGTATGGTCCCGGCCTGAAGCCTCCTCCGTGGCATCGCACGGCCTCTGGGTGGGCATCATCGGCTGGATGGCCAGTTCCCTCCAGGCAGCCATGAGCACAGGGGTGATCCGGGCCAATCCAACGGCAACCGCCGCACCAGCCACTCCCGATCAGATCGCCTTGGCCCTCGCTTGGCCGGTCATGGCAGCACTGACAGTCCATGCCTTGGGCCAGTGGAGCTACCCGGCGCCGAAAGCACCCCGTAGATACGCAGAACTGACCGTCCGCCGGATCCGCGATTTCCTCCCCCGCCGTTTGGCGTGGGTATCCGTGGGGATCTTCGCCTACGCAGCGCTGGCCATTGGCTGGATCTCACCCCTCCCCGCCTACGCTCCCTTCCCGCCACCCCCGGCGCCCGGCCAGGATGCCGGTCCCAACATCGGCTATTCCGGGTACCAGGACGGGAGAATTGCCGGATGGGAGCTAGCCGCCTGGCTCGGCGGTGCCTTGGTGGTCCTTGCTGCCGGCACGTGGCTGGTCCTGCTGCTTATCGCGCGCAGGCGCCAACTCGAAACCCTCGACAGTGAAGACAACCGCGTCCTCCGGGCCATCGCGGCCAACCGTCTGCTCCGAACCGTTTCCACCATTGCCGCGGGCTTGGCGGCCATCGCCGGCAACTTCGCTGCGCTGCCGGCACCTGGGGCAACCTGGCAATCGTCGTGGCTCAACGCGCTGGGCTTTATCAATATTGCCGTCCTGCTGGTCATGTGGTGGTGGAAAGTACCGGCTCTTCCCTCCTTGGAAAAGATGCGGAGGTCTGTCAGTGGCAACTCTCTCCGGGCCGATTCGAGGACGCACGGCGCGGCAAAACTCAGCATTTCCCTTGGTGCAGCACTCGGCGTCGTGGGCGCGTTGCCCCTCCTGACGCTGGGGCTGTGGTTCGGCTACTTCTCGGCACAGACACAGGGAACCCTGGGGCCTGCAATCGTCGTGTCCGTGACAGCTACGCTGATCCTGCTCGTGATCATCGGCGGGGAACTCCTGATAGCCCGCAACTACGGGGACCCGTGGGCGCCCCTGCACTGGCCGCGGCAAGCCGTCTCAAAGGGACTGCTCACTTTCGCCTGCGCCTCAGCAGTGATGTTCGCCGTGACCATGGTCCTGACCGGGGCCGGTCAGGCGATGCTGGTGGGTACGCCGGTGTGGCCGGCTTGCCTGCTGCTTACCGTCGGGGTAGGGCTGGCAGGCGCCGCCGCGATTCTGGCCGCCCGCCGTCGTCGTGCAATTCCGGAAGGCGAAGCCGAACGTGGCCTCGACGTCGCACTCCGGGCCATCACGATGTACCGGATCGTGCGGACGTTGGCCGCTTACCTCCTGGCGCAAGCCGGGATGCTGCTGCTGGTCAACGTGGAAGCCTGGGGAGCCCTCTTTCCGGCATTTGACAGGCTCGCCCCGAGCCCCGCCCCCATCGGTTCCGTGCTCCTGGCAGTGGCCATCATCGCAGCTGTTACCCCCGTACGCAGCCTGTTCCGGGATATCCCCCGTGGCGAGGGCGCCAAGCAAACCCAACCCGCGCCATGACTGCCGGGATTACCGTCGACCTTGCCGATCCTGTCCCGCCCTACGAACAAATCCGCAGGCAGCTCAGCTCACTGATCACGGTTGGAGCCCTGCAACCGGGCAGCCGATTGCCCACCGTCCGGAGCCTCGCGGCCGACCTTGGCATCGCCGCCGGAACCGTCGCACGCGCGTACAGGGAACTCGAGCAGTCCGGGCTGATTGAAGCACGACGCCGGAACGGGACCGTCGTCGTCGGGCCCCCGCACGTGCCCCACGGCCCGGCAGGCGCAGACGCGGCGGTGATGGACGCCGTCGACGGCTTGATCGCCTCTGCCCGGGTTGCCGGTCTCAACGACGAAACGCTGCTCGATCTGCTGCGCGGCCGGCTTCGCCAAACAAGTAAGCTTGACCCGTGAGCATTCCCACCCCTTACGAAGACCTGCTGCGTGACGTCATGGCGAATGGCACGCACAAATCGGACCGCACAGGCACGGGAACGCGGAGCGTGTTCGGACGTCAGTTGCGCTTCGACCTGGCCTCGAGCTTCCCGCTCATCACCACCAAGCGGGTTCACTTCAAATCCGTGGCTGTCGAGCTCCTGTGGTTCCTGCGCGGCGACTCGAACGTGAAGTGGATGCAGGACCAGGGCGTGAGCATCTGGGATGAGTGGGCAGACGCCGAAGGCGAACTCGGGCCTGTTTACGGCGTCCAGTGGCGAAGCTGGCCAACCCCGGATGGCGGCCATATCGACCAGATCTCCGAGGTCATGGAGAGCCTCGCCGCGAACCCTGATTCCCGGCGCCACATTGTCTCCGCATGGAACGTGTCGGAACTGAAGGACATGGCCCTGCCTCCCTGCCATGCGTTCTTCCAGTTCTACGTTGCGGACGGGAAGTTGTCCTGCCAGCTGTACCAGCGTTCGGCCGATACGTTCCTGGGGGTCCCGTTCAACATCGCCTCCTACGCGTTGCTGACCTGCATGATCGCACAGCAATTGGGGTTGGAACCGGGCGAATTCGTTTGGACCGGCGGCGACGTCCACATCTACGAAAACCATGTAAAACAAGTGACTGAACAGCTCAGCCGTGAGGCCTACGAGTACCCGCAGCTGAAGATCCTGCGGAAGCCGGACTCCATCTTCGACTACACGCTGGACGACTTCGAAGTAGTGAATTACCGCCACCACCCCACCATCAAGGCCCCGATCGCCGTATGAGCACCCCTCCGGACAAGACAGAGGAAAACAACGTGCAGCTTCCCGGCATCGTCTTCACCGAGGAAACCGCTGCTGCCATGACGGGCATCGGCCTGGTCTGGGCGCAGACCAAAGACGGTGTGATCGGCAAGGACGGCAGCATGCCTTGGCACCTGCCGGAAGACCTCAAGCACTTCAGCAAGCTCACCACGGGCCATCCCGTGATCATGGGCCGCAAGACCTGGGAGTCTTTTCCGGAAAAATACAAGCCTCTTCCCGGACGCACCAACATTGTTGTCACCCGGAACCAGGACTGGGCAACCACTCCCGAGGCCGAGGGCGCATTGGTCGTCTCGTCCCTCGATGCGGCGCTGCTGGAGTCTCAGTTCGCCCCCGGGGGCCAGAAGGTGTGGATTATCGGCGGCGGGGAAATTTTCGAACAGTCCATGGGCATCGCCAACCTCGCGGTCATCACCATCATCGATGCCGATCTGGAGGGTGACACTTTCGCCCCGGAACTGGGTGCCGACTGGTCCTTCGAGACCATGGCACCGGCAGATGGCTGGCTCACCGCCAACAACGGCACCAACTACCGGTTCACCTCGTGGCGCCGGATCGAAAGCTAGGAACCAGGAAATGCAGGCAATGCTCAGGAAACCCGAGACCCTCTTTGTGTTGGGCTACATGCTCCTGCCGCTCTTCGCGTTGCTTTCGGCAATCGTGGGCTTGACCATGATCATTGGCGGCAACAAGATCGTGGGCATCATCGTGCTGGTTGTTGTGACGCAGGTCTTCACCTTTGGTTCGTTCTTTGCCCTGCGCGCCCGCAAGGCCGCTTTGCTGCAGGAACACGACGCCGGTCAGTAGCTCCGCCCGCCGCTGTGCTGCCTCGTCTTGCGTGGAGGACCGGGTACTTCTCCCCATCACGGCTCCTGGTTTGGCTACATAGGGTGGGCTGGACCGCAGAAGCGGAGTCTTAGACAGACTTGGGGGCTGTAGTGGCAGGATGCTTTTGGGGCGCAGATGATGCTCTCTTGGCCAACGCCAATGAATCAGCCAGAGCGCCGTCGCGGGCGGCGAAAAGGATACTACGCGAGGCAAATCGAGGCTGAGGCCGAACGCCAAGGCCTGACAGTTGAAGAGTACGGGGTCTATAAAGGGGATGTCGGCAGTGCCGTCAAGCCCATCAACTCAGCGGGCGGACTTCTTTTTCTTAGCGTCCTGATCACTATCTGCATGAGTGCGTCCGCAGTGTTCTTCATCCAGGCAATTATTGGTGGGCAGGACCTGGATTGGGGCCAGATGGTGTTTGCCATGCTGGTGGGCGTCTGGCTAGTCCCCACGTCCTGGTTCTTGTATTTCAAAGAACGCAAAGCCTCGCGCCTTCGGAAGCAGAACGGCAAGACCATCGAGCTGCCAACGCGCCGTAACACTCCCCGAGACTGAGTCCACGGAATCGCTGTGGGGAGTGCCGTCGTCGTGCGTGGTGTGGGTGACGTAACCAACAGCGGCGGGCGGCGCCGAAAGTTTAGACTGGATGAATGACTACAGCAGCTAATCCGTCCGTTGGACTGGTCGGTTGGCGTGGCATGGTCGGCTCCGTCCTGATGCACCGCATGCAGGAAGAGAACGACTTCGCCAACATCAACCCGGTATTTTTCTCCACCTCGAACGCAGGAGGTGCCGCCCCGTCGTTCGCTGATGGGGCCGGCAAGCTCGAGGACGCGTTCGATATCGAGACGCTTGCCAAGCTGCCGATTATTGTCACCGCCCAGGGCGGCGATTACACCAAGCAGGTCCACGGCGAACTCCGCAGCCGCGGCTGGGACGGCCTCTGGATCGATGCTGCCTCCACCTTGCGCATGAACGACGATTCGATCATTGTGCTGGACCCCATCAACCGCGACGTCATCGATGCCGGCCTGTCCGGCGGCGTGAAGGACTTCATCGGCGGAAACTGTACGGTTTCCTGCATGCTGATGGGCCTCGGCGGCCTCTTCAAGAACAACCTCGTGGAGTGGGGTACGTCCATGACGTACCAGGCCGCGTCCGGCGGCGGCGCGCGCCACATGCGGGAACTCCTGAACCAGTTCGGCACCCTGAACAACGAGGTCAGCAGCGAACTCGAGGATCCGGCATCGGCCATCCTGGAGATCGACCGCAAGGTCCTCGCCACCCAGCGCACCGGCGTTGATGCCACCCAGTTCGGCGTGCCGCTGGCCGGTTCCCTGATTCCGTGGATCGACGCCGATCTCGGCAACGGCCAGTCCAAGGAAGAGTGGAAGGCCGGAGTCGAGACCAACAAGATCCTCGGCACCTCTAAGGGCGCCGCGGGCAAGGAACACATCGCCATGGACGGACTCTGTGTCCGCATCGGTGCCATGCGTTCACACTCGCAGGCGCTGACGCTGAAGCTTCGCGAGGACCTGTCCGTCACGGAGATCGAGAACCTCCTGGCCAAGGACAACGAGTGGGCCAAGGTTGTGCCCAACACCAAGGAAGCGTCCATGTCCGAGCTGACCCCTGTGGCCGCGTCCGGCACCCTGGACATCCCGGTGGGCCGTATCCGCAAGCTCGAAATGGGTCCGGAATACATCAGTGCCTTCACCGTGGGCGACCAGCTCCTGTGGGGTGCGGCCGAGCCGCTGCGCCGAATGCTCAACATCGTCACAGGCAAGCTCTAAGCTTCGCGAACCCGCCTATCCGTTGCTACCCGGCGACGGATAGGCGGGTTTTCGACTTTCCGGACCCGGAGCTCAGCCCGCCATGAACGCCAGGTAGGCGCGTCCTTGGGCGTTGAAGGAACGTTGGGCTGCCGGCCCAAGTTCGCCGGCAAAGGGCTCGGGCAGAACTCCGGCATTCTTGCCGTTCCCGGTCCGGGCCCATGTACCCACCACGGCGCCTCCGGATACGATGATCCGCTTGAAGACCCCGTTGTTTCCGGGCACCACGAGTTCCGCGTGCCCGGGGTCCAGGACCAGGCTCCTGTCCTGGTAGCCGAGCAAGTATTCATCGAACCCCGGAAGAGCCAGCAACGAGCGGGAGCCGGGTACGCCGTCGTCGAGCATTGCGGCGGCCTCAGGCGAGAGCCAATAGCTGGTGTCCCCGAACGGCAACTCCACCAGCTGGTCCCGCACCGCAGCGAGTGCAGCCCGGGCCTCCGTCAGGGGCACTTGGCTCCACCACGCGAAATCCCTGACAGTGGCGGGACCATGACTGCGGACGTAGCGGAGGAACAACTCTGCGATCCCCTCTTCGCGTTTCAGTGACCGTGATTCGGTGATCCATTCGTCAAAAGCCACAAACAGTTGCTGGACGCCCACTTTGCCATTGGAGCCGGCCATAGGTCCCTGGACCAGGGTGGCTTCCTGGCACAAGCTCCCGATCAGATGGATGCCCCTGGGTCTTGGTAGGCTGGCCCGCAGCTTCGAAGGCCTCGAAGAGCTGCTCGCGGCTGACTCCCCCTGCGCCCTCATTTGCCTTGACGGCTTCCATGGTCTTGAGCGCTATATCCCTGCAATGGCTGATGTCCTCCGCCGTGATGCCCAACTCCCGGTGCCTGGAAACCACCGACTTCATCAGCCGGGGACTCGTGATGCCCAGGATCCACCGCAGGTCCTCGGGAGCCAGCAAGTGCAAGGTTCCCCGCATGGGCCAGGAGCGGACCACTGTCCCGGCATCGAGCGCGGCACGGACATCGGAGGCGCGGGTGCCAGGGACACGCTGGCCCACTGCCCACAATGCGTGGCCCAGATCCTGGGCCTGCATGGCTGTCATCCACCGGACGGCTTCCGGGACGCTTCCGAACCCCTGGTTCAACAGGCCCTGGCAGGCAAGGCGCAGGCGGCCGATGATGTTCGGAGTGATTGAGGGCGCGGGCATGCTTCATCCTAGAAGGGCGACGCCGGCACAGGGAACCTTGCCCCGCTTCCCAGCAGGCTTCCAGCCGCGTTTCCTAGGATTGATCCATGCTCTTTGGTGATCTCGCTCCGCTGGTGCGGCCGCTCAGCCGCTGGCTCGCCGCTGCCGGTTGGTGCTGCACCGCAATCGGGCTTGGTGCCGGGCTCATGGTGGCGGTGGGTACGGGCGTCAGCCTGTCACCGCCCATGCAGGCTATCCAGCTTGCAGGCATTATTGCGACGGCGCTGGCGGCGCTGCTGATCGGTACTGCGGCAGCCAGCCAACCGGTGTCCGAGCGGGACAACGCTGCTCCGGAACCGTGGTTCTATCCCGCAGCCGCTGCCCAGGTCCGCAGCTTCCTGCTGGGATCCATCGTGATGCTGCTTGGCTTGGTTGGATTCGCGACCGCCGGACTCTTCCTGCCGAGCGGGCCCTCCCCGCAGAGCGTTGCGTTCAGCCAGATCTTCCTGCTGGGCTCAGTGAGTTGCGGGCTGACGTTCCTGCTGCTCAACAAAGTGCTCCCGATCGCGGAGCGCCGGGCGCGCTAAGCCACACAACCGGGCCGCCGCCAGGGGCCTAGAGCTCCACCCCGATCAGCAACGGTTCAGGGTGCAGCTCGATTCCGAAGCGATCCACGACGCCGGCACGAACCTCGCGCGCGATGGCCGCCATGTCCGCCGCCGTGGCCGAGCCGCGGTTGGTGATGGCCAGGGTGTGCTTGGTGGACAGGGAGGCCCTGCCGCCGGAGACACTCGACTTGTCCAGGCCGAAACCTTTGCTGAAGCCGGCCTGGTCGATGAGCCAAGCCGCGGAAAGCTTGACCAAGCCGTCCGAGCCCGCCGGGTACTTGGGCGCATTCTCCGGCAGTTGCGAGGCTTCCCCGGCCGGCACGATCGGGTTGGTGAAGAACGAACCCGTGGAGTACGTGTCACGGTCCGCCGCATCCAGGACCATGCCTTTTGACGCGCGCAGCTTCAACACTTCCCGGCGGACATCGTTGGCGTAGGCACGGGTCCCGACCTCGACACCCAGCACGCGCGCAAGCTCGGCGTAGCGGATCGGAGCACTCATGCGGCCAAGCGCCAGCTGGAACTCGACAGTCAGCACGACGTACCGCGGCGAGCCCTCCACCGTGGTCTGCTTCAGAATCGAGTCCCGGTAACCGAACTTGAGCTCGGAGTTGGTGAACGTCCGGACTGCGTTGCGCTCCCGGTCCCACGTCCGCACGGAAGCGATGGTCTGCGACACGTCCGAGCCGTAGGCACCCACGTTCTGCACCGGGGTGGCACCTGTGGCACCGGGGATCCCGGAGAGCGCCTCGAGCCCGGACCATGCGTGCAGGACCGTGTACTCAACCAGTGCATCCCAGTTATGCCCGGCCTGGACCACCAAGGACACTCCCCCGCAGCTGTCCTCCGAATCGACCTTGAACCCCTCAGAGGCAATCTTCAGCACTGTTCCGGGGAAGCCTTCGTCCGAAATCAGCAGGTTGGATCCTCCGCCGATGATCAGGAGTTTCTCTCCCGCGGCGTCAGCCGAACGGACGGCGTCGATGATTTCAGCCTCAGTGCGGGCCTCCACGTAGTTGCCTGCGGGGCCGCCAACGGCGGCTGTGGTCAGTTCGGAAAGCAGCGTCTGGGTCACCTATCAAGCCTATCGGGGTTTGCGCGCGGTTCAGGAGACCTTCACGACCGCCTGGGCCTTCATCAGGACCTTCTGGCCGGCCGCCACCACGGTGAGGTCGATCCGGGCGGTGCGCGCCTCGGCGTCGAGCGCGCCTACCACGCCGGTGACGTCAATAATGGCCCCGGCCTCGTCGGTTCCGGTGGTGTCCGCGACCAGGACCGGCTTGGTGAAGCGCGTCTGGTAATCGACGACGGCGGCCGGGTCGCCCGCCCAGTCGCTCACCAACTGGACGGCGGAGCCCATGGTGAACATGCCGTGGGCAATCACCCCGGGGAGTTCCACGGACGTTGCGAAGGCTTCGTTCCAGTGGATGGGGTTGAAATCACCGGAGGCACCGGCATACTTGACCAGGTCCTGCCGCGTGACGTCGATGCTGCGGGTACCGATTTCCTGTCCGACTGTGAGTTCTTCGAATGCAGGGCTCATGGTTACTGTCCCTCTCCGCGGACGAGGATGGATGAGGTGGTGGTGGCGACCTTTTCGCGCTGGTCACCGTCAGCCAGGGCAAAGATCTCCGAGCGTGTGGTGATCATGGCGCCGCCGCCCATGGCACGGACACCGTCGACATGGAGTTCAGCTACCAGGCGATCGCCGGCCACGATGGGACGGTGGTGGGTAAAGCGCTGGTCGGCGTGGACCACGCGGGAGAAGTCGATACCGGCCTCGGGGTCCTCCACAAGCAAGGCGTCGGCCCGCTGGGCGATGATGATGGCGAATGTCGGGGGCGCCACCAGGTCCCGGTGCCCAAGGGCGCGTGCTGTCTCAACGTCGAAATGCGCCGGGTTGGCAGCCTTCACGGCCTTGGCGAATTCGCGGATCTTTTCACGGCCGACGTCGTAAACCTCTGCGGCAGGGTAGCTTCGGCCCTGCAGGTCCGGATTGATACTCATGCCTCAACCCTATCGGCCCGCCGGTTCTCCACGCAGCGTGGATACCGCCTGATGAAGCTGCTATTTCTTGTAGCTTTTGCGGATCTTCTGGCCACGGACCACCAGTCCGGTCACGTGCAGCAACAGGCCCGCGCCGATGACGGGCAAGGAAGCGAGCGCCAGCCCCTGGTTGCCCGAGGTGTTCCCGGCAATGGAGAGGATCAGCCCAACGGCGATGAGTCCCATGGCGCTGAATACCAGCACTTTGTAACCGGTGGAGGCAGCGGCCCAGAATTCGTTCAGCACCGTTCAAGTCTACCGGGGCGCGTTGCGGGGCCTGCTCTGCGCTCCTAACACAGGGAATGGAGCGTTCAACGGGCCCCACAACTGGTCAGAACAGGGAATCCTGCAGTGCAGGGATCTCGGTGACGTGCCGGCCGAGCTCAATCTGCCTCCCCTTCAAGGCGCCGAGGTCCGCCACGAAGGTACCTTCCACCTCCACGCCGTCGGCATCGGGGAGCCCCGCCAGGGCGATCGCCCCTGACATCGAGTGGATGCGCAGGCCATGGCCGCCGCCGTCGAAAGCCGCAGGGTACGGGTGACGGACGGCACCGGACGGCCGTGCGTTGCAGAGCCGGGCGGCTAACGCCGGACGCTCCCACTCGTCCCGGGCAACGTCGTAACCGGTCATTGACAGGCCTGCGAGGAACTCCCGGACACGTGCAGCCTGCTGACGGTTGATGGCCTGGAGTTCGACGCCGGTACGCGGCTCAACGAGCGAGGCCACCTTTGCTGCCGAACGGACTTGCTGGACGAGTCCGAGTTCACGGGTCACGAGATCCTCAAGGATTCGCACTACGCGGCCATCTTCGGCGTGTGCAACGTAGGACGCGTGCACGGCTCCCTGCTCAGCCAACCTGTTCCACTTGCGCCGGGCCGAGGCTGTGCCAACCTTGGTGGTCCCGTTGGCAAAGGTGGCTACGTAAAGCCAGTGCGGCTGCATGAGGTAGGACCGAAGTCCGGGCGGCACGGAGCCGCCACGGTGGAAGTCGTGCATGAGCCGGGAATCGTCACGGGCAAAACAGGGCCCGCACTGCTTGCCCCGCTCCGCTGGAGAACTTTTAGGGCAAGGTACATGTGTCCTGTCCCCGGGACCATGCACTTTGACGTGGCCGAGGCACCACAGGCCCGGGGTAACGCGGAGGCCCAGGGACGATCCCTGGGCCAACGCGATATCAGTGAACTCCCCGGCGGGAGTGTGGAGCCGCAGCGCTGGGGACGGAGAGTCCCAAACGACGCCGTGGACCAGCATGTTCAGCGGACCAGTGCCCTAGAGGGACGGTTGGACGCCGAAAGCCACCGCGAGCTTCATGATCTTTTCTGCACGGCCCAAACGCGGCAGGTCGGAGCCGTCGCGGATGACGCGGCCGTTGGCTTCGAAGTCGTTCATGAAGTCCGTGGCCCAGGCAACGTCCGACGGCGTGGGGCTGATGACTTCATTGATGACCGTGGTTTGGTCGATGGCCAGGCAGAGCTTTCCGGTCATGCCCATGGTCACCGTGATGCCCGTCTGCTCGCGCAGGATCGGGTGGTTGGTGCCAACAGTGGGGCCGTCGATGGGGCCCGGCAGGTTGCCCACGCGGCTGGCGACTACCAGCTTGGCGCGCGGGTAGGCCATGGCCTCCGGCGTTGCCGCCATGCCGGTGTCGCGGCGGAAGTCACCGGAACCGAACGCCAGGCGGAACGCGCCCTGGGCACGGGCTATGTGGTTGGCTTCCTCGATGCCAAGCGCGGACTCGACCAGCGCGATCACCGGGGTCTTGCCGTCCATGCGGTGGTATGACTCCGTCACCTGGTCCGCGGACTCGGTCTTGGCCAGCATTACGCCGAGGAGGCCGGGCGTACCGCGCAGGCCCGCGAGGTCGTCTGCCCAGAACGGGCTGGTGGCGTCGTTGATGCGGACCCAGGCCTGGCCACCGGCGGTCAGCCAGTTAACCACGTTCTCGCGCGCGGCGTCCTTCTGGGACGGGTCAACGGCGTCTTCGATGTCAAGGATGATGGCGTCTGCGCGCGAACCGGCCGATTCGTCAAAAAGTTCCGTTTTCATGGCGTTCACAAGGAGCCAGGAACGGGCGATATCGGCAGGAATATTGCGGGTAGGCCGAACGGACTCGGCGGCGATGCTAGACGTCATGTATCTACCGTATCCGTCCACCGGCCTGCTGGGCGAAGAATTGCGCCCGGTTGTGAGGATCAATACGAACTAAACCCCTCTTTGCTGTGGGGTCCGGCAGTATGACTGCCCGACCCCGGTCCGCGCCAGTCGCTTCCGGCTATCGCGTCGTTCCGGGTCATCTTGCGGAACACAGGCTTCACCCGGCTCAACACAACGACTTTGTGTCGCGCCGTTGCCCGCAATGGCCCCGGATTTCGTCCCGTTGCGCGCTGTTTCCCCGCGTTTCCGGCCGTTACCGCCACGCTTCCCTGCCGCCGTCGATATGGGCTTTCATCGTTCCCAAGCCGTTGCACTGACGGTTCCCCCAACCAATACACAACCACCCGAAAGTAGCTCCCATGAAACTGCAACTGCCCCTCCTGAGCGTCGCGGCCGCCGTCGTACTAGCGCTGACGGTGTCCGGCTGCGGCGGTTCAGCCGAAGCCGGACAAGGCGGCCAGGCCAATCAGGCCGGCACCGAAGTCAAGGAACTGCGCTACCAAGGCTCGGCCAACAACGTGACGTTCCCCGAGCTGGCCGCCGACCTGGGCTACCTTGGCGACCTGAAGTTGAACTGGGTGGGTAACACCACCAGCGGCCCGCAGGACATCCAGTCGGCGGCGACCAACCAGACGGACTTCGGCGGCGCCTTCTCCGGCGCAGTGGTGAAGCTGATCGAGGCCGGCGCACCCGTCAAGGGTGTGGTCAACTACTACGGCTCCGACGAAAAGACCTTCAGCGGTTACTACGTCAAGGCAGAGAGCGACATCAAAGGCCCCAAGGACCTGATCGGCAAAAAGATCGCCGTCAATACCCTGGGCGCCCACCACGAGGCTGTCATCAACACCTGGCTGACCAAGAACGGCCTGAGCCAGGACGAGATCAAGCAGGTCCAACTGGTTCCCCTGGCACCGAACGACACCGAGGAAGCGATCCGCCGCGGCCAGGTGGATGCCGGAACGCTCGGCGGGGTCCTGCAGGACCGTGCCGTTGAAGCAGGCGGACTGCGCTCCTTGTTCAGCGATGTCCAGCTGTTCGGCAACTTTGCCGGCGGACAGATCGTCCTCCGCAACGACTTCATCGAGAAGAACCCCAACACCACCCGCACCTTCACCACGGGCGTTGCCAAGGCCATCAAGTGGGCGGCGGAAACACCGCGTGAAGAAGTGATCGCACGATTCACCAAGATCATCGAAAGCCGCGGCCGCAACGAGAGCACTGCCAACCTGAAGTTCTGGAAGAGCCCCGGCGTGCCGAACGCCGGCGTGATCAAGGACGAGGACTTCACCCGCTGGGAAGCTTGGCTGAACTCCTCGGGCATCGTCAAGGGCAAGCTGACGGCCTCCAAGTACTACACCAACGACTTCAACGATCTGGCGAAGAAGGGATAGCCATGACGGCCAAAATCAGTCTGCGCAACGTTACGAAGGAGTTCACGGTCCGTGCCACCAAAGGTGCTGCCGCCACGCGTTTGACAGCGATCGATGGGCTTAGCCTTGATGTCCGCTCCGGCGAGTTCCTTACCCTGGTAGGCCCCAGCGGCTCCGGCAAGACCACCCTCCTGGACCTGCTTGCCGGGCTTTCCACGCCCACCTCGGGAGAGGTACTGGTGGACGGAAAGCCGGTAACAGGACCCGGCAAGGACCGGGCCGTGGTTTTCCAGCAGTACGCCTTGTTTCCTTGGCGCACGGCCTCGGCCAACGTCTCGATCGGGCTTGAAGGTGCGGGGCCGGACGGCAAGAAGCTGAACCGCCGCGAACGTGCAGCCAAAGCAAGGGAGTACCTGGCATTGGTGGGCTTGGCCGGTTTTGAAGACCGGTACCCGCACGAGTTGTCCGGCGGCATGAAGCAACGGGTCGCGATTGCCCGGAGTCTCGCTTATGAGCCGGACGTGCTCCTCATGGATGAGCCGTTCGCCGCACTGGATGCCCAAACCCGCGAGCAGTTGCAGGACGAACTGCTGAGGATCTGGAAAGCCACCGGTAAGACGATCGTCTTCATCACCCATGGAATCGATGAGGCCGTTTACCTGGGCCAGCGAGTGGCCGTGCTCAGCGCACGCCCGGGCCGGCTCAAGGAAATCGTGGATATCGACATCCCGGACCGCGATGGGGACGAGGATATCCGGTCCAACCTCGCGTTCGTGGAACACCGGCACCAGGTGTGGACCCTCCTGCACGACGAAGTCCGCCGGGCCCAGGACGCCGGACACCGCAAGATCCTGCCGGACGGCAGCGCCCCCGACGAACCGGCAACCACTCCCGAAAGGAGCGCCGCCTGATGACCACCGTCCTCACCAAGGCAGAAACCGCAGCATCCACGCCCGGGCGGACATCCGCCGTCGAACCTTCCGTCCCTTCGGCCGACAAACGCACGACGCCGGTCCCCGCCGCGGTGCGTCGCGTAACGGCAGTTGCCGGTTCCGCCGTGTGGAAGTCCACGGCGATCCTTGCCTTCCTGGCGCTCTGGGAACTGGGACCAACGTACTTGGCCAGCCCATCCACCCGGGTCTTCCTTCCCCCGCTGCATGAAGTGCTCCTGGCATGGGGCAAGCTGTTCGAAGCCGGGACCATCCAGGGCCATATCGCGGCCAGCCTGACCCGCTCTGTGGCCGGTTTCGGCGCGGCCTTGGTGGCGGGTGTGTCCCTGGGCTTGCTGATCGCCTGGTACGGGCGACTCAACTCGGTCCTGAACCCGCTGCTGGAACTCTTCCGCAACACGGCCGCCCTTGCCCTGCTTCCAGTGTTCACACTGCTGCTTGGCATCGGTGAGGAATCCAAGATCAGCATCGTGGCTTACGCTGCGTTCTTCCCGGTGCTGCTCAACACGATCGCCGGCGTGAAGACCGTGGATCCACTGCTGATCCGGGCCGCGCGCTCGCTGGGGCTGGGAAGCTTCAGGTTGTTCCAGAAGGTCATCCTGCCCTCGGCTGTTCCGACCATCTTCACGGGTATCCGCATGGCGGGCACCGCGTCCATCCTGGTGTTGATCGCAGCCGAAATGGTCGGCGCCAAAGCCGGGCTGGGCTACCTGATCGTGAATGCCCAAAGCAGCTTCCTGATCCCGGACATGTACGCCGGAATCCTCACGGTGTCCTTGCTGGGGTTGGCCGTGAACTTCCTCCTGGTGGCCTTGGAGCGGCACTTCTCCCGCTGGCGGACCGCCGTTGGCTCTGCCGCTTCCTGAATTTTTACCCGTGGCAACCCAGCCACACCCATCACATCACTGAAAAGAAAAGGAAAAACAATGACTGTCATTACCGAAACCAAGCTCGAATTCGCCAAGCTGGGCTCCCGCATCGGCGCCGAGATCCGCGGACTGGACATCAGCGGGGACCTCAGCCCGGAAACCGTTGCGCAGATCCGTGCAGCGCTGAACGAGCACAAGGCACTGGTATTCCGTGAGGCCAACATCCTCACGGACGAAGCCCAGGTGAAGTTCGCTTCGCACTTTGGCCCTTTGACCAAGGCGCACCCCACTGTTGCATCGGTGGAGGGCGAGGAGAATGTCCTGCCCGTGGACAGTGAGAACGGCTCCGCCAACAACTGGCACACGGATGTCACCTTCGTCGTGAACCCGCCGCAGGCTTCGACACTTCGCAGCATCGACCTGCCTGCTTACGGTGGAGAGACCCTGATCGCCTCCTCGGCCGGCGCGTACCAGGACCTTCCGGAGGAGCTGCGGACCTTCGCGGACACCCTGTGGGCCATCCACACCAACGACTACGACTACTCAGTTCCCAAGAACCTGGAGCACGCCAACGCCGAGGAACGCCGCAAGGAGTTCACCCGCTTGAAGTTCGAGACCGCCCACCCGGTGGTCCGCGTCCACCCGCTGACCGGCGAGCGTGGACTGTTCATCGGCGGCTTTGCGCAGCGGCTGCGGATCGTGGGGCTTTCCAACACCGAGTCGAAGGACATCATCCGCCTGCTGCAGGCCTACGTGACCCGTCCGGAGAACGTGGTCCGAGTGAACTGGGAGCCTAACCAGGTGGTGCTGTTCGATAACCGGATCACCCAGCACTACGCTCCGGACAACTACGACGGCCAGCCCCGCAAGCTGAACCGCGTGACCATCGCAGGCGACATCCCCGTGAGCATCGACGGCAAGAAGAGCCAGGCTATCCAGGGTGATTCCAGCACCTACTCCGTGGTGGCTGAACTGTCCTAGGGGGTCTTATGTGTTGCTGTTGTAACCCAACTAGGGGACAGCAGATGTTCCTATGGATACGCATAGCGACGTCTGCTGTCCCCTAGTTGGGTAATGGGGTTTAAGGGATGTTGCTTCCACGGGCCGCCATCCACAGGCCGTACCACTCTGACCGGGACATCTGCGCAGCCACGTCCGCAGCGTCCGCGCAGGCGCCGATGCGTGAAAGGTTGGTTGTGCCGACCACCGGCGATATCCGGGCCGGATGCTTCATGAGCCAGCCCAGCAGGACAGCTTCCGCCGTCGTGTGCTTCTCCGCCGCCAGGCGTTCGAGCATCGCGGAGGTTGCCTCGTCAGCCGAAGTCCGGGCACCGGCCCCCGTGTACCGCCCTTGGGCAAGCGAGCCGTAGGCCTGCAGCTCGATCCCCTTGTCCATGCAATACTCAAGCGTCCCGTGCGGAAAGCTGGTTGCGGCGCCCTCGGGATGGTTGACGAGTACCGTGCTCTCGAGCCAATCGCGCTTGAGGAGGCTCATCTCCAGCTGGTTCGCGACAACGGGCGTTTCCAAGCGGTCCTGGAGGTATGCGATCTGCGCGCCCGACATGTTGGACACACCCAGTTGCCGCACCTTGCCTTCGGCCATCAACTGCCCGACGGCGTCAGCCACCTCGCGCGCGTCCATCAGGGGATCGGGACGGTGCAGAAGCAGAACGTCGACGTAGTCCGTTTGGAGCCGTTTCAGGCTCTCATTGACCCTTTCAAGGATGGCCTCCCGGCTGAGGTCGTAATGGGTTTGCAATCCCCGCTCCCCCAGCCTGATCCCGCACTTGGTCTGCAGTTGGATCTTCTCCCGCAGGCCTTGCGAACGGACGAGGACCTCCCCAAAAACGGCCTCCGATTTGCCGCTGCGGTAGATGTCGGCGTGGTCGAAAAGCCCGATGCCGATTCCCCGCGCCGATTCGATCACCGCAGCGGCCTGGTCGATCTCAGCGGCACCGTAGGCGGCGTTGTCCCAGGAACCGCCAAGTCCCATGCAGCCGTAAATGAGGCGTCCCCGCCCGTTCGCATTGTTCAATTGCTGTTCCCTGTGGCCCTAGGCTTCGCGGACAATCCAGGCGGTGGTGTCTGCCGGAAGCTTGCCGTCCTCCAAAGGACCGCTGCTCACGACGACGTTCCCCGCCGGAAGCTCGAACGCTTCAGCCCCGAAGTTGGTCACCGTTTCCCAGCCGCCAGGGCGGCTGAAGTGCAGTACCTCGGGGTTGCCCGTTTCCACCCACTCAAGTTCCTCTTCCGTCTGCAGTTCACTGCGCAGGCGCAGGGCCTTGCGGTAGAGCTCGAGGGTGGAGCCTTCAACGCCTTCCTGGGTGGACACGGCGTAGTCCTTGAACCAGGCAGGCTGGGGCAGGTGTGCGGTACCTGCGCCGAAGCCGAAGGAAGAACCCTCAGGCGTCCAAGGCAGCGGGACACGGCAGCCATCGCGGCCAATCTCCACGCCCTTGTTGCGGAAGAACGAGGGGTCCTGGCGTTCGGAATCGGGGATCTCGCTGACTTCGCGCAGCCCGAGCTCCTCGCCCTGGTACAGGTAGGCCGAGCCAGGCAGTGCAAGCAACAACAACGAGGCCGCCCGTGCCCGCTTGAGGCCGAGTTCGATGTTCAGCTCCTCAGCCGGAGCACCGGCAAGCAACCAGCCCTTGCCGTCCTGGCCCTTAGGGGTGGCACCGGTGACGTCCTGGGCCGCGTTGGTTCCCTGTGCTGTGGAGCCGCCCTTCGGCAGCCCGTAGCGGGTGGCGTGCCGGACGACGTCGTGGTTGGAAAAGACCCAGGTGGAGGAGGCGCCGGACTCCTTGGCGTGCACCAGGTTGTCCGTGATGATCTTCTTGAAGGATGCGGCGTCAAAGTCCGACTGCAGCAGGTCGAAGTTGAAGGCCTGGCCCAGGCCCTCGGGGCTGGCGTAACGCGCGCGGCGTGACTCGTGCACCCAGGCTTCGGCCACGGCGGTCCGGGGCGGGTTGTACTCGTTGAAGAGTTTGCGCCATTCCGCGTAGACCTCGTGGACTTCGTCCCGGTCCCAGAAGGGGTGGGAGCCGTCGATGAAGCCGTCAGTTCCGTGGGCTTTCTTCAGGAGGTCCGCCTTCATGGGCATTGGCTCGGACAAGTCCTTTGCCATGCCGTGGGCAACGTCGATGCGGAAGCCGTCCACGCCACGGTCGGACCAAAAACGCAAGGTCTTCAGGAAATCTTCGCGGATCTCCGGGTTCTCCCAGTTAAAGTCCGGCTGCTCCTTGGCGAAAATGTGCATGTACCACTGGCCGGGGGTGCCGTCCGGTTCCGTGATGCGCTCCCAGATGGGTCCGCCGAACACGGAGTCCCAGTCCGACGGCGGGAGTTCGCCGTTTTCGCCCTTACCGTCACGGAAGATGTAGCGCTCACGTGCGGCCGAGCCCTTCGGCGAAGCGAGGGCTTCCTTGAACCACTCGTGCCGGTCTGAGGAGTGGTTCGGGACGATGTCCACCACCAGCTTGATGCCGGCGGCGTGCAGGGCTGCGGCCATCTCGTCAAAGTCCTCAAGCGTTCCGAGCTTGGGGTCCACGTTCCGGTAGTCGTCCACGTCATAGCCGCCGTCGGCGAGCGCGGAAGGATAGAACGGGCTCAGCCACACAGCATCGACGCCGAGTTCCTGCAGGTAGGGGACCTTGGCCGTGATGCCCTTGATGTCACCCAGGCCGTCACCGTTGGCGTCGTAGAAGCTGCGGGGGTAGATCTGGTAAACCGCTGCCTGGCGCCACCAGTTGGGGTCGGCCATGCGGTCGGAGTGGGACAGGTTTGCCTTGGTGGCGGAGGTGCTCACGAAACTCCTTTGATTTAGATTCTAAATTTAGTTCCCGAACCAGTATGTGACGGCTGGCGCAGGAGGTCAACAGGCCTCTGGCGTCAGCCCTTGACAGCGCCCTGCGTCACGCCCGCCATCACCCACCTCTGGGTAAAGAGGTAAGCGACGATCGCAGGCGCCATGGCCATCAGGTAGGAGGCGAAGGAGACATGGTAGTTGTTGCTGAACTGCGTCTGGAACAGGCTCTGCCGCACGGGAAGGGTCTGGAGTGCCGGATCGGAAATGATCAATGAAGGCATCATGAAGTCGTTCCACGCATACAGGAAAGCGGAGATGCCCACTGTTGCACTCATCGGAGCAAGCAAGGGAAAGATCAGCTTCCAGAACGTCTGCCACGTGGTGGCTCCGTCGATCCTCGCGCTTTCTTCCAACTCCATGGGAATGGAGCGCAGGAACGCCGTAAAGAGAAGCACGCTGAAGCTGAGTTGGAACATCGTGGCCAGCAGGATCACGCCGAACGGATTGTCCAGACCCAGCCGCCCGGTCAATTGGATCTGTGGCAACGCCACCACCGGGAAGGGGATGAACATCGCGGCAAGCAGGTAGAAGAACGAATACCGGAACAAGCGCCGGTCCCAATTGCGGACAATCGCATAGGAGGCGAAGGCTGCGAGGACGATCGTGGCAACCACGGTCCCGGCGGTAACCAGGAGGGACATCGCCGCACCCACGGGGAAGTTGGTCAATGTCCATGCCTGGATGAAACCGTCGAGGCTGAAGGGAGCCGGCAAGGAAAAGGCATTGCCGTCCACGGCTTGCCCCTGTGTCTTGAAGGCCATGGACACGGTGACATACAGGGGCAGCAGGACAGTTACTGCGCACAGGACAAGCACGGTGGTGGCAGACCAGTTGGTCCGCTCCGGCTTTTTGGAAGCGGGCCTCTTTCCGGCAACGGCAGAGGTGGCTTCGGTCGTGGCGTGCGGCTTTAGGGTGGCTTGAGTGCTCATCAGAGTGCATTCCGTCCGCGGGTCAGGGATAGCTGTACAAGGGAAATGGCGATCGCTACCAGGAAGAAGATGGTGGCGTTGGCCATTTGGTAGGCGTAATCACCGCCGTTGAAGCCGTTGATCACGGTCATGGCGATGCTGCGCGTGGAGGTGCCCGGTCCACCGTTGGTCAGGCCCACGATGATGTCGTAGGCGTTGAGGAAACCCTTGAACCCCAGGATGACGTTGATGACCACGTACCCGGCAACCAGCGGCAGCGTGATTTTGAGCAGCTGCTGCGTTTTGCTCGCACCATCGAGGTCTGCCGCCTCATAGACATCCCCCGGTACCGCGACGAGGCCCGCGATGTAGATGAGCAAGGAGCCGGGAACCGCCTGCCATGCCGTGACCAGCACGATCGCTATCCATGCGAGGTCAGGGTTGGCCAGGAGGCTGCCCTCCAACCACGGAATTCCGGCGGAGGCACCGAACGCCGGCAGGGAGTTCGAGAAGAGGAAGTTGAACACGTAGGCGATGATGATGCCGGAGACCACCATGGGAATGACGAAGATGGTCCGCAGCGCCGACTTCATCCGGATGCGTGAGGTCAACCCGACGGCCAAAAGAAAAGCGATGACGTTCACGGCCACGACTGTGACGATCGAGAAACCGAACGTGAACAGGTAGCTCTGCAGGATCGCCGGGTCGCTGAAGATGGCGATGTAGTTGGTCAGTCCGACGAATTCCCAGTCTCCGATGCCAATGGAGTCGGTAAAGCTGAAAAAGATGCCGATGACCCCCGGTACGGTGATGGCCAAGGTGAAGAGAACAAGGCTCGGCAGCAGGAAAAGGTAGAAGACCGGCTCAACCGGCTTCCCCTTGCGCTGCTTCGGCACAAGGCCCCGCCCCATGGTCCGGGGCTCCCCCGGGCTCTCCGAAGATTTTGGTGTTGCGATGATGGACATTTTTCTGGCTCCCTGTCTGCGCTACTGGCGGAAGGCCAGGCGTGCCCAGTCTGCGTCGAGTGTGCGGAGGGTGGATGTGGCGTCGGCTCCAAACACGAGCGCCTGCGTGTAGTTCATGATGGGGATCGTCTTGGGAACCAGCACGGACGGCCCCTGGTACACCTGGGCGTTGTTGTAGTACCCGGCCATTCCCTCAACCCTGGGGTCGGGGGCACCGCTTGCATCCTTGGTGGGCGTGAAACCCAGCTGCGAGGCGTTGTAGGCCTCGATTACTTCAGGCTTGTAGAGGTATTCGAGGAATTCGTGGGCCGCGTCCTTATGCTTGGACGCCTCGGGGATCCACGCCGCAAGGTCAACGTTGACGCGGACACGCAGGTCTGCCGGGTCTTCCGTCATGGGCAGCGGAAAGGTTCCGAGCTGCAGGTCCGGAGCGGTCTTGGCAACTTCACTGAAGGCCCAGGGGCCCTGAAGATACATCGCGGCCTTTCCCTGCGAGAACGCGAGGTTACCGTCTCCATAAGCGCGGCTGGCGGCATCTTTGTTGACGTAGTTCTTTGCCAAAGTCAGCATCTTTTCCACGGGCTGATGGAAGTCCTTTTGGAACGAGGCCTCGGATTCGGCTCCCACGGCAGTACCTTCGGAGGCCAGCTTGTCGAAGAAGCCAAGCGTGTCCAGCTGGCCGCCCACGGAGTAATCGAACCATCCTTGGGCGATGGTCCAGTCATCTTTCCAGGTTGCGTAGAAGGGCGTCACTCCGGCCGCCTTGAGCTTGTCGCACGCAGCGATCAACTCACTCCAGGTCCGCGGGACTTCAATGTTGTTGGCCGCGAAGATCTCCTTGTTGTAGATCACGGACGAGGCCATCACCGAGTAAGGCAAAGCGCTGGTCCGGCCCGGATAGGAACCGTACTGGTCCATCAACGGCTGGAGGTCTTCGCGGACACGGGAAGCAGCCTCCGTGTCCGACAAGTCGCTCAGCACCCCTCGTTGGACAAACCGCGAGGTCTCCATGTTGTAGTTGGCCAAGGCGATGTCCGGCGGATTTCCCCGGACGAAGCTCGCGGACACCACGTCCACGCCGGAGGTGTCCAGCACCACTTCCGTGTGGTTTTGCGAAGCGTTGTAGTCGGCAACGAGCTTGGTCATGAAGCCGATCGCTTCACGCTTGCTGAAGGTGAAGCGGATGGTTTCTTTTCCGGAGTTTCCTGCACATCCAGTGAGCAATCCGGCGAGCAATGCCAGTCCGAGGCCCAGTGCCACCATGCGTTTCTTGCGTGTCACTCTCAAGACACGTAGTCCTTTCGTCGTGCGGCCCCTCTGCCGCATGCGTGGGGTGATGGCGCGCAACATCACCCAGGAATTTAGATAGGAGATAAATTTATTACCCGGCGTAAGTATTGTGTGAGGGGCGCCACAGGGTCAAGCTCGACGTCGTAACAAGGCGAAGTCTAAATTTATGTACTAAATTTAGAGCGGCCGATCATTCCTTCCATCAGCGGCCGGGGAAGTTGGGAGCACTGCATGCTGAGCGGAACCGCGCCATCCACACAGCTGGTACGCAGGGTCAATGCCGGCGCCATGCTCAAAGCCATGCGCGGAGCAGGCGTGGTCACCGGCACGGAACTGATGAACCTGACGGGTTTGTCACGCGCCACTGTGATCTCCATCTGCGACGAACTGGTCCGGCTCGGCTGGCTCCAGGAGCTAGAGAACCAGCGCGGCGCCGGTGACTACATCAAAGGGCGCCCCGCCCGGAGATTTGTCTTCGACGACGGCGCGGCCAGCGTCCTGGGAATCGATATCGGTGCCAACAAGATCACCACGATCGTTGCCAATATGGCCGGCACGCCACTGTCCCAAGTGACCATGCCCTTCCGGACCTACAACGTCTCAGCTGCCGAGCGGGCCGATGTCCTGGACAAAATTGCCGCGGAAGCCCTCGAGCAAGCCGGCGTTCCGGCGGACTCGGTACTGGCCGTTTCGGTCGGCGTCGCCGCACCCGTCAGCAGGGAGGGCGAGGTCCTCACCGTCCAGGAGTTCTGGAAGTCATTCGATGTCCGCCGGATCGTCTCGGAACGGCACGGCTGGCACGTCCTTCTTGAAAACGACGCCAACCTCGCAGCCCTTGCGGAGCGGTGGCAAGGCACAGCCCAGGGAGTTGATCACCTGGTGGTCATGCTCGCCGGCGACCGGCTGGGTTCAGGCATCCTCGAGTCCGGCCGCCTGTTGCATGGCCATGTTGGCGGTTTTGGCGAACTCGGTTTCCTCAACAACGTCGAAGGCGTGGGGAGTACCTACGGCATTGCCTACGATGCCGTTGCTGCCGGCCGTGAAGCCCTGCAAGGACACGCTGAAAGCAAGCTGCGGGTGCTCTGTGGAGGGGATCCCAAGGCCTTGACCGCCGAAATGGTCTTCCAAGCTGCTGCAGAGGGCGATACTGCCGCCCTCGGAGCGCTGGAGAGCGTAGAGCTTCGCATGGCCAAGGTCATCGGCTCCATCAGCACTCTGGTAAATCCCGAACTAGTGGTGGTTGCCGGTGGAGTGGCCGCTTCCGCCGAAGTGCTGCTCCCCGGAATTTCCAAGCATCTTCCGGACTTCACCTTCACTCCCCCGCGGCTGGCCTCCTCCGTTTTGGGCGAAGGCATTGTTTCCCTCGGAGCGATCCGGCACGCCTTGGACTACGTCGAAGAACACGCACTGGATCTTTACCCCTCATCACGTCCCAACCGCGCTTCCTAAGCCCGTGCCAAGCCGTCGGCTGCTACTCCGGCATGGACATTGTCCGCAGGTCCAGCTGACGCAGTACCCGGTCCGCTACCTCCGGATCAGTGCCGGGCTCGTTCCTGGCCTGGACCACTTCCAGTCTGGCAGCATCCAGGGCGATGGTCTGGACGGTGATCGCCAACTCCCTGCCCCGCTCACGCTTCTCCGCAGCGGATTCGTTCTTCAGCGTGCCATCCAGCAACTCGGCGTGCAGGCGGCGCATCTTCTCCTTCACGAGTGCCACCTTCTCCGGCGGGAGTTCCTTCATAAGGTCGTGGTCTTTAAGTGCCGCGACAGCCGCCGCCTGGGCCCGCTTGGCGAGTAGTCGCGCGGCGTCCTTTTCATGCGAACCGTCCTCGGTGGCTTTGAGCACCCGCATGAGCCACGGAAGCGTCAAGCCCGGGAGCACCAAGGTGGCCAGGAGGACGGCGCAGGCAGTGACCAGGATCTCGTGCCTGGCGGGGAAATCACTTCCATCCGGCAAGGTGAGCGGCAACGCCAGTGCCAGGGCCAGGGTTGCCAGGCCGCGCATTCCGCACCAAGTGAGGATCAGGACTTCCTTGGGGGTGGTGGGCTGAAGGAGGTTCCGGCGCCGGTTAGCCATCAGGGCAAGCAAGCCCAACCACAGGTAACGGACCACGAACACCAGCACACAGATCACTACCGCCATGCCCACCATCCCAAAGATGGCGGTGCCCTCATCACGGATGACGTGGCGGATTTCCAGACCCACCAGGCCGAAAGCCAAGCCGGTAGCCAGCAATTCCACAACGTCCCAGAACGCATTGCGGGTCACGCGCTCAGCGGCGTCCTGCGGACGTGCATGGCGCTGCAGTTCCAAAGCGGTCACGACGACGGCGACCACACCTGAGGCGTGCAGTTCTTCGGCAAGGATGTACGCGGCGAACGGAACCACCAAGGTGACGGCACTGCGGGCCACCATTGACGCGACGAGCTTGGTGATGACCTTGGTGAGCCAACCCATGGCGATGCCTATCAGTACTGCAAGTGCCGCACCAATGACGAACTGGACCACTATCCCGGGACCAACATCCTTCCCGGCCACGGTAGCGGCAACGGCGGCTTGGAAGATCACGATGGCTGCTGCGTCATTGAACAGGCCCTCGCTCTGGAGCACGGTGATCAATCGTCGGGGCATGTGGACGCGTCCTGCCACCGACTCCACCGCCACGGGATCCGGCGGCGCCACCATGGCCCCCAAAGCAATAGCGGCGGGGATACCGATGCCCGGGATCATGAGCCACGCCGCGCCCGCCACGGCCGCTGTGGAAACCACCACCAGCGCCACGGCCATCAGCAGCAGGGTCCGCCACCGCACCCGGAACACAGCCCAGGAACTCTTCTGGGCCGTAGCGAACAGCAAGGGCGGAAGGAAGATGGGAAGGATCAGCTCAGGCGAAATTTCAAACTCGGGGAATCCCGGGATGAAGGTCAGGGCAACAGCCAGGAGCAGCATCAGCACCGGATAGGGAAGCCTCAGCCGGTCCCCCAAACCGACTGCAACAACCGTTGCAAGCAGCAAACCCACAATGAGTGCCAACTGATCCATAGTCCCGCTTCCCCAGATGTTGCATCGCTTTTTCACGGCGCAGGCCGCCAAAGTTCCCTACCAACATATCCCGGGGCCAGCGCTACTCCGCCGTCAGGGCATCCACCACGTCCACGCCGCCGTCCTTGAAACTGATGGTCCGGCCGATCGTCCGCGGCAGCTCCAGGGCCGCAGCGGCCACCAGGGCAACGTTGCCGCGCGAGGTCTGCGTGCCTTTACCGGGATCGGTGGGATCCACCTCGATCAACCCGGTAGGCGCCTCGTCGGTCAAGGACCCGGGGCCAAGGATGGTCCAATCCAAGCCGGTGCTGCGCAGGTACTCGTCGGCAGCGGCCTTGGCTTCCGCATAGGGAAAGAAGCCATGGTCCTCGGGGATGCCGTGATCTTTCGAAGCACCAAGGTAGGACACCATGACGTAGCGCTTGACTCCGGCGTCACCGGAAGCATCCATGGATCGGATGGCGGCGTCCCGGTCCACCGCATAGGTCCGCGCCGGATTGCCTCCGCCGGCCCCTGCGGACCAGACCACGGCGTCATGTCCGCCGAGCGCCTGGGCGATTTCCGCCGTCGTCGAATGTTCCACATCCAGCACCTCGGCGGCAGCGCCGGTTTCCATGACTTCGGCCACATGGTCGGGATTCCGCACGATGGAGGTGACATCGTGACCTTCCTCACTCAGAATGCGGGACAAATGCCGGGCCACCTTGCCGTGGCCGCCAATAATTGCGATTCGGCTCATGGACCCATTCTGTCCTACATGTGCCCAACATAGTGGAGCAACAAAAAAGCCCCACAGACGAATCTGCGGGGCCTTGCTTTGGTAGCGGTGGGGAGGCTCGATCTCCCGACCTCACGATTATGAGTCGTGCGCTCTAACCAACTGAGCTACACCGCCACGGATGAGAAAAGCCTGCGTCAGCCGGTCAAAACCGCCTTGACGCAGGCCCTCATCCAGAGCCCCCCACCGGAATCGATCCGGTGACCTCGTTCTTACCAAGAACGCGCTCTACCACTGAGCTAGGGGGGCAACGAGTAAATACTCTACCGGAGGTTTTCCGAAGCTCCAAATCGGCGCAAACACAGGGAAAATCGGGCCTGACACAATTTGCAATCGGTCCATTTTCCTGATCTCTGAGCCACTCGGATCAGGGCAACCGGAGCACCTGTCCGGGGTAGATCGCATCCGGGTTAGGGACCGTGTCAGCGTTCGTCGCGATCAACGCCCCGAGGTCCACATTGAACTGTGCCGCGATACCGGCCATGGTGTCCCCTGGCTCCACAACAACCTCGGTGACCCGGGGTGCCACGGGACCCCGCTGACCGGCTTCCGCAGCGGCCTCAGCAGCCGCGTCACGGCTTGCCCGCTCCACCTCGGGGTCCTCGGGTTCCAGACCCACCTGGCCGGCCTCCTGCGCGGCGGCAGCGTTCGCTGCCTCCTGCTGCTCGGCCGCCTGCGCTGCGGCGGCTGCAGCGGCCTCCGTGTCCGAGGAGGAAACCTCGACGGCGGCAGTGTCCTCCGCCGCTTGCCGGGCCGCCGAGTGGTCAGGGTGGTGGTCCTTCTCGCCGAGGCCCAGGTTCTTCTTCACGTTGTCCAGGAATCCCATGGCCCGATCCTACGGCGGCAGCCGTTGGCAGGGAACCGTTTAACGGCCCAGGGGCCGGCTCGAAAGCCGGCCCCTGGGGGTACTGCAGTGTTTACCACTTGCCCTTGCGGTTGAAGTCGCGGTGGCCGCTGTCGCCCCCACGGGGCTTGCGTGCGCCGTCGCCGTGACCGCCGAAGCGCGATCCACCGGACTGGCCACGGTCACGGTCGCCGTAGCTGCCGGACGTGCGCTCACTGTAGGAGCGGCCGCCGCGGTCTGCCGAAGAACGCTCGCCGTCGTTGCGGCGGAACTCCTTCTTGAAGCCGCCGTTGCCCTTGAAGTTTCCGCCACCGCGGCCACCGGAGTAGCCGCCACGATCGCCGTCGCGGTTCGGCTTGCGGCCCGAGTCCAGCTCAAGCTGGATCAATTCGCCGCCGATGCGAGTACGGGACAGTGCGCGCAACTGCTCGGGGCTGAGGTCCGCGGGGAGCTCCACCAGGGAGTGGTCCGAACGGATGTCGATGCCACCGATCTGGGACGAGGAGATGCCGCCCTCATTGGCGATTGCACCAACGATGGATCCCGGCATGACGCGCTGGCGGCGACCCACTGCGATACGGTAAGTCGCATTGCCTTCGGTGAGCGGGCGTGACGGACCACGGGAACCGAAGCCGTCCTTGGAACGCTCGCGCTTCTGGAACTCCGGAGCCGCCGGGAGATCCTTGACCAGGAGCGGCTGCCCGCCCTGGGCCATGACAGCCAAAGCAGCAGCGATCTCGGCGGCGGGAACCTTGTGCTCTTCCTCGTACGAGGCGATGAGGTCGCGGAACATCGAAACATCCTCGGATTCGAGGGTTTCGGTGATGCGCTCGGCGAATTTGCCCAAGCGCAGCGAGTTCACGGTCTCTGCGGTGGGCAGGTGCATCTGCTCCACGGACTGGCGGGTTGCCTTCTCGATGGCGCGCAACAAGTACTTTTCGCGCGGGGTCATGAAGAGGATCGCGTCGCCGCTGCGGCCTGCACGGCCCGTACGGCCGATGCGGTGCACGTAGGACTCAGTGTCATGCGGGATGTCGTAGTTGACCACGTGGCTGATGCGCTCGACGTCGAGTCCGCGAGCCGCAACGTCGGTGGCAACAAGGATGTCGATGCGGCCTTCGCGGAGGGCGTCAACCGTGCGCTCACGCTGCTGCTGCGGGATGTCGCCATTGATGGCGGCAGCCTGGAAACCGCGGGCCTTCAACTTGTCGGCGAGGTCCTCGGTAGCCATCTTGGTGCGCACGAAGGCGATAACGCCGTCGAACTCTTCCACCTCGAGGATGCGTGTCATCGCGTCCAGCTTGTGCGGGCCCATGACCTGGACGTAACGCTGGCGGATGTTGGAGCCGGTGGAAGTCTTGGACTTCACCGAAATCTCGGCCGGGTTGTTCAGGTACTGCTTGGACATACGGCGGATCTGGCCCGGCATGGTTGCGGAGAAGAGGGCAACCTGGCGCGTTTCGGGCGTTTCCTGGAAGATCTGCTCAACGTCATCGGCAAAGCCCATGCGCAGCATCTCGTCGGCTTCATCCAGCACCAGGTACTGGAGTTCGGAAAGATCCAGCGAGCCCTTGGCGATGTGGTCGATGACGCGGCCGGGGGTACCCACAACCACCTGCGCACCGCGGCGGAGACCGGCAAGCTGCGGGCCGTAAGCAGAGCCACCGTAAACCGGCAGGACCGTGAAGTCGTCCATGTGCTTGGCGTAGGAGGTGAAGGCTTCGGCAACCTGGAGGGCCAGTTCACGCGTCGGCGCCAGGACCAGTGCCTGGGTCTTGCGGGAAGGGCCGTTGAGGTCGTGCAGTTCGGCCAGGCGGGACAGGGCAGGTACAGCGAAAGCTGCGGTCTTGCCGGTACCCGTCTGGGCGAGGCCAACGACGTCGCGGCCTTCAAGCAACAGCGGGATGGTGGCTGCCTGGATGGGCGACGGCTTCTCGTAGCCGACATCCTGGAGGGCGGCAAGGACGCGGCCATCAAGGCCGAGGTCGGTGAAGCGGACGCCGTCCTCGTCGTCTGCCTCGGCTGCAGGCGCCTCATCGGCGGCAGGGGTTTCGACGGCGGCAGGCGCCTCTTCGGCGGGGGTTTCGACGTTTGCAGCAGCTTCCGGAGCTTCGGTCACGGTCTCAGCTGACTCGGCGTCAAGGTTCTCGTTAAGAGTTTCGGGCATGTGGGGAAATTCCTCATCCATAGGGCGTCGGCGCGGCCCGGTTGGGCTTGGCCGCAGTACACGCGACAGCCAAGCAAGGGTGCCCTGCTATCGCAGAAGTCCGGCGCTATCGCAATCCCATGGCAGGACTTCGCGCTGCATCTCTTGGCTGCTATCCCAGCAGTCTGTACAGCGTTTTCTTTAGCCGGCGCTCCCTATGAAAATGCCCGCACACAGTTTGCGGGCCCCAACACTTACCAGTCCTGCCTCAAAAATTGGGCAGGATAAAGGGAATTCCGGAGTGGGGGATACATCCAGTGTAGGGCACACGGCAGTCCGGACGCGACCCGTAATGCGCTGCGGACGGTGAGAGCTTGCGCACACTCCCCGGTTTTCGCCCGTCAGGCGCCATTGCGGCGCAGGAGTTTTTCGAACCTGGAGTGGTACTCATCCTGCAAACGGATCTCCCCGTCGGCTTCGGCGTCCAACAGTACCTGAACCATGTCAGCGGTGGGTTCGCTGAACCACTGCCCCACCGTGACCCCGTGCTTCGGTACGAAAACCCGGTGGACATGGTCTCCGGCCGAAATGCTCCCGGTCTTGATCACCCTTAGGTATGTTCCAACCCGACCTTCTGCCGTGAAGCGCTTCACCCACTGCGGCTCTCCCAGCACGCGTTGGAACGTCGCACACGGCACGCGGGGCGAGGTCACTTCGACCTCCACATCCATGCCAATCTTCCAGCGCTCACCAATAACTGCCCCGGTAGCGTCGATGCCAGCCACGCGGAGGTTCTCGCCAAAAATCCCGGGCGGCAACTCGCGCTTCAGCTCTGCCGACCAGAAGTCCGCATCGTCCTGGGAGTAAGCGTAGAGGGCCTGGTCCTCTCCCCCGTGGTCCTTTCGGCTGGCTTGGACGTCGCCGTGGAGGCCCAGCTTGTGGACCTTGACAGGCCCTTCCACTGCACGTTTGTCGATGGCAGTAACACCCACGCTGCCCTCGGGATCAGGAAGCAGCTGGTGGACCCGGCAAACGGCGAGGAGGGACGCGGTGTTCATGGGGATTAGTCTACGGAACCCCACCCCGATGCTCCCGCACAAAACAGCAACTCCAGCCGGGCGCTCTCTCACCAAACCGCCCCTCCCCGCCGAACGCTCCCTCACCTTTGGCTTTGAACTCTGCGTTGCACCTGTCGTCGTTCCGCCACGACCCACTTTGGATGAGGATGCTCCAAAACACGCCGTTTCACAGGGTTCCAGGCCGTTTTCGGCGCGAAAGTTGGTGGCGGCGGTCCAGCACTCGCAGTGACTTACGACGGCGGCCGGCTGACCGGGTAGCAAAGCTGCCGGAGGCGCCACTTCAGTCGCGGGACAGAACTTCCATCAGCACCGATTGGAAACCTGGACTGACACGAACGGAAAATGCTCCATCATCGGCCAGGTTTGTCAGTTGGTCGTAACCACCGCCATTCCACCAATAGACGTGTGGGCTAACCGGTCCGGGCGCCTCGCTGTAGGCACTTAAGGTGAATCGCGCCATTGCGTCGAGGACATGGATCACGCTGCCATCCTCGATGTGATGCCAGGCAAGCTGGTGGCGGTTCGGAACGCTCATCAACCACCCATGGTGTGTGGCGCCTGGCCTGCCGGTCATCTCCGCAGAAAGCCCAGGCAGCATCAAGGCGCGGCTTCCGGTGTAGATATGCCCATGAGCGCGTGGAAAATCCCCGCCCGGAGCCTCGAACCTTTCAAGCCGCTCTACTTCCAGCTCCCCAGATTGGTGATACCTCGGGCCCGAAGCTCCTCCCAGCCACCAAATTTCCTGGCACGGTCGTGATCAAACATTTGAACCAAATCCGGAAGGTCGAGGGCCAGTACCTCGACGATGCCCGGAGCGAACTCCCTGTGCGGATACCGCTCCATCTTGGGCAGGTGGTTCTCCCCGTAGAGACGGGCGAACGTTTGCTTCGCGATATTGCCAGGCTGAACGTTTTCGAAGGGATCCGGATTCTCGAAGCTGGCCAAGACACGCTGAAGGTGCTCCGCGATGGTGTCGCGCCACTCGACTTCATCCCGGGCGTTACATCGGGCTGCCACGTTCCGGAAACCGTAGCCGCGACCTTGGGCATCCACCGCATGCAGGGCATGGATCTGTACTTCATAACCCATCTCGGCAAGGAGCTCACGCATGAGCCCACGGAACTTATTGGCTTTGGAAACTGTGAAAAAGGTCAGTTCCTCGTCCATTGGTTCGGGGGCCGGTGCCCGCTTCTTGAACAAGCCCACAGAGACTCACTTTCGTTGTGAAGGCCCGGCCGCTCCGGTCGAAAGCCGTTTTCGGAAATTGGATGAATAGTTGGCCTGCCCCGTGGCTCCGGGCTCGGCGCCACTGCGGCGAACGTCTTCTCGTAGTCCAAGTTGGCCTCAGATGTCCATTCCTTGAGCACGGCCACTGCGCCGTGCTGCGGCAGGCGCAGGCTTGTCGCGAACCTGGCTGCGCAGAGATGGAACTGAAGTCGGGCCGTTTGACGAAGCTTCGCTGGAACTCGGCGCAGACTGTTCCTGCCGCTAGCCTTTGCGCCTTTTCCGCAACCATCCAGCGCCGACGGCCGCAACAACAGGTCCACCAAAGAAACCGAGCCACAATACGGGCAACGGAGAGTCTGCGGGATCGATTTTCTGCTCATCGACCACGATTCCAGTGATATACATGGCAATTATCCAGCCAATAAAGAGAAGCCCACCTACTACGATCAGTCCTACTGGAAGAACCGTCATTTTGCGATTTGAAGAGGCATTGAACGTCATCGTTTACCCTCTATCCAAGCTTGTCGGTCCACATTAATTGCACCAGTTGAAGACGTAGGCGTAATAGGAGTCCCTCCACCGCCATGAGTCCAAATTCCATGTCTCCTTGAACGGAGCGAACTGAGCGTGGCAGGCCAACTGCCACCACATCTGAGTGTTGCATGCGCCACGGTACTTACTGCAAAATTCCTCAAGAAGAGCTTGGTGCGCCAACGGGCTGTTTCCGTTGGCTCGTGCCCACCATGTGGGCGTCACAACGAAGGTGCCGCCCGACCAATATGCGGAGGCAAGGAGATCGATGCCAAAGTAAGGGTCGGCAGTAACGGGATATGCGATTCCGGCCACAGCGTGCTCTACAACTTGAACTATGGTCGTGCCAACAACCTCATAGTGGGTTCTAACATCTTTGCCATTGGCGTCCTTTGCCCAGGCTGGTGCGAATCCGCCGATACGTGATCCATCAGGGCCGAGAACTGAAACGCTTCCATCCTTTTCAAGCGTCAGTGATGAATTGGGTGCAAGACCAACGTTGTAGGTGTAACGGGTCGGTGCGGCGGAGTCATTGATGACTGTCATGATCTGAACCGAGCCATCGTTCTTCACAACCGGCACCGTGGCGGAACCATTGTCGTTATCGTACGAAACAACACCGTCCTGGACGGGCTTGGCGTCGGCCGCTTCGCCTGCGAACGGCAATGAAATCTTGATGGTCGTTCCCTTTGTCGATTCGAGTGAAACCGGATCGGCGGGATTCGTTGGAACAACGACGCGGACGTCGTTGACCGTAGCCTCAATCGTGTTGCTCCCGCTGTCATCAGTGACAACACTTGCGACATCGGACAGCACGTCCGTTGCTGCGGAGGATGATCCTGCCGATAGTGCCTGAAGCGCGGGAAGTGGATCGTCAGCGATTTTCTTGGCCTGGGCGGTGTGGGACGAGTGCTCTCTGGTGTCCTCGGCAACGGCGATGCTATAGGGCCCCAGGATTGATATTGCCGTCGTCGAGGCAACTACCAATGAAAGAAGCGACCTGGATCTCATTTGTTCCTCCCGTCGTTGACGTGTGAGGCACCGTCCGTCGTTAGTTCACAGGCACACGCGGACGTCGCTAGCACTCCGACTGGAGACACGGCGTCCACGAACCGGCGCACCAACGCACCCAGGTCCTTATGCGAGGCATCGGACTGCCGAACAAGAGTGGTGAGCGTCTGCGCGCCCACATCAAAAACAGCCATACAAAAGGCCCCCAATAGCCCTCGAAACAAACCCACAAACCAGTGGGTGCCCACGACCGAAAATGGCCACGCAACCGGGGACATTGTGAACACACGAAAATGCCTCTAGGTGGTAAAAAAGGCTCTCCCTAGACCGAAACGAGGGAAATTAGGTGGTATAAACCCAAAATTAGGTGCTGCGAAAAATCACCTAGGTGGTGAAAGTACAAGCAGCACCGAACTAGGGATCGAACCTGTAGCCCATGCCGGCCTCGGTGTGGAGGTGCCGGGGAGCCGCCGGGTCCCGTTCCAACTTCCGTCGGAGCTGGGCAATGTAGACGCGCAAGTACTGGGTCTCCTTGGCGTAGGCCTGGCCCCAGACCTGGGTGAGCAGCTGCTGTTGGCTGACCAATTTGCCTTTGTTCCGGACCAGCAGTTCCAGGATGTTCCATTCAGTGGGCGTCAGCCGCACCTCGGCGCCGTCCTTGATGATCTTCTTGCCGGCCAGGTCCACCATGAAGTCGGCGGTGGCGAGGGTGGGCTCTTCATGTGCCGTGACCAACCGCCGGGACGCAACCCGCAGCCGCGCCAGCAGCTCATCGAGTCCGAAGGGCTTGGTCACATAGTCGTCCGCACCGGCGTCGAGCGCTTCCACTTTGTCCTCCGACGCATGGCGGGCCGAGAGCACGATGATGGGCATGCTGCTCCAGCCGCGGATGCGACGAATGATTTCCACGCCATCAAGGTCCGGCAGGCCAAGGTCCAGGACCACGATGTCAACCGCTTCCTTGGCCACGGCACCCAGCGCATCTGCCCCGGTACCCACCGAGAACGCCTGGTAGCCGTGAGCCTGCAGGGTGAGCTGCATGGCCCGCGCAATCTGTGCTTCGTCCTCGACTATCAGAACCCGGGTCATTCCATGCCTTCCCTGTGACCGGTCCACAGCGGCAGCGTGACCACCATAGTCAGGCCGCCGCCCGGCGTCGGCTCCGCCTTGAGGGTGCCGCCCATGGCCTCCGTAAACCCCTTGGCCACAGCGAGCCCAAGCCCCACTCCGCCGCCTGGGTTGCCAGGCGCAACGGCAGAGTCGCCGAGTCGCTGGAAGGGCTGGAACATCTCCAAAACCTCAGCCTGCCCCACTCCCCTGCCGTGGTCCGTGATGCGCAGTTCGCTGGCGGGAGTGTCACCGATGGTGATGCCTGCACCGGCACTTGCGGTCAGTACGACGTCCGAACCCGCGGCATACTTCACCGCATTCTCGGCAATGTTGGCTACGACCCGTTCCAGCATCCCCGCGTCGGCTTGCACCGGGGGCAGGTTGGGTGGAAGTTCATTGCGAAGCCTGTCCGCCGGGACGCCGCGGAGGGCGTCGGGCAGGATGTCCGCCCAGGACAGGCCGGTCAGCAACGGGTTCACCGCGTCGGCCGTAATCCGGGACATGTCCAGCAGGTTGTCCACCAGATGATCCAGCCGGTCGGCGTAGCTTTCGATGGTTTCCAGCAGTTCCCGCTCCACCTCAGGCGGGAACTGCACGTTCTCCTGCCGCAGGCTGCTGACGGCGAGCTTGATCCCGGCCAAGGGCGTCCTCAAATCATGTGAGACAGCGCGCAGGATGGAGGTGCGCATCTTGTTGCCTTCCGCGAGCCGGAGGTTGTCCCGCCGGCTCTTGACGAGCTGCTGCCTTTCCCGGACAGCCACCACGAAGGCGCCGAAGGCGGCGAGGAGCCTCTGGTGTTGCGGGGACAGCGGGCCGCCGCGCAGCAACAAGGTGTAGTGGGGATCGACGACGGCGGCATGGTCGGCAGCGGCATGGGTCACCGGCGGATTGGGCCCGGCACTGGCCAAGACGCGCCACGCGGCGGGCACACCCGGAGCAGCCGCCGCCGTGGCGCCCAGAAGGGTAACCGCCTCCATCCCCAGATTTGCGCGGACCTTCTCCAAGAAGGATTCAAGGCTGCCGTCAGAGCTGAGGATGCGCAGGGCCAAAGCACTCAAGGCTGTAGCTTCCGCACCCGACCTGGCCGCTTCCTGGGCACGGCGGGTGGCCAACCCCACGGCGAGGGCCACGCCACAGGCCACAGCCAGGAAAACCACCAAAGTGAAAAGCGTGGTGGGGTCCGCAATGGAAAGGGATCCCACCGGGTCCGCAGAAAGATAGTTCAGCAGGAAACTTCCCAGGACGGCAGCGACCACCGCTGGCCACAAACCGCCGATCGCAGCCACCGCAACGGCAACAGCCAGTTGCAGGAGCATGATCATGGAGAAGTTGCGGAAGTCCAGGACCGTGACCAGAAGCTCGACGGCGGGTGGCAGCAGAAGGGCCAGGGCCAATCCGGTGAGCACCCGGCGGCGGCCTATGCCGCGCACCGGAGGCAGACGCAGCAACAGCCCTTCCGGTTCCTCACTATGGGCTTCGGAAACGGGCATGGCTACATCCTTGCACGCTTAACGTGACGGGTAGTTCTATCCACCCTGCAATGTCATCGATGCCCCCGGCAGGGTCTGGGACTAGGCTTGCTTTCAGAATTCCGGTCCGGCGCGAGCTGGACACACCAATGGTCTATCCAGGGGGATACATATGGACCCGAAAGACGGTCCCGACGCGTCCGGCAGCAATTCCGGCGCCGAGGGAAGCAACGGCGATCCGGGGGCAGGAAACAACTTTCCCAAGCCCCCGCCATGGCAGGTGCCAAAACCGGAGCTCCACCCGGAACTGAGCACCAACGTCCCTGGGACAGATCCGGACGCCACAAACGGCAAGTCCGGGACGGCCAAGCAGCCGGCGTCCGGTGGGCAGCTCCCTATCGTGGACCCTTTCGAGAAGGAACGCGAACACCGGGAACGGCAGGCAGCGGCGCGGAAGAAGCGCTCCCAGCGCCGCACCGTCGTCGTCGGCCTGGGTGTTACCGCACTGCTGGCTGGAACCATCACCGCCATCGTCGCCAGCAATGAGGCCGAAGCGGACTACGCGCAGGTGTGCTTCAACGACGAGACCGGCGAGCGCGTTGACGACGATCAGTGCAACAACAGCAGCTCGGACGGCCGCAGTTCGGGTGTGTACGCCTGGTACTTCTACTCCCGCGGAGCCAGTGTGCCTGCTGTCGGCCAGAACCGCAGTGCCTACCCGAGCTACACCAAGACTGTGCCGCAGGGGGCCAAGACCTCCACCGGTTACAGCAGCAAAGGCGGCACAGTCAGCCGCGGCGGCTTCGGCAGCAGCTCCAAAAGCGGCGGAAGTTCGGGAGGCTAGGGGTGCGGAGAATCTCCTCCGTGCCGCGGCCGGACTGGAAGAAGAAAATCGAAGAGCAGGGCCTGGTTTTTTCCACCACCACCATGCCCGATGGACGGAAAATCGAGTACTGGAACGAGTCTGCCTACTACGAGTTCACCATGGACGAGGTGGAGACACTCGAGAAGACCGCCGAAGACATGCATCTCATGTGCTTGGAGGCAGCGAAGTACCTGGCCACCGGCGCCATGGGAGATATCGGTATAGGCAGGCAAGCCCTGGACCTGGCGGCCGAGTCCCTGCAAGCCGGGGACATGGACATCTACGGGCGGTTCGACTTCATCTATGACGGCCAGGGCGGACCGGCCAAGATGCTCGAATACAACGCAGACACTCCAACCGGCCTGATCGAAGCCGCTGTTGCCCAGTGGTTCTGGCTCCAGGACGTGTTCCCTGAAAAGGACCAGTGGAACGGCATCCATGAGGCCTTGATCCGGCAATGGAAAAAACTCCAGTTCCGCACGGGAATGAGCACCCTGCATGTTGCGCATTCGGAGGCTGAGGAGTCCGGCGAGGACTGGATGACAGCGGCCTACATGCGCGATGTCGCCAGCCAGGGCGGATGGACCACCATCGGCATCAACATGTCGGACATCGGCTGGGACCCGAACCTGAACCGGTTCGTGGACCTGGACAACTTCATGATCAGCACCATGTTCAAGCTGTACCCGTGGGAACTCATGATGAAGGAACCGTTCGGCCAACGATTGCTGACCAGGGCGCACAACCCTCGCTGGGTAGAGCCGGCCTGGAAGATGCTGCTGTCCAACAAGGCCCTCCTGGCAGCTCTGTGGCACCTGTATCCAGGGCACGAAAACCTGCTGCCCGCCTACCTCGGCGATCCCGGGCCACTCAAGGAGTGGGTAGCCAAGCCGCTGCACGGACGCGAAGGCGACAACATCCGCATCCATGCACCCGGCATCGATATCTCCCAGCCCGGCGGCTACGGCCGGGAAGGCTGGTGCTACCAGCAGTACCACCCACTTCCCGACTTCGACGGTAACCACCCGGTCCTGGGCCTTTGGGTGGTGGACGGCGAGTCCGTAGGTTGCGGCATCCGCGAATCGGACGGCCCCATCACGGACTATTTCTGCCGGTTCGTTCCCAACACCATCGACGCACCAGCGCCCCAAAGCGCACCCTCGACTTCCCCTTATGGAGCTGCACTATGAGCACTGAAACCTCGACGCCGGGCGGCGGCCCAGCGGGCGGCGACCGTGCCGCCGTCGTACCTTCCAAAGGACTGCGGGCCGGAATCCTCGACCTCGGCGATTCGGTCATGCTGGGGCTGGCATCCACCGCCCCGGTCTATTCGCTGGCCGCGACGCTGGGACTCATCGTTGCCGTTAACGGAAACTACACTCCGCTGATCCTGGTCCTCGGATTCATCCCCGTCCTTTTTATTGCCTACGCATTCCGCGAGCTGAACAGTGCCCTGCCGGATTGCGGCACCACGTTCATCTGGGCCCGGAAAGCCTTCGGGCCCTGGGCTGGTTGGCTGGGCGGGTGGGGCGTGGCGCTCGCCGGCATCGTGGTCCTGGCCAACCTGGCGCAGGTGGCCGGAAAGTACCTGTGGCTGCTCATCGGTGATGGTTCCCTCGCGGACAACACCTGGATCGTCACTGCAACCGGAGTGCTGTTCATCGCCTTCATGACCTTCGTGAACCACCGCGGCATCCGTTTGGGCGAGCACGTCCAGCGCACCCTCACTTATGTCCAGTACATTTCCCTGGGCATCTTTGCCCTGGCCATCATCATCCGGATTGCCGGCGGGGTGCCGGAGGGACAAGCGTTCACCTTTGAGTGGTTCAACCCCATTGGGGCTTTCAACGATCCCGGTGCCGTGGTCCACGGTGTCCTGCTGGCCCTGTTCATTTACTGGGGTTGGGATACCTGCCTCGCCCTCAACGAGGAAACGGAAAATCCTTCCAAGACGCCGGGTCGCGGCGCAGTGATCTCGTCCTTCGTTTTGGTGGCCATTTACGTGTCGATGGCCTTGTTGGTCATGATGTACGCGACCATCGGCACGGACGGGATCGGCCTGGGCAACTCGGCCAACCAGGACGACGTATTCCTGGCCATGAAGGACGTGGTTCTGGGGCCGTGGGGTTGGTTGATCGTGGTTGCGGTCCTCGCCTCAGTGCTCTCGTCCACCCAGACCACCATCCTCCCGACAGCCCGCGGAACCCTTTCCATGGGCGTTCATGGAGCCCTCCCTGCCCGTTTTGGCAAGGTCCATGAGCGTTTCCAGACCCCGGGCTACTCCACGATGGTGATGGGCATCGCCGCTGTTGCCTATTACGTTGCGATGAGTTTCCTCAGCGAAGACCTGCTGGCCGATTCGATCAGCGCCATCAGCCTCTTCATCGCGTTCTACTACGCCCTGACGGGTTTCGCCTGCGTCTGGTACTTCCGTTCCACCCTGAGGGATTCGGTCCGCAATCTGTGGTTCCGGGGCATCCTGCCGTTCCTTGGGGCCGTGGCCTTGACGGTGGCCTTCTTCGTCTCGGCCATCCAGATGTGGGACCCGGCTTACGGAGACACGCAGATCTTCGGCATTGGCGGCGCCTTCGTCAGCGGCGTGCTCCTGCTGCTCCTCGGGGTGGTGCTGGCCGTTGTGTGCCGCTTCGCTCCGGCCACGCGCGATTACTTCACCGGGAAGCATGCAGACATGGGAATTGTCCGCAGCGAATAGTTCCGGTGCGGCTGCCTGCGGCCCGGTCCGGCGCGGTTAGCATCGAGCCATGGAATTTGAGCGGGACGCCGTCAGGTTCGAATGACATCCCCGGGCAATTCAAACGGACCCTAGGATGCTTGCATGAGCCCTTCCACCTCCGATGTCCTTGACCTCGATTCCCTCCTGAGCGACGACGAGCTCGCCGTGCGCGAGAAAGTCCGGGACTACACGGTTCAACAGATCAAGCCGAACATCGCGCGCTGGTACGAGTCTGCGGTCTTTCCCCGTGAGATCGCTCCCGAACTCGGTGAGCTTGGCGTCCTGGGGATGCACCTTGAGGGCTACGGTTGTCCCGGGCGTACAGCCGTCGAATATGGACTGGCAGCAATGGAGCTCGAGGCCGGTGACTCCGGCATCCGCACCTTCGTCTCGGTGCAGGGCTCGCTGGCCATGACGGCCATCCACAGATGGGGCTCGGAGGAGCAGAAAGCACAGTGGCTTACCCGAATGGCCGCAGGCGAACTGATCGGCTGCTTTGCCCTGACCGAGCCGACGGCGGGTTCGGATCCTTCCTCCATGACCACCTCCGCCCGGGAAACCCCCGAAGGCTGGGTACTGGACGGTGCCAAGCGTTGGATCGGCCTGGCCTCCATCGCGGACGTCATGGTGGTTTGGGCCCGGACCGACGACGGAATCCGGGGCTTCCTGGTCCCTGCGGGGACACGTGGTGTCACAGCCACACCGATCGGGCCGAAGCTCTCCATGCGCGCGTCCATCCAGTGCGATGTAAAGTTCGACGGCGTCCGGCTGGGTCACGATGCCATCCTCCCGGGTGCCTCCGGACTGCGCGGCCCCTTCTCCTGCCTCAACGAGGCACGGTATGGAATCGCCTGGGGTGCCATGGGTGCCGCGCGGGATTCCTACGAGGCGGCGCTGGAGTATGCGGGTACCCGGCTCCAGTTCGGACGGCCGTTGGCGGGCTACCAGCTCACGCAGGAGAAACTCGTTAACATGCTCCTGGAGATCCAAAAAGGTACCCTCTTGGCCTTGCACCTGGGCAGGCTGAAGGACGCGGGCAAGCTTGAGCCACAGCAGATTTCCATGGGAAAGCTCAACAACGTCCGCGAGGCCCTCACGATCGCCCGGGAAGCCCGGAGCATCCTTGGCGGCAACGGGGTCACGCTGGACTACTCACCGTTGCGGCATGCGAACAACCTGGAATCCGTCCGGACCTATGAGGGTACTGACGAGGTCCACACCCTGATCCTTGGCCAGCACATCACGGGCATCGGCGCTTTCCGGGGCTGAACTCCTGCGTTGCGTGGCCCGCTGAGCGCGGTATCCCAGCTGCGAAGCACGCAGAGCGGGCCACGCAACGAGGTCAAACAGCGCCTAGGTCAAACAGCGCCGAGGTCAAACAGCAACGGGCTCCTTGCGCGCTGCGTCCTTGCGGATCGTTGCACTGATGATGGCGGCCACCGTGCACATCGCGGCCGCTCCGAGCCAGGCGTAGTTGTAGTGCCCGGTGGCGTCGCGGATGAACCCGGCTAGCACGGCAGCCACTGCAGCACCCAACTGGTGCGCGGCAAACACCCAGCCGAAGACCACCGATCCGTCCGAACCGAACATCTGGCGGCAGATTGCGGCCGTCGGGGGCACTGTGGCCACCCAGTCCAGCCCGTAGACCACCACGAAGATGATCATGCTCGGCTCCACGATGGACCCAAGCAGCAGTGGCAGCACCAGCAGCCCGATCCCCCGGAACTGGTAATACACGGCCAACAGGATCCGGGGATTGAAGCGGTCGGTCAGCCAGCCTGACGCGATGGTTCCCACGATGTCGAAAACTCCGACGACGGCCAGCAAACCTGCCGCCGTGGTTTCGGGCATGCCGTGATCATGGGCTGACGGGATGAAATGCGTTCCAATCAATCCGTTGGTGGTTGCGCCACAGATCGCAAAGCCTGCCACCAGGGCCCAGAAGGTCCGGACTTTGCTGGCACGCTTCAGGACCTGCAGCGCCCGCACGGCAGCGTTCGGCGCGTTGCCGGGGACCGCAGCTTTGTCCGTTTCGGTGGGGACCGGCGTCGTGCTTTCTTCCGCCCCATAGGGCAGGACGCCGACGTCGGCAGGTGAATTACGCAACCACAGCAGTACCAGCGGGACCACTGCCAGCGCACCTGCGGCGATCAGGAGCGAAGCACCGCGCCAGCCCGGATCCTGGGCGAGTGCGGCGATGAAGGGCAGGAAAACCAGTTGCCCTGCGGCGCTGCCGGCGGTAAGGACACCGATCACCAGGCCGCGGCTCTTGGCGAACCAGGTGTTGGCAATCGTGGCGGCGAAGACCAAAGCCATGGACCCCGTACCCAGCCCGATCAGTAGACCCCAGGTCAGGAGGATCTGCCAGGACTCGTTCACAAAGACCGTCAGTGCCGAACCCATGCCAATAAGGCAAAGGGCGATGGCCGTGACTTTGCGGATGCCAAAGCGCTCCATCAGGGCTGCGGCGAAGGGCGCGGTCAGTCCAAAGAGGACCAGGTTGATGCTGACGGCGAAGGAAAGCACCGTGGTGGACCAACCGAATTCCTGTTGCAACGGGACCATCAGCACGCCGGGGGCTGCGCGGAAGCCTGCCGCTCCCACCAGCGCGAGGAAGGCGACCGCCGCAACGATCCATGCCGGATGCAGCCCGCGCCGTTTGCGGGTGGGCACCTTGGATGTTTGGGAGGCGTTGGTTGTTTCCGGGGCGCTCATGCGGACACTTCACTTTCAGCTGCGGGAGCCACAGCAAGCTGCACCGGGCCCTGGCTGCGTTTCAGGCTGTGCCAACTTGTGTTGGCCGCCGTCAACCGGACGCCGCAGTGGGTGCAGGTATCGGCCGAGGACGTTGGCTTGCCGCAGTCCGTGTGGATGACCCGCATATGGGACACGTCGTTGGGGGCATCGAGGTGTTTCTCTGCCCAGATGATGATGGCGTTCAGGACAGGGAGGGCGTCTTCGCCCTTCGCCGTGAGGACGTACTCCTGCCGGGTCCGGGCTGCGTCTTTATAGGGCCGCTGGGCCAGGAGGCCGGATTCAGTGAGCCACGCAAGACGCTTGCTAAGGACGTTGTCCGCAACTTCCAGACGCTTTTTTATGGCGTCGTAACGGCCGTTGCCGAAGAAGACCTCACGGAGGACGAGGCTCCCCCAGGGGTCACCGAGGACATCGAGGCCACGGGCAAGGCTGCACGTTCGGGCAGACCAGTCGGATCGCAAAGGCATACGCTGAAACGTACCTGACTTTTCTAAAGAAAGCTAGGTTTCGCGCTGTGTTACCGACTCTCGATGACAGGAGCCGGGAACTCGTTCCTGAGGCCCGCCCTCGACGGCCGGTAGGCGAAAGCCCAGTAAACCAACATGGCGATCCCGCACACCACTCCAAGGCTGGAAATCATCAGTTGCCATTGCGTCTGCGGGTCCTTGCCCCACTCGGCAGCCCCTGCCCACACGGCCAGGTTCTTGGGCGTCATGTAGAAAGCAATGGTGGAGCACGCCACGATGATCCAGCCCGCGGTCCGCATTCGCCCGTTGCGGGATGGGACACGGTGCATCGCAAAGGCCATGCTTGGCAGCGCAACCGCCACCCATACCCAGTGGTGGGACCATGACACAGGACTGACCAGCAGCATGAGGATTGCCGTGGCCGAGACCGCCACGAAGGTCTCCTCAACGTCCACGGCCCACTTGATGGTGAGGGCCGCGAGTACGGCAAGGCCAAGGGACAGGACCAGCCACACCAGGCTGGTAGCGGACGTATCCGGCATGCCGAAGTGCAGCAGGAGCCCCTTGAGGGACAGGTTGTCCACATACGCCGGGCCACCGATACGTCCGGTGTCCGGCAGGATTTTGGTCCAGAAGGCCAGGGATGCCTGAGGCAGGATGGCCCAGGCAACGGCAATGGAGCCAAAGAAGCCGGCCGCCATCCAAGCCAAAGCCTTGAAGTCCTTGCGGACCAGGAAATACAAGCCGAAGGCCAGGGGCGTAAGTTTCACGCCCGCAGCCATACCGATCAGCAACCCGGCAGGCCACCGGATCAAGCCTGCCCTGGCTTTCCCGTGCAAGGCGAAGTCGGCCAGGATCACGCCCATCAGCACAATGTTGATTTGGCCAAAGACAAACGTGTCACGCCACGGTCCCAGGAGCAGGATGGCACCGGTTCCCAGCAAAGCCGTGGTCCGGAACCGGTAATCCGCGAACGCCGCACGCCACGTGGTCAGGCCAAAGAAGTAGTGCCGCGCCAGCCATGCGGCCACCACTGCCGCGCCAAAAAGCGCCGCGAGGATGAACACGAGCCCGCCGCCGAAAAACCCGAGGGCTGCCAGGCCGGTGAAGAGCAACGCGGCGAACGGAGGGTAAGTGAAGGGCAAACCTTCCCGCACCGCATACAGGTCACCCCCCTGAAGGACCTTGCCGCCACCGTAGTAGTAGACCTCAAAGTCGAGCAGTTCCGGCTGGTAATCCTTGTACAGGAACCAGATAGCGACGGCGAGGGTCAGCGCGGCGGCAAACGTGAGGGCCCAGCCGCGCCTGGCTCCTGATCTCGCTGGCAGGGAAGACACAGCTGGTGTAGGAGACGCCACAGGTTCAGCCGTTGCTGATCTTGGCGAACGCTTGTTCAAGGTCGGCGATCAGATCCTCTGAATCCTCGATGCCGCAGGAAAGGCGCAGGAGGTTCACCGGAACGGCCAGTTCGGTTCCCTTGACCGACGCATGGGTCATTTCGGAGGGGTAGTTCATGAGGGATTCGATACCACCCAAGGACTCGGCGAGTGTAAACACAGAGGTGTTTTCCGCAACCGTCCGCGCCGCGGCTTCACCGCCCTTGAACTGCACGGAAACCATGCCACCGAACTTCTTCATCTGCTTCGCTGCGAGTTCGTGACCGGGGTGGTCCGGCAGCCCCGGGTAGAGCACAGCCTCCACTTCGGGACGCTGCAGCAGCCATTCCGCAACTGCCTGTCCGTTCTCGGAGTGGCGGTCCATCCGGACGCCGAGGGTCTTGAGGCCTCGGGTGGTCAGGAAGGCATCCATCGGACCCGAGACAGCGCCAACGGCGAACTGGATGAATCCAATCTTCTCCGCGAGTTCCGGGTCCTTCACCACGATCGCGCCACCGACGACGTCGGAGTGGCCGCCGATGTACTTGGTGGTGGAGTGGACCACGACGTCGGCACCCAAGGCCAGCGGGGTCTGCAAGTAGGGGGACGCAAAGGTGTTGTCGACAACCAGGAGGGCACCAGCGTCGTGCGCCACCTCGGCTAGCGCCGCGATGTCGGTGATCTTCATCATCGGGTTGGACGGGGTTTCCACCCACACAATGGCCGTCTTGTTCGCGGCCACCGCGCGGGCCACGGAGTCGAGGTCCGCCATGTCCACCGGAGTGTTGCCGATGCCCCAGTCACCCAGTACCCGGTTGATCAGCCGGTACGTTCCGCCGTAGGCGTCGTTGCCCAGCACAATGTGGTCACCCGGGCGGGCAATGGCGCGGATCAGAGAATCTTCGGCAGCCAGGCCCGAACCGAAGGAGAACGCGGCCGTGCCGCCTTCCAGGGCGGCGAGCTGTTCCTGCAGCGCGTCGCGCGTGGGGTTGCCGCCGCGGCCGTACTCGTAACCTGAGCGCAGGCCGCCAATACCGTCCTGGGCATAAGTGGTGCTGAAGTGCAGCGGCGGGACCACGGCGCCGGTGCGCGGCTCGAATTCCTGTCCGGCGTGGACGGCACGAGTGTTGAAACCTGCATTGTTGTTGGCAGACATGGGGCTCCTCTTTCGGTGCGGGAAGGTGGGCGCTTAGTTGCTCAGGTAAGCGAGAAGATCGTGGCGGGTCAGGATTCCCACAGGCGCGCCGGCGAACGTCACCATAACGGTATCGACGTCGGACAGCAGCTCACGCGCGGCGGAAATGGTTTCCAATGAGCCAATCACAGGCAGGCGCTCCCCCATGTGTTCGGCGATCTTGTCCGTAAGCTTTGCTTCTCCGCGGAACAACTTGCTGGTGAGGCTGCGCTCGTCCACCGCTCCAAGGACCTCGCCCATCACTACGGGCGGTTCTTGCGAGAGGACCGGGATGTGGGAGACACCAAACTCGTTCATGATGTTGATGACGTCGCGGACGCTCTCGTTCGGATGGATGTGCACCAGGTCCGGCATCTCGCCCGTCTTGGACTTGAGCACCTCCCCCACGGAGGCCTCTTCGCCGCCGGAAAGGAAGCCGTAGGAACGCATCCATTGGTCGTTGAAGATCTTGGCGAGGTATCCGCGGCCCGAGTCGGGAAGGATGACCACCACGACGGCGGACTCGTCCAGGTCCTTGGCCGCTTCCAGGGCGGCCACTACGGCCATGCCGGAGGAGCCGCCCACCAGCAGTCCTTCTTCGCGGGCAAGCCGGCGGGTCATGGCGAAGGAGTCCGCGTCGGAGACTGCGATGACCTCGTCCGGGACGGAACGGTCATAATTGTCCGGCCACATGTCTTCGCCGACGCCCTCGACGAAGTAGGGGCGTCCGGTTCCCCCCGAGTAGACAGAGCCTGCCGGATCGGCTCCGATGACCTTGACCCGGCCGCCGTCGGACTCCGGACGCTCAGCCGAAACCTGCTTCAGGAACCTGCCGGTGCCGGTGATGGTGCCGCCCGTTCCGGCGCCGATGACCACGTGCGTCACTTTGCCGTCCGTGTCCCGCCAAATCTCCGGGCCTGTTGATTCAAAGTGGCTGCCGGGTGCTGCGGGATTGGAGAACTGGTCCGGCTTGAAGGCACCCGGAATCTCGCTCACAAGGCGGTCGGACACGCCGTAGTAGCTCTGCGGGCTGTCAGGGGCGACGGCGGTGGGCGTCACCACCACTTCGGCACCATAGGCCTGAAGCACGGCCCGCTTGTCCTCGCCCACCTTGTCCGGCACTACGAAGATGCATTTGTAACCCTTTTGCTGTGCAACGAGGGCCAAGCCGACGCCCGTATTGCCGGAGGTCGGCTCGACGATGGTTCCACCGGGCTTGAGCCGGCCGTCCTTCTCGGCATCTTCGATCATCTTCACGGCGATCCGGTCTTTGATGGACCCGCCGGGGTTGACGTATTCGAGCTTCACCAGGACTGTGGCTTTGATCCCGTCCGTGATGTGGTTGAGCTTGATGAGCGGCGTATTGCCGATGAGGTCCAACACGGACTGGGCATACTTCATGGGTACAAAGTTACCGCGTGCGCGCCGGAGTACCGGAACTGCGGGGCCCCGCTCCGGGCAGGGGACTAGCTTCCTGCCGACTGGTCCGTCTGCCAGAGTCCCAGAATGTTGCCCTCCGTGTCCTTGAAGTAGGCATACCATCCCATGGTGGGAACAGCGTCCTTGCCTTGGACGACGGTTCCGCCGGCTTGTTCCACTTGCCCCAGCGCGGCATCCAGGTCGTCCACGTCGATGGTCAGGATGGGGGTCTTCAGGTTGTCCGTCCGTGGGAACAGAGCCCCGTTGATTGCTCCCGGGTTCTTGGGCATGCCGGTTTGGTCATCGGAATCCGTGGTGAGGGCGATCGTGTAGTCCATGCCCTGCATGGGGCTGAGCTTCCAGCCGAAAGTGTTTTGGTAGAAGGTATTTGCCCTCTCGGTGTCATCGGTGGGAATTTCGAAATGCACTATTGCGGCCATGCCATGCGCTCCTTCTTCCGGGAATCCGGGCGCGGCCCACCCGCGCCACAACAGGGAGTCTAGACCCGGTTGAGGGCGGCGGTAAGGGCTTCGCGGAGCAAATTGTCAGCTGCCCATGGGACCATTAAGGACATGACCATCGCAGAAGCCCCGGCGCCCGTAGCGGCCGCGGCGGACGCATCCATCAGGTGGCATCCGGGAGCCGCCTACAGGCTGGACCAAACACTTTTTCCCCTGCAACGCGGCAACGGCGATCCCTCCTTCGCGGCCCATCCCGGCGGGTTCTGGCTTGCCTTCACCACCCCGGGCGGCCCGGTCACCCTTCGGCTTTCAGCTGGCGGGTTGGGGGTTGAATCCTTCGTGGACGCACAGGCCTGGGGGCCTGGATCGGCGGATGCCGTGGCGGGAGTCCCCCGGTTGTTGGGCGCCGCTGACGATTGGTCCGCCTTCGACGAGCCGGCTTTCCATTCCACCCTCCCGCGCCTTGTGACAGAAGCACGACGCCGGAACCTGGCCGTGCGGCTCCCCTCCACCGGGCGGGTGGTTGACTCGCTGGTGCCCACCATCCTGGAGCAAAAAGTCACCACCTTGGAGGCCCGGCGCGGGTACAGGTACCTGATGTACCGCTATGGCACCAAGCCGCCGGGACGGATAGCCCCGCAGGGCCTCGTGGTGCCACCCACCGCACGGGAGTGGCTGGCCATACCTTCCTGGGAGTGGCACAAAGCCGGAGTCGGCCCGCAGCGCTCGGCCACGGTCATGCGCGCGCTGCAGTCCGCCGTCGCGCTTGAACGCCTCGGCGCCTTGGGCGCCGCGGAGGCCAGCGCCAAGCTGCAGACCATTCCCGGGATCGGCATCTGGACCGCGTCCGAGGTTGTTCAGCGGACACATGGTTGCCCGGATTCCATTTCCGTGGGCGATTACCACCTCGCCTCGTACGTCGGTTACGCCCTCACCGGACGGAAAACGGACGACGCGGGAATGCTCGAACTGCTTGAACCGTGGCGCGGGCACCGGCAAAGGCTGGTGCGGATGCTGTACCTGAGTGGCTTCCGCAAGCCCACCTTTGGCCCGCGCATGACCGTCCAGGACCACCGCTCCCACTAAAGGTGGAGGCGCGCCACGGCTTCTTGGCGCATGTCGATCTTACGGACCTTGCCGGAGACGGTCATGGGAAAGCTTTCGCGAACGTCCACGTACTTGGGGATCTTGAAGTGGGCCAGCTTGCCCCTGCAGTACTCGGCAATATCCTCAGCTGTCAGGGCGGCAGCGCCGGGTTTGAGGATGATACAGGCCATGAGTTCCTCGCCGTACTTCGCATCCGGAACACCGATCACCTGGACGTCCTGGATGGAGGGGTGAAGGTAGAGGAATTCTTCGATCTCGCGCGGGTAGATGTTTTCACCCCCGCGGATCACCATGTCCTTGATCCGGCCCTCGATAACGACGTACCCGTCCTCATCCATGCGGGCGAGGTCTCCCGTGTGCATCCATCCATCCGCGTCGATGGCTTCGGCTGTCTTGTCCGGTTGCCCCCAGTAGCCCTTCATGACCGCATAACCGCGCGTGCAGAGCTCCCCGATCACGCCGCGCTCCACCACTTCCCCGGACAACGGATCGATGATCCTGCTTTCCAGGTGCGGCATGGTCCGGCCCACCGTGGACGTCCGGTGCTCCAGGCTGTCACCGTTACGGGTCATGGTGGAGACGGGCGAGGTTTCCGTCATGCCGTAGCAAATCGCGACGTCCACCATGTGCATCTCGTCGATCACGCGGCGCATCACCTCGATCGGGCACAGGGAGCCTGCCATGACTCCGGTCCTGAGCGTGGACAGGTCATAAGAGTCAAAGTCGGGCAGTGCGAGTTCCGCGATGAACATGGTGGGCACCCCGTAAAGAGAGGTTCCACCGAAATCCTGCACCGCCTCAAGCGCTGAAGAGGGGTTGAACCCCCTTCCCGGAATGATGGTCGCCGCACCAAAGCTCAACGCGTTGAGATTGCCTATCACCATTCCGAAGCAGTGGTAGAACGGCACCGGAATCACCACACGGTCCTGCTCTGAGTAGCCCAGCAGGCGCCCGATCGAATGGCCGTTGTTGAGGATGTTGTGGTGGGTAAGCGTGGCGCCCTTAGGGAAACCAGTGGTTCCGGAGGTGTACTGGATGTTGATGGGATCGTGCGGCTCCAGTTCCGCCATCCGCTCGCCCAGCGCGGAGAGCCCGACGCCGTCAGCTCGGGTCAGCAGTTCGGCGTACGTGAGTTCGTCTGCGGTTTCCGGGACGCCGGACCGCAACCCCAGTGCCGGGTCGCCGGGAAGGAAGACGAGTTCCTTGAGCTCCGGGCAGGTGTCCAAGGCTGCCCGGGCCATGCCAACGTAATCGCTGTTCTTGTCGGCGGGTGCAGCCACCAGCATGCGCATGCCGTTCTGATTCACCACGAACTCGAGCTCGTGGCTTCGGTACGCGGGGTTGACGTTGACCAGGACGGCGCCGATCTTGGCCGTGGCGTACTGGAGGATGGTCCATTCGGCGCAGTTGGGACTCCAGATGCCGATCCGTTCTCCCTTGCCCACTCCCATGGCGAGCAGCGCCCGGGCCAGGCGGTCGACGTCGTCGTTCAACTTTTGGTAACTCCACCGGCGGGCCTCGCCGCCCGGTGAGCCAGCCGCCTCTATCAAGGCATCACGTAACGGAAATTGCGCGGCGACCCGTTCGAAATTGGCGCCAATGGTCTCTTCGAGCAACGGGACGTCAGTGTCTCCGGCGGTGTAGGACAACATGACGGAACGCTACCAACTGGTGCGCCGCAACAGAACCGTAAACAGCTCAGGAGTGAACGTGTCCTCCCGGTAGTGTTGGTGGCATGAGTGAACCCATCGACCTGCAGGCCACGTTCATCCCCAACGAGGGCGAATTCTTCCGAGTGAAGCTCGCCCTCGAGATCGCGATCGATGAAGTGGTCAATGAACCCGGCTGCATCCGCTACGAACTGACGGAAGCCACAGAAGAGAAGCTTGTCCTGACCGAACGCTGGGAGTCCGAGGAACTGCTGGAGAAGCACTCCAAGGGCATTGCTGTCCAGGACCTGAACGAGTCCCTCAGCGCCCTGCTGGCCGAGCCTGTTCAGCTCGAACGGCTCTAGCTCGCGAATTCGCTGGAAACGCATCGAGGCCGCCGGAATTTCCCTGTGTGTCAGGCTGTCGTGTGACAGGTTGTGTGTCGCTTGCGGTCTGACGCACAGGGCGGGGAAAGGTCCGTCATGGATTTTGTTATTCCCTTGCGTGCTTCGAAGCGGAGTCAGTTCACTTTGGCTCAGAAACACGTGATTCTGGATGAGTATGAGAAGTGTTTGGAGCGTGGATCAAAGATCGCGTTCTGCAGGGCTGTTGGTGTCACCGATGGAACGATCCGGCTCTGGGGCAGGCAACGTGAGGCCGGGGAGTTGAGATCCCGGGCTATGACCGGAAAAGAGGACCAGCGTTTGAGA